>JAZUNI010000089.1:0-54423 GCA_045604045.1 Elusimicrobiaceae bacterium | reverse complement strand
ACTGACCATTCCGGCTGCTTCTTTGATAGAGACATGACCTTTATGTTTGTTCATGACGGCTAAGTCAATAAACAGGGCGGCTAATACAATGACCCAAAACGCGATCCACATAGCAATGGATACGCCGGTAGTAACAGGTTCCATAGAGTAATACTCCTAACTTGTAAAATATGGCAAAAAGCCAAAGAAAAAAGCCGAGGATGGGAGTCGAACCCACAACCTACGGTTTACAAAACCGTTGCTCTGCCAGTTGAGCTACCTCAGCACAAAATGCTTTACTTATTCTAGCATTTTTATCCGTCCCTTGCATTGCTTTTTGCTACAATATCCCTATGAAAAAGTATCTTTTTTTAATTTGTTTACTTGGGGGGCCGTTGTGGCTACCCGCTCAAACCCCTTGCCGTGTGCAAGACCAACAACCCATTCAACTTTTGTCGGCGGAATTAAAACGCAGTATGAAAGCGTTTAAAAAGCAAAATCCGCCCATTTATTACGTCGCTTATAACTATCATGAATATGAGCAAGGCACTGTAGAAGTACAAGAGCAAGGCGTCGCTTACAAAGGACTTACCCAAAACCGCTTTCTACAGGTGCAAGCTCGTGCCGGCAGTCCGCGCATGGATAATACCCGCACCCTCAAAAAAGACCGCACTTATTACTCCTTAAAAGCAGGGGAAATGCCCGCCATAGAGGGCACCGGCAAAGCCTTTACTACCGCCGTATGGCGTTTAACCCAACAAGCAGCCGAAGAAGCCCAGCAAGATTTTAACCGCGTGCGTGCCGATGCCCAAACCGCTTCCAGCCGGGCTGATGACTCGCCGGACTTTGTTTTCCCACCTAAAGAAACGTTTTGTCAAGACGAAGAACCCCTTGTTTTTGACGTAGACAAAATTGAAAAAATGCTCATTAGTGCCTCAGCACTTACTCAAAATAAGCCTTTTATTTTGAATAGTAGTTTCTCGTTTTCTTATATCACAGGTTACCGTTATTTTGTAGATAGTGTAGGCACGCAACTCAAACTGCCGCAGCGACGTGCCCGCCTTATGTATAGTGTGGAAGGTAAAACGGCCGATGGAGCTAATTTGGAGCGTTCCCAAACATATGATGTGTTGCAGCAGGATCAGTTGCCCAGTGCGGAAAAATTACTAGCGGATGTGGCCCAAAGCATTGCTGAGCTGCAAGCCCTTACCCAAGCGCCGGAAGCGGATCCTATCACGGTGCCAGCGATTCTTAAAAATCGTGCCATGGCCGTCTTTGTGCACGAGGTGTTGGGCCATCGGGTGGAAGGTCATCGCCAAAAAGAGGATTCGTTCGGCAAAACATTTACCGATAAGGTGGGCCAGCAAGTGGTTGCCCCATTATTAACGATTGTGGACGACGCCACGCTACCTTCTTTTAACCAAATCCCCTTGCGCGGATTTTATTATTATGATGAGGAAGGGTCTAAAGCCCGTCCGGTTACGCTCGTAGAAAACGGAATCTTAAAAGGTTTTTTAATGAGTGCCAGTCCCATTAAAGGGTTTGCCACTTCCAACGGTCATGGCCGCGGGGCTATCGGCAAACGCCCGGTAGCGCGCATGGGAAACACACGGGTGCTTGCTTCGCAAACCGTTTCATATGACGAATTGGAACAGCAGCTTTTGGCGGAAATTAAGCGCCAACAAAAACCGTATGGTTTAATTATTGAAGATTTATCCGGCGGATTCACAATGACTAATACGGATTATCCCCAAACCTTTAAATTAACGCCCACGCTTGTGTATCGTATTTATCCGGACGGGCGCAAAGAGGTGCTTCGCGGGGCTGATATGGTGGGTACGCCGCTAGCCAGTTTTAACGAGGTACTTGCGGTAGCCGATGACTATGCTGTCTTTAATGGCTCCTGCGGGGCGGAATCGGGCTGGGTGCCGGTTAGCGGCATTGCTCCCAGTGTCTTGCTACGTAAATTAGAAATTGAAAAGACGGGCAAGACCGGCTCCAAGCCCCCCTTACTTCCACCGCCAAGCCAGGAGGGGAAATAACATGAAAAAGTACGGACTTATAGTGGGATTATTGTGTTGTACGTGGTTTTCCCACGGAGCTACTTTGCCGGATAACATATATATGCGTGCCATGCAAGATGAAATCAAGCGTTCTATGGCCAAATTGCGCCGGCCCGGGGTGGAAAAACCTTATTTTATGGCGTATAAGTTAGAACAAATCAACACGGGGGCAGGCACGGCAGCTTCCTTTGGGGCTCTTTACGCGCAGGAAGTACGTGATAGCCAGTTAAATGCCTACGTGTGGGTAGATATAGGAAATGCCCAACAAGACAGTATGGGTTATGCGCATGAGGCTTATTATAGCCAACATGCTTACCGGCCACGCCAGGCGGGTGATCTTCCCAAAAGCTATAAAGGGGTGCGTCAATCGCTTTGGCAATTAACCGATAAAGCCTATACCTTTGCGGCAGAAACCTATCAACAAAAGCAAGCCTACGAACGCACAAAGCAAACAGCAAACAAAGAAGGCCTACCTGATGTGCTCCCTGCCAAACAAGCCCAATATGTAGAGGAAATACCTTCCTTGCCTTCTTATGATTTAAAACAAATGCAGAAATGGGTAAAAGAGCAGTCTGCTCTCGGCAAAGAGGTGCCGTATTTGGAACAATTTACGGTAAGTGTTTTTCCGGTACAACAAAATACGTATTATTTAAATAGCCGGGGGGGATTTTATCAAACTTCTAAATTTGCTGTGCAAGTGGCCTGGTCGGCTCGGTTGCGTAATAAAGAAGGATTTAAGCGCCAATATAGTAGGAGCCTGTGGCTGTCTGATTTTTCCGTAGAAAATCAAGAACTTGCCGCCACTTCTACAACCAGTTTTTTACAAGAGTTGCAATCCTTTTATACGGCCAAAGAAGGGGAAAATTATGTGGGACCTGTTTTACTCATGCCGGAGGCAGCAGGTTGGTTTATCCAAGAGCAACTTGTCAAAAACTTTCAAAACTTAAAAGCACTGGTGTCGGCAGGAGGGGAAGAAGACCCTCAAAAAGGGCGTTTTGAGGTGTCCGGGCAACGTATTATGTCCCCCGGAATTACCGTGTGGGATGAACCTTTGCTCCGTGCGGATAAGCAAACCCCGTTGGGTGGTTTTATGCCGGTGGATGATGAGGGGGTAGCAGCTGAAACATTAAAACTGGTAGAAAATGGCCGCGTGGTAGATTTGCCCCGTACCACCCGCCCGTTTGGCGGAAAAATTCCCAGCAATGGGCATGCACGGGCTACTTACCAGTCCCTGCCACGGGAACGGCTTACTAACGTACGTGTGGAGCCGGAACATCCTCTTAATTGGAATGACTTGTGGCAGCAATTGTTAGCCCGTTGCCAAGCGTTGAATTTGGAGTACGGCTATATTATCCACCAATGGCCTAAGCCGGACAGTGATTACCTGTTTATGTTAGAGAAAGTGTATGTGGACGGCAGAAGCGAGTTTGTACACGGGCTTAAAATCGGGGATTTAACTACCCGTTCCCTGCGCGATATTTTAGCCGTAGGGGATACCCCGGCAGTCTCTCATATCCGTTTAACCGGGGAAGAACTTCCCTCCCAAACAGTTACCACGCCGGCGTTACTATTGGAGGAATTAGAATTAGTTACCACAGATAGCAAACCGGACAAAAAACCGTTTGTGCCTAAACCTTAGTAGTTTAGATTTTAACAAACACTTATTTGACAACCCCCGGCTATGCCGGGGGTTGTCTATATACAACACAAAAGCAACCCCGGTTACCCGGGGCTGTTTGCTATATATTAGGAAACTATTTCCATTCTTCTAATAATTTAGTGGCCACTTTTCCGGTAAAAGAATTGGGGTCAATCTCTACGCACCAACGCAAATGGGCACGAGCCGTGTTGGGGCGTTTTAATTGCCATTCATTGAGGGCTTGCATCAGCCAGCCTAACTGATTATCCGGATGTTGTTTAAGTAGTTGTTTGACCAGTTGAAGGGAGCTTGCAAAATGCTTATTTTGGTAAGCCCCCATAATTTTATAAAACTGCAAATCCGTGCGCTTTGGGGCCAAGGAGAGCGCCGTATTAATAGAAGCTGTTGCTTCGTCAAAATATTTCATACCAAAGGCAGCCTTAGCGTGGATTAACCAATAATCGGGTTGAAGCGGATCTTCGGTCAAAGCCATGGTACTGTGAATAAAGGCCTGCTCAAAATTACTTTGGTTTAAAAAAGTAGAAGCATACCGGGCCCGATACTGGGGGTTGGCATGCGGATTAAGTTCAAAGAATTGATCATAGTACTTGCGCGCTTGCGAGAAAAATCCAAACGCGCGGTAATTTTCCGCTTGTCCGGCTAGGGCCTCTAAATTATTGGGTTCTTGTGCCAGGGCCCTCGCATAAAGTTCTTGGGATTTATTAAATAATCCAGTTCGTTGGTACAGGCTTGCTGCGGCAATGAGTAGCGGCACGTGTTTAGGGTGAAATTCCAACGCTTCTAAATAAGTTTCTAACGCTTTATCTAAACGGTTTTGTTTTTCGTAGCTCATCCCCAGTAAACGGTACGCGCGTGCTTCGCGGCGTTTTACGTTGCCGGCTTTATAGATATATTGTGTTAGTTCTTCCACCGCTTGTTCGTACTTTTGTTGATTGTATAGCGTACGCGCGCGAACATATTCCTGCTTGTCTCCTACCGGTGCAAACCCCAAAAACCCATTTTGAAAGGTGCTGCATCCACCTAGCAAAAGCAAATACATACTTCCTAAAATTAGTTTATTTCGGTAACACATAAGGCAAGGCAAACAGCAAGATATCCTCTTGCAGTGCTCCTAATTTAGAATAGGCTTCCTTCACGCCTACTTCCCCGGCTTGGTGTAATTTACTAAGTTCTAACGTGCCGGTATCTAACACGCGGTTGGTAAATACAAAATCAGCTTTGCGGGCGGATTCCTCAATCATGGCGGCTGCGCGCACATCATTTACGCGGTTGACGTATCCCAAAATGCTGGTGGGCGTTTTGGAAGAAAAATCAAAGGGCGTTACGGAAGCAATCGTATAATTGGCTCCCATTTGTTGCACCGATTCTACGGGCAGATAATCTACCACGGCCCCATCTACCAAGGCTCGGTGCCGGTATTCCACAGGTTCAAAGACGCCGGGTAAATTCATGCTTGCGCGCACCGCAATAGCTAATGGACCGGAATTAAAAAGCACTTTTTCCCCTGTTTTTACATCCATGGCTGAGCACGAAAAAGGGATGGGCATATCTTCAAATTGCATGTTACCTAATTGTTCTTCAAAAAATTTTGATAAATTAGCCGAGGTAGGCAACTTGCGCTGAAAAAGAAGACGAAATAATCCCGTCATATTAAAATCGGGGGTGATTGTGCTGATGGTAATATGATCGCCTAATTCCCACAATTTGTCTGTAGGCAGTCCTGCCGCATATAGTCCTCCTACAACGGATCCCATAGAAGTTCCCGCCACGCGGTCAATAGGCACTTGGGCATTATCCAGTACTTCCAGCACCCCCACATGGGCAAACCCGCGCACCCCACCGGCGGAAAGAGCTAGTCCAATTTGCGGGCGTTGTTTACTGGGTAAATTGACGAAGCGTTGCCATAGAAATTCGCGCAAAATAGCATCATCCTTAGCGGGGGTTAAGGCGGCCCCGGGCAGGGTACAAAACCCGCCTAAGATACAAGCTATAAATAGGCGGGCTAGTTTCATTATAAATCCTTACCTATCGCCCATTCTAGTTGGGCTTTGGCGATATGGTTTTCACGTAAAGCTTGCAAGTAGGCTTGTCCAATGTCTAAATAATCACGTCGGGCTTCTAAAGAAGCTACCTCATTTTGAGCGGTATTTTTAGTAGCCCGATTGATAAGCGTGGTTAGCTGTTCAAACGTTTCTTTCTGGTCTAATACTTCTTGTTGCCAAAAACGCATTTGCTCAAAGCTGGAGGCTACCTGCACATGAATTTTGTCTTCAATAGCTGCCCGACGCAAAGTACTCTTTCTCTGTTCGGCCTTTTTTTGGTTTACTTGTTGTGAAAACGTATATGGGATGGGTAACCGTACCGCTAATGAAACTTGCTTGTTTTCGTCATCTAAATCCGAATCTCCCACCCGCTCATAAGAAGCATTAAGCAGTATATCGGGATAGCGTTTGGAAAGTGCCAAATCAATGGCGATGCTATCTAATTCTAACGCGTAAATGGCCGATTTTAGTTCCGGACGAAATTCCGTAGCCCATAATTGAAAATGAGGCAAATCACCCTCTACAGCCACAGGTTCCAGCGTGCCTGAAATAGTAATAGGCACGTTCAGCTCTTTATTTAGGCTTATATGTAAGGCAAGTTGGGCCGCCGTTAATTCACGTTGCGCTTGGTGATAGCGGGCTTTTAGCTGAGATAACAAGGCTTGCTGGCGAATTCGGGTCCATGGTTCTGTAGAAAAGTAAGCGCGTTTTGCCTGTTCCCACACGCGCTTGGTTAATGCTACATTTTCTTGTGCAAACAGCACATTTGTAAATGATTTTTTAATGTCTAACACTACCGCGTTTTTGACCGTTTCGTAGCGGCTTTGGGCTTGTTTTAAATTAGCACGGGCTGATTTCAGGGTGCCGTTGATGCGTCCTCCGGAGTAGAGGTATTGCGTGGCAGTCACTCCCACCCCATAGAAACGCTTAGAATCTAGCGAATTGGTAGCTGGGAGCAAGCGGCTAATACCCGGTTCCGGCAGTACTAAGGCGGAATCTGCATCATACCAAGTGGCAGTACCCTGCACGGCAAATTGAGGCAAATATCGAAATTTGGCCTCACTTAATTTTTGTTCGGCAATCGTAATTTCTTCCTTGGCTGCTAAAAAGTCGGAATTATTTTCTAGCCCTAGGCGTATAGCACTTTCTAGGGATAGATTGTCACTAAGCAAGCTGGAAAATTGCACCCCATAGTTGCTCTGCGCCATCGCACTGGCGGCAGCTAAGGTGATACTCATTAATAACAGAAGTTTCTTCATCATATTATGAGGGCTTGCTATGTTTTAAACGTTCCTCTATTACGTCCATCATATGGTTGAATTCATCTTGTAATTCTATAAGTTGGTCCCCTTTACGCAGGTGAACCCGTTGGGAAAAATTTCCCTTGGCAATTTCTTTGCAGGTCTGTTCAAACCGATATACGGGGCCCGCCATTTTGTGTGATATAATGGTCGATATAATTATCACAAGTAATACATAGATGGCAATTTTATAGAAGAAATCAGAAACAATCGGGATGAACTCATCATAAATGGGCTGCACTAATACAGGGTAGGCATCAAACAAGTCGTTTAAGGTGGCTGTTAATTCCAACCCCATAATGGCTAGTCCACACAATACGCACACAACCATCAAAACCATATAACGGATTTGTAGATTTTTTTTAATAAAAATCGTGCGTCGTTGAAACGAGGATGATCCTTTAATTTGGTTCATACAAGTTTTAGAAAGTAGTTACATAGCGCAGCTGCAAAATTCGTTCGCTTTCATCGCCACGGCCAATGCGACGGAAAGCGGCATCCAGCGCTAGAGAGGGGTGTAAATAAAAACGTGCCCCCATGTTTAAGCGCGAATCCCGAATATTGCGAATATTATCCCATTCTGTCATTAGGCTGACTTGTGGTAAAACTTTATAAAAAATACCGGTAAACATATAAAATTCATCCCAGTCAAAGTCTGAAAAATTCGCACCAGCCGTTAGGTTGAGCCCCGGCACAAACACTTCACGCGATAATGCTAAATAACCCCCTTTGCGGTTGTCCAAATAGCGCTTGGAGCGCGTATACTCGCGGGTGTCTTTGTCATATCCATAACCATAGCGGCGTCCATCATACCCAATGGCAATAGCGGGCAAATAAAGGCTACCATCATATATTTTCCATTTGGCTTGAAAGTCCGGATCTAATACCTTAACAGAATGGGAAGATCCAATCCAATTGTCAATGGCTAGACTCACCCCAATATTTAGGCGAGGATATACTCCAAAATCAATGCTCTCCATTACGGTGCCATGTTCATACACACGGGTCTGAAAGGCCGCTTGATAGCGGTCCAGTACTTCAGCCGTTGGAACATCTATTAGCAATGTTTCCGTGGAAATAGGGTCCCCATCAGCGGCAGACGCAAAAGGGGCCAGTCCCATTGCCAACATACAACCTATACAAAAACGAATGAATTTCATAATTTATCTCCTAATTTAATTTATAAATTGACGTACATCTTTCGGCGCAGGTGCTACAATATAGCGCACATTATGTACATAAACACTTTCCCTTGCCGGGAAAAAATCATTTCGATCCCGTGGAAACCCTAAATCAATAATTCCCTGCTTAGCACGATTAGTACCCAGCACTACGGCCCGGTTCCAGTGGTCCGTGACATCCTTATTGTCCGGTTCTTTAGGGTTGTCAAAATTGCGTAATACTTGGGTCCCAATAGGTAGTAAGGAAGCATCCTCGATGGGTTTCGTTTTGGTAATTACTTCCGTCGTCCAGACCGTTACACCATTGCAGGGCCCGTGAATAAATTTAATTTTATAGGCAGCGTTATCACCAGAAGGGGTTTGTAGCAGTTCTGCTAGAGAATAGCGCGCATAAGGCTTCCCGACGGCTTCACACGCTGCAAAAACATGGGAATTGATAAAGCGTTCATAGTCTTGGTTAGGGTCATTACGATCATAAGTGGGTTGTTTGTGGTGACAGGCAGCCAAGCACATTGCTAACCCCGCTACTATTAGACATACTTTTTTCATATTGTTTCCTCACTAGGATGAGCCTATCCCAATTATACCCATTTTTAAGCGTAAATTAAACCTTTATTTTTGGGGAGTTGTTTTAAAAAAATTCAATAATCCAGCAAAACCGCCTCCGCTTTTATTTTGGTTACTGATTTGTTGATTGATTTGAGCACGTACTCCTTCGTTAATTGCGCCTTTGGTTACCTGGTTAAATACTTCTTTGGCATTATTTACGTTTTGCACTAAAGACTCTGTCATTTGGGCGCCAGCTTCTAAGGCGGTGGTTGAATTTACCAACGATATATTGTTATATACAAAGCTGGCAGGCCCAATAAGCTGCGCCACTTGCGGAGCTACAGCCGGGTCCGTTACGAAGGGAAACACAGGCTCCGGAGCGGATAAATCTGTTTCCGAAGAAGCCAAGGCCTTCTTGGTATTTTCATGCATTTGCTTGAGTTGATCTTCCGTATAAGGCACCCAATTGGGGCGATTTTGCTGCACCTCTTTTTTCCATTGTTCCCACTCTTCCGGCGAGATATTTTCACCCGCCTGTTTGGCCTTGTGTTGTAAAAAGGACTCAACATACGCATTATAGGTATGTAGCGGATCTGTTTTTAAATGTGCGTTATTTACAGTAAATAACGCCTCTGCTAGTTGCGGGTCCTCTTGTTGCAAGTTAGGGACCCAGTAACAGGGACGTTCGGAACAATGTTGTTGCTCATACATAAATTGGTACATTTCCCCGGTTTGCTGCGTGGTAGGATTGGCGGCCATGTATTGTAAGTTTTCCGCGTGGGTGGGGCCTAATACTACTGTAAAGGGTAGTCCTTGCGGCAAAATGTAGTTGGTCTGTTCAAAAAAAGTCTGTGCATTTTGTAGTTGCTGGGCTTGTAACTTTTCTTGTGGTGTGTGGGTGGGGGTTTGTTCTTTATCAGGTGAGCACGCACTGGTATCAGCTGGCAACGAAGTATCTTTGCATCCCGTCATATAGCCTAGTTCATCCATTTCTTCTTTTCCCAGCGCATTAGCTTGGATGTTGGCCAGTAGTCCTTCTCTAATTTGCTGTTTGCTTTCCTCGCTCATACGTTTTTTGTATTCTTCTTTTTCCTGTTGTTCTTGCTTATTTTGGGGGTTAGGGTACTTGGCATTTGCCAAGGTTTCAGCAGCGTCCTCAGCAATGCGCTCTCCGCTAAGCAACTGAGAAAATTCATGCGCCGCATGACGTTCTGTTATTTGTTCACGTTCCTTAGGGGTAAGTTGAGCCCATTGTAAAGGGGAACTGTTGGGCAAAGGAACTTGAATTTGTCCATACGAAGAATTTTTAATTTGCCCGGTTGTATTAGTTGTCTTTTCATGGTTAGCGGAAGTGTTCGGTAGGGAAGATCCTTCTCTGTAAATCTGTACCGAGGAAGTTGAAACGGGGCGTGGGGTTTCGTTCCCGGAAAATAGGTAATGTAGCGGTTTAGTGAAACGTGCCCATTTAGAATCTGGAATGGCCTGAGCGGGGGTGGCCGGTTGAACGTGGCGTGCCCGTTCATGTTTTAAATAGCGGTCAAATGGATTTTCATGTACATTTATTTCATGCATTCCCGGGGTGCTACTTTGAGGGGCTGTTTGCTTCACCAGTACCCATTCTCCTTGATCGGTTTGAAAAGAGGCATCCGCATAATCAAAAGGTTCTTGGGTGGGGGGGACATTGACAGGGGCCGTAAATGCTATTTCGTTGTTTTGCAACTCTTGGGAGGAACTTGTTGGCTGAAGGTACAAAGCTTGCCAAGCCGGGGCTTGTTGGGGATCGGCTTGTGCAGGTAGTAAGGCTTGGCGGCGTTCTTTACTGCCAAACAAAGGGGCCAACCTCTTGACTAGTTTAGCTAGCGGATTTTCAGATGATACTTGGGGAAATGTTTTGGTGGTGGATTTGGAAGATATCCCTTCTGTTTCTAAAAAAGGTAATAATAAAAATATTACGATCACCGTACAAAGTATACCGCCGCCAATTTTAAAAATTCTTTTTTTCATACAAATATCCTTTGTCTTATACTAATTTCCATACCACCAGCGGCGTAACAGCCGCTTGCTAATTTGCCACGATTTTTGTACATGGCGCCAAAAGGGGTGTTGCTCTGTGAATAACGCGTCAGCCGTTGACGTGACAATAGCGTGTTCGTTCATCAGCTGTCTTATATAGCGTACGGGAATAGCGAAGTTAAGGTTTTGGTTGCCACTGCCAGTTAAGCTTGCACAGGCGACTCCAATCACTCTCCCTTGCGCATTAAATAGAGGGCTCCCGCTGGAACTGGGGGAAATCGGGGCGCTAATTTGCAGCCACAATGTTCCATCGGCTTGTGTGCGTAGCTGGCTAATAATGCCTGAGGTTACCGTATTTTGTAAACGCCGAGGGTTTCCAATCACAGTAATTGTTTGCCCGGGTGATACTTTGTCGGACGTATCTAACGTAACATGTGGCATGTGCTTTGCCTCTATTTTAAGTAGCGCCAAGTCTACCTGGGGATCTTGTGCGACGAGAATCGCCTCCCCTGAAACAGCTCCGTTCCCAAAGGTAAGGTTTGTATAAAGAGCATCTTTTAAAACATGTTGATTGGTAATAATCCAGCCGTCACTTGCTACCATAAAGCCGGTTCCGGTCAGAGTGCTTGTATCTTTATTTAAAACATTTACGGTTACCACGGCGGGTATATTTTGTTGGGCAATTTTAACATGGTCATGTTCTTGTCCCCATGCTGTACTAAGGGAGCTCAATAACACACCTATCCATAAGTATATAAAACGCCTCATACCAGTATTATAGCAAGAAATTTTCCCCTGTGCCTATAGTTGAAATCTGCCTTTTGAAATTGTAAACTTATAACAGAAGGAGTAGATTATGGCAGAAGTATTTTATGTAAGTCGCAAAAAGTATGAAGAGTTGTTATTGCAACTCAAAGAATTAAAAGAGGTAAAGGCTCAGTTAGCCGAAGAAATAGGGGCCGCGGCCGCCCAAGGTGATTTAAAAGAGAATGCCGAATATCACGCCGCTAAAGAAAAGCAAGCTCAAACCCTTTCTTTAATTAACGAATTGGAAATGCGTTTGCGTAACGCTGAAATTACCGACGACTTGACGGTGGATAAAAGCGAGGCGCGCATTGGCGCTACTGTTACCATAGAGGATCAAGCTGCGGGCATTGAATTTACCTATACCTTGGTCGGTCCGTCAGAAGCCAATCCAGACAAAGGCCTTCTTTCCGTAAAGTCCCCTTTAGCCAATGGAGTACTTGGTAAAAAAGAAGGGGAAGTGTTTGAGGCGCAATTGCCGCGCGGGCCTCGTACATATAAGCTTACCAAATTGGAATATAAATAGGTGTAATCGTTATAGAAAAGCCCCGCAGATAATGCGGGGCTTTTGTGTTAATAATAGGAGGGATAGGTTGGATCTTCAATTTGTGGGAAGGTCCACTTGTTTATCTTGTCTTGAAAGGTGGAGCTGTGGCGCTTCCAATATACCATTAGCTCGTAAAGAAAAGCTTCGCTTGGGCGTTGATTCATTAAATCACGTAGCCGCACCCCTTGGGGTAATTCCCCATATTTTTTAACAAAATGTTCCAAATCCAGCAACGTGGTGGCTTCATCCAACCGAGCTGAAGGAAAGTTTTCTGCAAATATATATAACTTTTCTAAATAAGGCATAATTAACTCAAACTCATTGGAACGGTTTTGATACAACAATGTTTCAAAACGGTTATATAAATCACGTTCTTCTTCTACTTCCCACAGGGGGGCCCGCCCATGCAGGGTTGCAAACATGGTCAGTTCTTCCCCAAGCTGTTTATAGATATTGATCGTTTCCTCAACGCTTGGATCTTTCTGCGCAGAGGCTAATGTTTGTGTATATTGCTCATAGGCTTTTCGCAAGGCATTGACATCTTCTTCTATTCCTTGCGTAGGGATTGCATTTTTAGCGAGCAATTTTTTTATTTGTTGCTTGAGGGTCACGTCTACCTCGGGGGTTCTAAGCACTTGGCGCAAGGCCCAGTTGGGTTTATGGGGATTGGTGCGCAAGTAGCTTATTGCATCCCACGCAAATGTTTCTGCAGGGTTGGTGCTTGCGTTAAAAGTAGGAATATATTTCGGAAGCAAATGATAATATTCTGCCAAATCATTGAGCATGGCTTCCTTATTATTTTTGTCCAAATGGGCTAGTAAGTTAGTACGTAGTGTATGATTGATAATATTCTCCTGAATATCTTTCCGTAAAGCTTGTTGTCTCGCATTTGATAAGCTCAAACGGCTAATATTTTGATACATTTGGCTGGCCTGGCGCACTTCTTCTGTATAAATAAAACGAGCATTCAGGATCTGTTTGGCAGCCGTGGTTCTAAGGGCAGTATGATACATATTCCCCGAGCGGTTATTAGCTATGAAGCGGTTTGTTGTGACAGGGCCAATAGCCGTAGGGAACTTTTGCCCGTAGGCAGGAGCCATCAACCCTGCCGATAAAAAAACAACTAAAGAAGCATATTTCATTGGTTTCATATATTATTACTATACCAAGATTATAATGTGAGCGCGAGGGTCTTTGGGCCTAGAAACGGGCTAGGCCCTTTGGCTTGAAAAGAAATATTTTTTATTCTCCAATCTAAAAGTAGGAACTTTTTTGGAAAACTTCCGCTTTTTGTAAATGCAAGTTGCGTCTTTAATTTTTAAGGCTTGACTTGTTTTTTTTTTTTGATATCTTGAAATGGTTGTGGATGCTGTGGATAACTTCTATGCTGCCCCCCTTGTGGGGGAAGTACAGCGAGCCGGGTGGGGGGGTGAAGCAGAAAATGTAGGTCAGGTTTTACCTGACAATAAAGGATATAAGTCCGCTGTGTTAAAAGCAACCCCCGCTCGTTTTAATGTACCCGCTACCTTGAGGGAGAGGGGCGAGTGCGTCAGCCCCGGGGACTGCCCTCATAGAGTTGCTAGTATATAGGTCAGGCGTAAGCCTAACAATAAAAGTTGTTCCCTTCTCCCCTTGCGGGAGAAGGTGGGCGTAGCCCGGATGAGGGGTCAGCCTTTAGGTAATAAAACTAAAACAAAAAGTATTCCTGAGGAGTAGCTGCTCAGGATCTTCCACGCTTGTAGTTGTGTACGCACCGGCTTAACAGCGTGCGTGGAAGACCCTGAAACAAGTTCAGGGATATTTTCTTTGTTGTTTTCTCGTCGTAGAAAAAATAATGCTTGACGTGTTTTTTTTTTCGTACGATACTTCTATGAGCCGGGCTGCCGGTTCTATGTTGTTGAATAGATAAGCAAAATAGGCTCTATCTCACACGTAGTGTGGGAAAGCAAACTAAAAAAAGGAGTTAAAACAATGAAAGAAAATAACGTAGGTTTTACGTTGATTGAGTTACTCGTAGTAGTACTCATTATCGGTATATTAGCGGCTATTGCACTGCCGCAATATACCAAAGCCGTAGAACGCTCCCGCATGGCAGAAGCTGTGCAAACCCTAGGGGACTTAGCAACCGCGCAGAGTGTGTTCTATATGCAAAAAAACACCTTTGCGGAAGACTGGGATGATCTGCAAACGGGAGACATCAAGATATCTAATCCCTCTGCTACCGGGAAGTGGACAATAACGGTAAGTGGGGATGATGATGGAGCCACGATGGAAGCCACACGCAATGCGGGGATGTATAATACCGGGAAGCTGACGTTAACGGTAGCGCCCAGTGGAGCTATAAATAAAACTTGTACAAACCCGACAGATGTGACAGACTTTTGTAACTTAGCATCCGGTGCAGGATATGTACTAGCTGTGGAAGAAAGTGAATGTGACGGATGCGACTGTCCAGGTGCAGCGTGTTAATTAAAATCCCCGACTTTATAAAGTCGGGGCTATCAGATAATCCTTAATACTTCGCCAGCACCTTCTCTTTTTCGGCACTGCTGTAAACGCGGTAGTCCATTTGTTGGAAAATAGAATCGCGCATTTCCAGGTTATACACGTAGCCTTCATCTATGCGGTTGCCTATGATTTGCTCATACAGTTCATTAAACCGTTTGATGTGGTCCTTGGTGCGTTTGGTGGAGTATTCTTTCGCCGTCCCGGTCGTCATCAAAAACGCCCAGTCGGACGATTGCATCAGCACCAGTTCGCGTGCCAGTTGATTAAGTGCCCGGCGTAATAGGCCCTGCGCCTGCGGAAATCGGTTAGCTAGGTCCATCATACGCTCGGCCGATTTAATCAAATGGCGGTAAATCCAGTCGTTACCGCTATTAAGCCACACGTCGTGGTAGCCCTTGTCTCCCCAGCTGGACATAGACGGCTGCACCACTTGGTTTTCCGGGTACATTTGCAAATATTCCATGGGGGTAATGAGCTTAATTTCGTCCTGGTCGTAATAGATTTTTTTGAATAAAAATTCCAAAAAATCAATTCCTTCATACCACCAGTGTCCGTAGAGCTCGGCGTCATACATGGATACCACGAGCGGTTTTCGGTCAATAAGGGTGCTTAAATATTTAATTTGTTGTTGGCGGTTAAACATAAAGTTCCCGGCGTGTTGGGCGGCCACATCGCGTGCTTCCCACGGGTTGTAGGCTTGCTTTTGATTAAGGGCCACCTTGCCGGTAATTTTATGATATTTCATCCCAATGTTGCGGCGCACTCCGTCAGAATGAAGGTAGGGTTTAATATAATCGTAGTCGCAATCATACCCTAGGTCGCGGTAAAATTCGCGGTAGCGGTGATCCCCGGGATAGCCGGACTCGGCACTCCATACTTGCTGGGCCGATTCCATATCGCGCGCAAACGCGGCCACACCCGTTTCCGGGCAATACACAGGGGCATACACACCGTATTTGGGGCGCGGCGTGCCGTGCAAAATACCGTGCGATTCGGTAAAGAAGAAACGGATGCCTTCTTCGCGCAAAAATTTGTCATCCCCGGGATTATAGGCACATTCGGCTAGCCAAATGCCGCGCGGGTTTTTACCAAAGCGGCTGCGGTAATCGTGTGCGGCAATTTTAATTTGGGCGTTGACACTTTCTTTATGTACCATCAGTGGCAAATAGCCATGTGTGGCACAGCAGGTAATAATTTCCAACTTACCCATGTCTTGAAATTTTTTGAACCCTTGCAATACATGTCCGTGGTAACGGTTTTCAAACAAATCTTGGTAACGGCGGAATTTATCATAATACATCCGCGCCACGCCTTCAAATTCGGTGTTACGTGTGCGTTCAATTTCCTTGGCGGAAAGCTCCACTCGCTGATTCAAATAATGACGGAAGCGCTCAATTAAAAGCGGGTCTTCCATCATATTGCACAAGGGGGGAGTTAAAGACATGGTTAAACGGAAGTCACATCCTTCTTCGGTTAGTTTTTCAAACACGCTAAGGAGGGGAATGTATGTTTCCACCATGGCTTCATAGAACCAATCTTCTTCTAAAAAGTCCGGATATTCCGGGTGTTTAATAAATGGCAAATGTGCGTGGAGAACCAGCGCCAAATAACCCTTTTCTTGTCCCATATTATTTCCCCTGTTCGCGTAGCGCTTTGATGTGTACGTGGCGCGTTTTATCGCCTTTAGCGTTGCGCGCGTGGATGGGTAAGTCTACAATATCCCCAGCAGAAAGATGTTTATGTATGGTAAATTTTCCGTCTTTGAGTTCAATATCTTTGCCGTTAATAGATACAATGGCATTTTTAGAGGCGGACCCATAGATAACAATTTCGCAGTCTGCATTGAGCCAAATATCCTCATCTTCCACCTTATCCAAATGTAACGCAAACGAAGACCACGAGCTTTGCGGTGCACCGGACGTCGTTAGTTCGGTCAGTTTCCAGCGTTGGCCCACTACCTGCATGAGCTCACTAGCTCCCAGGCCGATGTAGTCCGCCCCGGAAAGTTTCAAGAGTTTTTGGAAATCTCCTTCTACAATCATCCATTTATCGTCAATGATATTGGAAATTGTTCCCGGCGGGATGGTGGTCATGTTACTGCGGGTCACTAAAATAAATTGACCGTCGTCCGTCAAATAACCCAGGTCCGCAATATAGGCGCGTCCGGCTTCAGGCGCGTTAATGTACCAGCTGCGCGCTTCAAATAGTACAGGCATATCGTAGTATTTTACGGAGTTAGTGCCATTAAAAAGGGTTACGCCGGTTACGTCGTGCAGACGGATAATGGTGCGGGCTGCTTTTAGTACAGCTTCGCTGTATTGGCTTTTGATAAAGTCCAGCGTGCCTTGGGTAATTTCCCAAAACAGAAACATCCAAGCCGGATCTTTCGGTAATAAATAGCTTTCCGTCTTGCCGTAGCCGGACGGGATATCAGCCTCGGCGTGCATATCACGCACGAGCGGTTTTACAAGAGAAGACGACGATAAATTTTGTGCCATAACCCTTTCCCCCTTATTTAATTTGTATTGTTAAAAATAAACGCAAACTTCACCAAATACATTGTAGCATATTTGCGCCGCTGTACAAGGGGGAAAATTAGTTAGTTGTTTAGCGGTTTTTGAATCAGCCACAAACTTACAAAAATAAGCACCATGCCGACAAGTTCCGGCAGGTGTGGTGTCCGCCCGCGAAATAAAATGTCCGTCCCCATGGCAATAATCGGGGAAAAGTACGTCACAGATGCCATGCGCGTGGCGCCCCAGCGTTTCATCAGTGCAATCATCAACAAAAATGCCACTGCTGAGGAAAATACCCCCGCGCTAATGATAGAAAGCACTAGTTTTGTGTTAAATGCCGCTAGTGCCGGGGTGGGCTCGGCTAGGAAAGAAATCACTCCTAGTACCACGGCGGCAAACATGTATTGATGAAACGTGTTGGCTTGCCAGTTAAGCTCGGTGTTATCCACCATAATTTTTTTGGTAATCACGTTGCCTACCCCATAGCAAAGGGCCATAAATAGCAGTGCTAAGTATCCCCACAACGCCATTTGTCCGGCGGGGGCCGTAAGAGCGGCTTGCCACTGCGGGCGCATAATGACTAAGAGGCCCGCTAGTCCAATTATCACCCCGGCTGCGCGCCGCCAGGTAAAGCGGTCCACTCCTTTTAGCAAAATAGCTCCGGCAATAAAGCTCCATATCGGCACGGTCCCGTTAAAGATCCCGGCAATCGTGGGTACCGTATGTTGAATCCCCCACGAAAGAGCTGCAAATGGCAGTAAAATCAGCATCAGGCTAATTGTCCACGGCCGCCAAATTTGGCGGGCGGGGCATTTTATAGGGGCCCGTTGCGCGGCAAACAAAATAGCAAAAAACACAAGCCCTGCCAGTACGCGCAAAAACGCGCCCCAGTAAGGCGGCAATACATCCACAATATTTTTAGACGCCAAAAACGCCGTGCCCCAACACAGGGCCAAACAAAAAGCTAAAAAGTAACTCATAAACCTATTTTACAATTTTTCTATCAAGTACCATTCCCAAGAATATTGAGAGGTTGCTTGTGTCGATGGAGCGGTTGTATCGCTAACATGTTGGCAGAATTTTTTCCACTTTTCAAATTGCTTGTGGCCTGCATATGCTCTACAATATATTTCAAGAGGTTTAGTTTTTGTAGGCCAGCTTATATAGTACTGGAATACACCCGCTCCAACAGGTTCATAATAACTCAAATCCTGGTTCGTTAAGATTACAGCTTTTGAGGGCATGGAAAGAGTTAATTGTGACTTATCAGTTGCATATTGTCCGTTTTCTAACTTATATACAGTTTGTGCTTTGATATATGACTTCATCATGGTATCCCATGATTTCCACCTAGCTTTATCGGATATCCGTTGATATTGTGGCAGGGCCACCGCCGCTAGTATGCCAATAATAAGGACAACGACTAAAAGCTCAATCAGCGTAAACCCGCGCGCCGTTAACTTCCCCACCTGTGGGGGAAGTGTCCCGTAGGGGAGATGTGGGGTTGTCAAAGAGGGCTCCTTATTTAAAAACTCCCTTTTTGTCGCTGCCGCGATCCTCGGATTAAAGCTTTCCGGGGCTAAAGGCTGTTTCCTACAAGGGGGACAAGTAACAACTACATTTTCTTTTTGCATAATACACTCCTTACATTTAATTTCAATTTGGCTGTTTAGGAGCGCACAAAAACGGCTGTTATTGTCGCGTCTAGTCAACAGAACTTAACAAACAGCCGTAATCTATCACAAAAGTGATAAACGTTGAGTACAAAAAAGCGGGGTTATAAGGCCCACTCTTTGTACCTTATGCGGTTGTTTTTAGCGTTGACTAGATGTTTAGTTGCTAAACATTCTCCGTATTCTGCATACGGTTCCAAAAACAGATCAAATTGTATTTTCATTATAGCATAAAAATTATTCCCGAACTTGCTTCGGGATCTTCAACGCTTGTGGTCTGCCTGGTGGGTACGTCTAAACGGTCAGCGTGGAAGACCCTGAAATATCTTTAACTTTATCGTTGCTATTTCTCAAATTGCTATAATATACCCATGCGTAAGCATTTTTTATCTATTTTATTTTTGCTGGCGGCCGCCGCTATTTGGTGGGCGTCTATTTCTTCCACGGTGCGTAATCCGGTAGCGGATAACGACAATCCGGTAGTGGTCGTTTCCGGCTATGTGCCCTACACGCTTACTAAACAACTAGCGGGGAATACGGTCAATGTAATTATGCTGCTTCCGCCAGGGGCCGAACCGCACGCATTTGAACCCACGCCGGGGGTGCTAGTTAGTTTAAAACACGCGAGCGCTTTTATTTATATGTCCCAAGCACTAGAGCCCTGGGCGGCGGAGTTATCCGCTTCCGTGAACGCGCAAACCCCCGTCATAGAGTTGGCCCGTCCGTTTGATGCTGTCCAAGACCCGCATGTGTGGATGAATATAGAAAATACCCAACAACTCGCGCAGCAAATCGCCCAAGTGCTTGTGCAAATAAATCCGGCGCAAACCGATTTATACCAAACCAATTTAGCCCAGTTGGAAGCCGAATTAGCCACCTTATCGCATGATTATAAAACCCAACTAGCCAACTGTCAAAACCGCGAAGTAGTGCACGTGGGGCATCTGGCTTTTGCGCCGCTTGCACAAACCTATGGACTTAAATTAACCGCCCTTTCCGGCACCAGTCACGAGGGGGAACACTCGGTTAAAAAGTTAGCTGCGCTCACGCAGGAAATTAAAGACAAACACATTTCCACCATTTTTACCGAAGATACCCTTTCCCCACGCCTAGCCAAAACCGTCGCGGCGGAAACGGGTGCGCACGTATTACCGCTTTACCCCATTGAGCATATTTCCAAGCAAGATTTTAATAATGCCGTTACCTACACCGCACTCATGCGCCGCAATTTAGAAAGTTTGTCTCGGGGGTTACAATGCCCAGTGTAATCAAGGCCGAAAATTTACGCTTTGCCTACGCGCGTGTGCCGGTGCTGGAACGCGTCAGTTTTGACGTACAAGCCGGCGATTATGTAGGCATTATTGGCCCCAATGGCGGCGGCAAAACAACGCTTTTAAAATTACTCTTAGGGCTAGAAAAAGGTGCGGGCGAAATCCAACTTTTTAACACGCCGCTCGGAAAATTTACCGCCTGGCACAAAATTGGCTACCTAGCGCAAAAAAGCCCGGTGGCGCAAAGTCGCTTTCCCATTTCTGCCGAAGAAGTAGTGCTCATGGGCCTTAAAGGCCGCGGTAGCCGCGTGGAGGTAGGGGAGTTAAAACAAGTGCACGACGCCATGCAAAAAACCCGCACGCGCGAATATGCTGGTACCATTTTTCACGATTTATCCATAGGCCAACAGCAGCGTGTCTTGCTAGCGCGCGCGCTAGTGAGTAAGCCCGAAATTTTAATTTTGGATGAGCCTTCCACCGCTTTAGACGCGCAAAGCCGCGAAATGTTTTTTGACCTTTTGGGCGATCTTAACAAAAAGCACGGCGTGACTATTTTACTCATCACGCACGACACGGGCGAAGTCGGCAAACACATTTCCAAATTTATGTACGTAGATAAAACGGTCATTTTCTTTGGTACCAAGCGCGAATTTTGCCACAGCGAGGCCGTTGCCAAGCAGCTAGGTCCGTTTGCCCAACACACCATTGACCACTTGCACAACCACCACGGCCACTGTCCGCTTGGCGAAGATTGCGAAGAATGTGCCCACCACGCGCACGCGGAGGAGCCCCATGCTTGAGTTTTTAAGTTATGGTTTTGTGCAGCGCGGGCTGATTGCCGGCACGTTTGTAGCGGCCGCGTGTGCGCTACTGGGCGTATTTTTGGTACTCAAGCGTTTGTCGTTAATTGGCGACGGTATGAGCCACGTTTGTTTAACGGGGGTTGCCGTAGCACTTTTAACCTCCACCTCGCCCGTATATATGTCCGTGCCGATTGTCATGGCCGCCAGTGCCGGGATAATGAAGCTTACGCAAAAATTTAAAATTTATGGGGACGCCGCCATCGGCATTGTTAGTGCGGCCGGGTTATCGGTGGGGCTTTTATTAACCGCCCTAGCCGGTGGGTTTAATACCGATTTATTGGGCTATTTGTTTGGCAGCATTTTAACGGTTTCCACCAGTGAAACAGTTCTTTGCGCCCTCTTACTGCTAACGGTACTTGCCGGGCTCATGGGTTATTATCGCTATGTAGTGTCGGCGTGTTTTGATGAGCCTTTTGCCCACACGCGCGGAGTACCGGTAGAAACCGTCAATACGGTACTAGTGATGATTACCTCGGTAGCGGTGGTCCTGGCTTTTAAAGTGGTGGGAATTTTCTTAATTTCGGCCCTTTTAATTATTCCGCCGGTATCGGCCCTGTTAATTTCGCGCACGTTTAAGCAAGTGCTGTGGCTGTCGGCACTGTTTGGTGTAGCCAGCGTATGGGTAGGCGTGTATATTTCTTTTGTGTGTGATATTCCGTCCGGTGCTACCATTATTTTAGTAAATTTGGCCTGTCTATTAAGTGCGTATATGTGGAGTAAATTAGGGGGCACTGATGCCCGCTAAAAAGGACGTTCTAGCGCTACTAAAAGCACTCAAAAAACTTTATCCCAAGCACATTATTCCGTTGCATCACAACAGCGCGTGGGAGCTACTGTGTGCGGTTATTTTATCGGCCCAATGCACGGATGCGCGCGTCAATACCATTACGCCGCACCTTTTTAAAAAATATCCCACCGTGCAGGATTTAGCCAAAGCAAAATTAACAGACGTAGAAAAAATCATCCACTCCGCCGGTTTTTACCACAGTAAAGCACTCTCTCTAATAGAAATGTCTAAACGAATTTGCAACGTGTACGGTGGCGAAGTGCCACAAACCATGGAAGATTTACTTACCTTGCGCGGTGTAGCGCGCAAAACTGCTAACGTGATGCTGGGCGATTATTTCAAAAAGCCCGCCGGCATTGTGGTGGACACGCACGTCAAACGCTTAGCTTTTCGCCTGGGTCTTACCCAAAACACAGACCCCGTTAAAATAGAAAAAGACCTCACAAAAATCATCCCCTACCCGTACTGGGGCTGGATAGCGATTGCCCTTATTTTACATGGCCGTAGCGTATGCCCCGCGCGCAAACCCAATTGCGCGGTTTGTACCCTTTCCAAGTTATGCCCAAAGTGTGGCGTTAAAATTTAAAGCATCAAAAAACCCCGCCACTTGGCGGGGTTTTTAGCGTATGCAAACCTGTTTATCCAAAGGGCAACAGGTGTTGTTTTTGTACGGGAACTTTATTACACTATAGGTACAATTTTTATCTGTTTTTGGAACCGTATGTGGAATACGGGTTTTGGTCTGTAAGGCCAATCCATGATCGCCAAAAATAGTCGTCATGGGTGCAATATAACCAAACTGATCCTTTGGTGTGTTGCGCTTAACGTTTGTCGCTTTATGCGGTAGATTACGGCTATTGTTATTGGGTAAGATCATGGATCCAGTATCAAGAGCCGTTTTTACGTGTATACCAGGAACAGGAAAATTGTTTAGTTCATATAACAGGAGAAATGCAATGAGAAAAAAAGAGTTGTTATTTGTCCCCCTTGTGGGGAAAACGTCGGCTTGCCGACAAAAAGGGGGTTATCAAACTAATAAAGATACCCTCCTAACGGCGCTATTCCCTGCGCAGGGGGGAGAGCGGGCCTATGGGTTCACGTTAATTGAACTCTTAGTCGTCGTCCTCATTATTGGCATATTGGCGGCGGTAGCGTTGCCTCAATACCAAAAAGCAGTGGAAAAGAGCCGCGCGGCAGAAGCCATGAGCATTCTAAGCACCTTACAAAAAGCAGTAGAGGTATATGTGCTTGAAAACGGGTTTCCTCAAGCTGACACAACGGTTAATTTTTTGGGGGAATCAGAAGTGGATACTAAAAATGTGTCTTTAGATGTAGACGTAACAAATGGAATGTCTTGCCGGGATAGCAATACCGGCATGTTCTGTGTAAAGGACACTTTTGCGTATGGGGCTTGGTGTGATGGATCAAATGAAGCATGTTACATAGACGCGGCTAAGATTACTCCAGATATTCTTGAAGACTTCTTACGAGGAGATTTAGTTAATTATAATATATCATTAACTAGAGATCAAACGGGATGGAGAAGAAGCTGTGGGAATTGCCCTTCTTATATTCACTGGTAAATTCACATCACCGGTATTAAAAATGGGCCGCATATAGCGGCCCGTTTGCAAATAGTATCCCAATTTACTTTCCCAAAATAGCCAGTAGTACCCCAGCCGCTACTGCGCTGCCAATAACGCCTGCCACGTTGGGGCCCATAGCGTGCATGAGTAGATAGTTTTGCTTATCATATTCCAGGCCCACTTTGTTGGATACACGCGCCGCCATCGGCACAGCCGAAACCCCGGCCGAACCAATAAGCGGGTTAATTTTCTCTTTAGAAAACAGGTTCATCAGTTTCGCTAGCAGCACGCCCGACGCCGTAGCTACGGAGAACGCAATAATCCCCAGTACCAAAATCCCTAAGGTTTCGGTGGTCAAAAAGTGGTCATATTGCAGTTTAGACCCTACGGATAGACCTAACAAAATAGTTACAATGTTGCAAAACTCGTTTTGCAAGGTTTTGCTGAGGCGTTCCGCCACGCCGGATTCTTTCACTAAATTCCCAAACGTTAAGCAGCCGATGAGCGGCGCCGCAGACGGCAGCAACAACGCGCACAAAATTAAGATGACTAGCGGGAACAAGATTTTTTCCCGTTTAGAAACCGGGCGCAACTGCGTCATGCGGATTTTACGTTCTTCGTCCGTGGTTAGCAATTTCATAATCGGCGGCTGAATGATCGGCACCAAAGCCATGTACGAATACGCCGCCACAGCAATTGCACCCAGCAAATCCGGCGCCAGGCGCGAAGTCAAATAAATAGACGTCGGCCCATCCGCCCCTCCGATAATACCGATAGAGGCCGCCTCTTTTAAGCCAAAAGCAAACGGGTGCGCATCCCCAAACGTGATGTAGGATAGCGCAATGGCCCCAATCAAGGTAGCAAAAATACCAAACTGCGCCGCCCCGCCCAACAGAGCCATTTTGGGGTTGGCAATCAGCGGCCCAAAGTCCGTCATCGCGCCTACAGCCATAAAGATAAACAATGGGAACAACCCCGTGTTAATCCCGGCGTTAAAAATAATGCCCAAAAACCCATTGGCCTCGGCAATCATCTCACCGGGCGGCATGGGGATATTGGCCAAAATCCCGCCAAAGGCAATCGGCACTAACAGTAAGGGTTCAAACTGTTTTTTAATGCCTAGCCACAACAAAAAGCAACACACCGCAATCATCACGGCTTGCTGCCACACCAGGGTGTAAAGCCCGGTGGTTTGCCAAATTTTAATCAATGCTTGTGCAAAGTCCATAGGGCCCCCTATTTAATTTCCGCCAAGGTGTGTCCGGTTTGTACTTGGTCGCCTTGTTTGACGGAAAAGTGGATAACGCCCGCGGCCGGAGCGGAAACCGGGGTTTCCATTTTCATGGCTTCTAGGACGATAATTTCCTGCCCTTCGGCTACGCGCTCGCCGTCTTTTACGCTAAAGCGTAGTACCGCGCCGGGCACGGGTGCTTTAACCGTAGCTCCGTTGCCGGAGGCTGCCGCTTGCGCCGTGGGTGCTTTGGCGTTGCTAGCTGCGGTGGAAATATCGTAGCGTTTTCCGTTTACGGTAGCCGCATTATCACCGTCAAAAATAACTTCGTAGGCTTGCCCGTTGACGGTTACTTTCACCGCCCCATTATCGGCGCCTGCCGCTTTTTTGGCATCAGCCGCCCAGCGGATCCCGTTTACTTTGGCTTCTCCTTTTAGGAATAAAATCCCTTTGTCCGCGCAGGTAGCCACGATGAATTTATTTTCATCGGTAATAGGCAACCCGGCCTCTTTTAGTTTGGCTTCGGCTACGTTAAGGCCCTTTTTAGGGTCAGCGTCATTAAGTTCCAAAACCGTTTTCTTCGTCGGTTCTAAGCCTAGTTGTTCACTGGCAATTTTGACGACTTTCGGGTCCGGCTCCACGGGGGTTTTGCCAAAATATCCCAGCACCATTTTCCCATAACCGGGGGTAATTTTCTTCCACGGCCCCGCCATCACATTGGAATAAGCCTGTTGGAAATAAAATTGGGAGACCGGCGTTACAGAGGTTCCAAATCCACCCAGTTTCACACATTCTCCCATGGCTTTTACCACTTCGGGGAATTTGTCAAAGGTGCCGTTGTCACGCATCATTTGCGTGTTAGCGGTTAGTGCGCCGCCAGGCAACGGGGAGAAGGGAATAATCGGGTTAACGGAAGTGGCCTCGGGTGGTAAGAAGTATTTTGCCATGCAATCTTTAAATACGTTTTCTGCTTCTTGGATTTTATGCGGGTCAATGTCTAAGGTATATTCCGTACCACGCAAGGCATGCCACATGGTCAAAATATCAGGCTGACAAGTGCCGCCGGAAACGGGTTGCATGGAAAGATCCAAAGAATTCGCACCGTTTTCAATCGCGGCTAAACAGCAGGCAATGGCGTTGCCGGCCGTTTCGTGCGTGTGGAATACAATTTTAGTGCCTTTGGGTAACAATTTGCGTGCCATTGCCATTGTTTTGCCGACGGTATGCGGCGTAGAAGTGCCGGAGGCATCTTTGAAGCAGACCGAGTCAAACGGCACGCCGGAGTCCAAAATTTGGCGCAAGATTTTTTCATAAAAAATCTCGTTGTGAATCGTACCCGTTGTATCCCACCCTGGGGCTAAAGACATCATAGTGACGCACACTTCGTGTTTAAGCCCGGCGTCGTGAATGCACTGGCCGGAGTAAATCAGGTTATTTACGTCGTTAAGCGCGTCAAAGTTGCGGATAGTGGTAGTACCGTGTTTTTTAAATAGTTCGGCATGCGCTTTAATCACGTCAGAGGACTGGCTGTCTAGCCCCACCACATTTACACCGCGGGCCAAAGTTTGCAGGTTGGCGTCCGGGCCGGCCGTTTTGCGAAACGTATCCATCATGTCAAACGCGTTTTCATTGCAGTAGAAATAAAGGGCTTGAAAGCGTGCCCCACCGCCAAATTCCATGTGGGTAATGCCGGCGTGGCGGGCAGCCTCTACGGCGGGCATAAAATCTTTGGTTAACACGCGCGCCCCGTAGACGGATTGAAACCCGTCGCGAAACGCCGTAAGCATAAAGTTAATTTTTTTCATATATTCTCCTATTTACCTTGAAATCGTTTAGCGGCCGCAATGGCTACGGCAATGAGTGCATGATCTTGCACGACAGGTACTGTCTGCGGGAAATATTTTTCCATCGCTTGTACCGTTTTTCCCAGTAGCCACATCAGGGCTACTAGAATTACTAAAAACACAAACACCACGGACATACCAATTAACGTAATGTTAAAGGCTTGTGCTAATAAACTTTCACTCATACTAGTAAGTCTCCTATCAAAATTTCCTGTGTGCCGCTACTGGTTTTAAGTAGTAGCGTGCCGCGCGGGGATAAATCATGCGCCATACCGGTTACGGCCGAAGATCCATTTCGCACAGCAATTTGTTTCCCCAAAAACGGAAATCGCTCTATATACGCCGGCCGAATGACGGCAAACCCCTCAGCTAGTACGGCCGGGTAACTTTGAAAAAATAAATCTAGTACATCTTGTAAAAATTGGTTTTTGTCTACCGCTACACCCAGTTCGCGCAAGGAAACAGCCGGTTGCCCCACGTGGGATAAATCCTTTTGGGCCACGTTAATTCCTGCCCCCAGCACCACACAGGCAATATGCCCGTTTTGGGCGATAGCCTCACTTAAAATACCGCAAATTTTTTTGCCATTTACTTGTACGTCATTAGGCCATTTTAAATTGGGTTGTAGGGCGTATTTTTCGGCAGCTTGGCAAACGGAAAGTGCCATTAATTGTGTAAGATTAGCTAAAAAATCAGTTTGGGTAGGCTTTAATAAAATAGAAAAATACAACCCGCCCGGCTGGCTAATCCAATGTCGGTCAAAGCGGCCCCGTCCGGCCGTTTGTTCTTCAGTGACTACAACGGTTTTATCATCTAGCTTTTCAAAGTTATTTTTGAGGTACGTTTGGGTAGAGTCCAACGTCTCAAAATATAAGATGTTTGCCATACTCACATTGTAGCAAAATTTCTGTTTCCGGGTGCGTGGGAAAATTATGGTGAAACAGCCCGAAATTGGTATAATGAACGGGTAGTATTAAAATTTATCTGTTTTTGGAATCCTATGAGGAATAGGATAGCGCTTATGCAAATAAGGCTAACCAGGTCCAAAACTAGCTGTAGATCCAGGCAGAAAATACAACGGGTTGCTCCCGGCGTGTGCTCTGCCCAATGTATCGCATATTTTTGTGTGGTATTACGGCTATTTATGGCGGGAACTCCTGGTTAGGCTCGGCATTCATGGCCGTTTTTGTATGCCTTTTTCAAGCGGATAAATCAACTTAACCTAACCAGGAGAAATAAAATGGCACAACCAAACACCCGGCGGGGAAAAACGCAACAAGTCAATAGAAACATACGGGTAGGTTGGGCACTGCCTGACAATGTCCCGGCCAAGGGGCATATTTCCTTATTGTACAAACGGAAGGGACAACTCTTCTGTCAGGCAGTGCCTGACCTACATAAACGGCATGGCGGTTCACCCTTATTGAGCTATTAGTGGTTGTTCTCATTATCGGCATTTTAGCCGCGGTAGCGTTGTCTCAATACCAAAAAGCCGTTGTTAAATCACGGGCAGTTCAGTTACAAATGTTGTTGGAAACAGTAGCAAAGGCCGGAGAATTATATTATTTGCAACACGGAAGTTATCCCACTAAGCTTACAGATTTAGACATTGATCTTCCTTTCCCTATTTCTAATGACTATTATGGTACTCCCGCACAATGTGCAGGCGCTTGGGTAAGAAGTTCTATTGCTCAAGGCGATGATTTTGAGCTCACCCTTTACGATGGAGGTATAGGGCAGCGTTATAGAATTGCCGCTTTCTTTACCACTGGGAAATACAAATGTACCGGGTTTGCCTACATGCTGGATGACAAGATCGATTCGGCCTTAAACCATAAATTTTTCTGTACGGAAGATCGTTATAACAGAGCTTGCGGCACAAACTGTGAAAATGGCATTTTTTGTCAAAATATAATGGGTAAAAATCACCGTCGATATCATGAAACGGTTTATTTATACCAGTAATAGCGCGTATAGTGTATGGAGTATTTAAGCGGGAGGATATCAGTTTAAGGTACAGTTGTCCGTAGTACAGCCGCCGCCATTCCACGGGCGTCGGCCTTATTTTTCCCGGCAATATCAAAGGCCGTGCCGTGGGTGGGGGAAACGCGCAAAAACGGTAGCCCGGCCGTGATATGTACGGCGGGTTCGCGCGCGGCTAATTTAAGCCCCAGTAAAGCCTGGTCGTGATACATACATAAAATGCCGTCATATTGTCCGTGCAAATGCGCTAGCCACGCCGCATCGGTAGGCAGTGGCCCTGTTACATTAAAACCTTGTTTTTGCAAACTACGCACTACGGGGAATAACACGTGGTTTTCTTCCGTGCCAAATTGTCCGTTATCGCTGGCGTGCGGATTAAGCGCACACAATGCAAGGCGCGGTTTTTGAATGCCCATCTCTTGCAACGCTTTTATAAAATGCAGGGCCGATTTTTGCACGCGGTTTTTGGTAAGTAATTTAGGCAAATCCGCCACGGCAAAATGTTCCGTTACCAGCGCGCAGCGTACTGCTCCCGCGCAAAACATCATAAGCCCATCTGCTCCCGTGCGCGCCCGGAGCAGTTCCGTATGCCCGGTAAACGGCACGCCGGCCAAATGCCAACTTTGTTTATTAATGGGCGCGGTTACCAGTGGGGCTCCTGTTTGAAGGGCCAGTTTAATCCCTGTCTCTACCGCCTGAAAACTAACCCGCCCACCCAGGGCCGTAGGGCGTGGTTTCCCCGTTAAAACGGCGGGCATATCCAGCGGCAGTAGCCGTGCCAAACGATCGGTAAATCCTGCTTTTTTAAGGGAGCGCGGCTCCCCAATTACAATGGGCTCACACGCACGCTGCACACGCGGGTCGCGCAGTGCTTTTACCGTAATTTCCGGTCCAATGCCCAGGGGGTCTCCGGCCGTAATTAAAATAGGTTTCTTGTGCATAGAGATAGGGCGCCCCCTTCGTCATCCCGCAAGGTTTTTATGCAAGATATAAGGGGGCGCTTTTGTACAAATTTTATTTCTTATCTGTTTCTTTGGCCGCTTCCTTTGCGGCAGCTTGTTTGGCTTGTTCCTCGGCAATAGCCTTGTCAATTTCAAATTCTTTAGTTACTTTGATATCAGCTTTGTCAGCTAAGCCTGCCAAAAATTTTGCTTGCGCTTCCAACACGCGGGTTTGGGCTAAATATTGGCCCAAATCATTTTTAATTTCGTCGTAAGAAATAGTGCGTTCGGCGCGTTTTTCTTTTACTTTAATAATGTGATATCCCACATCGGTTTTAATAGGTTCGCTTACTTTTCCAACGGCTAGGGTAAAGGCTTTCGCGTCAATTTCTTTAGGGGCTACGCCTTTAATTAAAATCATATCTCCGCCGGTAGCCATGGCTTGTTGATCTTCGGTGTAGTTTTTAACCGCGGTAGAAAAATCCATGCCGCCATCAATTTCTTTTTTAATTTTTTTGGCTAGTTCTGCCTTTTTTGCTACGTCAGCGGTGCTCATATCTTTGGTAGTTGCCAAATAGATATGCCCAATGCGCACCTGCTCGGCAGAAAGCTGTTTTAATTTAGCCGCAATGGCCTGTACTTCTTGCAAATGTTGTGGGTCTTTCTTTTCCATTTCTTTAATTTTTTTGGTGTTATTTTTAAGGACGACTTGCACTTCATCATAGAGCGACTTGGCGTCAGCTTCTTCCACAGGGGTTACCGTTTTTTGCAATTCTTGTTCTAACAATTTACGGGAAGCAATTTCTTTAGAAAGTTTGGCTTTATATGATTTTAAGCTCATGCCTTGTTTTTTAAGGGCTTCCGTGAAGCGTTTTTCAGCTCCTTTGGGGTCCTCTTTGCCTGTTTTTTCATCTACAATAAAGCGAGATTTAATTTCATTAAGCCCCTCGTCTAATTCGGAATCCTTGACGGTAATTTTCGCTTCTTCGGCTGCTTGAAATACTAATTCTTTGGAAATTAAATCTTTTAATACTTCTTTACCCAGCACGTCTTTGGCGTATGGGCGGGCTAGCACCTGCGGAGCAGATACTTCATACTGTTCTACCACGCTTTGCAAATAAGAATCATATTCCGAAGCCAAAATAGGTTTTCCATTTACCGTAGCAACGGAAGATTCCATTACTTTGGCTTGTGCGCTTACCCCTAGGGCCACTACAGCCAAGGTAGCTACTACTTTATTCATTTTTATCATAAATAATAACCTCGTATTGTGTTTTTAACGTATCAAGCAGTTCGTCTAGGTGCTGATTCATAAGAATTTGCCTAATACGTGGCTCAGCTTGCTCAAAGCTAAGTTTTTTTTCATTTGTTTTCATTATTATATGAAATCCTTGCGGGGTTTTAAAGAATCCCTGTGCTTTGCCAGAAGGAGAGTTGGCGGCAATTACTTCTAAACTTTCTAAATATTCGCCGGGCATAAAGGTTAAATTTTGTAATGGTTCCGGGGCTATATTATGCTGGCGGGACATTTCTTTCCACCGCCTTGGGGAAGATTTTAACGTGCGCAGTACCTGGTCAGCTGTTTGTGCATTTTCAATGATAATCTGTTTGATTGTCATTTCGTAAGGATATTGTTCATAATACGCTTTTATTTCCTTTTCGGACGGTTCTAATTGTTTGCCATTTTTTTCATACCACGTACGTAGCAGAGCCTCTTGCGCAAAACGGTTATAAATGGCGTCTAATTCGGCGCGTTTTTGGTTGAGCGCTTTTTGGTAGTCACTATCTTGTTCAAATCCAGTGGCTTTAGCGTCTTGTAAAATGAGTTTTTCCCGCGTTAAAATTTGTAATAAATTATGATGTCCAAAGGAGGTTTGGGCAAACTTTCGGTCTTGCAGATCCAGTAGATCCTCTGCTTGCTTGATATCATCTTCTGTAATTTCCACCGATCCAATGCGTGCCTCGGCTTGGTTTGCGGTAGTTTCTTCCTGCCGGTGGCAGGCGCCCAGCAGCATGGATAATAGCAGTAACATCCAACTTAAACGTTTCATACTTAATACTATATCATTTTTGAGGGGCTAGCAATTGCGTTAAAAAAGCCAGTACCTGTTGTGCAAAATCTAATGGGTCTGTTTTTGGAGGACAAATCAAACGTAATCCATATCCGTTTTTGTTACTTAAAAATTGCACATTTTCCGGGCCGTATGCAGCCAGCAGTTTTTCGGGCAAATTTACAGGAAGTTCCACGTGCTTGGTAAACTGAAATTCAAGCGAGGGCTCCATCCAATCAATGGCATACATCCCTAATGCTCCCGCCTGGTTAGAGAGTGCAATTACGTCTACTAAATGATGTATTTCTTCCGGTGCCGGGCCGCATTGCTCGGCAAGTTTAGTCAAAATAACTGCCGTTTGTGCACGGTCGGCTCCCATCAGTTGCTTATATACTTTTAAGCGTTCGGCCTCATCGGGCAAATAATCCGGCGGAATATAAGCCGCTAGGGGTAAATTTACTTTAGCTTGCAAGGTCCTCTGGGGAGCTTGACCTTTTAGTTTTTTAACCTCGGCAGCCACTAAATCACAATATAAGGTAAGGCCCACCTCATTGACGTATCCGTGTTGTTTAAGTCCCAGTAATTCTCCCGCCCCGCGTATCTCCATATCGCGCAGCGCCAAGCGAAAACCACTGCCTAGTTCTCCAAATTCCATCAGGGCGGCCAGGCGCTCTTTGGCCTCGGCAGACGGGTCTTTTTCCAAGCGTGGTTTCCAGCGTACAGCAGCCAACTGGGTATACGTGGTGTCATCTTCCGCGCGCGTTTTAAAAAGCCAATCCGGGTGGAATAAATAACAGTAGGCTTTACTGTCTCCGCGCCCAATACGCCCCCGTAGTTGGTAGAGTTGCGCGAGGCCAAAATTTTGTGCATCTTCCACAATTAAGGTATTAGCATTGGTAATGTCAATGCCGGACTCAATAATGGTGGAAGCCAGCAACACATCATATTTGCCTTGATTAAAATCCCACAGCGTTTGTTCCAGTTCTTTTTCATTCATTTGCCCGTGTGCCATACAAATACGGGCTTGCGGCACAAGCTTGCGCAAAAAATCTAGCCGCTCTTTCATATCGCGCACGCTGTTATAAACGTAATATACTTGTCCGTTGCGGGCTAGCTCCTGGTTAATTGCCGCGGCCGCCAGTTCATCATTCCAGGCGGTTACGACGGTTTTAATTGGCGTACGTCCGCGCGGCGGGGTATCAATTAACGAAATATCGCGTAGGGATGCCAACGATTGATTGAGCGTACGCGGAATGGGCGTAGCGCTTAACATCAAACAATGCACTCCGGCGCTAATGGCACGGATTTTTTCTTTTTGTTTGACGCCAAAGCGGTGTTCTTCGTCAATAATCACAAGCCCCAATTCTTTAAACGCAATATCTTTACTAAGCAAGCGGTGTGTACCTATGATAATATCACACAACCCATTTTTAAGTTCTTCTATAATGGCCTTTTGTTCCCTAGCGGTTTGAAACCGGCATAGCATACGGATAGTAAGCGGAAAACCCGCCATGCGTTTGGTAAACGTTTTATAATGCTGATCGGCTAAAATCGTAGTGGGAACAAGCACCATTACCTGCTTGCCGGAAACGGCCACTTTTAAGGCAGCGCGCATGGCCACTTCGGTTTTACCAAAGCCCACGTCACCCACTAGTACGCGGTCCATAGGTTTTGGAAGATCCAAGTCGTGTAACGTGTCCAAAATGGCCTGTTCTTGTCCGGCTGTTAGCGTATAGGGGAAGGAATCGGCAAACTCTTGCTCAAGGCGCGTGTCTCCCACAATCGTGGGAGCAGGGGTAGCTTGGCGCAACGCTTCCAATTTTAAAATTTCTTTGGCTGCTTTTTGGGCTTGTTCTTTGACATGTTGTTTGGCTTCCTTCCAGCGAATGCCACCCAGCACCGATAACGTCGGCCGCTTGCCGCCGCCGGAAATATATTTTTGCACCTTTTTAAAATCGTACATAGGCACATAAATACGGCTGCCGCGGCTGTATTCAATTTTCAAACAATCGGTAGGATTTTCGGCAGCGTTCATCACTTCTAGTCCCAAGTAACGCCCAATGCCAAAGTCCCGATGCACGACGTAATCTCCCGGTTGCAATTCTTTAAACCGCACGTGTTTAGCTTGTTCCACATCAAAGCGTTTTAAGACCCGCGCCGCACTAAAACGGCGGTTTAAAATTTCGTTAGAAGTAATAAAGGCAAGGTGGCGTTGGGGATCAATAAACCCCTGTGTGAGGGGGGAAATTTTAAATTCCACATGCTTAAAAACTTCATCACTCAGTAAATCGGTCAAGCGGTCTAATTCCCCGCGGTTTAAACAGGTAATTATTACGTGGATATGGAGTTTTAAAAGTCGTGCTACTTCTTGCGTCAGCAACGTGGTATTGGCCCCAAAAGACAAATTAGCTTTCAAGTCACAGTTGATACCCTGTGCCGAAGGCAGCACACTGCACAAGGCCGCCTGCGTATAAGAGGATAAATCAAAACCAGCACTAGGCGAATCGAATACATAAAACGCATGCGGTATATAATCGGCCAGTGTAGTGGGTTTGTCGTCAAACGTAAGTGGCAGCACAATCGCTTCCTCCACCCGTCCTTTTAAGTTTTGGGTATCAATATCAAAGGGTTGAATGGAGTCAATGCGGTTGCCGGAAAAATACAGGCGTAGGGGTTCGGGTCGGTAGAGGCAAAAAATATCTACTACGCTGCCACGTGCGGCGTATTGGCCGGGGTTTTCCACGTAATCTTCGCGCGTATAACCTGCCGTTTCCAACGCGTCCAGTACCTCTTGCCGGTGCAAGGTGTCTGCTTGATGAAATACGCGGATGCGCTGGTTAAAATCGTCTTTACTGGGCAGTGGCGTGGTAAGTTGTTCGTAAGAGGTGCTGATTACCAACGGCCCATTTGTTGTCCCTAACTGATACAAAAAATCCATTTGCCCGGTGTCGGTGGCCGGGAAGGACAGCACCCGCGTTGTGTCCGGGGCAAATTCACACGCGGCGTGATTAAAATCATCTAAATCCGCGTCGCTCACAAACACCACTGGCCGCGTTGCTTGCAGCAGTTGCTTACACACTAAATAGGCTTGGGCCGCCCCATTGGGCAGCCCATAATAATGCGTAAGATTGGGTGCATCTTTGCTCATACGAAAAACTTAGAAACTTTGCGGTTCCGTGCCGGAAATAAAGGCTTCCAACATTTTGTTGCGTTCGGCGGGGGTAGCCAATTTGCCGGTTAGCGGGTTGACGTAGGCAAACGAAATTCCTTCCGGCACTGCAAAATCTTCGTTGGGCTCGTCTTTTAAAATTTGTTCCATAATCGCGGTCCACCAGCGGGCCGTAGTGCTGCCGGTAAAGCGTGCCCCGTTCTCGTGCGAGGTATCATCATCATACCCCATCCACGCGGCGGCAGCCGTGCGCGGGGTCATGCCAACAAACCACATATCGCGGTGGCTTTGGGTGGTACCGGTTTTGCCGGCAATAGGTCTGCCCAAGCGGTTTACATACGCCCCGCTACCCCGTTGCACAACTCCTTTCATCATATTGATGAGTAAATAAGAATTTTGCGGCGAAAATTCTGCTTGTTCAATGGGTATGTGTTGTTCTAAAATCCGCCCGTTGGCGTCTTCCACGCGTTCAATATAGTAGTTATCGGTATGAATTCCGCCATTGGCAAACGTGGTTAAGGCGGCTAAATGTTCATCCATTTGCACTACGCTCACCCCTAGTGCTAAGGCAGGAACACGCGGCAAATTGGCCGTAATGCCAGCCTTGCGGGCCACGCGGATCACATCCATAATGCCCACCGCATCGATTAAATTTACCGCTACCAAGTTTTTGGATTTTTCCAGTCCCTTGCGTAACGTAATCCATCCCTCACTCTTACCCCCATAGTTTTGGGGGACCCATACATTAAAATCTTTGCTGGCAATAAACGGCTTACGCGCCAAATCCAGCGAATACAAATCGGCATTTTCATCAAACGCCTTCCAGTTTTTGCCGTCATAATAGAACATGGTTGGCAAGTCTTTTACAAGGGTAGCCGGCGTATATCCTTTTTGCAAAGCGGCCATCCATACATAAGGTTTAAAGGAAGATCCCGGCTGGCGTTTAGCTTGGGTAGCGCGGTTAAATTTACTCTTATCAAATTCCCGTCCGCCCACAAGCACACGCACCGCTCCGGTTTTTACGTCGCGCACCATAAATGCCCCTTGCAAACGCGGGGCCTGCTCGTTGGGGTCGCTTGGCGTATCCTCATCCTCCATATCTGCGGTATCCGCTTCGGAGTCATTGGGATCAATCTCAATACCTAGGCCCTTGGCTACTTGTTCATCAAAATCGCTTAACCACTTATTCATGGTCTCTTCGGCAATTTTTTGTTGTTTAATATCAATCGTAGTGTAGATGTTTAGCCCTGCCTTCCACAGCATGTCCATGCCGTATTTGGGCTCCAAAATACGCCGTACATATTCAATAAAATAGCGTCCGGGTTTATCTTGCTCTACGGTAGCTGGTTTTTGGGGTAAGGGCTCGGCCTTGGCTTGGGCAAGTTCTTCATCTGTAATATAATCTTGCTCGTGCATAACATCCAGCACTAGGTCGCGGCGTTGCTTAGCCAAGGTGGGGTTTGCAAACGGATTATACCGCCCCGGTGCAGGGATGAGCCCTACTAGTAGGGCCGCCTCGCCGGTGGTAATATCGCTTAAGTCTTTATCAAAATATTTTTTGGCGGCCGCTTTTACGCCGTAGGCGCCACTGCCCAAATAAATTTGGTTTAGGTATAATTGCAAAATTTCACGTTTACTAAATTGATGTTCAATTTGAATGGCCAAAATAATTTCGCGTATTTTACGGATGAGTTTTTTCTCTTGCGTTAAAAACACGCCGCGGGAAAGCTGTTGCGTAAGGGTAGAGGCCCCTTGCTTGGCGCGCCCGGTTATCATATCGTTTAGTAACGCGCGCACAATGCCGCGGATAGAAAACCCCGGGTGCGAAAAGAAATTGCGGTCCTCCATGGCTACAACGGCATTTTGCAAATCTACTGGTATTTCCTCCAGCGGCACCATCATACGTTTTTCAATAGAAAACTCATGAATAAGCTCATTATTGCGGTCGTACACTTTGGTAGTCAAAGAGGGGGTATACTCTTCCATCTCATACACGGGCGGCAAACCGGAAAGTAAATACCGCATAAACACGGCCCCCGCCAGTATAAAAACAGCCAGCGCCGCCAAACACGCGGTGATAAATAGTTTAGACTTATATAATGGGGTACGTACACCTTTGACCATATCTTTTATTATATCAAATATCCGTAGTGTCATAGGAATACTATCCATCCTTTGCTAAAGTATAGTACAATAATATTATAGAGGCAGATTATGTGTCCCAAGCCAATTTCCGCTAAAACGGGGAAAGGCGAACGTGCTAGCTCCCGTCCTCCACAAATTACAAAAGGTGTTAAGAGGAATACGCCTGTAGGGCAAGACGCGTCGCTGGATCCCGTCACGCGTGCGTATCATACCGTGTTACTGTTCCAGACGCCTACGTCAGCGCCGCAAGTGTGTTGCGCGCCGGAGGGTGGCATTGCGCCCCTGTTGCAAACGGCGCAAGGGCTGCATCAAGAGCAGCTACGCAAAGCATTTGAGCGGGCCGAAGTGTGCCACTATGAATGGTACTGGGAAAAGCCATCCGGCGTTTGCTCCTGCCGTACGACGTTATTACCTCTTACCGGGCCTACAGGTCAAGTGACAGAGGTTATGGCAATCACACGTGATATTTCTCATTGGGGTGAAAAAGCCGCCAAGCCACAGCGCGTATTGCGGGAAGGGGGGGCGCCCAAGACGTTTGCCCAACTGCTATTAGCTGCCCGCGAAAATGAAAAGCGCGAAATTGCTAAAGCCTTGCATGATGAAATAGGGACGGCTTCGGTTATGCTTTCTGCACTGGTCAGCTTGGCCAAGCAAAGCGCCAGCAAGGGCGACATCCAACAAGTGCTAGCGGATTTGGAACGTTTGCAAACCCAAACGCAACAAAGTATGGAGCGCCTGCGTACCATTGTCGTAGCCCTTCGTCCGCCGAGCTTAGATACGGACGGGGCCTTGCGCGGCAGCATTGAAATGTTGCTGGCAGACGTGTGTAAACTGGGGCGTCTTGATTATCACTTTCAGTGTGCATCTAATATGCCCGAAAAAGGCATTGCAGACCGGGTCAAAATTTTATTGTACCGCACCGTGCAAGAAGCACTGAGTAATATTGTCAAACACGCCCAGGCTACCTGTATAGAGGTTACGCTCAAACGGCAAAAAGGGGAACTTTTTTTGACCGTGCAAGACGATGGAATAGGGTTTGTATTACAAAAAGGGATTTCTATGCACCATGTAGGGCTACTTGCTATGCGTAATAGCGTTCAGCTCTTAGGGGGCAAATTAACTATTTCAAGCAAACCGGGCCAAGGTACGCGTATTAGTGCCGTGTGTCCGTGTATGATATACGAGGATAACTATGAAAATTAAAATTGTATTGGCAGATGACCACGCCCTAGTGCGCCAAGGGGTGCGCATGATGTTAGAGATGGCTGCCAATGAATTTGAAGTGATTGGGGAAGTTTGTAATGGGGAAGAATTATTGGCCTTTGCCCAAAAAACCCCGGCAGATGTGTATATTGTAGATATTTCCATGCCTGTTTTAAACGGGGTAGAAGCTGTACGTAAGCTTGTGAAACTAGATCCCCACGCCAAAGTACTTATTTTAAGTATGTACGACGACCGTGTATCGGTGGAAAAAGCGCTTAAGGCAGGTGCCAAGGGTTTTGTGGTCAAGGTTTCCCGCGCCGAAGAACTCTTAGAAGCCGTGCGTGAAGTAGCCGCTGGCAAGTTTTATTTTGGCGGTAAAATTTCCAAATTTTTGGTGCAAGGCTTTTTAGGGAAACACGCCTCCAAAAAGCAAAGCGGACAGCTTACAGCCAAGGAAAAGGAAGTCCTTCAGCTGATTGCCGAGGGATATAGCAGCAAGCAAATTGCGCAACATTTTACGCTTTCTTTAAACACAATTCACGTGCACCGCAACAACATTATGCGTAAGCTGGGTATTCATAAACAAGCCGAGCTGGTACGCTATGCACTTAAAGAAGGCATTGCTCAATTATAAAGGATAAACTATGCGTATTATTGCAGGAACAGCCCGTGGACGGCGTATCTTCTCCGTGTCCAAAAATTTACCGGTTAAACCCATTTCGGACCGGATGAAACAGTCCTTATTTGATATTTTACGCCCACGTATTACCGGGGCCAAATTTTTGGATTTGTTTGCCGGCACGGGTAACGTGTCGCTAGAAGCCCTTTCCCGCGGGGCGTTAAAAGCCGTCATGGTAGAAAAGGAACCCGCGTGCATTAAAAATATTCACCGCAATTTGGTGCACCTGGGGTTTGAAGAACGCGCCAAGGTGCTGCGGGGGGATATTTTAAAACCGCTGGATTGGCTGCTTGCTTATAGTGATAACGACGGGTACGATATTATTTTTATGGGCCCGCCTTACCGCGACATTAACAACAAAATGCTCGCTTTCTCAGAACCTTCTTTAAAAAACGTGGCGGATGCTAAATTACTAGCTCCGCGCGGCTTATTAGTGATTCAAACGCACAAAACAGAAGTCTTTGCGATCCCGGCGGGTTTGGAAGTGTTCCGCACGGAAAAATATGGGGACACTTTAGTCCGTTTTATCCGCTACGCCCAGGAGAAAAAAGATGTACAGTGACCTGCACGAACTGAATTTTTCTAAAATTAAAACCTACCACGAATGTCCCCTCTTATACAAGTATAAATACGTAGAGGATAAGCGCGAAGGGTTAACGCCCGCTTCTTCGTTAGGGGTCTCAATTCACCGCGCGCTAGAGGCCTATCACGCTAGCAGCAACGATCCCTCCGAGCTACTGTCTTATTATGATGATTGCTGGCTTGGGGCCGGGTACAGTAGTGCCGGCGAGCAAATGGAGTGGTACTTAAAAGGTAAAAAAATGATGGAAGATTACGCCCAGGCCGAGTACCAGCGCAAAACTACCGTAGACAGTACCGAGCGTGAATTTATCTTCCAAGAAGGAGAATGGACGTTTCGCGGTAAAATAGACCGCATTGATAAACATCCGGACGGCTCCTGGGAAGTAATTGACTATAAAACCGGTACGGATATGGACCTGTCTAAACCGGTGGCCGATTCCTTGCAGCTAGGTATTTACGCCATTGGGGCCCAACGCGCCTGGAATATGAAAAAAGGCAAAGTAACTTACTATTTTACGGCGTTTAACCAAACGCAAAGTGCGCCGTTTGAAGCCTTTGATGAACATAAAATTTTAACCATTTTTACAGATGCCGGCAAGAAGATAGTGGCAGGTGATTTTACGCCCAACACAGCCCACTGTGCCGAGTGCGCTTTTCGGGCCACTTGTCCGTCCTCTGTTTGTAAAGAGTAACTTGGGTTATCCAACTCCGTGAGAAACTGATATGTCCTCGCTATTTTTTGCCTTTGCGTTATCTTTCTTAGCCGGTGCTGCCAGTGCGGTTGGCGGGCTTTTGTCCTTTTTTATTAAAAAGGAAAATTTTGCTGCGCTGGCCGTTGGGCTTGGGTTTTCGGCCGGGGTCATGTTGTATGTTTCTTTTGTGGAAATTTTGCCACACGCGCAAACGGCGCTGACTGCCCTATATGGAAACACATTTGGGGCGTGGCTCGCCGTGGGGTTGTTTTTTGTAGGTACTGCCATTGCGTGGGGCGTGGACCGCTGTTTGCCCCCGTTGCACCTCCAAGAGGACACACTCAAGCAATCGGCCAAGCTCAAACAAACGGGTTTGTTTACTGCGCTGGCGCTTGCCTTGCACAATTTTCCAGAAGGGTTGGCTACTTTTTTCTCGGCATTAGATAGTGTTACCCTCGGCCTTTCTATTGCGCTGGCGGTAGCTATTCATAACATCCCGGAGGGAATTGCCGTGGCGCTGCCTATTTACCACGCTACAGGCAGCCGCCCCAAAGCCTTTTGGGCCAGTGCCGCCTCCGGCATGGCTGAGCCTGTCGGGGCTGTTGTTGGCTACTTTATTTTGCAGGCTGTTTTACACGAGGCCTTACTAGGCGTATTATTTGCGCTGGTAGCCGGGATTATGGTGTATTTGGCGCTAGATGAGCTGTTACCCACCGCGCACGATTACGGCCATGGGCATCAAGTAATTGGCGGGGTCATTAGTGGCATGGCACTGATGGCCGTAGTACTACTGGTGTTTTAACCGAATCAAAAAACCATTAATTTTTAAAGATAATTTGCAAAAAAGCCGCTGTATTTTTCGCTTGTAATATACTTGCAAAACTAACAAAGTTTTCACGTGAAAACTTTTTATATATTGGTAAACAGGTAATAGATACTTACAGCTGTGCAATCATAAATGAAAGGATCATCCCCAGCGTATAGCTGGTTACATTGGTCATCACGCTTAAGGTGGCAGCTTCTTTCAGCGTAATATCCTTACGGTTGATCAGGTGAATAAGCAGCGCCTCAAAAATTACACCAAATACCCACCATAGGGCGCTCTGGGCTACCACGTGTACAAGTAAGCACCACGTCAATATAACGGTAATGATGTTGGCAATTGCTACCCCGTATAGAATGGTAAAGCGTTTTTGAGTGTAGAGGATAAACGCCACGGCACACAAAAGTTCCAATATCAAAATCAGGGTAAGGGCTCCCCAAGCTTGCGGGCGTTTCCACAACTCCTCGGTAGGGGGGGTATCTACAGGTTCCACGGCTAATTTGTCCGCATCTACATAGACGTTAAATTTATGAATGAGCGTGTGGTCCACGGCAAAAATATTACTACTACGCGTAGAGCCATCTTCAAACGCAACGGTTAATTGGGCAAAAGGGGGAAACTCGTAGGCAATTGCCTCACACATTCCGGGGCCGCATTGCATCCGTTGGGAGCCATAAATCCCCAACGGCTGGGACTGTACACACAGGCGGTCCTGGCAGGTAATTAGCTCGCTTCCTTGAGGGACAATTAGCGGTTTGGCTTCTGTGTTATAAATAAAGTTAAATTGAATTTCCGGCAGCGGAGATACTTCCGCCCCGAGGGGTAACCATGCTGCTGCTAAGCTTAAAACTAGTAGAATTTTTTTCATAAACACCTCTTATTTTAGTATTATAACATTAAATGAGAATAGGGGGAATCTTTATGTTTACAAATACACAACTTCAAAAATATGCCGACGTGCTGGTATGGGCCTTGCGCGCCGCCCGGCGAAATGGTACTTTCAAAAAATACGACAGTGTACTCTTGCGCACCGATATGGCTGCCGCACCGTTAGCTAAAGCCGTCTATCAAAAGCTATTAGCGGCGCGCTACAATGTGCTGCTGCGCTGGAATGCGCCGGAAGATTTTACCACCGCTTTTTACGAGTTAGCCGACCCCAAACAACTAGCTTATTTGCCGGAAGGGGAAAAAGAAATACAGGGCCATATTAACGGACTCATTGCCCTGCACGCCCCGCAGGATTTAACACACTTGAAGAAAATTGATCCAGCCCGCCTAGCTAAAAGTGCCGTGGCCCGTAAACCCGTGCGTGAAATTTTGGACATGCGCGAACAAAAGGGTCTTTTTTCGTGGACGCTGTGCAATTACCCGACGCAGGAACTAGCTTCCAAGGCGGGCCTTTCCGTTAAAGAATACGCCAATCAAATTGCCCGCGCGTGCTTTTTGAACGAAAAAGATCCCGTCGCAACATGGAAAGAAGTTACCCGCCAAATTAACGAAATTGGCAAGTGGCTCTCTTCTATGCCGATTAAAACCCTGCGTGTGCAAACCGCGCACATGGATTTTGAAGTACTCCTGGGTGAGCAACGCAGATTTATTGCGGGGGGAGGATGTAATATTCCCTCCTTTGAAATTTTTACCTCGCCCGATTGGCGCGGTACGCGCGGGGTGTATTTTGCTGATTTGTCATCCTACCGTAACGGTAATTATGTTAAAGGTGTTAAGTTAGAGTTTAAAAATGGCCGTGTGGTAAAGGCGGACGCCGAGCAAGGGGCTGACTTTGTGCGTAAGATGCTAGCCATGGACCGCGGCGCCAGCCAAATTGGCGAGTTTTCACTCACGGACCGCCGGTTCTCCAAAATCAATAAGTTTATGGCAGACATTTTATTTGATGAAAACTTTGGCGGTAAATATGGCAATTGCCACGTGGCGGTAGGGGCCAGCTATGCCGATACCTTCTCGGGCCCGCAAAGTAAATTAGACAAAAAAATGAAAGAAAAGCTGGGCTTTAACGATTCTTCCCTGCATTGGGATTTGATCAATACCGAAGATAAAACCGTTACCGCTACGCTTAAAAACGGCTCCCAAAAAATCGTTTACGAGAAAGGACAGTTTAAGTATTAAGGTAGTAAAAAGTCCTATACCAAGGCCTACGCATTGCGTAGGCCTTTTGACCTATGGTTTTTTTACCAAAAGTTACCTATACTAATGGTAAGAAGATCCTACAAAAAGGAGAGAAATTATGAAAAAATTATTACTGATGCTAGGCGTAATGGTGTTTTCCGCTTCTGCATTTGCCCTAAATGCACAAGCCCCAGCGAATGATTGCAGCGCGAGGAAAGCCTCCTTTGAAAAACAGGTTGCCTCGCAACAAAAGACGTCATTTATTGTCCAGTATATTCTGACCAATATGGCTGATCTCATGGCAAATCAGCCCGATGAACGGGCTCAAGAAGACGCGGTTTGCTATGCCACGTATCGGGTCGGCGGAATGAGTCTGGTAGATTTTGTGCGTGCAAATGCAGATATTTTCCGCCAGGTTAATCCCCAAGCGGAACTTGCTCCTGAGGTATACAATGAATTGCAACGTGAGCTTATGCAGTTTGCAGACCGTGTAGAAAAACTAGCAGAACAAGCCGCCTTGGACGACGTGGTGGCCCGCGATAATGAGGACTGGATTGTACAGCATGTATTAAGCAATTTAGCAGATCCGATGGCTATGCTCTCAGATGAAAAAGCGGCTCCCAAGGCGCGGGTATACAAAGAGTTACAGGTAAGGAAGCAGCCGCTGGTGGAGTTTGCAAGAGAACAAGCCGCTCGTTTTTCTCCGTATGCGGCCAGTGTGGCGGAAGATTTAACTAACTTTGCCAATCGGGTAGAAAGACTGGCTAAATAATGAACTATATTCATAAAAAACGCCGCGATATAATCCGCGGCGTTTTTGTGTAACAAGACAAAAAATTATAATTCTTCGTGCATGACTTTGAGGGCAGCCTTCTCTTTGGCTACCGGCAAACATTCTTGCACTTTATAATGACCATTCCCTGCTAGTTGGGTAAGAGTGGCAATGTCGTCGTCTGTGAGCACTTCTTTGTCGTAGGTAGTGCGAAATTGATAATTTATTCCGCTTTTGCAGATTAAATCCATAGATTGCTGTAATACAACGGAATTTGCCTCTACCCCGGTAATAGAAGCGTATTTCTCCAGCGGGGCTTTTAAATCCATGGCAATAAAATCTACGAGTTTTTTGTCAATCAGTTCCCACAATACTTCCGGGCGGGTGCCATTGGTATCTAGTTTAGTTTTGTAGCCAAAGGCCTTAATATCCGTCATAAAGCGGACTAAATCTTCTTGTAAGGTAGGTTCTCCGCCGGAGACAACAACGCCCTCCAGGGTGCCCTGGCGGCGTTTTAGAAAGCTCATTACTTCTTCTTCGGGCATAGACGGGGTGAAAAGATGGGGGTATACCAACTCCGGATTGTGGCAATAGCGGCAGCGAAAATTGCACCCTTGTGTAAACACAATAGCTGCCGGTGTGCCCGGAAAGTCAATTAAGGTAAATTTGACGAGTCCACCCAGTTTCACAGTCTATGCCCTAGATAAAAGTTTATTTATCGCTAGCGCATTCGCAACCACAGCAGCTGCTTTCTACGCCGTTCATGTTTTTGCGCATCGCAAATTCTTCTTTTTTACCCTTATTCCAGTTTTGTACCGGGCGCAGGTAACCTACCACGCGGGAATATACTTCACATTTAGAGCCTTGTACTTCGCTCATTTCTTTTTTAAGATCCGAGATCTTGGTTTCTACAGCTTGTCTTTCTTGTGCAGTCATGGCTATTCTCCTAGTTAATTATAATTTTTTAATGAGGTTCGGGGCCGTGAAAACCCGTACTTTCATTATGGCAATTTGCCAAATCGGTTTCAAGTTACTTTTTGGGTTAGTTAGAACTAACCCAAAAAGGTTTATTTACTATAAAGTTGCTCTTCTAATAAGGCAATTTTACGTTGCAGCTCTTGCATGCGTTCGGCTTTGCATTTGGGGCATTCAAAATGTTCGCCAGCAATGTAGCCGCATTTGGGGCAGACGCTAAACGTAGGTGTGATGGAAAAATACGGTAAGGTGTATCGTTCGCACACGGTTTTGATAAAGCGTTTCATGGCTTCTAAATCTTTAATGCGTTCGCCCGTAAAGATGTGTTGCACGGTACCGCCGGTGTATTTGGATTGGATGGTGCTTTGCAAGTCTAGCATTTCAAATACATCGTCGGTGTAGTTGACCGGTAACTGCGAAGAGTTGGTATAGAACGGCTGGTGTCCTTGTTTATAGAGTGCTTCGTTGGCACAGATAATTTCGGGGTAGCGTTCTTTATCTAACTTGGCCAAGCGGTAGGAGGTGCCCTCCGCCGGGGTGGCTTCTAAGTTATAGTTATTGCCGGTTTCTTCTTGGAATTTGACCAAGGTTTCGCGCATAAAGGTGAGCACTTTTTCGGCAAATTGTTTGCCTTTTTCGGTGCCGATATCTTCGCCAATTAAATTGACGGAACATTCGTTTAAGCCCACTAACCCAATAGTGGAGAAGTGATTTTTCCAGAATTCGCCAAAGCGTTGGCGGATGGAGCGCAGGTAGAAGCTCATATACGGATAGAGGTTGCCTTTGGTAAAGCGTTCAATGACTTTGCGCTTAATTTCCAGGCTATTTTTGGCTACTTCCATGCGGTCTTTTAAATTGGCAAAGAATTCATCTTCCGTCTTGGATAAATACCCCAGGCGCGGCAAGTTAATGGTAACTACGCCGATAGAGCCGGTGAGCGGGGCAGAACCGAATAAACCACCGCCGCGTTTGCGCAGCTCGCGGTTGTCAATACGCAAGCGGCAGCACATGGAGCGGGCATCTTCGGGGTTCATGTCCGAGTTAATGAAATTGGCAAAGTATGGGATGCCGTATTTGGCCGTCATTTCCCACAGCGGGCCCAGTTTGGGGTTATCCCAATCAAAATCTTTGGTGATGTTATAGGTGGGAATAGGGAACGTAAACACGCGGCCTTTGGCGTCGCCGGCGAGCATGACCTCGCAGAACGCGCGGTTTAACATGTCCATTTCGTTTTGGAACTCGCCGTACGTTTTATCCTGCAGTTTGCCACCAATGATGACGGGTTGGTCTTTATAGTAAGAGGGAACCGTCAAGTCCATTGTTAAGTTAGTAAACGGGGTTTGAAAACCTACGCGGGTGGGCACGTTTACATTAAATAAAAATTCTTGCAGGGCTTGTTTGACTTCATCATACGTAAGTTTGTCGTAGTAGATGAACGGAGCTAGAAGCGTATCAAAGTTGCTGAATGCTTGCGCGCCGGCACTTTCGCCCTGTAAGGTATAGAAAAAGTTGACCACTTGCCCCAGCGCGGTGCGGAAGTGCTTGGCCGGTTTGGATTCGGCTTTGCCGACTACGCCTGTAAAACCGCTTAAAAGAAGGTCTTGCAAATCCCAGCCTACACAATAGGCACCCAAGAGGCCCAAGTCGTGCAGGTGAAAATCGCCTTCGCTATGCATGCGGCGGACGTTTTCCGGGTAGATTTTATTAAGCCAATAGACTTTGCTAATTTCAGAGGAAATATAGTTGTTCAATCCCTGTAGCGAATAGCCCATGTTGCTGTTTTCGTTGACTTGCCAGTCAATCTTTTGCAAGTATTGGTCTACCAGGTCTACGTTAAATTTGGAAGAAATTTCGCGCATGCGGGCGTGTTGGTCGCGGTACAAGATATAGGCTTTAGCTGTTTTGTGATAGTTGGAGGTTAACAGCACGTCTTCCACAATATCTTGTACGTTTTCCACATTGGGAACCGTATCGGAATAGAGTTGTTGGATAATGTTAATGGCCCGAATCGTTAATTTTTTAGCGGTATCGGCATCAAATTCACCGGTAGCTTCAGCCGCTTTGGTAATAGCATTGGTAATTTTTTTGGGTTCAAAACGTTCGGTAGAACCGTCGCGTTTTACGATGTGGGTAATAACTTCTGCGTTTTCCATAGTATGTATATCCTAATCAAAAAAATGCCGCAAAATACGCGGTAACAAAAATTAAAACAAAAACAAACCTAAATTGCAACTATTTTTGTAGAAACCTGCTTTTTCCGTCGGGAAAAGAAGATTTGATGTCTTTTCAAAAAACTGCAAACAGCCTGTTAATAATAATTATTACTAATAAGCAAAAAAGTGTCAAATAGTTTGAGGGCCTAGATTTTTTTTGTATAAAAAATAAGGAAAAACCGAAAAGCGATCTAGGCCCTTAAAGGGGTTGCTTTTTTTGAAAGTTGTTTTTATCGTCTAATAAAGTTTAGCCCTTGACGGCAAGCACAAAAGTGATTACAATATGAGAAATAGATAATTAAGGAGAGAAATATGGACTTTTATCAATGGTGTGTATTAGTGGCCGTAGTAGCTTTTGTGGTGCTAGTAGTGTTTGCTGTGCGGGCGATTGTGCAAATCACTAAGACGGCTGAAGCCGCGGAATATTTAGTACTTACGACGGCAGAAAAGGTGGATAAAACCCAAAGCACGTTTGATTTATTGGACAAGGCCTCTACGTTTGTGGACTCGGGCGTGTATCGCACGGTGGCGATGGGGATTGATCTATACAAGCGGTTTAAAAAGTAACGACTTCCCGGTGAAGTTTCGTTTTAACGGTAGGGTTTCAAACACGTAGAGTATTTGAAACCCTACTCGTTTTTCGGGCAACCATTTGCCACATTTGGCCGTCTTTGCGGTCCCTTGCCCTTGACGTACCTTGCAGTACGCCCATACGGGCAACTAGCCCCGCAAATACGGCTCAAATCTGACAAATCAGCCCGCTAAATATTTTACCCGGTGCTATCTTCCCTACCTTGAAAAAGCTAGACGAAGATACAGAAAAATAATTCTCACAACTGTAAAACCCCCGGTATCACCAACCGGGGGTTTTGATTTTCAATCAGCCAATTATTTCTTTCTATTTTCCAGCTTTTGCTTGGCCATGGGCTCGCCTTGTTTGGCAGCCATTATGTAATAGCGCACGGCTTCTTTTTCGTTTTTTTCCACACCCACGCCGCGCTCGTATAAATCGCCCAATAAAGTTTGTGCCAGGGGGCTTTTATCATCCGCGGCCGATTTTAAAATTTGGGCGCCTTTGGCTTCATCTTTTTCGGTGCCGGTACCCTGCAAATAGCACACAGCTAAATTTACGCGCGCCTCAAAATCGCCCTGTTCGGCCGCTTGCTCATAGCAATAAAATGCCTTTTGTTCATTTTGCTCACACCCTTTCCCAGCGTTATATAGTCCTGCCAGTGCTACCATCGCGCGCACGTTCCCTTGTTTAGCAGACGTGTCAAACCAATTAAACGCTTGCTCATAATTTTGTTCTACATATTTCCCTTGATAATAAAAACACCCCATTTGATACTGGGCTTTCGGATCGCCGGCGGAAGCACGCTTGAGCATTTTTTCAAACGGACTAACCGAAAATTTATGCAGCAAAAACCACGCTACTGCCAAGATAAAAATAAAACTAAGTGCCATGTTGGTTTCTAAAACAGGTTCCATAAACACTCCTATTTCGTTTTAAGTAACTTCCGGTCTTGCAACGTATATACTTCATCTGCGTAGTCCGCCGCATGTACATCGTGCGTTACCATTAAAATGGTTAAGCCTTCCTCGCGGCTCATGCGGGCGAAATCTTCAAACACTTGCACTTTACGTTGTGCATCCAAATTGCCGGTAGGCTCATCAGCCAGCAACACCTGTGGCTGGTTGCACAGCGCACGCGCAATACTGGCGCGTTGTTTTTCCCCGCCGGAAAGATCTGCCGGAAGTTTATGCACCATCGCGCCCAGTCCAAAGCGCTCCAGCAATTTTTGGGCACGTTTTACGTTGGTTTTTCCGCGCATTCTAGCGGGCATATCCACATTTTCCAACAGGGAAAATTCCGGCAACAGCCCATCAAACTGAAACACAAATCCCATTTTGCCAAGTCTCAGTTTAGACCGCGCCTCTTCACTTTTTAGGGCCGTAATATCTTGCCCGTCCACATAAATTTTGCCGGAAGTGGGTACGTCTAGCATGGCAATTAAATTAAGTAGCGTACTCTTGCCTGACCCGCTCGGCCCCAAGAGAACGGTAAATTTTCCGCGCGCAATCGTAAGCGATACATCTTCCAGCACGCATAAATCTTCTTTGCCGGGCCCATAAATTTTGGTAATGTGTTTAAGTTCAATCATATTAACCATACCGTATGGCGTCGGTGGGGTGTACGCGCGAAGCTTTTAAAGCCGGGTACAACCCCGCCACAAAACAAATCAAATAACTGCCACCCATCACGGCCAAAATGTCGCCCCATTGCATCCGCACAGGCACCTTGGTGAGATAATAAATATCGCCGGGTAATTCCACAATATTAAACGTGGCAATAATCCAGCACAGTAGGCACGCTAGCAAAATCCCCAGCACAATACCCAAGGTGGCAATGACCATGGCTTCCCACATAAAAATACGGCGGATCATCTTGGGGCTAGCACCGATAGCGCGCATAATACCGATATCACGTAATTTCTCCGTACCCAGTAAAATTAAGTTACTGGCAATGTTCAAAGACGCCACCCCAATAATTAAAAACAAGATAATAAACATCATGGTTTTTTCTAATTTTAACGCAGCGTAAAGCGTGCTATTAAGCTGCGCAAACGTACGCACGGCATAGCGTCCGCCTAGTAAATTAGAAATTTTCACTGCTGTTTTTTCGGCCGTATTTATGTTGCGTAGTTTCACGGCTACACCAGTCGTTCCGTCCTTAAGTCCCAAAAAATCACTCGCTGGGCTTAGTAACGTATATACAATCGTGTTATCAAATTCGTAATATCCGGTTTTAAGTAGCCCGCTAATACGAAACTTCTTCATTTTAGGGAACATCCCGGCTGATGTAGAAATAGATTGCGGGGAAATCAGCACCACCTCATCGCCCACATCTATGCCTAAACTAAAAGCTAGTTCCGTCCCCAACACTAAAGGGGCAGGCGCGTCTGCCGGCCAATCTGCTGGCTCAAAAGAGCCTTCCACCAAAGAATCCGCCAAACTGTTAATTTTAGCTTCTTGCTTAGGGTTCAACCCGCGGATAATCACGCCCGAGCTTTGCCCCCCATGGGTTAAAATCGCTTGCCCATAAATATGTGGGGCGGCCGCGGCTACTTCGGGCAACTGTTCAATTTGGGCAATATTTTGCTTATACACGTCCGGCTTCATTTGCCCAAACACCAAAATATGGCTTTGCGCACCGATAACTTTATCTTTAATATCGGTTTGAAATCCGTTCATCACAGAAAGTGTAGTAATTAACGCCGCCACGCCCACACTCACGCCTGCCACGCCAATCAGCGTAGTGATAAACGCAAACAACCCTTGGCGGCGGGTTAAGTAACGGGTGGCAACAGAGCGGGCAAAATCCATAGACATATTGTACCAAAAAAGAGAAATGTTACCATTTTTCTACAAACGACCGTTTTTCCGGCGGGCATTTGCGGGCAGCCGCTTCTAAAAATTCCTGCCAGCGTTTTTCAATGCTGCGTAGGCGCACGCCCGTTAGCCAATACGCAAGCGGGATGCGCGCCGCGTTTCCCAGGTCATTTACCAAAAACGGGCGGTAGCTTCCATCTGCTTCTTTGCGAAACAAAATATTTTCCGGGTAAATAGACAAGCACAATACTTGCTCGTCAAAAATCTTCTGTTTTAGTGTCTGCATCGCTTGGTTAATGGCCTCGTCCAATGCCTTGCTCGTCTCCTTGTTATCTAACCACTGTTGCAAACTTAGGCACGGCGTACCGTCGGCATTTTGCAAATGCTCCACCACATACCCGCGCCCCAAATTAGTTTGAATTGTTCCGTAAAAGCGCGGCAAAATGGTGGCCAGATGTTTGCGGCGGTAGCTAGTTTTTAAATAAAAGACTTCCCGGTTCAAATCCCGCTTGCCCGATTCGTTATACGCCACTTTTACGCAACGCGACGGATCCTTCGGATGCACAAAACATTTTTTGTGTGTACCTTTGCCAATCAATTTGGCGTTGGTTAAATCTAATACTTCACTCATTTTTCTTCCTCTAAAAAAGCGCGCACACGGGCGTCGCTAGGCATGCGCCAATCCCCGCGCGGGGAAAGGGCAACAGAGCCCACCTTTGGCCCGTCCGGCATGCAGGAACGTTTAAACTGTTGCGCAAAAAACCGTTTAAAAAATACAGCCAGCCATTTTTTAATTTCTGCCGTTTTAAACTGCCCGGCAAATGCGTGTTGTGCCAAAAATAAAATTTTCTCAGCAGAAAATCCGCCCCGCACAAAGTGATACAAAAAGAAATCATGCAGTGCATACGGCCCCACTAAATCTTCGGTTTTCTGGGAAATGCGGCCCTTTTTATCAGCGGGCAACAGTTCCGGGCTAATAGGAGTATTGGCTACGTCTGCCAGCACAGCTTGCGTTTTTTGGTCCGTAGTTTCATGCGCGGCCACCCACTGTACCAAAGATTTTACCAGTGTCTTTGGCACACCGATATTCACACCATACATAGACATATGGTCACCGTTGTACGTTGCCCAGCCCAGTGCACTTTCGGACAAATCCCCCGTACCAATCACAATCCCTCCTGTTTGGTTGGCTACGTCCATTAAAATTTGTGTACGCTCCCGCGCCTGTACATTTTCGTAGGTCGTATCGTGCTTTTTCCCGTCGTGTCTAATATCTTTAAAATGTTGCTCGCACGCTTTTTGAATAGAAATTTCCCGCACCGTTACGCCCAGCTGTTTCATAAGAGCCAGCGCATTTTGATACGTGCGGTCCGTTGTACCAAAGCCCGGCATAGTAATGCCAATAATATCTTTGCGCGCACGTTGAAGTGCGTCCATGGTGCGCACAGCCACTAAAAGCGCCAGCGTGGAATCCAATCCACCGGAAATCCCAACAACTGCCGTTTTCGCATGCGCGGCCAGTAGGCGCGTAGCCAGGCCGGTTACTTGGATATTAAAAATCTCCGCACAATGCTGATCCAGTTTGGCGCCCGACGGCACAAACGGCAGCGGGTCCACGCGGCGCGTTAATTTGGAAACAGGTTTTACGGGTTGTCCCAATGCAATTACTTCATACGGCGCGGCGGTTTCCAATGCGCTATCGGTACGGAAAGAAGTATTAACAGCGCGTTCATTACGTAAACGCTCCACATCTATTTCCGCGCATACCAGTTGCGGTTTTGTGGTAAACCGTTGCGAGGCAGCCAGCTCGCGCCCATTTTCAAAAATCGAGGCATTACTGCCAAATACCACGTCGGTAGTAGATTCGCCAAACCCGCACGAAGCATACACATACCCACACAACCCGCGGGCCGATTGCTGTGCCACCAGTTGGCGCACATAATCGTGCTTACCTACTAACGCATTACTGGCAGACAAATTAAAAATCACGTCTGCTCCTTGCAATACAGCGGTGGAAGACGGAGGCATCACCGCCCACAAATCCTCGCAAATTTCTACGCCAAATGTAAATCCGCCCGCCTTAAATAATAAATCCGTTCCGGCCGCAACACGCTGCCCGCACAGGGTTACTTCCTCGGCGGAAAACGCCAGGGCCCGCACAAACCAACGGCCCTCGTAAAACTCGTGATAATTAGGCAAATAGGTTTTAGGCACTACGCCGCAAATTTGTCCTTGGTAGCACACCACAGCCGCGTTTAATAACACCGTTCCGGCGCGCACCGGCATCCCTACCAGGAGCACTACATCCAAGGTTTTAGTTTTAGTGAGTAGCGTTTGTAGCGCGGCCTCGGCCGCGTCTAATAGGGCCGGTTTTAAGAACAAATCTCCGCACGTGTAGCCGGTCAAGCACAACTCCGGGAACACCACAGCGCGCACGCCGGTTTGCGCGGCTTGTTTGGTGAGGGCCAAAATTTGCACCGCATTTTGCGCGGGATCCGCCACCGTAACAGTAGGGATAGCCGTGGCTACTTTTACAAAACCAAAATTCTTCATAGTTACTCCTTGCGCACGGGAAATTTACGTTTACCGAATTGCCGTTACTTCGTAGCCGGCGTTTTGCACGGCGGCCATAAGCACCGCATCCTCTACGGGCGCGGCGGATTCTACCGTGGCGGTTTTACTGTTTAAATCTACCGTCGCTTTCACACCGGGGATGGCGTTTAGCGCGCGGGATACATGCCCGGCGCAGTGGCCGCACATCATGCCTTTAATTTCTAATACTTTATGCATTTTGTTTCCCTCTTTTTCATCTAAAAAAATTGGTTTAAAACGGTTCAAACGTAGCGCATTTAAAACCACGCAAACCGAACTAACGCTCATGGCTGCGGCGGCCATCATGGGGTGCAATAAAATACCCCACCTAGGGTAAAAAACCCCCGCCGCTAGCGGGATACACAATATATTATAGAAAAATGCCCAAAACAAATTCTCTTGGATGTTGCGTAGCGTAGCGTGGCTTAACTGCAAGGCCACCGCTACTTCGCGCAAGTCTGGCCGCAATAAGACCATATCAGCAGACGAAGCCGCCACTTCCGTACCGCTTCCCATGGCAATACCCACATCAGCCTGTGCCAAAGAAGGGGCGTCGTTAATGCCGTCGCCTACCATGGCTACGCGTTTCCCTGCAGCTTGCAACGCGTTTACAAATGCCTGTTTTTCTGTGGGAAGCACTCCCGCTTGCACGGTTTCAATGCCGGTTTGCTCGGCTACATACGCGGCTGTTTGCGGGTTGTCCCCGGTTAACAGCACCACGCTACGCCCTAATTTTTTCAAGAGGGCCACCGCTTCTTGCGAGGTGTGTTTAATCGTATCACTAAATCCCACCGCCCCCACATAGGTTTGATGGCGCGCAAAGAACAACACCGTTTGCCCGGTTTGCGCCGCACGTTTTACCAGTTCCTCGCCACCTGGCACGTCTATATTCCACGCTTGCATGGCTTTTAAATTCCCGCCTGCAAGCGTTTCATGGGTGGTGTCACCTTGCAAGCCAAGTCCCGGAAATTCGGTGATTGGGTGAACAGGAATAAGTGCCTCTTTGGGGGCCTGTTTTACAAGGGCCACCGCCAGCGGATGTGCCGATTGTTGCTCCAAGGATACCGCTACTGTGAGCAGCTCTTTTTCATCTACCCCCTCAGCCGGATAAATCCCTGCTACTTGCATGTGCCCGGTAGTTACCGTACCGGTTTTATCCAATACAATCGTGGTAATGGCGTGGGCACGCTCCAGCGCAGCAGCATCTTTTATTAAAATGCCGCGTTTGGCACCTTGCCCCATAGCTACCATAATTGCTGTCGGCGTAGCCAACCCCAACGCACACGGGCACGAGATAACTAGCACGCACACCGCGCACGAAAGCGCGAACGAAATTTCCGCTCCACACATCCACCAAATTAAAAAGGTAACAAGCGCAATCCCTATCACTACCGGCACAAACACGCGGTTGACTTGGTCAGCCAGTCGCGCCATGGGGGCCTTGCTACTGGCCGCCTGTTCTACGAGCTGCGTCATTTGCGCTAACAGGGTATCCGCTCCGGTGCGCTGCACCGCTACTTCTATATAGCCGCTTACTAAAAGCGTGCCCGCCGTCACGGGGTTACCCGTTTGTTTATCTTGAGGCAAACTTTCCCCCGTCACGGCCGATTCATCCACCGCCCCTGCGCCGGTTAAAATTACACCATCTGCCCAAGTCGGAGGCCAAGCGGT
>JAZUNI010000088.1:0-118363 GCA_045604045.1 Elusimicrobiaceae bacterium | reverse complement strand
CCGAATTGCGTCTTGCTTCCGCGTCTAAATTTTCTTTCACTTTTGCTTTTAGTTGGTCCAAGGTATCAAATCCCATATCTTTAGCAAAGTCATCATTTAACGCAGGGACTTTTTTATATTTAATATCATCTACGGTTACGTGAAAAGACAGCGTATCATTTCCTTCTTTGGTCTCATAGTCTTTTACGTCGCCTTTTTTGAGCCCTTTGATGGCGTCAGCTAAGCCAGCCATGGTTTGAGGGGCGGACATATCAATTAGCTCACTATCGGCAGAAAGTTTATAATCATCCGTTCCGTTGCGTTTACCCGTGTAGTGCACTACAGCGTAGCATTTATCATCAATAGTGGCGCCGTCAGCGGCACTTTCTAGGCGGGCATTCGCATCTAGCACGCGGTCTAAATTTTCTTGTACGTCTTTATCCGTGGCAGTATCGTCTTTTTTGGTTACTTCAATGCCTTTGTAACCGGTCACTTCAAATTCCGGGGCTACATCTACCGCTACTTCAAAGGTGAAGGCTTTACCATCTTCAAACGTGTTAAAATCCGCCTTGGTCAGTGTAGGCACAGCTACCGCATCTACTTTGGCATCCGTTAAGGCGGTGTTAATAGCGGCTTTAACGGCCATATCCAAGGCGCGTTCTTTAATGTGTCCGGCAAAATTTTGTTTGACTAAATCCAGCGGTACTTTGCCCGCACGAAAGCCCTGCATTTGCGCACGGGATTGCACCTGTACGGCTGCATTTTGAAAAGATTTAGTAATAAGCGCGGGGCTGGCTTCTACCGATAAAGTTACCCGGCAGCCTTCTTTGGATATTTGTTTGGTTTTTACTTCCCCGGTTTGGGCAGTTTTGAAAATAGACATCTATTGACTCTCCTTACTTCGGCTAGGCCGAAAAATATGGACGGAGAGGGACTTGAACCCTCACGGTGTGAACCATACGCTCCTAAGGCGTACGCGTCTACCAATTCCGCCATCCGTCCGTTCATTTACCTTGAAAACAATGTGGGCCATGTGAGGCTCGAACTCACGACCTTACGCTTAAGAGGCACTTGTAACGCCTGTCAAGCCCACAGCCCTTATGTTAATTTATTATATCATATTTCTAGAAGTAAAGGAAAGGTTTATGACGGAAAGTTACTTTGTTTCGTACTGACTTTTTGAACTAATCTGCCCAACTTGCCATTTGAATGGATTATAACCATTTTAAGCCATTTTGAGCTCATTTTTGGCACGATTTTGGCACTGCCTGTTTCTAACAATCGTATTCTGCGCTAATTTCTGCTAATTCAAAAAAACACGTACAACCCGGCCCATTTGCCTTTTTTAGTGCCACATGGCTCTTACGCGATACCCCAAATTTTCCCCCTTCCCTAAAAGGCAAACGAATTTATAAATACCCCACCGGAATGGCTGTTACATTTTCCGTAATAGGCAGATGGGTACTTGCCAAACAAATTACCGCACCCGACCAGCGTTTGAGTTTTAACGTATCTAACACTTTGAACGCACGGACGTCTTTGCTATCCGGGTTGGACTTCTTCTTAATCTCCACCGGGTAAAATGTTCCGTCCTGCTCTAACAGCACATCTATTTCCCGTTTATCCTTGTCCCGGTAGTAGTAAATGTTGGGTTGCTTTCCATTGTGTAAATAGCTTTTGAGGATTTCGGACACGACATACGTTTCCAGCATTTCCCCGCTCATGGCTCCGGCTTCTAAGGTTTGCGGCGTTTTCCACCCGGTCAAATAACAAGCAAGCCCCGTATCCATGAAATAAACTTTTGGAGTTTTGATAAATCGTTTCCCCACATTGTTGGAGTAGGGTTGCATCACGTACACCAACCCGGACGCTTGCAAAATAGACAGCCACGATTGGATCGTATGCACGGTAACCCCCACATCGTTGGCAATTTCCGTATAGTTAATGAGCTGTGCCGTCCGTGCGGCTAGGGAACGCATAAATTTCACAAAGTTTAACTCGTTTCCCACCGCACTTAACGCTTTAATATCACGCTCCACATAGGTTTGCAAATAAGAGTCATAAAACGCTTCCCAGTAGGTATTATCTGCCGGGTATAGCTTGGGGTAGGAGCCCTTCCAAATACGCTCATACACGCGGTTGAGGTCCGTTTCCGGGTTGCGCCCGGCCTTGCCCTTGATATAGTCAGCCGTGGGCAAGAACGGGCCGGAATTAGCCCGGTTATCTTTTTCATCTTGGGATAATCCTTGCAAGTGCAAAATCCCCACCCTCCCCGCTAAACTTTCGGACACGTTCTTCATTAAATGGAATTGTTGCGAACCCGTCAGCCAAAACATCCCCGGCTTATTTTCTTTATCCACTAGAGCTTTGATATAAGGCAACAGTTCCGGAGCGTACTGGATTTCATCTATCAGTACCGGGGCCGGGAAGCGTTGCAAGAACAAAGCTGGGGCCTGCTTAGCTAGCTCTCTATACTCCAGCGTATCTAAGGAAACGTACGCACGCGACTTTTTCTCACAGTTCTGTAAGACGGTAGTTTTCCCAACCTGCCGCGGCCCGGTAACGAGTACCACCGGGAAGAATTTACTCATGCTTTTGATGCTTTTTTCTAGGGTTCTTTTAATGTACATAAATATCGTCCAATTTGTAGTATAACTACATAATAGCCGATAAATATAGATTTGTCAAGGGATTGTATCTTTTTAAGAGGCTAATAGGCGACCTTCAATCGTAGATTATTTTACCGATGACAGTATTCAATAAGATTTTCTTCAAAACAAATCCCATTACATCAAAACAACGTTCAAAAAGAATATAATGCTTAATAGGAGAATTTTTTCAGATATGATTAAACATTATTGGACCGAGACAGAAACTTTGCGTGTACTAGAGTTATTTTTATTACGCGGGTGTGTCGTTTTGAATAAAACGGATGCAGACGTTGTGGAATTGTCTAGACAGTTAGCATATGAAGCAGAAAGAGAAGGGAAAGAAACGTATCCTTCTCCAAACAGCATTGCCATGAAAACAGCTAATTTTATGAGTTTGTACACTGGAACAGGGCTCTCTCATACCAGTGCTCTTGATAAGCAAATTTGGGAACAGTATGCCTCCCGGCTGCTAACGTCCGAAGATTCTTCTCTCCGGCAGGGTATTGAAATTTTGGCCAATCCTATTGAGGCCGAAGAAGGAAGTGTTGTTTCTGTAATGCACTTATTACGAGAGAGGGATCATTCTTTAATTCGGGAGAAGAAACGTTTAGCACGGCAGAGAGGGCCGTTAAAATGTTCCCTGTGCGGGTTTGATTTTGAAAAGATATATGGGGATCTTGGATGTAACTTCATTGAAGTCCATCATCTCACCCCTTTAGCTACCTATAACAAGCTTGGGCAATCGACTTCACTGGATGATTTGATCCTTGTCTGTTCTAATTGTCATCGTATGTTACATAGGATTAACAAACCAAATGCAGTAGAAGTTCTGAATCACATCTTACAAAGATCAAAACGGGAGCAGAAAATCTAATGGATAACTTAACAAAAGCCCAGCGGCATAAAAACATGCAGGCAATTCGTTCTACTAATACCGGAATTGAAAATTTGTTATGTTCAGCTCTCTGGAAGAAGGGATATAGATACCGCCGGAATTGCAGGAACATCTTTGGAAAACCGGATATTGTGTTTCGTAAGTATAAGATAGTTGTCTTTTGCGACAGTGAATTTTGGCATGGAAAAGATTATGTCAAAGAGACAGACCGCATCGGTACACACCAGAAGTATTGGCGTGAGAAAATACAACGCAATATCAAACGAGACCGTAAGGTAAACCGTACGCTGAAAAAAGAAGGATGGACCGTTCTGCGGTTTTGGGGAAAAGATATTCAGAAGAATACAGAACGCTGCACAAGTAAGATCATCAGCAAAATAAATCAAATATCTTCTCAGAAATAGTCCTATTTATCAGACTTATAGAAGAATTTTCCTTCAGGCATTTTGATATTGGGCACCCAAAGAGCTTTCCCTTCCCAGCCGAGATCTTGTTGACCGTTTAACCTATACATGATAAGCACCGGCTTAGCTGTTTCTTCTAAACTTTTCCTTCGGTCTTCTGGAGACAAGAGGGTTCCCGTTCCTTTGCTGATGTTTCTGTCTCTTCTAATAATTAGTTTAGCTAACGTGCAGCCCGGTTCTTTTGATGCTTTCCACGCTTCTAGGCAGGAAACAAAAGCTTTTGGAGACCAATCCTCATCTGATCCCAAAGTAATGTTCTGAATTATTTGGATTAACAGATCAACGTTTACTTCCGTTTCATCACTATAGGAAGCCAGCATGTTATCTAACACAGTTGTACCTTTTGCTGACGGATCGTTTGGGAAATAGTTTACCCCTCCGGCAATAATATCTACTGACTGTTTATCAATTACACAGTCTCTAGTGGGTTTAACGGTCGGAGGATAGATTAGGCGAATCTGGTCAATCGGCAGCTTCTGTATCTGCTTAATCATAGCAGTATTCGCTTGGTTCATATCTGTGAATGCCTTTAGCATAGACTGAGGGAGAAAAATCCGCATCAATCCTCTGTCCCTGTCATAGCCGAACATCCTGCAGTGCTGCCAATAAGTATCAGCTTGCGGCATTTTAGTTTTGCGGCAGTAATAAATAGTTTGAAGTGCCGGGAAGGTGATTCCTCTCCCCAGCGTATTACCGCCCACAACGATATTGAAACCCGTATCGTATGAGCTTTGACAGACACTTGTTGAGTTCATCACTGAGATAGTTATTTGCTGGTTGTTTTCATCTAACAGCTCTAGAGCTTTGCAGCAAATTTCATCCAGAGGTTTGATGTCGGATTTCGTATTGTGCAGGTCTTCCCACGCTTTTTTGATACCTTCCCGAAGCTCAGACTCATCTGCTTTTAACAGAAGGTTCATAAACCCGGCAATTTTGTCAGCAGTAGCCCCGTGGTCAGCAATTTTAACGCTGGGGTGTATCATAAAATTGCACACATTCTTGCCGGAAAGAGCTAAATCAGCGGCACTTACTAGAAATGCCATGAATGCCTGCTGCAGCCCTTCAGGGATGTGTGAATCTGTTTCTCTAATAGCCGACAGTTCATTCTCATCCACAATTTTGATACACAGAGGTCTTGGTTCTGAATAGAAGAAATCCCCGCCCAAATAACCGCTTCCGGGGGTAAAGTAATGTACAAATAAAGGTTTGAATCCGGAATCTATAGTTTGAAGGAAAAGAGACTGCGGTGTGGCCGTAAGCTGCAAATAAATGGTATGAGCTGCCAGAGCCCGGATATTGCTAAGGGATTTATTTATCGTGCTTTGCTGCTTTTGATTTACCTGCGTGTTCAAACTTGCAGCATCCGCCTCGTCATCAATGATAAAGACCGGCTGTCCTTGGCACAGTCCGCTGCTTCGCAAGTAATTTCTCCATTTGTTTAATACTCTAGCGTTTTTCTTCAATACAATTACTACAGGTTTACGCAGACGTTCAACTTGAAGACGTATAGAATCTTTTTCATCACAAACAGTAAAATCATCAGACAACACCCCTAGTGCTCTAACGAAGGTTTGCTGTTGTAGGGCAGAAATGCCGGAGGTCAGAAGAATAAAAATCTTGTATCCCGCATCAGCTGCCGCTGTAATTACTCCAAAAACATGGCTGGTTTTACCGCTTTGAACGTGTCCCAGCAGCAGTCCAGCCGGACTTTCTTGTTTTGCAAAACCTTGCAGTTTTGGAATGACAGCGTCAGCGGTATTCTGAACCGCAGCGGCTAAGCCGGGTTTGTCGTTTAACTTTGATAAATAATTACTAAGATAAGCACCCATATCTACACCAACTCCATATACCAAACATCAGGATTTGTCGTTTGTGTCAAACGTAAGGACTGTTTTCCAAACTTACGCAGGGCTTCTTCAGTAATGTGATCTCCGGGTTCAATAATCCCGCCGTTTTCAAGCTGTCCTTTAATCCATCTGCCGAGAATTTGTAAATCTTTGCATGACCGAAAGTTTTTATAATAATCTCCGCCCGTATAACACCTGAAAGCCCATTGATCGTTAGTCAAAACCTCAAATTCTCCTTTAGGATATCCCTCCTGCTGGGTAATTTGCGAAGAAACGATCAACTCAACTTCATACCAAGGCCGGGGAATAACGAGACCGTTTTTACTTGTTCTCCCCTTACCAAAGAAGACATTCAAATTGCTTTTGGGTTCTGGTTTTAGCGGGATAAGAAAAGTTCTCTCTGTTTTAGTGGCCTGAACTGCTTCAAGAGCTGCAGAGGAAATCTTTTCGACATCAGCATATCCTTCCAAAGGAGAGTGCGTAGGAAGAAAAGATTGCGGCGACCATTCCGGTAAAGTTATTGTGGAATCCGGGTATAATTTATGGAAGAAGTCATCAACTTGCTGCAAAACATCTCCGTCTGAATTATCCGCAAGAAGATCCGTTTCAAAGCTGGTGTGAGTTTTGGAAATATTGTCTAAGTTAGAAGAACCGACGATCGCAGCAAACGGAGTTCCCTCTTTCTCAAAACAATAAAGTTTGCCATGAAACTTGAAATCACGCACAACACTAACTTCTCCCAACTGTCTGTTGTTAAGTATACCGTTTAATTTTTTGGCTGCTTCGAACTGCTGGCGTGTAATCCCTTCAAAATAGTGCATACCCAATACCAAGTTTAACTTGATTTGTTTTTCAGTGCTGCGGGAAAATGTTTCATGCATTTCTGCTAAAGAATCCGCCGATATGTAGCCGGAAGCAATATTCACAGTATCTGCTTGTGCAAACATGCTAAAAAATGCTTCAGAAAATGTATGGGCCCCATTATTTAACGGCGGAATTTTAGAAGTAAGAAGATGCATAAATTACCTTCCTGCAGTTTTAATTTTTTGCTTGGCTGATGTCTTCTTTTGTTCTTCCAGAACCTTATACAAATCTACCCGTTGATATTTCCCTGTGAAAAGAGGTTTCAATGCTTCTGCTACCGGCAGGACTCCTAACGGAGGAACAGCATTGCCGATTTGGCGGCGTACTTCCGCTATTGAACCGCAAAACTGGAATGTATCAGGGAAAGTTTGTATGCGTGCTCTTTCCCGGTTTGTCAAAGGTCTTGGTTCGGAGAAATGGTAACCCCACGTTCCGCCTCCTCCGGCAGCAATAATCGTTTTAGATGGTTCATTGCGGTGAAGTCTGCGGTATACGTGGCTGATCATGCCGTGCACATACAACGGATTATCTTCGGGAATGTCTTTGTAGTTTCCGCCCTCCGGGATGAGTTTTAATAATTTCTCTGTTCTAGGAGCTATGTTGATCTTTTCATTGTTAAATTTAACCGATTCTACATTCTCCAATGCTTCTCCGGCTGTTACAAAAGGGAGTTTGCCGTTAGGCCCGTGCGAGGGTTTGGGGTGTTGAAACGGAAATCCGGTGTCTACGCGGATCCCGACGATTAGAACCCGTTCGCGGATCTGCGGTACGCCGTATTCAGAGAAATTGTACAACTTGGGATATAAAATGTATCCGGGAGTAATGTTCTGAAAATCTGAGATGATTTGTTCAATGGCTTTCCCTTTATTAGCTGATAAGATTCCTTTTACATTTTCTGCGACAAATGCTTTCGGCTTTTTTGCATCCACGAAACGAAGAAAGCTCTTATAAAGGTTGCCGCGCTTTCCGTTTAAGCCGGGGCGTTTCCATACGACTGAAAAATCTTGGCACGGGAATCCACCGATAATTAAATCACAATCAGGGATAGAAGTGTCTTTATACGGATCTATAGCTTGAATATCACCGCAGTAAATCACTTTGCCAAAGTTTTTGGCGAAGGTCTGGCAGGCGTTGGCTTCAAAATCATTAGCCCACACAACTTTGTATCCTGCTTCATGAAAACCCCAGTCTAATCCTCCGCAGCCGGAAAATAAAGAGATCAATTTCGGTTTTGACGGCATAAACACTCCCTATACGGTAAATTCTTTAGATATTGTAACAAATCTAGGTGAATGATTCCACATAAAACAACATTTTCCCTCCAAACCAGCGGGAAAGGCCTAGAGTTTTGCAGTTCTCTACCCAGTCCTAAACTTTCTGTAGTGTTTCCGGCCGGGTCATACCCCGTATTGTGGTGTAATATGCTACACTGGAAGTAACACATCAATCGGGAGGCTGATATGCTCAAAATCGGATTAGTTGCCGGGGTTTATGTAAGCGAAAATACGGTTAAATATACACACGTACTTTACACGTGGGACCAAATTCAACAGCATAACCAATTGCCTAACGCCGTAAATATCCCGTGGAACTTATTTATTTTCGTTAAACTGTTAGAACGCAACACCCTATTAGAACAAGAAATAAACGCTTTCCGATGTAAATTTGGACAGCTTAATGGTGAGGTGGCCCAAATTCGTCTTATCTACGACTGGAACAAACGCGCTCGTCAAATGGATGCTGAACTAATCCGCAAATATCCTACGTGGAGAGCTATGTATTTTTATTTGCAAAACTTGGAAACCAAAATCAAGTTTCATGTCCGCTTAAAAGAAGCCGCCGGGAACTTGTTTCCTCTCTTCTACGCTGGAATTATTGATGCTGGCTTGGTCAATAAAAACGAATGGACGAACAGTCCAATCAATCTTGTATATCAAAGAGGCAAACATCCCTCGGTTAATATCAGTATCCGTTATCAAAATGTTAAGAAAAACGAGGTCATTACCTACGTAAAAAATCACTGGAAACAAATTCAATCTCTCTCCAAACAGCTGCCCGAAACGGCTCCTTATACGGTTAGTAAACGTGATTGGTGGATCGTTCGGCTACGCGATGATAAACGCCGTACCTATTCGCAAGTGATTGATGTAATTGACAGAATATATAAAGGAAAACACAACTTAGATGAAAGCGTAGTTAAGACAGCTTATAAACGTGCTAAAAAGAAAATTGCTTCCTTTTGTGTACAAAGGTAACACAAAATTGGACAATCTTGTGTTACCGACAACTTTTTCTTAGATTGATTTAATATCCTCGTGAGCTAAACAAGCCGCGAGGATTTTTATTGTTTCTCCGGCAAATAAGAAGCTCGCGTTGTAATAATTAAACCGCGTTAACTATCGCGTGTTAAATTTTCCTAAAAGGAGAGAGTCTTATGGATGAAATAGAAGATGGTTTTTGTAGTCCACATACGTTAAAGCAAGCCAAAGAAGCCATGGAGGAAGGGCAAGATAGCCAAGACGTAGTGGAGAAATTAGTTCGTAATGAGGGCATTGCTAGGCTTGCTGACGAATATAAAAAAGCTGAACATAACAACAGATATTTGTTGAACGAAAAGAAATGTAAACGTTTGTTAACGGAACTTCCCCCTTCAGAACGGAATTTCGCCAAAGAAGAACCGATTTTAGATGAAGAAGAGGAAAAATACGAGGATGAACGCAAGCAAGAGTTCGAAGGATATAGATTCTGCTTAAATGATTTCACACAAGGAGACCTGGCTCATGATTGACAAAGTAAAACTGACGTACTGGGACCGAACCGCTTACAAGATCACAGATCCGGGAATGTTTAGCAGTCCGATACATTCGATAGGAAGCCACTGGCACATCTATAATTCGGACCGTACCAAAAAAGCAACGACGTATTATCCGTTTGTAGTATTAAAAAGATACCCGACTAAGGGCAGTTCGTATATACAACAGGTGTTAGAGATCGATGTATCTTTACCCAAAATCCTGTTCGGAAACAACCTATACGAACTACAAAACAAAGATTGGAACGATGTTTGCAAGGTGTTATCAAACAAATTAGCTCAGATGGGTATTGCCATCACTCCGACTGACATAGGATCCGGCACGGTCAAATACGTGGAATACGGCAAAAATCTGTTCACGGGACGGATCCCGGTTAGTTATATTTTGGAAGAACTCCACCGGGCACAACCCTTGAGCGGGTACATGGATGTTCAGCAAGTGAGTTATCGTAACGGCGGCGAAGGGCTGCATTTTTACTGTAACAGTTACGAGGTTGTCTTTTATGATAAACCGCTCGAAATACGTCCTGCCCTTAACCTGCCTTATTGCAATATACCCGCACGGCTGAAAAAAGAACTGTTTAATAAGAAACACAACATCTTACGCATGGAAGTGCGGTTTCTAGATCGGTCTGTACTGTTGGATTTTCTAAAGAACAATAATTTTGCCAACAAATCCGGCACGTTGCAAGATATATATTCTGAGAGGTTGTCTAAATGTGCTCTTACTCATTACTGGCAACGATTAAGTCAAAGTGCCCGGCAAAACAGTCCGTTTGTGTTCTCTCCCGCTTTTGAGTTGTGGAAAATACATCAAGGAGCAGGGAAACAACTTTCTACTCAACAAAGTTTAGCCAAACTGGGAGCCAGGCACTTGTTACGAGAACATGGCTATAAAGGGGCTAGAAACGCTCTAAAACGCATTGGATGCACCAACCCAGGGCAAGTGCTACACGATTATGTATCACGCGTTTTTAAGCCATTTTGGAAGTTGGATATATGGCGGTTTCTGGACCGTTCCTTAAAGCACTTTGTCTGTTTAGGCCCTTCTAAGTGGCAAAAGCTCAAAATCCGGTCCGATGGACCGTGGTTTAAGCAAACAGAACCCCTAATTAAATTAGCTGAAGCATCCAAATGGCTTAATGTTTCGCTTAAAACACTACGCCAGGAGATTAAAGCATTACGATTAGCAGCTTGTAAGATAGGCCGGGCGTACCAAATTCATCGATACAACCTGCTGGAGTACATGAACGCCTAATGTACTACTTATAAGAAGATAAATAAAAATAAGAAGAGAAAAGGAAATTAAATATGATCAAATTAAAACAAACAAAGAAAAAGACGATCTCTAAAACAAGATTAAACGAAGCAAAAAAAATCCAAGAAAGAGCTCTGAAAAATGTATTAAAAATGAATATTGGAGATTATCTTCTTTTCCTGGAAAAAAGGTCTTCATTTTTGAAACTGCTCTCAGACGAGGAGGTAGGTCTTGTTTCAGTCGGACCCGAAAACTCCACAAAAAGTGAGTGGTTCGAAAATCTAGAATGGTGGCTTGAAATCCTTAAACCTAACCGTATTTTCCCAGTTCAACCTGAGATCATTTTCATAACAAATATAGGTCATACCCAGGACTGGGGTCGGGCCGGGGCCGTACCTGCTACAGGTCGGGCCGGGGTCGGGTCAGCCGTTACAGGTCAGGCCAAGGAGAGAAATTTATGAAACTAATTAACGTAAAGCAAATGGCTGACAAGCTCTGTTCCACAGTTGGAAGCATATACACCTACGTTTCTGCCCGGCAAGTTATCCCGGTTGAGTGCGTGGTTAAAATCGGGCGTTCGGTACGCTTTGATGAAGAAGCCGTGGATCAGTGGTTAAATTCCCTAAAAAAGGAGCCATTGCCAAGTATTTCGTAAAAATTTGTCTTTTTTGACGCCTTTTTTACGATGAATTACTAATTATGTAGTAGCTCCCAACAATTAGAGCAGTTGTTAAAAAACGGCTGATTAAGCCGTTAGGGGGCTTTTTGTCTAAAAATTAAATAAAAAGAGGTAACAATATGAGCATAAAAGATCTAAGAAACGGTCGGTATTTAATTGACTATACCGACAGCATGAACAAACGCCACCGCATTAAAGTGTGGGGCAATAAAAGAACCGCCAAAGAAAAGGAAACGCGGTTACGGGAACAAGCAGAAGAAGAAATCATGTTCCCCGAACGTAAAACGCAAAACGTAACGTATCAGCAGTTAAGTGATTATTACTTTAAGCTATATGGCTATAAATTGCGTTCCCACACATGGCAGAACATGAGGAAACGCCTTGATAACCGTTTCGGCAGCTATACCATGAAAGACTTAACCAGCGAGGTGTTACAAGCGTATTACAACGAACTACGCACAAAACGTAAACCCGCTACAGTTAATCGACTAATGACGTTAATTAAAGCCATCATTAACTACGCCATCAAACATAAGCAGTACTGTGGAACTAATCCCTGTGTGTGCCTAGATATAGACCCGGAAGACAATAAAGAAACCCGTTACTTATCTAAGGCAGAAATAAAGCTGTTGAAGGAAAACTGCCGCCCCGATGTTTGGCGTGTAGTATTTTGTGCCTTGTGTACGGGCATGCGTCGCGGGGAAATCCTCAGTTTGGAGTGGCAAAATGTGGACTTAGTTAATGACAATATCACGCTATTAAAGACTAAAAGTAACAAGAAGCGGGAAATCCCCATCTTACCGGAGTTGAAAGAGATGTTGCTTAGCATGAAACCTAAAACAAGAGGCAGCGTCTTTGGGTTAACCGAGGACGCCTTTATGTGCTCTTTTAGGCGTACGCTGAAAAAACTTAATATCCCCGGTTTACACATGCACCTGACCCGACATTCGTTCGCAAGTTACTTTATGATGAATGGAGGCAAAATAACGGACTTGCAGCAGATATTAGGGCATTCCAGCTTAGCACTCACGCAACGGTACAGCCACCTAAGCAAAGACCACCTGCAACAAGGCATACAGGTAATGAAAGGCACGTTCGGCTCGTTTAACAGTTAATCATTACCCGAACAGGATAAAGCCCCGGAAAATGACCGTTCCGGGGCATATTTTTGCAAAAATTGGCACAAAATTGGCACTGACACTAAAACCTGGCAAACACAAGACCCACCAAACAGCACATAGGAAAGAGAGATTTATCATCGGCAATTAGGTTTATTTAAAAGAAGTGGGCCATGTGAGGCTCGAACTCACGACCTTACGCTTAAGAGGCGTCTGCTCTACCAACTGAGCTAATGGCCCGATTGAAAGGGTACAATGTAGATTATAGCAAAAAAAAATACCGGGGTAAACCCCACCCCTTTGATGCCCACACACATTGTAGCACTTTCTTATTTTCTCGTGCAAGCTGTTTAGATATATTGACAATCTGCCCTCACAAACACTACAATATAATGGGTGAAAAATTTCCCTATTTATGCTCGTACAGGACTATTATGAATAAACAATTAACAATGGGTTTACTGGCCTGTGGGTTATTTGCGTTTAACCCTATGGTGCACGCACAAGCCGGGTTTGATGCCGGCGATATCAACGCTATTTTGGAAGACAACGCCTTGCGCGAGGCGCTTACGCGTTACACTTCCGTATTAGTATTTTTCCAGCCGGAAGAAGCCACCCGGCTGGGGTTTACCTCCGGCAATAACACCTTAAACGACCGTTCCGCACAAGCAGACACACAAGCCTTAAATGCGTTAGAATCAGTCAAACGCTTACTGGAAGAAATTGATGTAAAAAATCTTTCCAAATCAAAACTGGCTGAATATAATATGTTGCAAGCTACGCTGCAGCGCCATATTTGGCAGCTCAAGCAAAACCGTTTGGCTACCGACCCTCTTTATTATGCACAAGCACTAGATGCTGTGTACGACTTACTGCTGTACCCCCAAGGGGAAGATGCCCGCCGGCAGCGCCTTAATTTATTGGACCGCGCCAGCGCCTTACCCAAAGTGGCCGAGCAAGCACAGGCAAATTTAACGCTGGTTTCCCCCCAAGCGGCCAAGTTAGCCATGCAAAAGGCCTACTATGCCTATATTTTGTTTGATTCCGTGCAAGAACGCATCACCCAAGGGGCTAGCCTTACTAATGATTTCCGCGATGCCAACCAAGTGACTAACGACTTGGTCAAAGCCAAAAATGCGATCCTGGATTTATTTAACCTATTTAAAAAGTTTTCCCAGCAAGAGACCTCTTTCTTAGCCGATAACGCGGCCTATACCGGCAAGCTGCGTACGTATTATCAAATAGAGGCTAAACCGGCCCAATTAGAGCAACAACTAAACGCCGGCTGGGACCAGGCCCAACATGCCCTTTTTGATGCCTTGCAACCGTTTGAATTATCCGCGGAAGACACCGAAGTAACCGTGGTAGAAAACTTAAACGACGTACCGCAGGAAACGTTACCCTTGCCTGCAACGCCCAAATCAGCTACCCAGAAAGAGGCCGCCAAGGCCAAGCAAGCGCCTGTATATGTTCCCCCCACGGCCAACCAATTTGAAGCCGTAGCCAACCAGTTGGTTTCCCCCTTTACGCTCGCGGATGTAGAAATAGAATTTGCCAAATTGGCAACGGCTAACGAAGCACGTTTACTGCAAGACAAAGCCTTGCCGACGGCTTTGCCGCTGACCGTGCGCGCACTGCCGGATTATTTTGCCTATCAGCAAGATTTTGCCACCAGCCCGGCCTATCCTATTTTCTGGTTGCGCTATCCGCAAGGTAACACGCAGGCCCAAGAAAAAGAGCTTCAACAGCGTTTTAATGAGCCGGCGGCCAAGTTACTTATTAGCCAAGAGCTTGTACCGGGGCGCTTCTATCAAACCCAACAAATGAAAAATAACGTCCGCCGTTTATTTGGAACACCCCTATTAGCCAATGGCTGGACGTTGTACGCTTTACAGCTAGCGCAGCAAAACAACCTGTTCGTAACGGACGAAGAACTGCTGTTTGTGGCCTGGCAGCGCTATCTGCGTGCATTAAGTGCGGTGGTAGATTACCGCTTGCACACAGGGAAATATTCCTACGAACAAGCACTTACGTTCTTAACTCAAGACAATGGTTTATCGCAAGAGGCGGCAAGCGCTTTATTAGATGCGGTTGTACGTCAACCCGGCGAAGCCGTAAGCTACGTATTAGGGGCTAATTTATGGGAAGATGTGGCCCATAAATATGATAAAAAATTAACACCACAAGCCATTACGGACCTATTACTCCAGATAGGAAACGTCACCCCCAAAGACTTAGCTTCCGAAGTAAAACGCGTGGCTAAAAAATCGTTATAAAATTAAATTATCGCTGAACTTGTTTCAGGGTCTTCAACGCTGGTTGTTCCTTTTAACAGCAGGCGTGAAAGATGCCGAAACAAGTTCGGCAATCATCTGTATAGATATATTTTGAATGAAAAATAAGGTCTAATGGTCAAAAAAGTTGATATGTTAGGGCCGTTATTATTTGTCCCCCTTGTGGGGAAAATGTTGCGTAAGCAACAAAAGGGGGTTGTAAAATAAGCAAATTCCCTTGGATAACCCCCCATCCCAGCTACGCCGTACTTTCCCCACACGGGGGGCAGAGCAATCGGCACAGTACGCCAAAGAACACAAGGGAGGAAGAAAACAACGCAACCCGTTTCACAACATTTTTCAGAAGGTATTAGGTATACTTTTGCCCATAAGGCCTATAAGTACTAAAAAATTCCCCGGACGTAAGCCCGGGGAGTTTTTATATGTCACACACCAGCACGTTTTTATTCATATCTCTGCCGTTGAGCACATGCCCCTAATACGAAAATACAAAAGTTCATATCTTGATCCGCATAGGAGTGAATCTCCGTACGAGTGGACAATATACAATTAAATGAACCTGTTTCTGCATTACATGGCTTTCCGACACAGGATTCTTGCCCAGGAATTTCGAAGGGGAAAGTAGATCCATCAGGACATGCTGAGTAACAAGTTTCATAGTCCATATTAGTATAGTCTTTCGTGGTTGGATTCCAAACATTGTTTGTGGAATTTACCGCACAGGCAGGAATTGGAGGAGCTACCTCTTGCACCGCCTGGATATCCCACTTTAATGTCAATTCCTTGCAACTGCCATCCGGACGAGTACCATGCTCACATTGCTCCTCCTCGGCAACACACGTATTATTATCCTTTCTTGTATACCCATCTTTACATTGGCAGTGGCCGTCGGCAGTTAGTTCACTATTAGCTACCGGGCAAGAGCACGCACACGTAGGGGAATAAATCCACGTACCTTGCACATAGGCACTATTTCCAGCCGTATTTTGACAGGCCGATATATCTGCTTCCTTATCTTGACAGGCTGACGCCGTACCACAAGTTAAAAAGTAGTGTTCCTGTTCATCATTTCCTAATTGCAAAGATTGCCAAGAAACAACAAGCGGGTTACCGCTATCATCATTACAAGACGGCAATACCGATGACGAAGAAGCCGAGGTAAACGCATTCTCTATCATACGCACCGGCCCATATACAGATACGGTGCTTCCCGTAAGCGATTTCACCGGATACGAATTGGAAATGGACATATTATCCACCAGCAAGTTTTGTTTAAAATAAAGGGTACTGCCGTTGGAAGAATCATCCACACCAAAGGTGGCCGTGGGCGTGTACATATCCGTACCAAAAGACAAGGTAGAGTTACTATTAACAGCTGTTAGGGTTACGTCCCCTGTTTCTCCCGTTGTTAACGAGGGATTTTCTTTGCCCGTCCCGTCTTTACAATCCGGGGTCCCAATATTTAATGTAAAGTCACTCTTAGCCGTGCCAATATCAAACTTACCACTACTAAAGATAGCGTTATAGGCCGCATACGGCACCGGAAAGTATGTCACCATTTTAACGGCTTTGTTGTCTTCAGCAAAGGCAGTCACGCTGCCCCCCAGTAAAATAAACATCCAACAAATTGTAAGCCACTTCATATATTTACACATAATTCCTCCTAAAATGTACAGGTAAACGAATCGTTGCCAAACCCGTAGTCCTCACAATGAGGTCCGTTGCAGTACAAAAATGTATTATCTCCATCTACAATAGACCCTTGATACACAAACAAGGTTCCGGCATAATCACCGTTGCGCCGCTTGGCACATACGGCATTAGGATAGGTGGGCGACACTAATGTATACTCAAAATCTTTCGTTTGAAAAGTAGTGGCTGTTTTGGGCGTAGCGCTAAACGCGATGTTTAAATGCTTAATAAGCGGGCAACGGGTATTGGTTGTGCTATAAGACGAACAGCCCATATTATCCATGGCCTGGATTTTAGCCTCTTGCAATTTAGCCAAAATAGTGCGCGCTTCAGCCAAGTGAGAACGTTCAATTGTTTTTTCATACAGCGGCATAGCCATAACCACTAAAATAGTCACAATGACAACAGCCGTTAAAATTTCCACAAGTGTAAAACCAGCTTTATTATGCATAACAGGCTCCTTATTCTTCATCATCCCAACCGTTAGTCTGTCTGCCTATAGCACCCGTTTCTTCATATTCTATGTTATAAATATCACACTCATCTTCATTCCCAGTGCAAGTAATACGCGGCACATCTCCCCGATAAAAGCGGATGCTAGCGCCGCCCCCGTCATTGGCAGAGGCCGTTATATATTCCTCACCGGGATTTAAATTATACGTAAAAGCCTCACACGTCATAGTGGTGTCCGTAAAGGCGCACTTGATGGTGTCTGCGTCAAACATATCCATGCGGTTAAACGTAGCGTTATTTTTGTCCTCACTGTTTTGACTGGACATGGCTTGAAAGCTCCGGTACCCATATCCGGCCGCTAGACGCTCGGCCGAGTCGTTAATCACACGCAACATAGAAACAGCCTCCGTAGCCCGTGCCTTTTTAACCGCCCGGCGGTATTGGGGCATTGCAACGGCCGTCAATATCCCAATAATAATCACTACCGCTAATACTTCTACCAATGTAAAACCTTTTCTTGTCCACATATATGCGCTCCTATAAACAACCGTCCATGCCATTGGTTTCAATGCCTAACATATCACATATCTCTTGGCTATCCACACCGCCATAACAATTCAGCTTATCCCCCCGATAATATAGCTTGATATCTGTTAAACCGCGTGTAGCGCCCCAACGTACTTGTGCCGATACACAAGGCTGCTCCGAGGCATACCCCACACCTGTTCCGTCCACCAACTGATAGGTAAAATAGGGCGTATTCATTGTAGTGCCGGTTGCAGAAATAGTGCCCTTAGATTCCATATCCAGTAGTCCAAATTTTGGAGTAACAGTTGCCCCTGAGGCGTTTTTCGCCAAGCCAGCGTACCACTTATATCCTTGTTCAATCATCCACCGTTCGCGCGCCTCAAAAATGGCAGGCAGCATCTGCATGGCTTCAGCTGCTTTGGCGCGGTCCATCGTTTTGCGGTATTGCGGCAACGCAATAGAAGTTAACGTAGAGATGATAATCACTACTACCAATAGTTCAATTAATGTAAAACCAGCTTGTTTCATACAATCCCCTTACATTAGTATATGGTTTTTCACCCAAATTACAATATCATTATAGCTAAAATTTTTGTGCGATGCAGCAATATTTTAAATCTAGGTATTCTGTATAAAATTTGCTATGATATACAAGGTTTGGGCCTAGAGGCCTGCCCAATGGAGGGAATGATGAGAATTCACGATGATGTTCAGTTAGATTATTGCGACGTACTTTTGCGCCCTAAACGCTCTACCTTAGCGTCCCGCTCAGAAGTGGAGGTGCTGCGCCATTATACCTTTAAATGGTGCCCCAAAACCATCACCGGTACCGGCATTGTGGCAGCCAATATGTATACCACCGGTACGTTTGAGATCGCGCGCGAAATGCAAAAACAATCTCTTTTCTGTGCCTTGCATAAACATTACACGGCCGACGAAATTATTCATTTTTTAACCGCCAACAAGCAAGAACTGGGCAGTAATGACCTTATTTTTATTAGCTCCGGCGTGAGCGATAACGATTATGAAAAATTAACCCAAGTCATGCACACCGGGCTAGTGGATAATATCTGCATTGATGTAGCTAACGGTTATTCCCCTTACCTAATGAACTTTGTACGCAAGGTGCGCAAAGCCTGGCCCACCGCCTTAATTATGGCCGGCAACGTGGTAACCGGCGATATGTGCGAAGATTTAATTTTAAACGGGGCCGACATTGTAAAAGTAGGCATTGGGCCCGGCTCTGTTTGCACCACCCGCAAATTAACCGGCGTGGGCCGCCCGCAATTTTCCACTGTTATTGAATGTGCCGACGCAGCCCACGGGGTAAACGGTATGATTTGTGCCGACGGCGGCTGCACCGTCCCCGGGGATGTGTGCAAAAGTTTATGCGCCGGGGCCGACTTTATTATGCTAGGCGGTATGCTAGCCGGCCACACGGAAAGCGGGGGCGAGATGACCCAAAAAATCTTCCAAACCGGAGAAGTAAATTTGGTAGATGACACGCACTGTTCCCTGGCCTTAGTAGAAAAGCAATACAAAAAATTTTACGGGATGAGCTCCGCCTATGCGCAAGAACAACATTACGGCGGGCTTAAAAAATACCGCGCCAGCGAAGGCAAAGTGGTAGAAATTCCCTTTCGCGGGCCGATTGAACCCACGCTGCTAGCCATTTTGGGCGGCATCCGCAGTTGTATGACGTATATTGGCGCAAAACGCCTCAAAGATATGCCCAAATGCGCTAGTTTCTACCGTGTAAATAGGCAATTAAATACCATTTTTGGAAATGAGTGATTAACAACACCCTTGCCATGTTGCATTGAGCGCACGAAAGGCAGAAAAAAGGGCGTCATCCTGAACTTGATTCAGGATCTCACCTTGGGTTGTTAAAAGTGGAGAGATTCCAAATCAAGTTTGGAATGACATCTTTTTTATGTTACAATAAAAACATATCCCCAATTAGGAGAACACAAAATGATTAAAGACGGAAGCAAAGTAAAGTTCGACTATACCTTAACCGTGGACGGCAAAGTGGAAGATACTTCCGCCGGGCGCGCCCCCTTGGAATATACCCACGGGGCAGGGCACATTATTAAAGGGCTTGAAAAAGAAATGACCGGAATGAAAGTGGGTGACAAAAAAACCGTAACGGTAAAACCGGAAGAAGGTTACGGACTGGTGCTAGATGAAGCCATCCGCCGCGTACCCAAAACCGCGATTGGCGGCGCTGAAAATTTAAAAGTAGGCGACATGGTGGGTGCTTCTAATGCGGGGCACACGTTCCGTGCGGTCGTCAAAGAAATTACCGATAGCGAAGTGGTGCTAGATTTTAATCATCCGCTCGCTGGCAAGACCTTGACCTTTGACGTAGAAGTTAAAGAGATTAACTAAAACCTTTTTAGCACTTTCACTCCCTTGCTTGACGAGGGAGTGCATTTTTTGTGCAACTAAACCCCCCGCTATGCCGGGGGGTTAGTTGCACAAAGAAAAACCCGCCCTTGAAAGGGCGGATTTTATACACACCAAATACAACTCTTATTTGAGCAAGTTTTTTAGACTAAACGTTTTTACTTCTTCTTGCATTATTTTAATAGCATCATCCACTGTTAGCGGTTGCGTGTTGGTGCCGTCTTTTAGGCGCACGGTCAGTGTGCCGTTAGCGGCTTCATTCTTGCCGATAATGGCCGTGTACGGGATGCGCTGCAGGTGCGCTTCGCGGATTTTTAGGCCCAGTTTTTCCGGGCGGATATCCAGCTCTACGCGCAGGCCCGCGGCTTTCATCTTGGCAGCCACTTCCTTAGCAAACGGGATTTGGTCATCCGTCAGCGTAAGGAGTTTCATCTGCACAGGCGCGAGCCACAACGGGAACCAACCCGCATAGTGTTCAATGAGCACGCCTGTAAAGCGTTCAATACTGCCAAACATGGCGCGGTGCACCATAATGGGGCGCTGGCGCCCTTCGGGGGCCACATATTCTAGGTCAAAGCGCTCGGGCAAGTTAAAGTCAAACTGGATAGTAGACAGCTGCCACAAGCGGCCAATGGCGTCCATCACTTTAATATCAATCTTCGGCCCATAGAACGCGGCTTCCCCGGCGTGGGTGGTGTAGGGAATATTGTTTTCCTCCAACACTTTTTTAAGGGCTGCCTCGGCACGTTCCCATTCTTTTACGTCCCCCGTGAAATGTTCCGGGTGTTCCGGGTCGCGCGTGGAAAGTTCCACGGCGTATTTTTCAAAGCCAAACGTTTTGAAAATGTGCATGGCATATTCAAACGCTTGTTTAACTTCCCCCTCTACTTGTTCGGGTGTGCAGAAAATGTGGGCATCATCTTGCGTAAACCCGCGCACACGTAGCATCCCGTGCAAAGCGCCGGAGCGTTCGTAGCGGTACACCGTGCCCAGTTCGCTAAAGCGCAGCGGCAAGTCGCGGTACGAGCGCAAATGGGTTTTATAAATTTCCACGTGGAACGGACAGTTCATGGGTTTAATTTGATATTTTTCCTCATCAATTTCCATGGGTTTAAACATACTGTCGCTATAAAACCCAGCGTGGCCGCTAATTTCAAACAAGTGGTAGCGCGCAATATGCGGGCTAACGACTAGGTCATACCCGCGTTTTAAGTTTTGCTCTTTAATCCAATCTTCCAAAATTTTGCGCAGCATACCGCCCTTGGGGTGCATTAAAATCAGCCCAGGCCCGATGTTGTCGTTAATACTGAACAAGTCCAGTTCCGGGCCCAGTTTGCGGTGGTCGCGTTTGGCGGCTTCTTCCTGTTGTTTGACGTAGGCGTTAAGTTCGTCTTTATTGTCAAAGCACAGGCCGTAAATGCGCTGGAGCATGGGGCGTTTTTCATCGCCGCGCCAGTAAGCGCCTGCAATGGTCGTTAGTTTAAAGCTGTTTACTTTGCCGGTATGTTCCACGTGCGGGCCACGACACAAATCGGCATAATCGCCGTTAACATATACCGTAATGCTGCCATCTTCTAATTCTTCCAGCAGTTCCAGCTTATAGGTTTCGCCGCGCTGGGTGAAAAATTCGCGCGCTTGGGCCTTGGTCATTTCCTTGCGTTCAAAGGGTTGTTTGGCCTTGATGATTTCTTTCATCTTAGTTTCAATGGCTTTTAAATCTTCCGGAGTGAATTGCTTGGGGCAATCAAAATCGTAATAAAAGCCATTTTCAATAGCTGGCCCGATGCCGAGTTTCGTACCGGGGAATAACTGCTGCACCGCTTGTGCCATAATATGCGCGCACGAGTGGCGTTTTGTTTGTAAGTCTTGGTTTTCCATAGTTTGTACGCTAGGGCACTGCCGGCCACAACGACCGGGCCAGATACCCAAGGTCCTCTAATTAAGATATAATAATTATATCATTTAATGAGTGGAAACTGAAATGCACCTTATACGTACATTATTATTAAGGCCTTTCCAGCATACCTGGCAACTACTAGCAGTGCTTGCTATGCCAGCGGTATTACTGGGTTGGTTTGGGTTAAGCCAGCTGGGTGTTACAGACCCCGTCTATGTCATCCCGGCAGAACTAGTTAAGTTTTTCTGTGAATTTTTATTTGTAGGCATTTTACTTTCTCTATTACAGCTTGTGGGTTTAAAAAACAAATGGCTTACCGGGACTTTGTGCTTCTTATATTATTTAACCATGACGGCTGACCTGGTGCTGCTGTGGTATTTTAAAGAACGTTTTGGGGCTAAATACTTTGATACTTTAGAAGGCGGCGATTACGCCTTTTTAACCGATTGGCGCGTACTGTCTTACTTACTATTACTAGCGGTATTCTCCTTTGGCACAGTGCGCTTGTTTTTAAAAGAATCCCCCCGTAAAACCGCCCTTCACCGTCTGGGTATCTGCGCGTTTGGGTTTGCCGGGCTATACTTTTTGAGTCCGCTTTGGCTGCTGCCCGCGCCGGCCGATTTTTATAGCGTATATATGATGCCCCCCTCTATCGTGTACACGCTACGCGCCCTGGCTACACCGCAGCCTGCCGCGCACCTAACACAAGAAATATCACCAGACCTCAAAAAACTGGCCACACGCTACAATGTATTTTCGGCACAACAAACCCCTGTGGGCAAAAATTATATGCGGGTAATTCTAATTGCTAGCGAGTCCCTCTCCAATAAATATATGCACCATTTTAATTTAAATATTCCCCCGCAGGCTAGCGCGCCATTGGATAAATTATATGAGCAAAACCCCTCCGCTTCGCTTAAGCACGTAACGCTTTCCACGTTGTATGGACTGTCCGTTATTTTTACCTCTCACCCCTTTGTGCGCCTAGCGTATGAAAACCAGTATCCCTTTTCCCTGGTCAAAGAGCTTAAAAAGAATGGTTTTCACACGGCGTTTTTGCGTGGAGCGGATGAAACGTACATGGATGAAAATGTGCTTTTTAAGCAAGCCGGGTTTGACGAAGTAATTGGCGCCACCTACTTTGCTACGCGTGAGGATTACAAAAACTATATAGATTGGTGGGGCCTGTTGGACCGAAAACTATTTGACTATGCCCTAGAATATCTGCGCATCCACAAAAACGAGCCGACCTTTATTACGTTACTCACGGTGGACACCCATTCCCCGTTGGGGCGGCTGGATTATTTGGGCGAACCCTACGAAGAAATTGATGAACGCTTTTATGATACCCCCACGTTGCCGCGTGCGTTTGCGCGCTTTGGGCAGGATGTGGAGCGCTTTTTAAACCAGCTTAGCGCGCAAGGGTTGTTTGATGATGATACGCTCGTGCTTCTGATGCCCGATCACCCGGCCTATGCCAACACACCCACAAACGCCCTATTTACCCCCTTTCAGCCGCAATTTGATAACTTGCCTTTTATCATGATTACAAAAGATAAAATAACGGCCCCGGTGGATAAAAATCCGCTTATTTCGCAGCTAGATATTGCACCCACAATTTTGGATTTACTGAATATAGATATTCCGCGCGGGATGTTTGGGCACAGCATTTTTGACACCCGTGCACGGCGTACGTTGTTTGACGTAAAAGAAGATTATGCCGTGGTAACCACTGCGTATGGCAAGCGTGTTTTTCCGCTTCATTCCACCCGCGCCAAAGACAAAGCACTGCTTGATTTAATGACTACGTTTGTAGCGGAATAATTTTGCTATAATAAACTAAATTTTAAGTAGGAGGATTACACTCTCACACGACTTAAAAATTTCACTGTTTTTGGGAACTGTACCGTGCGTACAGACTACCTGGACAAGTCCAAGATACATGCCCCAAAACAGCCGTTTTAGGTACAACTGGAACTCGAGAGCCATGCGTACCGAGTGTTTACCGCGTATGCGGTAAATCACGGCTGTTATTTTGGGTTAAGCATGTTGGCCCATGATAATAAGCCGTTTTTTTATAGTGGGCCCGGTTAAAAAATTAGGAGTTATACAACATGCATTGTAATCAAAAGGTGGAGATGCTGAAACAAGTTCAGCATGACAACAAACACCGGGGGTTCACCCTCCTTGAAAGTATAGGTCAGGTGAAACCTGACGCAAGCCGTAAGCAAACCTGGAAATTGTCAGGCTCACGCCTGACCTATAAGTGCTGCCACGGGTTTACCTTAATAGAACTGTTAGTTGTAGTTCTCATCATTGGTATTTTGGCGGCGGTAGCCGTACCGCAATATCAAAAAGCAGTACTTAAGTCACAAATTAAAACATATGCTCCCTTGGCTAGGACTATTTTAGATGCCCAACAATTTTATTATTTACAAAATGGCACCTGGATGTGTGAAGCGGAAAAATTAGATGTATCGTTTTCTTTTAAAAAAAGAAACGCAATCAGCGCAAGAGGAAAATGCTCCGGGTACTATTACAGATATCTTATTGATGAAGCGGATGAAACCGCCAAAATCAAATTTTCATTAGATCAAGAGGCGATTTATTTTTCAGCTTCCAGCCGTGTTATTATTGACTACTACCGAGATAAAAAATATTGTTATCCTTCCAAAAAAGGAGATACTGTTGCAGATAGTGTTTGTAGAAGTTTAGGCCGTTATAAGGTTGCTGGTAATTCTTCAAGCCAGACGCCTTTCTATCAAATTTTAAGTGGTTTATAAGTGCCTATAGGTCAGGGCATGTTCTAACAATAAAGATGTCATCCCCGAGTGTTTCTATCGGGGATCTTCCACGCAACCGCTGTTTCTGTAAGCTGGCGTAAACGACAAGCGTTGAAGATTCCCGATTACAGATTTCGGGAATGACGTCTTAATTTAATTGTCAGGGTATACCCTGACCTATAAAGACTATTATAGGTTGGGTGCTAACCCAACATCATCCGGGTAAAAAACGCTATGGAGGTTGTCAGGTTTCACCTGACCTATAAGACAACTTTTTATTCCAAATCCATATTTTTAATGTGGTGAGTATCGTTTATATTGCACCAATCTAATTCGTAATAACCATCTTTTACAAATTTTCGAAATGATGAATACGGCCAAGTCTTTGGGGCAATACCATGATGTTTGACGCTATTGTAATGAATATAATCTAAATGCCTATATAAATCGGTTTCATTTAAAATAATATGAGCCCAATACCGCCGTTGCCAAATATCAGCTTCACCTCTGTGATTGACCCAATAAGCAATCCCCGATGTTTTGGTAAATACACTTTTAATTTCTCGTACAACTTGAGGGTATTGTGATATTTCGTGTGGTCGAATAATCATATGTAAATGATCTGGATTCACAATAGCAGCTATCACGTCAAAAGGATATTTTTGTTTAGCCGCCCGAAAGGCATTTCTTAGGCTGGTAATATTCTCTATTAAAAGTTTCCTTCTCCACTTTGTTACTATGGTGATAAAAACAAGTGAATTTGGAATAAAGATACGTTTATAATTCATACTTACATTGTAGGATAAATCTCTGTTTTTGTCAGGTTGCACCTGACCTATAAAAACTATTATAGGTTGGGTGTCAACCCAACAGTCAATTAACCATATCCTTCATTTATTGGCGGGTTTTCACCCGCCCTATAATTATTGATCCGCCCCACGGTTTAATCGTCGTCAAATATGCTATAATACTAGGGTATTATTACTTATATTTGGAGGTCGTTTTTCTATGCAAACAGCTGCACAAGGGTCCGCTGCTTGGATTTGGTGGATTATGCTTGCGTTTGCGTTCGTGGTGATTTTTCTACCCGCACGCAGCCAAAAAAAGCGCGAGCAAGAACTGCAAACCAAAGTGGCTGCCCTACAAAAAGGAGATCAAATTATTTTGGCAAACGGAATTATTGGCACCGTCGTTGGTTTTAAAGATGACGCCTTGGAAGTAAAAATTTCTGAAGGCATAAAACTAACGGTGCTGAAAAATGCCGTTGTCGGATTTTTAAATGACCGTACTGCCAACGCAACTACGGACAAAGGAGGCAAGAAGTAATGTCAAACAAATTAGCCGTAAAATGGGGACTGATTATCGTCATTTTACTCGGGGCACTCTATTTAATTTACCCCAATTATAAATGGTATTCCAAACCGCTCGCCGAGCGCGAAAAGTTAGATACCCTGGGCGAACGCCCCAAACGCATGCTCAATTTAGGGCTTGATTTACGCGGGGGTTCCAGCTTACTTTTAGAATTAGATGTATCCAAATTGCCGGGCAATGAACCGCTGCATGAAGCCATGTCCCGCGCGATTGAAATTATCCGCAACCGCATTGACCAATACGGCGTGGCGGAAACGTCTATCACCAAGCAAGGCGACAAATGGATTATGGTGCAGCTGCCCGGTGTTTCTAACCCGCAACGCGCCGAAGAACTAATTGGGAAAACGGCTATGTTGGAGTTCCGCATCGTAAAGAACGACCAATCCGTTGCGCAAGAAGCGTTTAGCGCATTGGAAAAGGCGGAAAATCCGTTTGATGATGACGGAAATTTAGACCCCGAAATTGCCAAATTGGTGCCGGAAGGCTACCAAATTATGCGCAGCAAGGAAGGCGGCCCCACCTTGGTGGAATCGGCCGTGGAAGTAACCGGGGCTGACCTGGAAGACGCCCGCACCGTAATGATGGGTGAAAACGGATACAGCGAAGTTTCCTTCCGCTTTAACACCGAAGGCGCGCAAAAGTTTGGCAAATTGACCGGTTCTAACTTACAAAAGAATTTGGCCATTGTGCTAGATAATACCATTCAATCCGCGCCCACGATTCAATCCCGCATTTCACGCGAAGGACGCATCACGGGCCGCTTTACGCCCGAAGAAGCCCGCAGTTTGGCAATTGTCTTAAAAGCCGGTGCTTTACCGGCCCCCGTGCGCGTAATTGAAAAGAAAACCATCGGGCCGACGTTGGGCGAAGACTCTATTAAATCGGGCCTTTCTGCCTCGGCCATTGCGTTTATTATCATCTTGCTGTTTATGTTAGTTTACTACAAAGCCGCCGGTTTCATTGCTGACGTTGCCTTAGTATTAAACTTCATTTTAACGGTAGCCGTGATGAGCTATTTCTCCGCTACCTTAACGCTACCCGGTATCGCGGGTATGATTTTAGCCTTGGCTATGGCCATTGATGCCAACGTGCTGATCATTGAACGTATGCGTGAAGAAAAACGTGCCGGCAGACCCGTGTATGAAATCATCAACTTGGGTTACGACAAAGCCTGGAGCGCCATTTTTGACTCTAACATCACCACCATTATCGTAGGTGCATGTTTGCTGCAATTTGGTACCGGCCCCGTCAAAGGGTTTGCGGTAACCTTAATTGTAGGCTTACTAGTCAGCTTGTTCACCGCCGTGTTTGTCACGCGTGCGATTTATGAACTGATTTTAACTTCTAACACCAAGGAGATCAGCTTATGATGACTTTATTTCCTAAAACACATATTGATTTCCTAAAGTACAGAAAAGTATATTTTACCCTCTTTGGGCTTTTACTCATCGGCGGGTTAATCTGCTTCTTTACCAAGGGATTTAACATGGGCATTGATTTTACCGGCGGCACCATGGTGCAGGTAAAATTTAATGCACCCGTAGAAATGGAACAAATCCGTCAAGCGTTAAGCACAACGGGGGCCAACTCCGAGCTGCAATCGTTTGGCGATAATTCCTACGCCATTAGCGAAAAAAGCACTTCGGACGAAGTAGGCGTAGTGCAAGGACGCATTACCCACGCATTAGATAGCCTTAAAGTGCCTTACACGGTCTTGCAAACCAACTCCGTGGGGCCGGCCGTAGGGTCTGATATGACCGAACGCGCCTTATGGTCTATCCTCTTGTCTATGGTGTTTATCATCATTTACGTGGCCTTCCGCTTTAATAACATTTTGTGGGGTATTTCCGGCGTAGTAGCTCTATTTCACGACTTGTTCTTAATGGCGGTAGCGTTCTCTATTACGCAGCGCGAGATTGACCTGGTTGTTGTGGCGGCTTTCTTGACCGTAGCTGGGTTCTCCATTAACGACACTATCGTTATTTTTGACCGCATGCGTGAGAATGTACGCCTCCACCCCAAAATTAGCTTTGGGGATTTAATCAACCTCTCCATTAACGAAACGCTCTCCCGTACTGTAATCACCACTCTCACGGTGTTGTTTGCGCTACTGGTGTTGTATTTCTTTGGCGGAGAAGTGATTAACTCCTTCGCGTTTGCCATGCTCATTGGCTGTATTTCCGGTGTATATAGCACCATTGCACTCACTACACCGTTGGTATTCACCTGGAGCCATGGTGTCTATCACGATGGGGGCGATGCAAACGCTGCCAAACAACAGCAAGAAGAAGCCAAGCAAGTGGTAGCTGCTTACCATTCTGCCAAACGCGTGTTGCGCAATTCCGACGGAAATGCCCGTCGTAAAAAACACCGCGCCCGCAAATAACATTTGCCCAACGGAGCCCTTTTATAAGGGCTCCGTTCAAACGTTTTACAAAGGGGGTTTTATAAAAAGACCCGGTTTGCAAAATGTTTGAAGAGCTAAAAATATGCGTAAAATAAAACGTTTTAAAATTACCTCGCGCGAGCGTGAAATTTTAAATAGACTAATGCGAGAACTACCACTTCTTCGCCGGGCGGGATTTCAAAGCCAACCGGAGGTAACGGCGTTTATTTCTAGCATTTTTAAGCTCATTGACCCGGGCGTTGTGTACGAATTTAACCAAGACGCGCACTGGGAACTGGATGAAACCAGCCTCATTCATAAAGAAATGTTTTCGGCCTGTGCCGTTACGCTGGGCAACCAGCTAACGCCTTTTTTAGAAGGGCTGCCCAATGAAGACAAACGCACCGCCGCTATTACCGTAATGTTGGAGTTTTTAAAAACGGCTATAAATTTTGTTACTGATCTAATCAAAGAACAAGCCCAAAAAGAAGAATGTGAAACCTTAGACTTGCAGTTTGTCTATCTTCCCCCTTTCGGCTCGGCGGGCGCACCCAAAATGCTGCGTGAAGCCGTGCGCGTAGAAAAGTCCATGGCAGATAAAGCGCTGCCACTGATTTTAAAACATTTAAACGCTGAAAAAATTGACCTCTCTGTGCAAGAGGACGGAAGTTTAATCCCCTCTTACACGGCGGTATTTTTTGTGCCTTGGCAAAAAGCAAAAAAGAAAGGAAAAAAATAATGCATCACGAAGAACAAAAACCCTTTTCATGGAAACATACCCTTGGTTCTACGTTAGCTTGGTGGTATACGGTACTGTTAGGTTGGACCACCCGAATCTACTGGTTTAAAACCGACGAAGCCCGCCAACTGGAAGAACAAGGCAAAGGACTGATTTATGCGGCCTGGCACAACCAGCAACTGTTTTTGTTATATCCGTATAAAAACCAAAAAATTGCCCCTTTAATTAGCCAATCTAGCGACGGGGAATATATTGCGCGTGTACTGCCGCATTTTGGCATGGAAGCGGTGCGCGGTTCCACCACACGCGGTGGGGCACGTGCGCTTATTAAACTGTTACAAGCGGCCCGCAAAGGCTACCGCCCTATGCTTACGCCGGACGGACCCCGCGGCCCGATTTACACCGTGCAACCGGGCATTTTGTTTTTAGCTAAAAAATTAGGCTGGCCGATTATCCCCGTAGGAACGGCGCTTACCCATAAATTTAAGGCAGGCTCTTGGGATAAAATGCGTGTGCCGCTTCCCTTCGGTAAAACGGCCCTCACCTATGGCAAAGCCATTTGGGTAAAAAGTGAAGAAGATTTCCCCCGCGCCGCCAAAGAGTTGCAGAAACAACTCAACTGGGCCAGCGAACAGAGCGAATGGTTTTGCAATAAACGGCATTTTGACAGCACAAAAGGGTAAAAATTATCCAAGTCCAAGCAACCGATACATTTAATTTTGTTAATAATGCCAGCAATTTCCTTCTTGCTTGCCATTATTTGTATCTGCTATACATACTTGTTGTCCAAGAGATGTAGCACTGCAACATATCCTTTTCCCTTTACCGCCTAGAGCATAGTTATTGTAATGCGTGTAAGCAATAATTTCTTTATTTTCTTTATCACGTATGCCACAGTATGCATTGCCAAAACCACCCGCGCCAGTAGAACAGTTAAACTTTCCATAGTTTCTCTTGCTAGCATTGATAAATTTCCCGCCGGGATCAATATCCAATACTTCAAAAGAATCTGCATAGATTCCATTCTCAAGATAATATCGCTCCTGTGCATAATGAAGTACGGTTACCATTGTTTTCATTTCCGCTAATGTACTTCGTAAAACTGCCTTTTGGTATTGCGGCAACGCAACGGCCGCCAAAATACCGATGATTAAGACAACTACTAATAACTCTATGAGGGTAAATCCTCTAAGTATCTCCCGCCTTTGCGCAGGGAGTAGCGCCGTTAGGCGGGGCCAGAAGGTCTTCTTTCCATTTTGCCCCCCTTTTTCCCTTAACAGGGCACTTTCCCCGCAAGGGGAACAGGTGCTTATATTACGTTTATTTTTCATTTTATTCTCCTTGTATTTTGTAACATCATCCCCGCTTCTGCCGCCCGCAGGACTCGGGGCTCTCCACCTTATTTACATCGTAAAATCGGTAGAGATTCCCGATTACGACTTTCGGAATGACAACTTTTTTGCAGATAAAAACTTATCCACAGCATCCACAACCATTTCAGGATATCAAAAAAAAAAAACGTGTCAAGACCGGTAATAATGTATATATAAATACGACAAAAAAACTCCCCCAGTCATTAACTGAGGGAGGTTTATTTAGTTATACACACCCAATAAACTAATTATCAAACCATTGGCACGCCCCACTAATAGCTCCTGCCGTACAGGTTAAATTACCTGCCCGCGTTAAAAACCCGTTTTTAGTCACACTTCCTGTTAAGCTGTATCCTGCCGCATCACTATTAGAATCCTGCCGTGACACAGTGAAAGTTACCTGACTAGCTGAACAGGTGGGAATCGTGTAAATAAAATGCTCACTTTTATAGGTACCTGCCGAAGACTTAAGACCGGCATCCTTTAACCAAGAGGCACAATCTGACGCGGTAACTGTAGATACCCCACCAGAAAGCTCCGCAATGGCCATTTTTTTAAAATGCGCCCATACTTGCATAGGTTCAGCTGCACGTGCATGCTCAATGGCTTTTCTGTATTGAGGCAATGAAACAGACGCCAAAATACCAATAATCATTACCACCGCTAACAACTCAATTAACGAAAAACCTTTTTTCATTCTGATTCTCCATCCTCTGTTTCAAAATCAATAAATAAAGTAGCACATGCATTCGCCATCGTTCCGTTTTCACACGTTTTTGTAGTAATTAATTCTAGCGTGGAAGGATCTTTGGCTAGCTCAAACCGAAGCGTATAGAGCACAGCATCCCCATTTTTTCGCAAAGCAGCCATTTGCACATTTCCATGCTCACAGTTTTCATTGGAATATTCAAAATGCTTGGAATTGAAAACCTGACCGCCGGCCGCACTATCAGGCAAGCCCGCCTGCAGATACCACTTATCGCACAAGCCCTTGTCTCCGTCCAATAATTTCTCCAAGAAGGCCATATTCGCCATCTTGGAAATTGTGTCCCATATTACCTTCGGTTCCGCCGCGCGGGAACGCTCCAACGCTCTGGTATACTGAGGTAATGCCACCGAGGCTAATATACCTACAATTAATACGGTTATCATTAACTCAATCAACGTAAAACCTTTGTTCATACTATCTTCTCCTTTAGATGGGATGTCTCTATTATAGCACAATTATTTGCGCTTAGCGTTACGTTTGCCCCGGGCTGCTTTACGTGCGGGAATACGCGTTTTCATGGCGGATTTTTTAACGGTTTTTTTACGTTGTTTCGTAGCAACCGTTTTTGACGTTTTTTTGGTCACTTTCTTACCGCGCTTATGCAGCCTGGCTTCAAACTCCTCCCAGCCTTCTAAAGCTAAGGGAAGCACTTCATCCATGTGTTTTACCGGGATGAGCGTCATTTCTTTACGTACCCGTTGTGGTATTTCGCTCACATCTTTTTGGTTGGTATGCGGATAGAGAATAGTTTTTACCCCTTCGCGGTAAGCGGCCATGAATTTCTCTTTAATACCCCCTACCGGCAAAATGCGCCCAGTAATAGTGACTTCCCCCGTCATGGCTAATTTTTTCTTAACGGGCAGACCCGTTAGCAAACTGGTAAGTGCCGTCGTAATCACCCCCCCGGCTGACGGTCCATCTTTAGGGATGGCCCCTTCTGGAAAGTGAATATGAAAGTCCGTTTTATCAAATTCCACGTCTTTACCGTAGCCACGGCTTTGCGCATAGGTAAGGGCCGCACGCACGGATTCCTTCATCACGTTACCCAACATCCCAGTTAAGATAAGGGCCCCTTTACCAGGTAGTTTGGTGGCTTCAATGGTCAGCGTTTCGCCACCTACGCTCGTCCACGCTAGGCCAGTGGCAATACCCACCCCGTTATCTTCGGTAGCAAAGTTGGAATACTTCGGCACGCCCAAAAACTCGTGTAAATTATCTTTAGTAACTACCACTTTTTTGGCCCCTTCTACCACTTTACGTGCAGCTTTGCGGCATAGCGAACCAATTTCACGCTCCAAATTACGCACACCTGCCTCGCGCACATAATCGCGCATCAACAGGGCCACGGCATCGTGGTCAATTTCCAACTGTCCTTTTTTAAGCCCATGCATTTTCATTTGTTTAGGCAGTAAATAATTATTCACAATATCGTGTTTTTCATACTCGGTGTAACCGTCAAAATCAATAATTTCCAAGCGGTCACGCAAGGTAACTGGGATGGACGAGAGCGAGTTTGCCGTCGTAATAAACATAACTTTAGACACATCAAACGGCACGTCCAAAAAATGGTCTGTAAATTCTTTATTTTGCTCCGGGTCTAACAATTCCAGCAGCGCAGCCGCCGGGTCTCCGCGCCAGTCCGACCCCATTTTATCTATTTCGTCCAACAGGAAAACAGGATTAGAACTTTTGGCTTTGCTAATACCTTGAATAATTCTGCCCGGCATAGAACCAATATAGGTGCGACGGTGGCCGCGGATTTCGCTTTCGTCACGCACGCCGCCCAGACTCATACGTACAAATTTGCGGCCAATCGCCCGTGCGATAGATTTAGCTAGCGAAGTTTTCCCCACCCCAGGTGCACCCGCAAAGCAAAGCACAGGCCCGCGCAAGGCACCCGTTAATTTATTAACGGCCAAATATTCCAAAATACGCTCTTTGGGTTTCTCTAGCCCATAGTGATCTTCATCCAAAATTTGGCGTGCCTTTTTTAAATCCAGTACATCCGTAGTAGTTTTATTCCACGGCATATTAAGCAGCCAATCCAGGTACGTGCGGGATACCGTCGCTTCCGGCGAGAACGGAGCCATTTTAGCCAAACGGTCTAGCTCTTTATTGGCTTCCTGCGCAGCATAAGCAGGCAAACCGTTCTTTTTAATTTTGGCACGCATAGCGTCTAGTTCTTTTTGGAAATCATCCTTTTGGCTAAGTTCCTTTTGGATGGCCTTCATTTGTTCATTCAAATAATATTCTTTTTGATTTTTATCAATTTGCGCACGTACTTTATTATGGATTTTATTTTCAATATCCATAATTTGAATTTCCGACGTGATAAGTTTTAAAATCTTTTCTAAACGGTCGGTAATTTTAACCGCTTCCAAAATTTCTTGGCGTTGCGCGGTTTTTACCATCATGTTAGAGGCCACTGTATCGGCCAGTTTGGACGGATCACCAATTTGGCGCAGGAAGGAAACCCCCTCCACCGCTACCCGATGCGAAATACGGGCATATTTATCAAATTCGTCTAACACTTGGCGCATCAACGCCTGTACCACCGGGGAACTATCATCTTCTTCCTCAATGTAATCTACCTGGGCAAACCAAGCATTTACTTCCGGGTTCACCTCCAATTTAACCACCTTAGCGCGGGCCAACCCCTGTAAAAATACTTTTAAAGATCCCGTAGGCAAGCGTAAATTTTGGGTAATTTGGCAAATGACCCCAAACTGATAAAGATCACTAGCTTTAGGGTCTTCATTTTCGGCATCTTTTTGGGAAACAGCTAAAATATAATTACCGGGCGTTTGCAACGCACGTTCCACGGCCGCAATGGATTTTTCCCGATCTACAGACAAAGGCAAACTCATCCCTGGGAACATTACCACGTCCCGAATGGCTACCACCGGCACAACGGTCGGCAAAGAAAGCGTCATCTTTTTAATTTCTTCCATAAAACCCCCATAATAAGGCAAAAATTGTGAACCCAGGCTATTTGCGGGCAAACAGCCCCGTCGTATGGAGAAATTGTAGCAAATTATTTCAAAATTAGCAACTATTTTAATAGAGCGCTAATTATAAACAGAAGAACGTAGTGCTATACTTGATAATACTATTTCCTGGTTCGATCTATTAAATGATGTACATCCGCTTCACTAAATAATTGATGTGCCCAAAAACGTAAGTCTTGAATTTTTTCCGCAGGTTCATTAGAAAAGTATTTTTCTTCAAAGTCTGCACGCAAAAAGGGCATGTCGGGGTATGTCCAACTTCCCAAAGCTACACGTATTCCCTGTTGTAGTTGATACAAATGAGACACGTTTTTTTCTGTGTTGGGAAGCATGTTACAGAATCTGGTGTTAACCCCAACGCATCTAATTGGTCTAATTTTTGACTGATAGCATTCGATAACGCTGACTGCGCATACAACGGATAAGCCATATATAACGTGTTGTACCCTTTCGGCATATTAGTATAAGGCAAGACTTGACTTTCCAGCTCATTGTAGGCCAGTTCAATCAGTTGGCGAGTGGTAGGATGCAGTGGTAATTGGTACGCTTCTTCACGCAGCATCGCCAGTTGATCGGCCGCTTGCTTTTCTTGAGAAGTAAGAATAAAAGGGACCGAATATTCTTGCAAAAAATACCTTTGCAAAGGCCCCACATTATTTAATTTTTCCATTTGTTGCTCGCCGGATAACATCAACAAATTATCCAGTAAATCCGCTTCATCTGCACGCACCGTACGTACTGGGAATCCTACCTCATTAAGAACTACATGTTTGGGATAGCTATCCAATGTGGCAACTACTTGCGTATAACTACAAGGTTTGAAATTTTCATCCAACAGCCAAGTTAAGAATTTTACAGCGGGGTAATCCTTCACCTTTCTGTACAATTCCTGACCATTTATGGTCTCCTCCAATGCAAGCTGGGCTTGTTGAGATAAGACGGGGTGATTTTTCCGCAATGATAGATTTTGGTTGGCTAACCGCCACAAATAGACCGCTTGAGCGATATGCACCGGACGATGTAAATCATACGCGTCTATGATATTTTGGGGGTATCATTCACACCATTGCGAACCCAATTCAAGCACGGGCGCCCCTTGAATTTTCCTCCAACGTTCGGGGACGTTAAAGAAAGTGGCCGTACCAGAATCCTTTGGAAATTTAGTATACCCAAACACCGGGTGATATGAAGCAGAACGCTTTTTGCCTGGTATTTGTATGCGTGAAAGAGTAGGTCGAACCACTGCTCTTTGTAGTTTTGGTACATTGAACTTTTGAGCTTCTACATAAACAAACGAAAATACAACACTCAACGAAATAAAAAATGTATTTTTTAAGTACACACTTAGATGGTAATATTTAGCCCCTTGTGTTAGCTATAGGCTACAAGATCTAACACTATTAAATCTATTTTACCTGCATCAGGCCATAGCTGGCAATGTCGCCCTTATCATCTTTACAGGGGATGACCTGCCAGCGTGATTCCTCATAGGTTCCTTTCTTCGTGCGAATTTCCAAGGGAATTTCAAATGTACTGCCGAAAGCTTGTTGCTGAGCTTCTTTAAAAGTGCGTTTGGAAATATCCGCGTTACGGACAATTTCTTCAAAAAAATTTCGCCCCATCATATTTTCCAAATGCCTCCCCGTGTAGGAAAGTAACGCGTCATTGATAAAAGTAATCTGGTAATCTAAATCTAACATAGCAGCAGGCTTGTCCACATATTCTAACGTGCGGGCAAAAGCGCGGGAAGCTTCACTAAGCATTTTACCACTTTGGCGTAGCTCAATGCGCATGGCTAACATCCGTCCCAATAACCCCAAAAGTTCCTCTGTGCCGTTTTCAAACCCACGACGCGGAGCAGTGGAGGCAAAGCACAATGCTCCCATGACTTTTCCACCTATTAAAAGCGGTGCCGCTACCAAGGATCCCAGTGCTTTCTTGATATGGACACAGTTGTGACAGCTGGTTGCAGAAAGATCTGGCCACACTAACACACGCCCGTCCGCTACATCATACAAACACTCCTCCACTTTAAATGACATAGAACGCTCCAGTTGCAAATCGTTCGGGGTTACATACATCACGTGACTACTTAGGATGTCGGCTTCTCGGGCAAAGCGCAACACAAAGCCCACATCTGAGTGAAAGGTTTTAAGGCCAAATTCCAAAATCTTATCGACCTGTTGCGTCATAGATAGCCCCGGTTCACTGGTTAATGCATAGAGTTGGCGGACTTGTTCTTCATGGGTACGCCCTTGCGAAATATCCTTAAGCCATAGAATCACCTCATCCTGGCCGGAAACAGGCGTTACACTAACATTGAAATAGCGTACGGTATTGGCTAATTTCCATTCCAACTCAAAGTTGGAAGCTATGTTCATCGCTAAGGCTTCCTTAACCGTAAATAGGGCACGTTGTGTTGCCTCCTTACTCCAGTATTTATCTAGAGTTTTATGCAAACATAGTTGCTGAGCTTGCTCCTGCGGTAAATAGGCAAGATTTGAATATACCTCTAACGCCTTACCTTTACTATCCGTTTTGAGATACATCCCCGGCAAGGCCGTGCGTACACTCTGCAATTCTTGCGCCTCCTTAGAAGTACGAGACCAGGCATCCCGCTCGGCCGATACATCCCGCAATACTACGAGCGCAGCTTCTTGTCCCGGCAATTCTAATGAAGTGAGGATAACTTGCGCCTCAAATTGGCTGCCGTCTTTGCACTTCAGTGTTCCCACAAAAGAAGTTTTCCCATGTTGGGTAAGCGTTTTTTGCGCTTGCGCCAAGAGCGAAGTAACCTTGGTGGTTTTTGTATTTACAAACAACTCTTTAAACTGCATGCGGGTAAGTTCGTCTTGCGAAAAACCTACCTTTTGGGAAAGATACTGACTCACATTATCCAATGCGCCTAACTTACCCTTATTGAGCTGCACGGTAAACACTACCCCGTTGGTAGATTCCAATAAGGCATTGAGTTGTGCAGAGCGTTCCTCCAGTACCTTTACAAGTTGTAAATGAAGGGTTTGATTACGCAGCACAAATAAATATTTTCCACCTTCTTCTTTAACAGCACTTAAGCGCACAGCAATCCGTTCTAAACCACTGGCAGGATTAATATGATAATCTCGGTTGGCCAATGTACCCTCGCTTGCTAATTGGTGCAAGTCTGCCTCAAATTGTACCAGGGATTTGTCGTCCATAATAGAACGAATATCTTGCCCCAAAAGTTCTTGCTCGTTGAGTTGGCATAATTCACAGAAAAGTTCATTGCAAGATTTCATCTTAAAATCTGCACCGCACAACACATAGGGCTCACTGTTGGGAAGCACCAACATTTCCCGTGCAGCTACAACCGGTAGTACGCTGGTGGGCGGTAGCGGTTTGCGCAACAACTGCATGTGGGAAGATGCAGTCGGTTTTTCATGTACACGAATCCCCACTACATAATCCGCAGCTACAGAACCATCTTTGCCATTGCGCCTATTGACAGGTACAAATTCCAGGTGAAGTTTTAAATTCGCCCGGTCCGGATCCAAACGCCCCGGAAATTTTTCCGCGGCCCAGGCAAAATTAAAGGAATACTCCATATTGGCCTCTTCTCCCTGGCGCATTTTACGACGAACTGCAAGCGACAAACCGGGCCTAATGTATACATTTCTATAAAATGTTTTATCGGTTTCTTTAAACCCAAATAAGTGGCGGCACGCTTCATTCATTAAACTAATATACCCATTACTTAACAAAATAAAGGAAGGCAGGGGAGATTTTTCAAACGCCAATCGATAGCTTTCCCTTTCACGCACAAGTTCACGTTGGGCACGGTTAAACTGTGTAATATCCCGCATAAAGCATAGCACAATGCGCCGCCCCAGATATCTGGAGGCAACCGCCGCAAATTCCACTTCACACGGTTGTGCTTGTTTGGTGCGCAAAGACAGGGTAATGGTTTTCTCTGCGTCTTCCGCCCCCGAAATAACTGCTTCATATTTTTCTTTAAGGAGATCTTGATAATCCGTACTTACCAAATCTGCTAGCGGCGTGCCGACGAGTTCATTCATATCGTTATACCCTAAAATGTGGCACATGGCCTGGTTGGCATACATGACTTTGTGATCCTCTGCCAGCAACACACCTTCACGGGCATTTTCCACTAAGAGTGTATTTTTATCACTAGCTTCACGGATTTGTTTTTCCATGCGTGTTTTAGCGGTAATATCTTCAGACACTACAATCAAACAGTTTGGCGTACCATCCTCATGGAAAACCGGGGTTTTAACCGTATGCATAATTTTCACCCCTTCACGCGCTGTAGAAATAAGCTCTTGTGCAATATTTTGCTCTTTCTTGCTCTCAAATACGCGCAAATCGCCTTCTCGCACAAACTCCTGTTGTTCTTTGTTTATGTCAGTACGGTAGGAAGTGCGACCAATTACTTCTTGCGAACTTACTCCAAACAGTTCTTCACTTTTCTTATTCCATAAAATGTACTTACCGTCATAGGTTTTAACCGATAGCGAAACAGGCAAATTATTAATGATGGACTGCAAAAAGTTTTTAGCGTCTATAATTTCTCGTTCTTGTGCTTTTTTGAGCGTGATATCCTCAGCCACAGTCAGCACCAAGAACGGTTTTCCTTCTTTATCAAACACTGGGGCTTTAATAAGGTGCAATAGTAAATTCTGTCCCGTCTTTGTTGTATATTTTTCTTCCGGGATTTCAATTACTTTGCCATTTTCAAAGATGGATTGTTCCCGCTTATCATAGAAATCCGGTTCTCCTATTTGTTCTCCTTCATTTTCTCCGGGGAACATTTCCCTGGCTCGACGGTTTACAAACATAATTTTGTCATCAGCACTTCGGGCATAAATAGAAACCGGGACGTTATCTAGCAACGTTTGCAAGAAATTTTTGGTTTCTTCCAAATCCTTTTCTTGCGCTTTACGCTCGGTAATATCTTCCACTAACGTTACAACAAATTTCTCTTCTTTTTCCCCGCCATCAACAGGCACTTTAATCATGCGAAGTAGTTTCGTCGTTCCATCCGCTAATTGATAGGATTCCTCGGGAATATAAATCGTTTTACCGGATTCAATGAGTTGTTGCTCACGCGCCATATACTGGCTGATTTGTTGGGGTGTTTCTTGTGGCAAAGCCCCATTTTCATCAAACATAGAATCTTCTTCTACGCCAAAAATCAAGGAACACTGGTTATTGCGCATAAGCATACGTCCATTTGCATCCCGGGCGTATAAGCCCACTGGTACATTTTGCACAATTGAGGTCAGTAAATTATTCACGCGCTTTATCTCATTTTCCTGCTGCAAATGCTCCGTAATATCTTCCACAATAGACAATACCAGCGGCTTAGGGCCTGCATCCATCAAGGGCACCTTACGCAAGTGCAAAATCTTTTTATTGCCAAAACTGTCGGTGTATGGCTCAGCGGGGTAATCCTTAATTTTTCCTTCTTTTAAAATTTCCTGCTCACGCGAGCGGTGAAAGTTTGTATCTTGCTGCGTTTGATAGGCGTGAGCCCGAGAAACATTATCCTCATTTTGCTCGTTAAGAACTTTCAAACTTTGGCGATTGTAGAACGTTACTTTGCTATCACAATCACGCGTATACAAGCCCAAGGGTACGTTATCTAGTACCGCCCGCAACAAGGTGCGGTTTTGCAGCAAATCTTGTTCGTAGTGATAACGTTGGGTGCTGTCTTCAAACAACGTAACAATACATAAATCTTTCCCATTATCCGCAGGGATAAATACCTTTTTGATGGTTAAGACAACCTCTGTATCTAATTTGTTTTTGTAAGATAACGTTACCGGTTCCTGGGAAGCACGTTGCTGTAAAATTTTACCATCCATGCGCTGCAACGAAGGAACCAGCTCCTTGGGAAGGAAAGGATATATTTCCTGCCCTACCACCTCCGTTTCTTTATAACCAAAAAAAACGTGGGCCTGTTTAGACCACAGCAAACACGTCCCACCTAGATTTTGCACCACCACCGCGGCAGGAGTGGCGTCTACAATACTGCGTAAAAACAGATTATCTGCTATTAAGCGAGAATAGTGCGGAATAGACTCAAGCGTTAGCAAAATAAACGGTGTAGAAGCTAAAAAGCTGGCGGCAGCTCCTACAAATACGGAATCGGCTTGATCGTTTATTAACTCAATAATGATTTTTTTGGGAGGATTGGCGTGGGCCATTTCGCGCACTTTTTGCATGGTAAGCCCAAAACGGTCCACATAAGAAGACGTCAGCACCTCTTGTTCTGTACGCAATAGGCGCAGCGCACTATGGTTAGCAAAGGTAATGTGCCCGGTGGCATCCACCAAGAGTAAGGCCAACGGATACTGCTCTAAAAAAGCAAGCATCTGTGAGGATAACTCTGTCACAGCTGGTTGATTAGAATGTCTAGAAAAAAAAGAAAAAAAGTGTGCCATAAACCCTCGTTAATTACCGTACGCGCACCAGCGAGGCGCGCGAAACGCGAAATCAATTTGCCTACGGTTATATCTTAATAAATTCTAGGTAAGGCTGCAACCCAGATTCGCTACTTAATTTACAACCTGACAAGCCCACATAATACTAACATAATTTACATATTATTTTTAATTTGTACCAAATAAAGTAGAATATATCTATCTTATCAAAGGAGATTGTGAGTTATGAAAAAAATGTTTGTACTTTGCACTTTAGGCGCGCTGTTAATGACTGCGTGCACCACCCCGGGTAAACGCACCGCTATTGGAGCAGGAGCCGGGGCTGCGGTAGGGGCCGGCGCAGGCGCTCTTATTGCACATGCCTCCGGGCATAAAGCCGGCAAAGGGGCGCTTATCGGTGGATTGGCCGGGCTTGCCACAGGCGGAGCTTTAGGCAATTACTACGACAAACAAGCCAAGGAACTAGCCGCCATTGCAGATGTAGTAAAAGGAGAAAACGGCATTCAAGTATTTTTGAAAAATGACATTTTGTTTGACGTTAACAGTGCTGTTTTATCTACCGAAGCCATGACAACTCTAAAGGACTTAAACCGCGTGCTTAAAAAATATCCCAAAAACCGCATCGTGGTACAAGGGTTTACCGATTCTACCGGCTCGGATGCGTACAACAAGCAGCTTTCTCAACAACGCGCGCAAGCCGTGTATAATTATTTATTAGCCAACGGTTTAAAGACCTTGAGTATTACTTACATTGGTTACGGAAAAGCGAACCCGATTGCTTCCAATGATACGGAAGCCGGGCGCGCCCAAAACCGCCGTGTAGTATTGGCCATTACCGCCAACGAAAAAGATATTCAATAAAAGTTGTTTTATAGAGAAACCCCCGGCTAAAAACCGGGGTTTTTGTAATCAACGGATACTTTGCAATTTCTCATTCACTCCAAATCATTCAGTGAAACAGAACAACTGGAAGGGCTTCCACACAAAAATCCGCACTCTCCCTTTACTGTACTACAACTAATTGTAGGATTTTGAATAGAAGAACCATAAGACCAATACGAAATCATCACATTCGTTGCTCCATCCAGACTTCTTGCACTCATGTAAATACTAGACCCCAGGAAGTATGTATATTTCCAATCTCCGATTACGTACTCAAATCCGTTGGAATAATCCTCACTTGGCAATTTCTCTTCCTCTAGCATATTAGAGAATAACGAAGAAAAACAGTCATAATCACCACCACAATTTGAAAATCGTTCCCCCAACTCTTTTGCAACAGTCGCAGGAGAGTCAAATACATAGAATGCACTGGAAAACTCACCCGCCCCATTTCCTGATAGCAAATACAACGTATACTCGCCATTGGTTTCGGTATGCCCGGTTCCGCCTTCGCCCGCACATACGGCCATGGCTTGCGTGTCCGTCGTTAAAGCCTCGCAATATACATTGCCCGCGAACTGGGCACTATGGTCAAAGTACATCGTGTAGCGGTTGTTAAGGCCTGTCTTTTTGGCGCGGACAAATTCGTGCCCGTCCGTATCGCTCAGTTCCAACTCAGCGTCGCTAGGGGCTTGAATGTCTAGCGTTGACAATTGGGCGGCGTATTGGCCGTGCTCATTATAATAAATTTCTTGGGCATTTTTGACAGCTTTGGCCAACGGCTTGAGCGCGGCAAAGCGGCTCCTAAGTACAGCTTTTTGGTATTGCGGCAACGCTATAGCTGCCAAAATACCGATAATTAGGACAACGACTAACAACTCAATGAGGGTAAAACCCCCATTATTAAGTAAAGACGTCATGTCAAACTTGATTTGGCATCTTCCACGCCTGCCGTTTATAAACGACAACAGAAAACGCCGAAGATCCTGAATCAAGTTCAGGATAACTTGTTTTGATTTATTCATTTTTCCACTTCTCCTTTTTCCTTTCAAATTAGTACAAACGTTAACAGCCCAAAACACTTAATACAGCGGCCGTAAACGTTTGCCCATACCCGGATATATCCCTTGGGCCTATCTCCAGCGTATCAAAAAAAAAAAACGCGTCAAGGCCCTTTAAAAAGCACTCAAAATCCCATAGACAAAAGCCTTATATTTTTACTATATTGATACTATGCAAATGAGCGATAATTCCCATCTAAAGGCGTTATTTAAGTTATTAGAAACGGAAACGGATCAATATGGCCCGCTATTAAAGCAGGCGTTGGCCAGTGCCATCCGTGCCAACCCCGATGAGGTACAGCGCACCTTGCAAGAGGAATTTACCACCTCTGCCCCGCGCAATGTACTACATATGTTGGAAGAAATTTGTTGGGAAGATTTAGCACAAGCGCTGGCAACTTTTAATGCGAAAATCAACCCAGATTTAGATGAAGGATTACTGCTGCTAGCCAAATTTACTTCCCCCACTTCTGCCCGGGGAGATATTGCACAACCTTTACAAAACATGGCGCAAGAGTTACGCCCCGCCTTGGTAAACGCCACCGATTATCCGGAAATTATCCATATCTTGAGCCATTATATTTTTGACATGCGTGGCTTTAAAATAATACCCACGATTACAGACGTGCGGGATTTATCTTTTCCGCGATTTTTACAAACAAAGCGTGGCTCTGTGCTTTCCCTGGCGTGCCTATATATGTGTTTAGGGCAACACTTTGGCTTAGAAATGGATGTAGTGGATATGGCCGGCAAACTATTGGTCCACTTGCGTGATACGCAAAATGCCACCTCGTTTTTAATAGACCCGTTGGATAAAGGAAAAATGCTTAGCGAAGAAGATTGCCGAAAATACATCCAGGCACGGGGGTTAAGCGAAGAAACCAATTTATTTACGCCGCTTTCTTCCCGCTTAATTATACGAAGGTTTATTGCGAATATGATTTTTGTGCTCAATAAAATCCACGATGAAAGACGGCTCAAATTTTTACGTAGTTATTTGGAAATTGTAAAAAATTAGGAGGAAACATGCATTATTATGTGTATCTAATCATCGCACTGTGTTGTTTTGTGGGCGAGTTGTTTACGATGGAATTTTCGCTCACTTGTTTGGGAATCGGCTGTTTGGGGGCAGCTTTAGTGGCTTGGTTAGGGACTCCCTTATGGCTACAAGTAAGTATTTTTGCACTGGTATCTGTCGTTTGCTGGCTAGGGGTACGCCCCTTTTTACTAAAACATCTATTTAAAAAGGAAAACTCGGTCAAAGCACCGGCCGATGATGTAATTGGGAAACCTGCCGTTGTGGAAGTGGCTATTAACCCCTCGCAGGGTACTGGACGCGTACGAGTAGGCGGTGAAAGCTGGAAAGCTACCTCCCAAAAGTCACTAGCGATAGGAACTCAGTGCATGGTTGTAAAACTAGAAGGGGTAACCCTTTTAGTAAAAGAAAAATAAAAGGAGAGTAAATTATGGAAGAAATGGCAGGAGTTGGAATGTTGTTTTTAGCAATATTAGCCTTTTTTATCATTGTATTGATTTTTAAAGGCATCATAATTGTAAAAGAAGGGCAACGGGTTATTATTGAAAGCTTTGGTAAATTTTCACGCGTGCTAGACCCTGGGTTTAACTGGATTATTCCGATTTATGATAAACCACACCGCATGGAATGGCGCAGCAGCCGGGAATATGTAGATGTATCCGGTCGTTCCCGTTCTGTGCCTTATACTGAATACCGTGACGTGGTAGATATGCGTGAAACCGTATATGACTTCCCACGCCAAAACGTTATTACGCGCGATAACGTTAGTATCCAGATTAATGCTCTACTGTACTTTCAAGTAACCAACCCACAAGATGCGGCGTATAAAGTGGAATCGCTACCAACAGCTATTGAAAAACTAACACAAACCACACTGCGTAACTTAATCGGGGAATTGGATTTGGACCAAACCTTAACGTCGCGCGAAACGATTAACTCTAAACTACGCGATATTTTGGATGCTGCCACTGATAAGTGGGGTGTAAAAGTAACCCGCGTGGAACTGCAGGATATTACTCCCCCCGCCGCCATTCAAGAAGCGATGGAAAAACAAATGAAAGCCGAACGCGACCGCCGCGCTATGGTAACGGAAGCAGAAGGTACTAAAAAAGCGCAAATTTTGAAAGCGGAAGCGATCCGCGAATCGGAAATTAAGAAAGCTGAAGGGTTTAAACAAGCGGCTATTTTAGAGGCTGAAGGGCAAGCAGAAGCTAAAATTAAAGTAGCCCAGGCGGAGGCAGAAGCTGTTAAAATTGTAGCTACTACCGTGGCGCAATCTTCCAACCCGGCTAGCTATATGATTTCTATGAAATATATTGAGGCACTAGAAAAAATGACGGAAGGCAAAGATAATAAAATTATCTATATGCCCTATGAAGCCTCTAACGTACTAGGCGCAGTAGCAGCCGTGAAGGATTTAACAGGCGGCGTACCCACTAATAAATAAAAAATTGCTACTTCTGGTGTCAAAATCCCCCGGCTAACACCGGGGGATTTTTATCAAAGATATAGTTCCAACTCTTTTAGAGTTACATACATGTTTTAGAACCCTTTTTTAGGGATATAATATCTAGTCATACCATTGGTTTCTTCCCGAAAAATCCGCCACCCTAATTGCTCCAAAAATTGTTTACCAGTTGTATCGTATGCGTAACATTCTCCCCAAGGGTTTCTACTATTGAAAACCCAAAAATCGCATGTAAACATTTGTACCCCTGGCAACGAAACGTATGTCCTAAAATAACCGGCTACGGCAAAGTATCTTCTGCCATTTAAATATCCTGAATTTTTATCTTCTGATACGCGGTCCCATACATCTAAATCTCCTACTTTTTTAGGAGGCTCTCCATTTCGCAAATAATACATATCCAGAGACTCAAAAATCTGCCTAGCTTCAATTTGAAATTGAAGAAATCTGTTGCGACGTATTACTTTTTGATACTGCGGCAGTGCTACCGCCGACAATATACCGATAATTAAGACAACGACCAACAACTCTATGAGCGTAAAACCCCGGGTAGCTTTCCCCCTCATCCCGGTGCTAACGCACTCGGCCCTCTCACTCAAGGTAGAGGATGTATTGAAACTAGCAGCTTCCCCATGAGTGGGAAGATATCCTGTAAGAAGAGCCTGCCCCGTAGGTTGTAGTACGGGGACAGATGAGGGGGTTCCCTTTAATACGGCGGCCTTCCCTTCTTTATTGTCAGGTAAAACCTGACCTACATTTTTATTTTCCATTTTTTGTCTCCTAACATAGTTATCCACAGCATCCACAACCCTTTCAGGATATCAAAAAAAAAAACAAGTCAAGACCAGTAATAATGTATATATAAAAGAAAACTCCCTCTATGTTAAAACATAGAGGGAGTTTAGCCGTTAATAGTAAACTTAGTTGCTGGCAGGATCTCGGTACAACCCTAACGATTCACAAACTGCAATGCTTGTTTTATCAGTGGCCGTTATGGGCGCGCATTGCAAAGACAACTCATTGGTGGTTGTATTGCTGGTATAGGGATTCCAAATTTTATACTTGTATTTACCACCCCCGTTAATCCGGGTGGCCACAATTCCTGGGCAATCCGTTCCAGGCACATTGGCACTGGCCTCCATGGAAAACTTAAAGAACTTAGCAGATGTTTCCGTGTGGGAAGCATTGTCCGCTCCGCTAACACGGGCCACCAATTTATTCAAGTTAAGCGGGCACGTATTACGTTCGGCAAAATAAGCGTAAATGGAATCATTCATGGCCTTGATAGATGACATTGCTTCCGTCGCGCGGGAACGTTCAATCGCCCGGGCATACTTCGGTAACGCAATAGACGTTAACACGGCAATAATAACTACTACTGTTAATACTTCTACTAAGGTAAAACCTGTTTTGTTCATACTTCCTCCATTTCTTTTATTGTAACAAATTCGCCTTCTATAACGCACAAATACGTGCCGCTGCTTCTTGCGTGAGCTGGGGCGTATTAAAGGCGGTTAAGCGGAAAAACCCTTCCCCACATAGGCCAAAGCCTACTCCAGGCGTACCTACCACTTGTGCTTTTTCTAACAGCGTATCAAAAAACTCCCAAGACGATACACCTTGCGGCGTTTTTAACCAAATATACGGCGCATTTTTCCCCCCAAAGGCCGTCAACCCGGCTTGTTGCAGGGCATGCAAAATGGTGTGTGCATTTTGCTGATAAAGGGCAATCGTTTGTTTAATTTGCGCTTGGCCTTCGGTCGAATAGACGGCCTCCGCCCCACGCTGAATAATATAAGGCACCCCGTTAAATTTGGTGGTTTGCCGGCGGAGCCACAACGCATTTAACGTGTGGGCATGACCAGTTTCATCTTGTACTTGTACGCCGTGTGGCACGACGGTATAAGCACAACGCGTGCCCGTAAAACCCGCTGTTTTGGAAAACGAACGAAATTCTACAGCCACTTTTTCCGCGCCTGGAATTTCATAAATAGAGTGAGGCAACCCCGGGTCTTGAATATAAGCTTCGTACGCGGAATCAAATAAAATAAGGCTGTTATGCATTTGCGCGTAAGCTACCCACTTAGCAAGTTGTTCTTTTGTCATAGCCGCCCCGGTTGGATTATTGGGTGAGCACAAATAAATTACGTCCACATGTTCGTTGGGCAATTGCGGCACAAAATTATTTTCTTCTATACATGGTAAATAAACGATTTTTTCAAACCGTCCATTTGCAAAACTTCCACTGCGCCCTGCCATTACGTTGGTATCCAAATAGACAGGGTATACAGGGTCTTGCAAGGCGATTTTGGCATTTGCGGAAAAAAGCTCTTGAAAATTAGCCACATCACTTTTGGCTCCGTCACTCACAAAAATTTCATCAGCAGCAATGTTCACGCCACGGGCTTGGTAATCGCACTTAGCAATAGTCTCACGTAAAAAAGAATATCCTTGCTCCGGGCCATATCCGTGAAAGGTTTCTGCGTGCCCCATTTCTTGCACGGCTGTAGACAAAGCTTGCACCACCGCCGGGGCTAAGGGCTGACTGACATCCCCAATCCCTAGACTAATTACTTGCGCGCCCGGGTGAGCTTCTTTATAAGCACGCACCCGTTTGGCAATGGTAGAAAACAAATAACTCCCTTGTAAATTTAAGTAATATGGATTTAGTTGTGTCATAAAGAAATTTCCCCTTCAAACACTTTCTGTGCGGGGCCCGTCATAAAAACAGCTTGTTGTTCGGGCCACTGGATCGTTAAGTTTCCTCCGTCTAATTGCACGGTTACCGTATTAGCTGTGCGTCCGTTTAATATGCACGCAACCGCGGTGGCACACGCCCCGGTACCGCAGGCTTGGGTGATCCCGGCCCCGCGTTCCCATACGCGCATACGCACGGTGTTTTTATCCAGCACCTGCACAAATTCTACATTGGTTTTTTGGGTAAAAATTGGGCAGGTTTCCAGTTTAGGGCCCAGCTCACCTACCGGGACTGTTTCTGCATTATTCACTTCTATCACAAAGTGTGGGTTCCCCATAGAAATGCCACTACCTGTTATTTTTTTAGTACCAATTTTAACGGACGTTTGCAACGCAGATTCTTCGGTCTTGCCTTGCATAAAAAGTGCGCCTTTCGTCCAGCGCGGGGTGCCCATATTCACGCGCACGAGTCCGCGGTGTTCATCTAAAACATCCGTTTCAATGATGCCGGCTAACGTTTCTAAAAGGATATGTTTCTTTTGCGTTACCCCATTTTTTAAGAGGTGTAGTGGCACACAGCGCGAAGCATTGCCGCACATTTCGGCTTCGCTACCGTCACTATTGATAATGCGCATGCGGATGTCCGCCACCGTAGAGGGCAATAACAGTACCAACCCGTCGGCCCCAATACCGGTATGACGGTCACACCATTTGCGGGCTAACGCGGCCGGATCTTGAATTGACAAAGCGGCATGCCCGTCTAAAAAAATAAAATCATTTCCTAAACCTTGATATTTTGTAAAGTGCATATATTTATTTTATAATAATTTGCTACACTAATTTTAAGTTTATCTTAGGGAGAAATATATGGACGTAAAAACTGCGATTGAAACACGCCATAGCGTGCGCAAATTTGCTGACAGGCCCGTAGAGCGGGAAAAACTTAACGAGTGCCTGGAGGCGGCCCGTTTGGCGCCTTCGGCCTGTAACTCTCAGCCGTGGCACTATATTGTGATTGACGATCCGCAAGTTAAAGAGGCCTTCTGCAAAGAGGCGTTTAGTGGCGTGTATAATATGACGGCCTGGGCCGCCAAAGCGCCTGTGTTGGTAGCCGTTGTATCGGACCGCGGCAATTTCACCAGCCGGATTGGCAATTTTTTCCGTAATACAGAATTTTTCCTCGTGGACCAAGGGATTTCCGGGGAACATTTTGTGCTACGCGCGTGGGAACTGGGCCTAGGCACGTGCTGGATTGGCTGGCTTAATTCCACGAAAGCAGAAAAGTTTTTTAAATTACCCAAAGGTAAAAAAATTGAGCATATCTTTGCGGTAGGGTATCCTGCGCAAGGCGAAAAGCCTTCCATTTTACATGGCCGTAAAAAGCTGGAAGAAATTGTAAGTTATAACGAATATAAGTAATTTGTTATAATAGGTTATCTTCTTACGTAGGAGGATTGCACCAAACGCCTTAAGGCAAAAAAATTTATTCTGTTTTTGGACCTGCATTTTATGCAATAGGGGCTGTATGCCCCCCTCAATCAATCCAAAGACGCCAATACAGGCAAGAGTTTGAAAGGGTAGCTCCCGGACGGATTCTTGCCAAGTGTTTGCCGTTTTACGGCAGACTACGGCTGTCTTGTTTGGGTTATTGATTGAGGGCTCAGATATAACAGCCGTTTTTGTTATATTTGGGCCCGCAATCAATGAAACTATAAAGGACACAAATATGACAAAAGAAAAAAAACAATCCGGTAGTATCAACTTATCAAACAATAAAAAATTTCCCCCTCACCTGGCACGAGGTAATTGCCCGTGGTTTTACCCTTATAGAGTTAATGGTTGTGGTACTCATCATTGGTATATTAGCCGCCGTGGCATTACCTCAATATGATAAGGCCGTACGCAAAGCAAAAGCCATGGAGGCATTATCCGTATTACCTTCTTTAGGAAATGCCTATTATGTCTATTATTTGACTACCGGAGAACTAACGAACGATCTCAGTTTGTTTGACGTAACAATCCCCGGAAATAGAACCACTAAATGGTGGGCCCAAGGCAATAGTAGTGACCCAAATAATTATTATTTTAGTTGCGCTGACATAAACAACGCTGGTAGTGACGGACAAGGAGGGAGAGATATTTCTTGTGTAGCCAATGCGGCTAATCCGGATCTACCCTTCTTTCAAGTTGTCAAAGGTGTTAAAAATGGGCTAACTTGTTCTATTGCTTTAGGTAAAACAGCCAAAGCCCAAAAAATTTGTGAATCTTTGTCATCTTCTAAAATACCGCATATGGGTTATTATGATTTATAAGAAATGTTCCCAACTATTGACCGGAAAGATAACGTCCTTCCATTCGAAAGGTTACACCTACTCCATAAACCAAGTAACACACAAAAACAGGCCTTGCTAATACCAAGGCCTGTCACTTTACCAAAACATTAAAGTTTATTTACATTTCCCCAACAAATTGGCCGGTGTGTAGGCTTGGGCCGCGTTTCCTTCGCGCGCACCCACAGATACCAAATAATTATAAATCTCTCTATCACATTGACGCGCCGCCCACCCTAGCGGGGTGAGCTCCGGCGCGTTTTTAGCCGGCCGGACCTTATATTCCAACATCAAAGCCAGTTGACTATTTTGACGAGCAGCCTGTACCAGTTGTTTTAGCAGCGGTAAATTTTTATGAGCTACTGCAATATGTAACGCGTTCCCTTCGGCGGAGACTTCAAATAATTTGGCCCCTTTGGACACAAAATACGTAACCAGCTCCGGCTGGTTGTTCACCACCGCGGCTAGTAACGGGGTACGCCCTTGCTTATCTTGCATAGTTAATTGGGAACGGTCTTTTTTCAGCAGTTCTTCCACTCGTTTTTGGTCGCCTTTTGCAATCGCCGTAAACAGGTCATCGCCTTGTTTAGCTTCCTGCTCTTTTTGCTTAGCAATTTGCAGTGCATTATCTTGTTCTATCACGGCATTTTCTACTTCGCGGATGTCTTTATTGAACCATTCTAATACTTGTTTGCGCCCGTTTTTTTGTGCCACAGCATAAGGGACTAGTCCATTTTGAGCGGCAATCGTCGGGTCCGCCCCGGCCGCTAATAAGCGTTTTACTACTTCTACATATCCCTTAGAAGCTCCCCAGTACAGGGCCGTTTCGCCAGCTTTATTCTGGGCGTTTACATCCAGCGGAGTCTGCAACGTTTGCGGCCGTAATAACAACTTAATAATCTCTGGGTGATTATAGCGTGCGGCATAAATAAGGGCCGTATTTCCATCTTTATTAGCCATATTTACGTCGGCACGGTAGGCTAACAAATCCTGTACACTAAGCGCATCCCCCAACGAAGACGAAATAATTAAAGGTGTATTTCCTTTCTCATTGGAAACGTTAGGAGAAATCCCCCCTTTTAACATGGCAAGCACCCCAGTTTCATTTTTCATAGCCGAAGCACGAAATAGGTACTGCGCATTTAAGCCTTCCTTCACGCCACTGGTTAAAAATAAGTCAATCAAAGGCACGTTTTGCTTTTCAAGTGCCACGTACAGCGGAGAATGGTGGTAATTATTGACCGCGTTAATATCTGCCCCTGAAAAAACCAAACGTTGTGCAATTTCTGTATATCCGTTATATAGGCTACGAAGTAAAGCCGTATCTTTGGTAAAGGCATTGGCTTTATTTACATCCGCCCCAGATAGAATTAACTCCTCAACAGCCGTATAATTACCCAAGGTTGCGGCCATCACTAAAAGCGGATCCCCTTTGGTATTAACGATATTTGGATCCGCCACTTTTTGCAAAAGGATATCCAGAAAGGCTTGCGTTTCCCCTTTTTGTAGAGCCGCGGTGGCTTCATCTGCAATTTCAGTAGGGGTTTGTGTGATTAAAATCTTAGCCGGGCTTTTTTTGGAAGGTTTAAATGGCACCCAGTTGCTTTTAAACGTGAAGGCTAATAAAAGCACCACTGGGATGGCGGCCACAATGCCCAGCACAGTCCATGGCTTTCGTTTGGCCACGGCTACGGTTTGAGCCACCTTGCTATCCGGCGGAACCGTAATTTTAGAAAGGGAACGTTTGGGTTTAGGTGCGGACATATAATTAACGATGTACTTGTTTTAATTTAGTTAACGCTGTATGGGCAGCGGCTTGTTCGGCCTGTTTTTTATTATGGCCCTTACCAATACCCAATTCTCTACCGTCTAAGCTCACACGCACGGTGAATGTTTTATCGTGCTCCGGCCCAACGGTTTGAATCACTTCATACAGCGGGGTGTGAGGCCCTTTCTTTTGCAATTCTTCCTGCAACACACTTTTAAAATCTTGGGTATCTTGCGTAAGTTGCTGTGTGCGTGCCCACGGTAAAATAAGTGACCGAACAGCCTCGTAACCGCCGTCTAAATAGACAGCCCCTAACACGGCTTCTACTGCGTTAGAAATAATACTATCACGTTCCCGTCCACCGGTGGAAAGCTCCCCACGACCCAACGCCATAAAATGGCCTAGGCCCAGTTGCTTACCCCAAAGATACAGATTGCGCCGGGAAACCAAATTGGCTTTAATTTTAGAAAGCACCCCCTCTTCATCGTGTGGGCACTCGTTATAGATATAATCTGCAACGATAGCACCTAAAATACTGTCCCCCAGGAACTCAAGGCGTTCATTATGTTTTACACCCCGATGTTCACCGGCAAAAGATTTATGAGTGAGTGCTTCCTTTAAAACCGCTGGATCTTTGAAGCGATATCCTAAGATACGTTCAATATCCGTCTGCACAGTTATTTCTTGGCGTTTTCTTCAATATAAGAAACGGCTTCGCCTACCGTTTTAATTTTTTCGGCTTTTTCATCCGGAATTTCAATATCAAATTCTTCTTCCAAAGCCATGATGAGTTCCACCGTGTCCAAGGAATCGGCGCCCAAATCGTTTACAAATTGGGCTTCAGGCTTTACTTGATCAGCCTCTACACCTAATTGTTCCACGATGATATTTTTTACTCTTTCTTGTACGTTTTCTACAGACATGTTAGTCCTCCAATTAAAAAGGTTACCCTTTATTAAATTATATATATAAACCGCCGTTTACAGCAAGTACATGCCCGGTAATATACGCGGCATCGTCGCTGGCCAAGAACAATACGGCCTTGGCAATATCCTGCGGTTGTGCAAAGCGTTTGAGCGGTACAGACTCCAACGCCTTGGTTTTTACTTCTTCACTTAATTGATCTGTCATCGCCGTTTGAACAAACCCCGGCGCTACAGCATTAACGCGCACATGGCGCGATCCAAATTCTTTGGCAAACGTTTTGGTAAGTCCGATTACGCCAGCCTTGCTAGCTACGTAGTTGGCCTGACCCGGGTTACCCATTTCCCCCACCACGGAGGAAATATTTACAATGCTGCCCGTACGTTTTTTAAACATTACTTTCAGGGCCGCTTTAGACATTAAAAAAGTGCCTTTTAAATTGACGTTAATTACAGCATCAAAATCTTCTTCAGTCATGCGGACCGTCAAATTGTCTTTGGTAATGCCGGCATTGTTAACAAGCACATCCACTTGGCCAAACTCTTTTAAGGCGTTTGCCACAAAACTTTCGCACGCCACCGCGTCTGCAATATTGACGGATTGCGTATAGACTTTGGCACCGTAGGCAGCCAATTTTTCAGCTGCTTCTGCCAGGCCCGTTTCGTGGCTGGCGCAAATGGCCAGGTTGGCCCCGGCTTTGGCAAATTCTTCTGCAATCGCTAACCCAATGCCGCGGGTGGCTCCTGTTACTAAAACAGTCTTACCGGTAAAACTAGCCATTAGTGATTCTCCTGCTGGATTTCTTTTTCCAGCGCGTCAAACGTGGGTTTTAAGCTAGCCATTTTGGCAGCAATATCCCCGATAAAATTTTTCTCTACTAAACGGCCCGCTGTTTTAAGGGCGTTAAAGATAGCAAAATCGTTAGATTTGCCGTGTGAAATAATCGCTACGCCGTTTACCCCCACTAACGGGGCCCCACCGTAACAATCCGGATTAGTATGGTTTTTAACGGCTTTAAAAGCACCTTTGGAAAGTAGCGCACCGCAAATGGCTAGCGGGCGTTTTTTCACTTCGCGCTTAATCATGGCAATCATTGTTTTGGCAAGTCCTTCGGCCATTTTTAAGACGATATTTCCCACAAATCCGTCGCAGACGATTACGTCTGTATCGCCCGTATTTACATCGCGGCCTTCCACAGTACCTTTAAAGTTAACACCGATATCGCGCATGTGCGGAACCGTATGCTTTACGAGCATATTGCCTTTGGTTTCTTCTTCCCCAATGGACAAAATACCTACCGAGGGCGCCGGGATATCAAATACCTTTTGCATATAGGCAGACCCCATTACCGCAAATTGTAGTAAGTGGATAGGCTTACAGTCGGCATTGGCCCCGCCGTCTAATAACAAGCTTACGCCCTTATAAGTAGGCATGGGGGTGGCAATCGCCGGGCGTTGTACTCCTTTAATACGGCCTAGCCCAAATAAAGCCGCCACCATCGCCGCCCCGGAATGACCCGCCGAAACAAACGCGTCTGCCTCTTTTTTGTGTACCAAATTAGCACACACAATGATGCTGGCATTTTTCTTTTGGCGGCATTCTTTGGCAGGCTCGGCAGCCATGTCAATAGTATCGGGCGCATGGACGATAGACAAATGGGCGGGAACGTCGGTATATCCTAGTTTGCGCAACTCTTGGCGCAGCACGTTTTCATCCCCCACCAGGATCACATCCATGTGGAGTTTTTTAACGGCTTCAAGCGCCCCTAATACGTTGGGGCGCGCGCCAAAATCACCGCCTAAAGCGTCCAAGGCAATTTTCATAACGAAGTGTTATTTAGCAGCCGGTTCTTCTTTGGTTTTTTGAGCCACGACTACGCGGTCTTTATAGTATCCGCAAGAGGGGCATACATTATGAGGAAGACGTTTGGCATGGCAGTTGGGGCATTCCACTAATTGCGGAAGCTCCACTCCAGAGTTATGAGATCTTCTCATGTCCCGGCGGGAACGAGTATGTTTTTTCTTTGGATTAGGCATTTATGTTACTCCTATATTTCGTAAAAAATCCGTTTGGACTTTACTACTTAAATTTACCTTTTAATACGCTAAAAGGCGACAAATTTTCCGGCTTACACGCACACGTGCCTTGGTTTAAATCTTGGCCGCAATGCGGGCATAAGCCTTTGCAATCCGGCGCACACAAAAAACGAATGTCTTCCGTAAGCGCCAACGTTTGTCTCACCACATACATTATATCAATTATTTCGGTTTTGGTGCTATAAGTTTCTGTAAAACTTTCGCTAAAAGGTTGGGTAACGCGGCGCAAACAGCGGGCACATTCCACTTCGCGCTCATCGGCAATTTTTCCCACCACAATAATATCTTTAGGTGTTACGGAAAACGACAGTTCCACTGTAGCCCGGGTAATGCAATTAGGGGCCTGCAGCACGCCCGCAAAATTTTCCGGCGCAATTTGGGCGGTACAATTTAGCCCCCCCATCCGGATGATATCGTGCGTTTTAAATTTTAGGTTTTGCGGCACATCAAAGTCCGCATACAAAGAAGCTGTCATATAAGTTATTTTAGCAAATTTAGTCTAATAGATAAAATGTGCAGTAAAACTAGCTAATCTTTCAATGGAGTTCCATTGTATTTTTATTATTCATCAAGTATTACTGCCGAACTTGTTTCGGCATCTTCCACGCATGCCGTTATAGACAACAACAAGCGTTGAAGACCCTGAAACAGGTTCAGGGATTGTCTTATAAATACATCTAGACCCCCAACTTCACAGGGCCGGGTATAGTGCCCTGCCCATAAAACGCAAGGAAACCGAAAATACAATACTACGATGGATCTCCTGCCCTTGATTTCCAGCCTCCATTACTTTCCAAGTATTCACATCCGACTTTCTGTAAAGTATTATGATAACCACACGTTCGTCTCCATATTCCTTCCAGGTCGCGTTCAGAATACAACAAATATTCCCATTGATCTGGGCCATACACAAGAATCATACAATTAGAACCAACACAGCCCGGCATTAAAACTAAAATTTTTCCCCGCACAGAACAAGCCATCCGCTGATTTACAACCGACATCAATCGGTAATTCCTCACGTTTTCCGCTATACTGGTCCCAAGCATCGTCCCCAGCAACAAACATAACATCTGCAGGCAGTCCATTTTCTAATATCCACAAATCTATGGATTTTTCTAAGTTAGCTACAGTTTGTACGGCTTCCGCGTAACGGCTTTTTTCCACCGCCTTGTTATACTGTGGCAACGCTACGGCGGCTAAAATACCAATGATGAGCACAACGACCAAGAGTTCAATGAGGGTAAACCCTCGGGCCACACGCTCCGTCACCCCGCAGGCCTGTAATGCGGGGTATAGCGTGTGGGCCGCCCCTATATCCCGCATACCAACATTGCGGGATGACGAGGGGCGAGTGAGTTCGCATTGCTTTGTTACATCTTTTCCGGCTGCATATTCTCTTACTACGTTATACATAATTACTCCTAATTTTAATGTTACTTATGCTCGTAGGGAAAACAGCCGGACATAAAACGACCATTTGCCCCATGCCTACTTAAATCCACAGAACAAACAACCGTAACTTGTTACGTACGTAACAAGCATTAAGCGCAATATTGGCGGATAGCTATTCCGCAAATAATACGCCTCATACGACTATTTTTCGGTTTAAGTAGGGTTTACTTTTGTAAACGATATCCGTTGAACGGATTACCAAAAAACAGTTTTAAGTTGTTTTAAATATTAGTTAAAATTGAAGTTCATACCTCCACAAGTTTAATCTATTAAGTATCATAACACATTTAAACAGCCAGTGTCCACGCGTTAAAATTTTAGGAAAGAAAAGAAACCCCGGGCCATTACGTCTATCGGGTAAACGCTTTATTTTGCCACTTGCGGCTGTGCCAGCGGCGTTCAAATACGGCAGCGCGGATGAGCTCGTCCAATGCCATGGCAAGCCAAATACCCACCAGTCCCCAACCTAGCCACACGCCTAATACATAGGAGAGCAACGTCGCCACACCCCACATCACAATGACGCCCGTCCAAAACGGGAACAACACATCGCCCGACGCAATGAGGGAATTGACCGCCGTAATGTTGACGGCGCGGCCGATCTCCAGCACTACGTCAATCCACAGTACATAGACGCCTAGTCGGATAACCTCGGGATTGGACGACAAAAATCCAAAAATATGCTTGCCCAGTAGCGCGGTTAGCAGCGAAATACACACACTCACAATCAGCGCCCAGCGAATGGAATATTTCTCCAGCGAAAACGCCGCTTGATTACGTTCCCGCCCGACAAGGTGCCCAATGGTAATAGACGCCCCGTGCCCGATAGCAATAGCAAACACGTAAGAAAACATCACAATGTGCATCGTATAGGTGCGTGCGGTGAGGGCCGCCGTACCGATCAGCACCGTAAAATAGGTAATCAGCACTTGGGATAAATCGTACGACAGGTTTTCCCCCGCCCCCGGCAAGCCGACGATGAGTAGATTTTTAATTTTATCCCACGGAAACGGCTTAAAATAGCGTAGCGGTGGCACAGGCGAAACACGCGTGAATAATAAATAGGTTAACAGTCCTACAGCCACCAATCGGCACCCCATGGTGGAAATACCGGCCCCCACAATGCCCAAGCGCGGCAATCCCGCGTGGCCAAAAATCAAAAAATAGTTCCCTATAATATTAAGGATGTTAATCACTAATGCCACAAACATGGGGTAATAAGCTTGATTATGGCTGCGCAAAATGGCGCCTAGCGTCATAAATAAAGACAGAAAAACCGAGCTTCCCCCCACTAGGGCCATATACGGCAAGGCGTATTGCATTAAGTCTGCGTGCAAACCCATTAAGTGCAAACACGGTTGGGCAAAAAAGTATAGCCCCGCGCTAACCAGTATCCCCAGTACCAAATTGGCTGCTAAAGACACGCCGATTACTTGCAGCACATTTTTGCGCTGTTTGGCCCCCCGGTACTGCGCACATAATACCGACGTCCCCAAGGTAGTAACCATATACACTAGGCACGCCAAAAATACAATTTGGTTGACTACCCCACTAGCTGCTACAGCATCATCACTAAAGCGGCTAAGCATAAATACGTCCGTCGCTCCGGTAAGCATTAGGAGCAGCGTTTCAAAAAAGATAGGGCTTGTTAAATTAAAAAGTTGCGTACGCAAGGGGCGCACTGGTCTTTTTACACGTTTTCTAGGCATATTTACAACAAAAATTTTAAGATTTAATTCATATATATTGTAGCAATTTGATAGAAAATCGGGTACGCACTTGCCACTAAAAATTGCTACAATGAGGTGTGTTATTTTACTAAGTTGCCTAGAAAAAATCCGCTGCCAACGGATTTGCAACCTAGAAACATAACTGCACAATTAAGGAGAAGAAACTAAATGAAAAAGCTAGCAGTATTGTTAGCGGTCTTTTTGGCCGCCGCGCCTGTATTTGCAGGCGATACCGGCTACGTAAAATTGTCCTTGTGGGACGATATTGCCGTAGCTCTTCCCAACAACATCCATAACATTACCGGTGTGGACTTGGGTATTGGCTCTAAGGCTGACACCGTAGATGGTATTCAATTTGATATTATCTACAACGATGCCCACAAAGTACGCGGTATCAAAACGGCCTGGATCTACAACTCGGCCGATATCGTATACGGTATCCAAGGTGGTTTAATCACCCTCAACCGCCAGGATATGCGCGGTGTGCAAGGTGGTTTAGTTTCCATCAACCAACGCAGCATGCAAGGGGTGCAATGGGGCTGGATAAACATCACCAACGGCGACATGACCGGTGTGAAATGGGGCCTAGTAAACTATAGCGAAGGCTATAACAAAGGTTTAGAAGCCGGTTTAGTAAACTGGAACAACGGCCACGTAAGCGGGTTGCAACTCGGTTTAGTCAACTACGCACGCGACATTTACGGTTTGCAAATTGGGTTAGTCAACGTAGCCAAGAATGGCTGGTTGCCTGCCATGATCTTTGTAAACGGTAGATTCTAAGCAAAACCGTTCTTTTGCATAACACGCCCTTAGGTGCCACCCTAGGGGCGTGTTATGTTTGCCTGCATTGCACAGGCTGGAGAAGAAACTATTTGCATAGTTCCTTGAAAATGTTGCCAATACAATCAATTATGTTGCACCGACCGGATAGAAATCGGTTTTAGCGGGATTACAACACTGGTTTCATCTAACGAACGTGAACCAGGGAAAATCAATCCCAGACATGCAGTCCCCAAAGTAAAAGGACATAACACCGCATCAATCACCCCCGTAACACTCAGGTGAGTATCCACTTTATGAAATCCTCTCTCATAGCCCTCCTTTGATACCATAATTACAATATCTTTATTTCTCTTTACTTTAATACTGCCCGCTCCCGCCTCAATAGGTTGGCTATTTACAAAAATTTCCGCATCTGGCTGGTCGGTCGTAACAGTAAACCGTTCCGTACTAGGCATAAACGCAGAACAGCCACTTAACAATTCTACACATACAAATACAGCTATTATTTTTTTCATTTTTCATCTCCTATCAAATAATCTACAATTCATCGCTTAGAAACCAGTGAAAAACGGCTGTCAACTTTGAAGAGCATTCACCTTCTCCAACGAAAACAGCCGTAGTCTATCGAAAACGATATACGTTGAGCGTAAACAAACGGGTTTCGAAGCCGTTTCCTTACACCTACTTTGACTGTTCTTGGCGTGAATGCTAACTTTTAGTTCAAAAGCAAGCCGTATTCCACATACGGTTCCAAAAACAAATTAAATTGTATGCATATTATAGCATATTAACATAGATTGCACATTCCCCCTCCTTTTGCTATAATACCTATAGGTAAAACTGAGCAGCACGGCGCAACCTGTTGTAAATCAAAGCCGATGCTGACGTTACCTAGGCAACCGCCACCAAGGTATCCTCTACCTTAATTTAGGCGCGCGCCACAGGAGAAAACAATGAGTAATGTATCTATGAAATCCATGCTGGAAGCTGGGGTACACTTTGGCCACCAAACCTCCCGCTGGAACCCCAAAATGGGACGCTTTATCTTCGGTGAAAGAAACGGTGTCCACATTTTAGACTTGCAAAAAACCGCTAAAGAACTTAAAAAAGCCTGCGCTTTTGTAAAAGAAGAAAGCAAAAAAGGTGCTAAATTTTTGTTCGTCGGTACTAAAAAACAAGCCCAAGAAGCGATCAAAGCCGAAGCAGAACGCTGCGGTGCTTTCTGCATCAGCGAAAAATGGCTCGGCGGTACGCTAACCAACTTCCAAACCGTTAAAAAATCCATTGAACGGATGAACGAACTGGAAAAATGGGAAACCTCGGGCGTGTTTAAAGCCATCTCCAAAAAAGAAGCCAGCCGCTTAACCAAAGAGTTAAACCGCTTGCAAAAATTGTTGGGTGGCATCCGCGATATGAAGGTACTCCCCGACGTAGTTTTTGTCATTGACCCGGTAGACACCATGGGCGCGGTGCGTGAATCCCACGTGTTAGGCATCCCGGTGGTAGCTGTGTGCGATACCAATGCCGACCCAGATTTGATCACCATGCCGATCCCCGGCAACGACGACGCTGCCCGCTCTATTAAACTTTTCTGCGGTGCAATTGCTGATTCTATCTTAGAAGGAAAAGCTGAAGTAGAAGCCGTAAAAACGGCCGAAGCTGCCCCGGCCGACCCGGAAAACCCGGCCATGGCCAAAGCTTTTGAATCTGCGATGTTAGAAGCTGAAAAAGCCGAAGAAGCCAAACAAGAAGAAGCTCCTGCCGCTGAAGTAGTTGTGGAAGAAGTTGTAGTAGAAGAAGCTCCTGCTGCTGAAGTAGTTGTGGAAGAAGTTGTAGTAGAAGAAGCTCCTGCTGCTGAAGTAAAAGAAGAAGCCAAAGAAGAAAAACCGGCTAAAAAAGCAGCCGCCAAAAAAACTACGGCTAAAAAAACCACCACTGCCAAAAAAGCAACAGCCACCAAAACTGCTGCCAAAAAAACGACCGCTAAAAAAACAACCACCAAAGCTAAAAAGGCGGACGAAAAAGCAGAAAAGGCCAAAGAAGCCAAATAACTATTGTGTAAAAGTCCCGTCATCGGGCGGGGCTTTTATCTAGCACATACAGGAGAAAAAATCTCATGTCTTTAATGGACGATATTAAAAACTTACGTGAAAAAACAGGCGCCGGCATGATGGACTGCAAAAAAGCCCTCATGGAATGCAACAACGACATGGAACAAGCCGTTGTGTACTTGCGCAAAAAAGGTTTAGCCGCCATGGCCAAACGTGCCGACCGCGAAACCAAAGAAGGTAGAGTAGCCGTAAAAACCGACGGCAAAAACTTTGCCATGGTATATTTAGGCTGCGAAACGGACTTTGTAGCCAAGACCGATGCTTTCATCGCGCTAGCCGAAGAACTAGCCGACTATGTACTAGCTCACCCCGGCGTAAATTATGAAGCCGATGAAACTATCAAAGCCAAAATCACCGAACAAGCCCCTAAATTCGGCGAAAACACTACCTTAAAAGGGGCTTACAACTGGACACCGGCTGATGGTGCGGTGATGGCTTATTACGTGCATAGCGATAACAAAAAAGCCTCCTTGTTGGAACTGGCTGTTGCCGGCAACGTTGACAAAGCCAAAGCCACCGAACTCGCCCGCGAACTAGCCATGCACACGGTAGGGATGCAAACCGGCTGGATTAAAGCGGCTGACATTCCGCAAGAAGTCATTGATAAAGAATTGGATATTTACAAAACCCAAGCTCTTAATGAAGGCAAATCCGAAATGGCCATTGAAAAAATGTTGCCCGGCAAAGTGAAAAAATTTGCCAAGGAAAACTGCCTGTTAGAACAAGCTACGATTAAAGATAACAAAAAAACCGTAGCGGACTACTTAAAAGAGCAAGGCCAAGCCTTAGGCGGCGAAGTAACCGTTACCCGGTTCGTACGCTTCTAATTTGAAGCAGCACTAAAAACCCCCGGTCAACGCCGGGGGTTTTTTATTATACATAAAACACGTGTTATTCTTTTGCCCCGGCTTGTTTTAGAAGTTCGATAATTTGTTCATTACCTGCTTCTTGCGCCAGTTTGAGGGCTGTGTTACCGTCTTTGTCTTTTACGTTTACATCTGCTCCGGCAGTAAGTAAAATATGAATTATATTTAGCACATCTTTTTCTAGATTTTCCTTCGGTGGGACATTATCTTGCTTAGATGAAACTTGATGATCCTTATAAGCGTTTATCGCATGCATTAACACGGTTTTCCCTTTTTTGTCTGAAGCATTTACAAGGGCTCCCGCTTCCAGTAACATATAGATTAAATCATTTGTATCACTGTATTTTGTTGTAGCATCATAGAATATGTGATTATAAGCAACACTCATTAAAGCAGTAATTCCTTCATTATCCACAGCATTCACGTCAGCACCAGCTATTAATATTTGTTTAACTACTTCTTTACTTGTATCGGCATTATAACCGCCATCAGGGAAAGTGGCATATCTAAGAGCAGAAACTCCTTTTTTATTTTTTTCATTGACATCTGCACCGGCCGTTATCAACGCCTTTACTACTTGCGCATTAGGTGAATACCACACATTGAACATTAATGCATTGTTTCCATCTTTGTCTAATGCATGTATATCTGCACCGGCCGCAACAAGAGCGCGAACAACCTCGGCACTACCCGCCTTCATTAACGCTGTATGACAAAAATTTCGTTCCCATGTATCAATACCTACATCTTCCATTAGTCTAGCATTAACATCAACACCGGAGGATAGCAGTTCTTTCACTTCTTTAACATCTCCTTTTTCACTTGCTTGTACTAAGGGGACCTCAGAAAAACAATTTCCTTCGGAGTTAGGCCTTTGCTTGGCACCGGCTTGTTTTAAAAGTTGGACGATTTCAGCATATTCTTCTTGTCCTGCCTGTAGAATAATTTCGTTTGCCTCTTGATTTTTATCCGCACCGACCGACAACAACCATTCAATCATTTCCGTATTTCCTTTCTTTTCTGCTATTTCCAAGGAAGAACGACAATAACCACTTACAAATCTAGTTCCATTATCGTTTAGCTTTACTGCTCTAACCGTAAGGTTTACATCTGCTCCCTTTTCAACAAGTAATTTTGCTATTTCCAAATCATTTGCACGTACTGCTAATTGCAGAGGAGTACAATACATAGGATCTTGCCCAGAAGGATCTGGTTGATTTACATCAACGCCATACTCAAGCAGTGTTTTTACCACTTCCCTATGCTTAGGTGTATATCCTTCTTTGTAGGTACCGGTTAAAGCACAACTAAGTGGAGTATGCGTAGTTTCTTCTTCAAGAAAAAAACTTTCTTTGTTTATGATAGAAATATCTTTTTCTAAGAGTTCTTTTACCAACTGATTATTACCATAACATGCAGCTTTTACAAGTTTGTAACTTTCACTTGGCGACTCATACGGTATGTCTTCGTTCTCGTAATCTTTATCGAAAGCCGCTGTTTCTTTATCTTGAGAAAGCAAATCTTTAGCACTACTCGTATCGGCAGGCTCTTTGTTACATGCCGACAGAGACAATAATAAAATACCGCTTAATAAAATTTTTGTGAAGTTAAAATACTTCATCTTGTTTACTCCTTCGCCCCTGCTTGTTTTAAAAGTTCCACAATTTTGGTATTTCCGGCTTTTTGGGCTTCCATCAATGCCGTAATGTTTTTTCGCGAACCACAACTTTCATCGTAAGTAGCATTTACATCTGCTTCGGCTTGAAGCAATAATTGGACAATTTCTATATTACCGATTTTAATAGCATATATTAGCGGCGTTTCCCCCAATGAATCACAATCTCCGCCCCCTTTCATATTTATATCAGCTCCTGCATCAATAAGTACCTTTACAGCAGCTACTTGCTCATTCTGTACAGCAAAAATAAGTGGAGTATATCCTAATACACAACAAGAAGTATTCACACGTGCCCCGGCCTGAATTAACATTTTCATAATTTCTACATAACCTTGTTTACTGGCCACAAAAAGGGGAGTTTCATCATCTGTATCAGCAGGTGGGAAAATTTCGTAATACGGCACATTGGGATTTGCTCCCTTTTCCAATAACTCCTTTACAAGAGGTTGGTTATTTTCCTTCACAGCATCAAATAACCGCGAATTGATGGAGTCCTCTCTCGCCCCGTAGGCTTTGAGAAGTTCTATGATTTCAGTAAATTCTTCCTCCTGCGCTCGTTGTAAAGGAGTTTCTCCGTCAAATCTTGCGTTCACATCTGCCCCGTTTTCTAATAACCATTTAACCATTTCAGTATTTCCTGTATATGTAGCATAAAATAAGGGAGTCTGGCCTTCTTTAGTTTTAATGTTGACATTAGCACCTGCAGCAATGAGTTCCTTGGCTACACCATTTTTATCTTGACAACCCACATAATCAGGACCGGGACCGTATGGACGTGCCGCTTGTATCAATGCACTTCTTCCTTCTTCATCGGTGGCATTTACATCCGCCCCTGCTGCTAATAATAATTTAACACTTTCAGTACAACCCTGTGCTGCTGCTTGCATTAAAGCCGAGTCGCCTTCAACTTCAGCTACTTGGTTCACATCTGCTCCTGCAGCAAGCAACAGTTTTACGATTTCCGTGTGCCCATTTCTTGCCGCACCCGCGAGCGCAGAACCTGTATAGGCGCCTGCGTTATTAACATCTGCCCCGGCGGCAAGCAATAGTTTAACAATATCGGTATGCCCTCGTGCGGCTGCCCATCTCAAGGCAGTAGTTCCATCATCGTCCGAGTCAAGGCAGTAATCCACCTTTACACTTGCTGCCAATAATGCTTTAACGAGTTGTGTATGACCTTCCTTAGAAGCCCAAATAAGAGTAGTAGTGTCATCATAGGTGTTTATTTTACTTTCTGCATCTGCTAATAATTCTTTCACTTTCTCCAAGTCGTTTCTTTCACTGGCTGCTATTAGTTCTTCCTTTAACAGTTCTATTTCTTTTGCTGTAGGAATCTTTGATTGATTGGCGACACTAATATTCATTTCAGCTTCCGTTTCTTTTTCTTGTGGTAACGACCCTATAGCAGCATTTAAGTCATAATCTTTTGGCACAACACCTATATCGGTAGGTTCCTTATTGCATGCCGATAACGAAAGCAAAATAACACCACTTAATAAAAGTTTACGCATATTTTTCTCCTGTAGGAATGTATCTCTATTATAAAACATTTGCTACAAATGTGCTGAATGATTTTGCGTTTTCCCCCTTTTGTGCAATAATAAAATAATTTGCTATACTGTAAAAAACCTATCAAGGAGTACGCTATGACCGCCAATGATATTATGATGAAATCCGCTAATCCCAAAAAGCGCATCTTGCTTAAACTCTCCGGCGAGGCACTAAGCACCGAGGGGCACCGCGGCATTAACCCGCAGTCCTTAAAAGAAATTGCCGTAGAGATTGCCGCGGCCTATAAAAAAGCCGACTGCGAACTGACCATTGTTATTGGCGGGGGCAATGTGTGGCGCGGCGTGCGCGACGGCGGCGGCGTAATTGACCGCGTGAACTCCGACAATATGGGTATGCTGGCTACCGTCATTAACGCCATTGCCTTGCAGTCCGCCATTGAAGATGCCGGTGTTCCTACGCGCGTTTTAACTTCTATCAACATTTATCAATTGGCTGAACCTTTTGTACGCCGCAAAGCCATGCGCCATTTGCAAAAAGGCCGCATTGTAATTTTTGCCGGCGGAACGGGCAACCCCTACTTTACCACCGATAGCGCCGCTGCCTTGCGCGCCAGCGAGATGAATGCAGATCTTTTACTAAAAGCTACGCAAGTAGACGGCGTATATGATTGCGACCCCAAAAAGAACCCCAACGCCAAGCTGATCCACAAAATTACCTACGCCGAAGCCATTGAAAAACGCTTGCAATTTATGGATACTGCGGCCCTGGCGATTGCCATGGAGAACAAGCTGCCCATCCAAGTATTTAACTTGCACAAAAAAGGCAATATTGAAAAAGCCCTATGTGGCGAAGATATTGGTACAGTAATTTATTAAGGGCGTGTAGTGCGCCTTGCCACATTCTCCCCGCATCATTGCGGGGATTTTTTTCTGTTCTCCGTGTGAATATGCTACAATAAAGTATGTCAAATACCCGTTTTCAAAAAACCCCTTTACACTATATTCAATACCTCGCGCTGAAAGGGTTTTGTGTGCTTTTTGCGCTGCTTCCGTATCGCTTTTCGGTGTGGATTAGCCGCACCCTAACCGGCTGGACACGTGTATTTTTGCCTAAACGCTTTACACGCATGCAATACGATATTAAGCGCGCTTTCCCTGAAAAATCCGACGAAGAAGTACGGCAAATTGCCGTAGAATCCTGGAAGAATATGGGGGCTATTTTGGCGGAATTTATCCAGCTTACCCACATGAGCCCTAAAAATTTCAAAAAACACGCCCGTATTATTGGGGCGGAAAAAATGCTCAACGCCCAAGGGAAAACGGGCGGCATCATTCACATTGGGCACTTTACTAACTGGGAGGCCTTTGGCCTGGCCGGTGCTATCTACGGCGTAGACAAAGCCGTCCTTGCCCAACGCGTAGACAACCCCTATATTGACGAAGAAACCAACCGCCTGCGCAATATTTTTACAGGCCGCACGTTCTACGCCAACCACCAAGACAAACCTTTTTTTGTCTGCATGCGCTGGCTAAAAAAGAAAAAAATGCTGGGCATTCTAATTGACCAAAATGCCAGTTCCAGCGAAGTGTGGATTCCCTTTATGGGGCGCACAGCTGCGTTTTCCCCCATTACGGCGCTGCTGGCTATTAAAATGCAAGTGCCGGTGTTCCCCGTCAAAGTATGGCGCGATAAAAAGGGCGTGATAGTGTCTGAAGTGTTAGACCCGCTGTATGCGCCCGCTGAGTATAACACAGAGAACGTCCGCAAATTTACAAAAACATTAGCTGAATTTTACGAACAATGCTTGCGGGAAAATCCGGCTTCCTGGTTATGGGCGCATAACCGCTGGAAAAAAGAAGCCCAGGGCAACGCCTATTTGGCTGCTCACCCGGAGGAACGGGTATGATTAAGGCCGTTTTTTTAGATAGGGACGGAACGCTCATTTACGAAAAGCCCGGCGTATATTTATCCGATCCCTCCCAACTGCGCCTTTACAAAAGCACACAACCCGCTTTAAAATTATTGTCTAAAAGCGGGTTTACCCTTTTCATTGTATCTAACCAATCCGGCATTGGGCGGGGTTATTTTACCGAAAAAGAGGTAAACGCCGTGCACGCACACCTGGTGGCACTGTTACGCCCGGCACGCATTAAAGACATTGTTTTCTGCCCACACGCTCCCGATGAAAAATGTGCCTGCCGCAAACCACAACCCAAACTGGGGCTGGATTTAATTAACAAGTATCACATTGACCCGGCAAAATCCTATATGATTGGCGATAAAAAGGCCGACGTGGAATTTGGCCACGCCCTTGGTTGTAAGGCCGTGCTAGTTACCACCGCTAACGGCCACCACCATCTTAAAAAATACCCCGATTTACACCCCGACAAAGTAGCCACCAACTTGCTAAACGCTGCTAAATTTATCGTAAAAGATAGTGAGAAAAAATAATATGAAAAAAACACTGGTTTGCTTAAGTATATGTCTTGCGTTGTGCGCGTGCCATAGCCGCGTAAAAAACAAGCCCGTCACACCGGATATTTCTTCCACTCCTGAAGAATCTGTGCAAGAAATAACGAACCAGCCCGAAGTAGCGCCAACCTCCCTAGCGGAAACGCATTCCCCTATCATTCAATCCCCAACGTCTACCCCCAAAAAGGCTCCCCTGGAAACCTCCACCCCCGCAGAACCCACTTTTACCAAAGAACAAGCAGCCCTGACAATTGCCGCAGACCGCCAAAAGCAGACCCTTGCCAAACCACAAGCGGATACCCCCTCGTTTAAAAATGAAGATTTTTTGTCTACGTCCGGGCGTTTACTAAGCCCCATGGCTTATGAGCCCGTTTTTGCCGATCATACCCACGCCCCCTGGAGTAACGAAAGTTTACAGTATGGCATTTATTACTCCTTTATTAAAGCGGGCACCGCCTATATCAAAACACGCGGGCTTACTAATATCAACGGCAAAACTGCGTATTTAATCCAAACCACGGCGTTTTCAGCCGCTGTGATTGACTCTGTATTTAAAGTGCGCGATATTAACTACTCTTGGATTGACGCCGATACATATCACTCGTTAGGGTACTCCCAAAGTGTGCGTGAAGGCAACTATAAACGGGACGAATGGGTCACATTTGACAACCAAAACGGTCGCTTTTATGGCGAAATCCAAAAGAAAGAAGAGCCCAAAGTAATTGCCGGAGAACTGAAATTAGAAGTGCTAGATATCCTTTCCTCGCTCTACTACGTACGCAAACAACCCTTAGCTGTAGGCAAAAATGTGACCTTTGATATTATTAACCGCGAAAAACAATACCCTCTTGTTGTAAAAGTACTAGGGAAAGAAACAGTAAAAACATCAGCCGGCAAATTTAATTGTTGGGTGGTAGAACCTCAATTTAGAGGGGAAGGAATTTTTGTAGCTAAAGGAAAAAGCTTAAAAGTATGGCTCACTGACGACGAGTACCGAATGCCGGTCAAAATGTCGGTAGAAGTATTTATTGGTAGTGTATATGCAGAACTGCTGGCATACACGCGCAATTAAAGATATAATGAGGTTTTAAGGAGAAACTTATGGCTGTTACAACCAAACGCTTAAAAACTATTTTAAACAAATTTAAAGGACAAGAAATTATTGTAGTGGGCGATATTATGTTGGACCACTTTATCAAGGGCTCTGTTTCCCGTATTTCGCCGGAGGCCCCCGTGCCTGTAGTGGCTGTAAATAATGAATTTTTTGTAGCCGGCGGAGCGGGTAACGTAGCAGTAAATTTAGCGGCGTTAGGCGCCAAGCCGGTTATGATTTCTGTAGTAGGTCCGGATTTAGGTGGTGAAATGCTCAAAGGTTTTTTGCGCGATAAAGGCATTAACACCTACGGGATTTGTGAAGATGCCGATCGCCCCACCACGCAAAAAATCCGCGTCATGGCCGAACAACAGCAAATCGTCCGTTATGACCGTGAAAGCAAAAAAATCATTTCCCCCTCTATTGCGGCGCAATGTATGAAAAGCTTTGACCTAGCCATTAAAACGGCCAAAGGCGTTATTTTATCTGACTATGGCAAAGGCATGCTTAGCGACCATAACATCAAAGCCATTATTGATAAATGCCGCAAAAAAGGTATCCCGGTGTGCGTAGACCCAAAAATTGATAACTTTAAAAAATACAAAAATATTACCTGTATGACTCCTAACACCAAAGAAGCGTGGGAAGGGGCTGGCGAATCACCCAAACCGGGCGAAGAAGCCATTGAAAAATTGGGCCAGAAAATTTTAAAAATGCTCAATGCCGATTCCATTTTAATAACCCGCAGTGCCGACGGCATGAGCCTATTTGAAAAAGGCAAGAAAAAGCCCTCCACCGTTCCCACCGCCGCACGCGAAGTGTACGACGTAACCGGCGCCGGAGACACGGTTATTTCCGTTTTCACATTAGGTTTAGCCGCGGGGGCTTCCTTGCCTGAGGCAGCCGTACTTTCCAACTACGCAGCCGGCATTGTAGTAGGTAAATCCGGCACGGCGACCGCCACCCCAGCAGAAATTGAGAAGGTCCTGCCATGAGTGACGTAGTCATTGCTATTCCGGCACGGTTTGGGTCGTCGCGCTTTCCGGGCAAGGTAACTGCGTACTTGGCGGGAAAACCCGTCATCCAACACGTTTACGAAGCGTGCCTTAAAACAGGTTTAGGCCCGGTTGTCATCGCCACAGAAAGCCCGCGCGTCGTTACCACCTGCATGCAGTTTACAAATAGTGTAGTAATGACGAGCGAACAATGCCAAAGCGGCACGGACCGTATTTTTGAGGCTACGCAAGGACGCACGGAGTCGTTTGTCATTAACGTGCAAGGCGACGAGCCGTTTATCAACCCGCAAACGATTATTAAAATTGCCGAGCTACTCCGTAGTGACCCTACGTGCGATATTGCCACTGCCGTAATGGCCACCACCGACGACGCTAAAATCGATAATCCCAACTGCGTCAAAGCGGTTTTGGGCAAAGATATGCGCGCGCTGTATTTTTCGCGCTCCCGCGTGCCGTTTAAGCGCGAACCGTCGGCCGAAAATAAGGATTTTATTTACTGGCACCACTGCGGCATTTACGGATATCGCAAAGAAGCGTTAAAACGCTTTGTGTCTCTGCCGCAAAGTCCGCTGGAAAAGGTGGAAAAATTGGAGCAATTGCGCGCGCTGGAAGACGGTATGACCATCAAATGCGTACAAATTGAACCCGCCGGCCCGGCCATTGATACGCCGGAAGATCTACAGCGTGCCGAACGGTATTGGCAGGAACATTTTATGGGATAACTTATGCGAAATAAAAATCTTTTCCTTATATTTGTGCTGTCTGTTTTCATGTTGGTTGCGTGCCGGGAACAAAAACCCAAAATTACTATCATGCAAGCCATCAAAATGGGGGATACAAAAACGGTCACCTATTACCTTAATAACGGAGATTCCGCTAACCAACAAGATGAAGAAGGGGTATCCTTACTTATGCTGGCTGTAAAACAAAACTCCGTCATGATAGTTAAGGATTTAATTGAAGCGGGAGCATCCGTTAATGCAAGCAACCAGGATGACGAAACTCCTCTAACTACAGCCATTGAAATGGGAAACCGAGAAATAATTTCTCTATTGTTAGAAGCCGGTGCAACAGTAAATTTAAATGCGTTGGAAAAAGCTGTTCATGCCGGTAATACTGATATAACAGAACAGTTATTAACGGCATGGACTGATACAGCACAAAAAAACGAGGCCCTAATTACGGCTTGCCATCTGAACGAAAGCCAAGTGGCAATCGTATTGATTGCGGCGGGTGCAGAGGTAAACACAGAAGATAAAATCGGTCAAACTCCCTTAGGTGTAGCCAGTGCCTTGGGACATAATGGAATGGTTCAACTTCTCTTAGCAAATGGAGCAGCCATCAATCAAATCCCCCAAAAAAATGACGGACGTACCGCTCTGATATGGGCAAGTGAATTTGGAAATTTAAAAACGGTGCAAATATTACTAGACAATGGGGCCGATGTCAAGACAAAAACCCTATTTGGAGAAACAGCATTATCCATAGCCACCCAACATGGGCATACTGAAATTGTAAAACTCTTGAAAAGGGCGGGAGCAGAGGAATAAATAAAAAGCAATGGGAAAAAACTTGCTTACTTGAATTTATAATCTTATAGGAGAGAAATTATGTCTAAATTCATTATTATTACAGGCGGGGTAGTCAGCTCGCTAGGCAAAGGGATTTCCGGGGCCAGTATCGGCAAACTGTTGCAGTTAAATGGCCTTAAGGTCAATATGATTAAGTGTGACCCCTATATTAACGTAGACCCGGGCACGATGTCCCCCTATCAGCATGGCGAAGTGTTTGTCACTACCGACGGAGCCGAAGCCGATTTAGACCTAGGGCACTATGAACGCTTTTTAGACGTTACTATGACCCGCGCCAACACCAATACCGCCGGCAGCATTTATCAAACGGTCATTGATAAAGAACGTCGCGGCGAGTATTTAGGCGCTACCGTACAAGTCATTCCCCACATTACCAACGAAATAAAAAAACGCTTTACCGCCTTTGAAAACGACGTAGATGTATCCATTATTGAAATTGGTGGTACCGTTGGCGATATTGAATCGCTCCCATTCTTGGAAGCGGCGCGCCAACTATGCTTAGAAAAAGGCCCTCAAAACGTCATTTCCGTGCACGTTACGCTGGTGCCCTACATTGCCGTAGCGCAAGAATTAAAAACTAAACCCACGCAACACTCTGTTAATAAATTACGCGAAGTGGGCATTGCCCCCAGCATGCTGATTTGCCGCACGGAAAAACCGCTCTCCGAAGGGCTTAAAAAGAAAATTTCCCTGTTCTGCAGCGTGCCCGCGCAGAACGTCATTGAATGTGCCGATGCAAAATCCATTTATCACGTGCCGGAAATGTTCTACAAACAAGGCGTAGATAAAGAAATTATGCAAATGCTCGGTCTAAAACCCACGCAAGAAGTAAACCCGGCTTGGTTCGAATTTTTCGACAAAGCCATGACGCCTAGCAAGTCCGTGCGCATTGCCGTAGCCGGGAAATATTCTGAGCTGCAAGATGCGTATAAGTCTATTAACGAAGCTCTGCGCCACGCCGGAATGAATAACGACGCCAAAGTGGAAATTGTCTACGTAAATACCGAAAAAGACAACGTAGAAGAAAAGCTGCAAACCGTGGACGGGATTTTAATCCCGGGCGGGTTTGGTACGCGCGGCATTGAAGGGAAAATTGCCACAATTAAATACGCGCGGGAACACAAAGTGCCTTTCTTGGGTATTTGCGTGGGGATGCAATGCGCCGTCATTGAAGCGGCCCGCAACTTATGCGGTTTGCACGACGCAAATTCCACCGAATTTGACCCCACTACCAAGGACCCGGTAGTAGATTTAACCCCCCAACAAAAAAATGTAGTGTACAAGGGTGGCACCATGCGCCTTGGCAACTATACCGCCGATTTGAAGGAAGGCTCTTTAGCACGCCGCTTATACGGCAAAGACCAAATTGTGGAGCGACACCGCCACCGCTACGAATTTAACCCCGCCTATGTGAAACAACTAGCAGATGCGGGTTTAAAAGTATCCGGCTGGCACGAAGGCGTACTGCCTGAAATTGTAGAGCGCGAGGATCACCCCTACTTTATTGCGGGCCAGTTCCACCCAGAATTTGGCTCCAGGCCTATGCGTCCGCACCCCCTGTTTGACGGCTTAATTAAAGCCAGTCTCAAGCAAAAGGAAGGCAAAGCGCAAAGCACTAAGGGAACAACCGCTACGCGCAAAACCAAAACTTCTGTAGCCGCATAACTTTTGGGAACACAGCAAAACGCCCGCTTGTCAGCGGGCGTTTGTGGTTAAATTACAATTAAAATCCCTCATCAATTACATCAAATTGGAGTGTAGAATTCAAAAGATTACACATGCGTTCTCCCTGAGAACCTTCATAGAAGCAAAATCTAGTCCATGTCGTTCCATTAAAGGAAGCTATTATTTCCGTACTATGACCGTCTGCTCTAATTGGGTCCTTATAACCATTGACCATCCAGGAACAATCGGAGCTTGAACAATATGCCTCATATGTCCAGTTTGTATTATAACAATATGAATTCGTCGTTGTTCCGCATGTAAGACCATTTGTCAAATCAATATCACTGTGCAGTAATCCTGATGTTTGCTCTCCGAGCAAGTTCCCCTCTTTAATTTCTCCATTTTGCAGGACCAATAATTCAATCGCTTTTTCCATATTTTTAATGTGTACTATAGCATCAGCGGCACGAGCCCTTTCAACAGCTTTTTGGTATTGTGGCAGAGCAATAGCTGCCAAAATACCGATGATTAAAACAACAACTAATAATTCAATCAGCGTAAACGCTTGTTTATTTTTCATATAATATCTCCTTTGTGTGCAGATAAAAACTTATCCACAGTATCCACAACTATTTCACGATATCAAAAAAAAAAAACAAGTCAATACTTGTAATAAGATATATATAAGAAAACTACTTAAGGACTTCAAAAAATAAAGAATCGGTGTGGCCGATACACGTTACAGAAAGCGTGTGTCTTCCCCCCACCAGCGGCCACCAGGTTTCACAGGAACTTCCTGGTAGGGCTTGCCCATCTACTTGCCACTGGCAAACTTTTTTAGGGCACGTAGCGGCTAGTTTTAGCTGCTGAGAAGAAGCCGGGGCGGCAGGATCCCACATAAATTTATCGCCGTCTTGCGGAACCGTAATTTGTACACGGCTAACAGGATGATGGTGTTTGCCATCACAAGTGGCGGGCAGTTTTTTTACATCAAATACATCTTCGTGCGTATGGATGCAAGAAGGGCTTGCTAAAAGGCCCGTATCCCTACATACACGCTTACGCGATACACCTTCTGGTGCAATAAAATTGCCGGATGGATAGTGTGCGTACGTGGCCAGTGCTACGTCGTGCAAAATAGGGCCCGCACCTGTAATGCCGGACACTTTTTGCATGGGGCTGGCATCAAAATTGCCCACCCACACGCCTACCGTCCAGCGGGGCGTATAGCCTAGGGCAAAATTGTCTTTGTAATCTTTGGAAGTTCCCGTTTTGGCCGCAAAATCAAAGGGTAATACAAGCGGAGAATTTAAACCAAACTCAGCCGCCCGGGCGTGGTTATCTTTTAAAATATCCGTAATTAAATAAACGGTTTTAGCATCCAATACCGGGTGCGGTTGGCCCGGTTGTTTTACTTCGGGCTGCGTAGCCAATACTATGGGTTTAAATAAGCCTCCACGTGCCAAGGTAGCGTATGCATTGGCAAGCTCCAGCAGGCGCACTTCTCCGTTCCCTAGCGCAAGACCCAGGCCATAAAAATCGGCCAGCTTTGTTAAACTGGAAAAACCTAATTTATGCAACAAAGCCAATAATTGCGTGGTCCCCACTTGTTCGGCCGCCTTGACCGCCGGGATATTGTAGGAACACGCCAGCGCCGTGCGCACAGACATCCAACCGTGGTAATTTTCATCATAATTATGCGGGCGAAACCCGCCTTCAAAAAAGGTATCTTCGTCATTTAGTAGGGTGGCAGGATTCCACCGTTTTTCTTCAAATGTCAGTGCATATACAAACGGTTTTAACGCGGAACCCGGCTGACGCAAGGCACGCACCCCATCCACCTGGCCGCTGTGTTTTTTATCCTTAAAATCGGCAGAGCCTACGTATGCCAAAATGCCACCTGTAGCATTATCTAGCACCACTACGGCGGCGTTGGTTACATTACTACCTTCCAAACGGGCTAAATGATTTTGGATAATTTGTTCCACGTGCGTTTGTAGTTCCCGGTCTAGCGTGGTAGTTACCTCAGTCGTGCTAGCAGGCAATTGCCCGGCTAGCCAATATGAAAAATGAGGCGCATAAAAAGGACGCGGCAACGGGCGCACCTCCAGTTTTTCAGCCCGTGCCAGTTCATACATCTCGTGGGTAATATATCTCCCTTGCAACAGTTGTTCTAACACATAATTACGCCGTTTAAGCGCGCGTGAAAAATGCTTAAGAGGATTATAATACGTGGGCGATTTTAATAGCCCCGCCAAAAATGCCGCCTGAGATAGGGACAAATCGGCTGCATCCACTTGAAAATAAAAACGGCTGGCCGCTTGCACGCCCTGTGTTAAATTACCAAATTCCAACAGATTAAAATATTGTTCTAAAATTTCTTCTTTCGTAAGCTTTCGTTCTAGCTGGGCGGCGTGCCACGCCTCTTGCGCCTTGCCCCACAATGTTTTAGGACGCGGCGAAATGGCCCGTACTAATTGTTGCGATATTGTAGACGCGCCGGACACTACCTCCCCCGCTTGCGCATTTTGCCAGGCTGCGCGCAGCACCGCTTGCACATCTACGCCACCATGCACGTAAAAACGCTTATCTTCGGTCGCAATGACCGCACTAATCAGCCACGGAGATATCTGGTCTAGCGGAACCGGTTGATAGTAGGTGTTATGCTGGGATAAAATACTACGAAGCGGCAAGCCAAAGCGGTCATAAAGTTGTTTGGAAGGCATTAAAACTTCTTCCCCACCACACAGGCAGGGAAGAAGCAACCATCCAAACAACAAAACCAATTTCTTCATTATTTAATAACTAGCGTACTGGTTGCATTACGGCCAAACACAGACGGTTCATACATTTGGCTGGCCCACGCGGCCGGATACGTGTAGCTGCCAGCGGCAATGGCTGTTACCAAATAGCTAAAGGTATGCGTACCGGGCGTAAGCTCGTCCGCAAAGCCGTAAATCCGGTCTGTATATTGTTCCACCCGGTTAAAGGAAACGTTATCAGCCGCTACTAACTCAGCTTGGGTAGATGACTCCGTAGCCAGCGAGGTGTTTACCAAAGCAAACCCTGCCGGAATAAAATCTTCCACCGCTACAAAGGTGCGCGTAGCTGCATTTTTAAGTTGCAAGGTAACTTTATAACGCTCCCCGGTTAAGATTTCTTGCACCGGTTTTCCGTCTAAAGTTGTAATGTGACGGGTAACCTCAAAACCCGCATTGACCGGCTGCGTATAAGCCGCGGGGGTGTAGTGCTGCCCCAACGTGTAATACAGCGTTCCTGCCCCTTGTTTAGCAAAAGTAAACGAGGTTTGTTTTCCCGCTGTATACACCGTGGCAAACGGCCAGACAAACGCTTTTTCCTGCAGGCTACGGCCTTGGAACACTTCCGTAGCCACAACGTCATTTTCACGTTTCACTTGCGCAGTAAAATCAGGCACGGCCGCTTCTTGCGCGGTATAGTAAGCTTGCAAGGAACCTAATACCACGGCATTGGTATGGGTATCTTGCCAATGGCCTTGTGCGTTTAATTGCGTAAGCAACCAGGAAACCATTTGGAACGCGTTGTCCGGGGCTTGATTGGTACGCAATAAGGCACGCAGCGTGTGGGCCGTAGCGGACACGTTGTTGGTAGGTAACCAAGCAGATTGGGTGGACTCCTCTATATACGCGCCCGTAGGAGTATAAGTCAATTTACTCAGCAACTGTTGCGCCAGTGTTTGCTGCATAGATTTATTTTTCCCAGTTACCTGCGCGGTTTGCAATAAATAAGCCACCGCTACTTGGGGTAACCCTTCGCGTTTTGTATAGAGCGTATTAAAGGTGCTGTCTACATTTTTACCATATAACGCAAGGACGTACGTGCTGTAGGCACGGGCAATATTAGCATCGGTTAATGAATAGTCATACGCGTGAACCGCCTGTTTGTTAAACGTTGTTTCTAACCAGTTGACCGCTCTATCCACAGAAGTCGTAGGCACGTCAAACCCGGCCTGCTTAGCCTGCAAGGCCTGGTCCAACGCGTAGGTGGTTACATAAACATCTGGTAATGCGTTGGGCCAATAAGCATATCCACCAGAAGCATGTTGGTAGGCTGGCAGTTCATTTAATATATCTTGTGCGCGCGAATGTAGTTCATCTGTACTGGCCAGATTAAAATCTTTTACCAGCGTACCCGCATTCACGGCTACCGCTAGTTTAGAGAGTTGTTGTTCTAAACAATTATACGGATAACTAAGCAGATAGGATAATGCTCCCTTCAGCTGCAGCAAAGCCGTAGAGGCCAACGCCACTGTCACGCGGTTATCGGCCCCCACTTGCACGGAAGCAGGCGCTAGCAATTGCTGTACTTGCTGTTTTTCGGTGGCACCATAGACGGCCAGGGTTTGCTCTTTCTCTGGGGTGGATACCACAAGCGCTGTTTGCACCCCATCACTATAGCGGCCCTTGACCGCAAAAGAAACTTCGGCTTTTCCGGCGTGAGGCGCGCGGCATTGCCAGGTAACTTCCCGGGAACTGCCTTTCGCAATAGAAACGACCCGTTGCGTAAGGCCTTCCACCTCTACCGCACCCGTAGCAGCAGCTTGCACGGTAAATTGGCCTTTGCTATCTTCGTAGTTATAGATAATGGCCCCGCAGGTAAAATGGTCCCCTTCGCGGGCAAAACGTGGCATATTAGGCGTCACCATCACGGGTTTAGAAACCGTAATTTTATCGTCTGCTTTGCCAAATTCACTTTCCGTCAATGCTACCGCCATTAAGCGGAAAGTAGTTAAATTATCCGGCAACTCAAACGATACTTGCGCCCGGCCTTTGGTATCGGTATGTACCGCAGCCGCGTAATACGGAGTAAATAAAAAGCGGGAACGCAAATCCGTGCCGGCTAGTTTACTGGCAGCCGCCCCACCCCCTCCGCGATTTTCGCCTTTTTCCCCAAAATTACGCTGTCCAATGACGTAGGAACGGTTATCCATCGTAGAAACAGACATGGGCTTGTCGCCATAGAAGAAATCAAATAAATCCGGAGTTTGGTAATTATTAAGGGCCAAAATTCCTTCATCTACCGCCATTACGACCACTTCGGCCGGCACGCCCTTGCCTTGAACCTTGGTAGTTAGGTTCAGGGTTACTTTTTCCCCAGGCTGATATTTATGAGCATTGGGTTTAAGTGTGGTTAGAATGCGTTTGCCTTCCGGCACTACATTTAAATTCACATATCCCATTTTGCCTTGTGGTTTACCCAAATCTTGCTTGGCGTCAGCAGGTTTGGCGCTACGACCTTGTACCAACATAACGCTTACATACACGTTTGGTAAATAAGTATCTTTAATCGGCACTTTGATTTCGCTGGTTCCCCCCGTGAGGGTAGTCGTCCAAGCGTCTAAAATACCTTCCCGCTCTACAGTAACTAAGGCCTGTGCCGTTTCATACGGAGAAGATACCCGGATGCGCGCCGTTTGCCCTACCTTATACTCATTTTTATTTTGTTTAAGTACCAATATATCATCATCACTGCGGCGGTCGTAGGTGTCCCCCGTACCAGACACATACACGTCCGTACCACCAATAACCGTGCGGCCAAACAAATCGCGCGTGGTCAGTTTAATATAATAGGACCCCGGTTCATCCGGCGTAAATGTGAGTGTAGCACCTTTTTTGCCAACCGTGAGAGTTTGGGTAGGTAGCGGCGTGATTTTTTTATCACTGACCCATTCCAAGCGCCCCGCTAGGCCCACTTTACGTACGCTGTAATATTGTTCCCGGTAAATTTCAGCCGTCACTACAGTTTCGGCCCGCGTTCCTTCCGGGGTCACAGCCACTATATGCACGTCTACAGGTTTACCTTGTTCATACGAATCTTTCAAGGCACGCGCCCCAACATAAATATCTGCAGGATGTACCAACACAGAAGTGCGTTTAAATAAATTTTGATGAGCTGGCGAAGCAATATCCACTTCCGCATACACACGGGTAGGCATTTGCAAACGCGGCATCTTGGCCGAAAATAACAACGCACCGCGCGAGTCCAACTGACCAGAGGCGCTAAGCAACGGTTTATCTGTTTCTAGCTTTAATTCACGTTGCAAGAAATACGGCGTAAAGGTGTATTTATCATAGCCTTTGGGCGTAAACCAAGTGCTTTCCTGCCGTAGTGTCCATTGGGCTTTGGCGTCTGCCAAAGGAGCCCCAAAATAATACTGGGCTGCGGCGGAGAAAGTAGCTTCCTCCCCTCCTAAATAAGCGGGCATATTGGCTTTTACAAACACGTTAAAATCGGCCGGTTTAACCGATTCCACTTGGAAAGAAGCAAACGCGGCTTCGGCTTCGCCTGTTTTTAATTGAGGCGTAAAGGACACATCCCAATATCCGGTAGCGGCACTTTGCGGCAGTTCAAATTGAGCATCAAAAGTTCCCCACGCTGACGATACAGTCACTTCCTTGTTGAAAGCTTCTTCTGCGCGCGCATCATTTATTTTTAATGTTCCGCGCACAAGGGAAGGCAACTTCCAGCTGCCGTCTACTTGCTGACGAATGACCCCTTTTAAGTGCACCGTCTCACCAGGGCGATAAACACCGCGTTCGGCAAATAGATACGTTTGCAAGGACTGGGCCACGGGGTTATAATCGTAGTTAATGTTAAAACGCCACGGTTCCATACCGTCATTCCATTGGTTGCTAACCACCGCGTCTCCATTGGGACTAGTAATAAAAGCAAAAATTTCCGGCTGTCCCCAATCCGCCGCGAGAACATCCAGCTTGCTCCATCCCGGAGCTAACGCTAGGCCGCGTACGTCCGTTGTGCCATTCCACACCACTTTATTGTCTTTCCCGCGCAGTTCCACTTGCATACCCGGTAAGGGTAGCCCGGTTTTAAGAGAGGTCGTCCAAATCAAAATATTTTGCGCAGACGTTTTAAAACTCACGCCCACATCAGTAATGTTATCGGTAGCTGATACCCAACAATCTGAATGGTCTTCCCCGCGTTGCGTTTTAAACTGTGTAAATAAAATACTGTCTTTAGCCGTAGGTTTAAAACGGGCTAAATCAATAAACGCACGTAAGGTTTTGTCTTTTACGTCTTTAAAGGTATACTCCCCGCTAAAGGTGGCACCGGTTACTTCTTTTTTAGCACACCACGAGGTTTGCTTCGTTTGAAACGGAATAAAGTTATCCCGGTTAAAGCGAGCACTTTCCATAAATAAAGACGGAATATTCATTAGCGCAATCGGCAAACGGGCCGGCAAATAGCTCTCCAGCACACCTACGCCATCGGCAGAAAAATCTACCGTTGGGCAATAGCCGTCGTTAGAAATAGTAAAGTGTTCATCTTGGGCTAACGTATTGCCGTAAATATCGCGCATGCCTTTTTTAAGGGTTACTTCTATGGGGTGTTTGGGATCTAACGCAATAAAAGAAAGCGGCATATTAAAATAGGCTTCCCCGGTTTTAGAGTTAGTAACTTCATATCCTAGGGATTCTTTTTCTTGTTCTGATAGGGGTTGTTTGGCTTGGGCAGGAATCGTTTCAATCGCGTTATATAACTCCCGCTTGCGTACCGGGTTAGAAAGTTGCACCGCCGGTGTAAACGGCAAACACCCAGTAGAAATCACTTTATGCACGGTTAAAGAAGGATAGGTATAGAAAGAAGTTTTGTGGGTTTTATCCATCCCCAAGCTACCTGTTTGGGCGGGCAAACCAGCCAATAATTCAAGCGTATAATGTTGATTTTGCTGCAAGGTTTGCGTGGGATTAATAGCAAACAAATTGGCTTTTTCTTCCTTAGAGTAGTAAGAAAAACTTTTTTCCAGTTCTACCTCGTTAAGCGGTCGCACGGAAAGAGGAACAGTCGCTCCCCCTTGGGGCGTAAGCCGGATATGGGTAGCGGCCTTACTTAGATTCACCGGAAGCGTAGTTTGCACGTAAATAGTGGGGTTTAAGTTAATCCAATGTTCCTCGTTATAAGGGAGAACCGTCTTTACTTGCGGCACTTGGGTAGTAAATGAAAAGGAATAGGCGCCAGCCAATTTTTGGCCGGAAACAGTCGATTTAAAGCCTTTAGACACTGTAACTGTAAATTTGGTAGCTACCGGCCATTTTTCAGTCGGTTCAAAAACAGCCGTTTGCGTACCGCTAAAACGGCACGTACCTGCTATTTTAGGTGTTATGGAAAAAGGGCAATCTTGATTAGAAAAAGCACTCTGTTCACTTAAGGCCACCACGGGCTGATTAAAATGGACTTGCACCGCCTGGCGGTTTGTTTCTTGCTGTTGGCCCTTAGGGGTGGCTGATAATACTTTTAGTGCCGGTACGGCAGCTTGCGCCGCGCCGGAAAGACTTACAAATAACCCAAACAGGGTGGTTAAAATGATGGTATATTTTTTCATAAACTCTCCCTTATTTTTTTATTTTAGCATTTTGACACCGTACGCGCGCGAAAAGCTATAGCTCTACTTTTTTAGTAAAATATAAATATGTCAGCCGTAGCACATTTCATTAAGAACCCATTTAAGGATAAAAAACTTTCTAAACTTTTATTTAAATTTTCCGCCCCCGCCGTGGCGGGGATGTTCGTCAATGCGCTATTTAACATTATTTCCCGTATTTACGTGGGCCAAGATGTGGGGGCTATTGGGATTGCCGCTATCACAGTTATTTTCCCCATTGGGCTTTTGTATATGGGGTTTAGTGCGCTGATTGGCATTGGCAGTAATGCGCTATTTTCCATCCGCTTGGGCGAAAAAAGGCACGAAGAAGCCCTGCGTGTGCTAGGCAACGGATTTATTTTACTTATCATTATGGCGGGGCTAGTTACCACCTTTAGTTATTTGTTTTTAGACCCCTTATTGCACTTTTGCGGGGCGGATGACGAAATTTTGCCCTATTCCCATCTGTACGCCACATGGGTATTTCCGGGATATTTTCTCTTTGCTATCGGCGCCGGCATGAACCACTTTATCCGCTCGTCCGGCCGCCCCAAAACGGCCATGGCCACGCAATTTATTGGTGCATTTGTAAACTTAATTGCCGCCCCCTTATTTATCTTTAAAATGGGGCTTGGCATTAAAGGGGCCGCGCTAGCCACCGTGTGTGGGCAAGTCATTTCTTTTAGCTGGGTAATGTATTGCTTAACGGGGCACCGCGCCACCTATCGCCTGCTATGGCACAATTTTAAGTTAAAACTACAAATTACGTTAGATGTAATGGCGATTGGGTTTTCCCAATTTGCGTTTCAACTTGCTTCCGGCGCGCTAAACGTCATCTTAAATCACGCGCTACTTAAATACGGCGGCAACTTGGCTATTTCTGCCATGGGCGTGGCGTTAAGCGTAAACACCATTGTGATTATGCCTACCATGGGCATTAGCCAAGGGGCACAACCTCTTATTGGCTACAACCACGGCGCGCGCAAGTACAAAACGTCTATCCAAACGCTTAAAATGGCCCTACGTTGGGGCATGCTGGTAACGACTGTAGGATTTATTATTTTGGAAATTTTTGCCCGCCCAATTGCCGCTATTTTTAACGGACAGGATACCGCGCTTATTGACATGGCCGGGCGCGTGATACGCATTGTAAATATCTTACTACCTATTGTGCCCTTGCAGATGATGGCCACCACCTTTTTCCAGGCAATTAACCAGCCGCTAAAGGCCGCGTTTTTAAGTCTTTCCAGGCAGATTTTACTGGTTATTCCGCTGGTGCTTATCTTGCCGCTATTTATGGGGCTCAACGGCGTATTTTTAGCCCCCGTGGTGGCGGATGCTATTTCTACTGTAATTGCCGTATGGATGCTAAAGCACTTTTTTGACCAGCACGGCCAAACCGTATTTTTTAAGAAGAAATAATACCTTGAAACCCACCTGAAAAGTTCTTATAATTAAAGAGACGTACAAACTAAAAATTTCATCTGTTTTTGGAGCCGTTTAAGAAACGGAAAGCCTTTTTGGAAAAGAAAGGCATTCGACAGTCCAAAAATAGCCGCATACGGAGTACAACATCCTGGGAATTGCAAGCCCAACGTGTTGTACCCAACGTTTACCATCAGCAAATTTGCTTGTTGGGAACTACGGCTGTTTTAAGAGGGTTACTGTCGAAGCTCGCTTAGTGCAGCCGTTTTTACGTGTTTTTTCTAAGACAGGTGGAAAGGAGAAAGTCTTATGAAAAACAGAAATACCCGGCGGGGTTTCACGCTCATTGAGTTGTTGGTTGTTGTGTTAATTATCGGTATTTTGGCTGCCGTAGCACTGCCACAGTACCAAAAAGCCGTATTAAAAACACGACTTACAGAAGCAATTAGTTTCGGTAATGCGGCCCAAAAAGCCGTACAATTATGGGTATTGCAAAATGGATTCCCTGCTAACACGGATAGCGAAATAAACTTACTTGCTCCTGACGCAGCAACCACGCTAGACATAGATATTCCAACTGCTAGCAATTCGTTTCGATATTCCATCGATACAGTACCTGGCACATCTATAGAATGGGCGGCCTTTCCTAAATGGTTTGCATACTCAAGCCCTAATGGCATAGTTTGGTCATTAAACTCTGATGGAAGTATAGACAGAGTATGTTGGGGAGTGGAAACAGAAGGATATAAAATGTGCCAAGCATTAGATGCTTTACAACCAAATACTTGGACTATTGAATATTAGTCTCTGTAAAAAAGACGTACTTGTGGATATCCACAAGTACGTCTATATAACCTAATATTTCTTAGTTCCCGTCAGAAAGATAGTGGCAACCCACACTGCGTTTATTTTGCAAAGCAGCGTAGGTAATCAGTAAGGCAGTACGTACTCCGTTGCGTAGGTCAATTAGTTCTTGGCAAAGCTGTGCGCCTTTGTAAAATACGTCAATTTCGTTATGTAAGTGCCGCAAGATTTTTTCCGCTCGCATTAAATGTTTGTGGCTGCGAATCAGCCCCACATAGTTCCACATGGTACTACGCAAGGTAGCCAAGTCCTGCTTAATCAAATTAACGTCCGGAACTTCACTGGGAACAACCCAATCTTTAGGCGTGGGAATATGAAACGTTTGCGTGGCAATATCCTTGGCGTCCTCTTGCGCGCATAAATATCCCATAGCCACGGCTTCCAACAAAGAGGTACTGGCTAAACGATTGGCCCCGTGATAGCCGGTGCACGCCGTTTCGCCAATGGCATTAAGATGTAAAATATTGGTGCGCCCGGCCGGGGTGGTATAAATACCGCCGCAAAAATAGTGCGCAGCCGGTACCACCGGAACAGGCACTTTCGTCATGTCATATCCGCCCTCTAAACATTTTTTATAAATGGCCGGGAAGCGCTCTTTGGTTTCTTGCGGCGGGTTAGCAGTAATATCTAAATATACACAATCGTGCGAGGTATTGAGCCGTTCCTGTTCAATGGCGCGGGCCACAATATCGCGCGGAGCCAAGTCTTTTAGCGGGTGATAATTAGGCATAAACGCCTCGCCTTTACTGTTGCGCAAAATAGCTCCTTCCCCGCGCAACGCTTCGGAGAGTAAAAAGCTTTTGCCTTTAGCAAATACCGTCGGGTGGAATTGCACAAATTCCATATTCATCACACGCGCGCCTACCCGGTAAGCCATGGCAATGCCGTGCCCATAGGCGTGTTCGGAATTAGTAGTATGCTTGTAAAGTTGCCCCACGCCCCCGGTAGCTAAAATAGTTTTTTTGGCGGTAACGGCATACACTTCCCCCGTTTTATTATCCAGCACATACGCTCCAAAAACGGTAAGCGGATAATAGCGGTCCATTAAATCGGTAGAGCTATGGGAAAGCGTTAATAAATCAATCGCACTCGCAAATTCTTTTACCGTGATAAGCGGGTTATTGCGTACCGCCTGCTGGATGGCTGCCAGCATCGCGTGCCCGGTTGTATCTTTGGAATAAATAATGCGGTTTTTACGGTGAGCTCCTTCACGCGTAAAGCGAAGTTGGTGCTTTTCATCGCGGTCAAAATTGACCGTTAAATCTTGCAAGAAAATTTCCTCTACGGCTTTGCATCCGGCGGCGGAAAGCTCTTTTACAGCCTCGTTATTGCACATATGGGCCGTGGCTAATTGCACATCTTCTAACAAATCATCCATTTGTAGGTGCGGTTCATACACAATGCCTCCCTGGGCAAGGTCACTATTTGCTTGGGGCATTTCGCCGCAGCATAACAGCATGGTTTTAAGGCCTTTTTTGGCCGCTTGATGGGCATATACACAGCCGGCAATTCCGGCACCAATTACTAAACAATCCGTAGACAGTATTTTCATACTTATATTATATAATTTTAAGAATTTCAAACAAAAACCGCGGAGTGATTGCCCCGCGGTTTACAAACTATCCATACAGCTATTGAGGTTTTAAACAGATATGGGATTTACACTCCGTATACCCCAGCCCCTGGCAAAAATCAACTCCGTTAAAGCTAACCCCGCTACTGCTTGTACCCACGCAGGCAATACGATCCCGTATGGATACTGTGCTTGCAAAATGCGGTTGGACCTCAATGTAATACTTATATTTGCTGGTAGTACCGCGATAAGCTTTAGTTACCCCTTGAGCATCTACAGCCACTTCAAAGTATTTTGTTTTTACACAATAAGCTGAACTTGTTTCACAACTTTGATTTTTAGAGATGGAAATATCAAGCGACTTAAGCTTAGGTTGTTTAATAGCCGTTCCTTCTAAGTTAGAACGCAGATATTCACGGTTTACACCCTCAGCTATGGCAGAAGCGGCCATCAACCCTTCTGAAAAATGGGATTGCTCCAGCGAGCGTTTATAATAACCCGTACTAATGGCGGCCATAATAGCTACAATAATTACAACCGCTAATAATTCCGTAAGTGTAAATCCTTTTTGTAAGTAATTCATATCATTTCTCCTATGTATTTATTATATCCTTTTTTTATCCCCTTTCAAAAGTTTTCAAGTTGCAAAATGGCGCAAAAACCGTTATACTACTTACATATAGGAGCAAAACATGAAAAGAAAACAGGGATTTACTTTAATTGAATTATTAACGGTAGTGTTGATTTTAGGCATTTTAACAGCTATCGCGTTGCCTCAATACCGCCAGGCTATTCAACGGGCTGACGCCGCTAATATGTTGATCGCCTTAAAGACGGTTTTTGACTCGGCCAAACGCTATTATGCCAGCGGTGGAACGTGGCCGTCCTCTTTAACGGGGTTAGACACAAACGTACGCCTCAATCAAAATTCCACCAATCAATCTGGGGAATACAAATATTCATTTAATACTTCTGCCCGTACGGTTACTGTATGCAAAGTAAATGAATCGGGCACATGTACCTACTCTTTTATTGCCTACTACAAACATCCGGGCTTATCCAACGCACGAGATGTTTACACCTGTAACCCAAACGGGACCAAACATGCCGCTTTATGTGATTCTTATGGGGATACAAAAGATTCCAATAATCATATAATTGTGAAATAATTTTTATAGTGTGGTTGTAAAAAACGCTTCTTTTGTAAGAAGCGTTTTTTATTTGCGTTTGTGTTTGAAAAATTTTTTGAAATTTTGCTTGCCAGTCGGCTTTAGCGCACGCTTTTTTTGCCGTTCCAATTTTGCTAGGGATTTTTTGCTAAGGCCCACTTTTACCGTGTGAAAGGCATTGTGGGTTGCATTTTCTTGCGTCTGTTCTAGTATCTTAGCGGCCTCCACAGCTTTTTTAAATGTTTTGGGTTTTTTGACCGCGCGCATAGTCGTTTGCGGCAAGTCCACCTCGCCTGTTTTTAATAATTCCTTAGCACGTTGTGTATAGGCAGAAGTTTTTTGCTCCCGCTTAGGTGCTTGGGCCGTTTTCCGGCGGAGCTTGGCGTGTATTTCGCCCTCCTCATGGGCTACAAATTTAGGTTCTGGTAAGGGTTCAATTGTCTTTTGAATGGTTTTAACCGGACTATCAAATTTGGTTACGCGACAAATCTCCTGCCACTTCGCTCCATCATCACTAATAAAGGACAGGGCGTTCCCCACGCTACCCGCACGCCCGGTGCGGCCAATGCGGTGGATATAATCTTCGGGCGATTGTGGCAAATCGTAATTAATCACATGCGCAATATGCGGCACATCCAGCCCACGGGCGGCCAAATCGGTAGCTACCAAAATTCGCACCGTACCATTACGGAAAAATTCCATAATCTGTCGACGGCGGTTTTGTCGAAGTTCCCCGTGAATGGCATTGGCTTTTTGCCCGTAGCGTTTTAACTCTTTAGCTAACCGTTCTGCCCCATGTTTGGTTTTTACAAACACTAAAACAGATCCGGCACGCGTGTTTAATTCATGTAACAGCTGCGGCAATTTTTCCCGCACGCCCACGTATACAATTTCTTGCAATACGTGCGAAGCAGCCGAAGTAACTTCCCCCACCTGCGCGCGCACAGGACGTGTTAAAAACTCATTGGCCAGCGATACAATTTCTTTAGGAAGCGTGGCCGAAAACAAAAGCGTTTGGCGCAGTGTGGGCAGATGCGCCCCAATCTGGCGCATATCGTCAATAAAGCCCATATCCAGCATACGGTCGGTTTCATCCAGCACTAAAAAACGGATACGAGACAGATCTACACTTTTTCGCCCGATATGATCTTTAAGCCGCCCGGGTGTGGCAATCAGCACGCGCGGTTTTCGGCGTAATCCCGCGTACTGTTTATGGATGTTATCCCCCCCGATAATGAGTGCAGCAGTTAAATCGGTAGTCAGTTTTTCTAGTTCCTTAAAAATTTGCTCAGCTAGTTCGCGCGTGGGGGTTAATATAAGTGCATTTTCATCCGCAGATTGCGTTAATCGCACTACCAATGGCAGCAAAAACGCCAAAGTTTTACCCGTGCCGGTTTGAGCCGTACCCAATACATCTTTACCTGCTAACGCGGGTGGGACGGCCCGTGCCTGAATGGGCGTCGGTTCAACAATACACATTCGTGTTAAGGCAGTTTGCAAGAATTCGGGCAAAGTTTCAAATATGCTCATGCTTCCTCCGCCAAGGCCGCTTCTACTTCTTCGTTTAACGCCAGCCATTGTTCTTCGGTCTTTTTAAGCTCATCATTTAAGAGTGCCAGTTCAATGCTACTATTTGCGGAATACTGCGTAAGAAGTTGCCCCTCCAACGCAGTTTTACGAGTGGTTAATTTTTCAATTTTACTGTCTAATGTGCGGATTTCTTTTTTTAAGGGAGCCACCCGGGCACGGCGCTGGGCCGCGGCTTTGCGCTGAGCTTCCTTGGACGTTATTTTGTCACTCGCCAAGTCGTTACGGTCATTATTTTTAAGAAGTTGCGCTTTATAATCATCTAAATCGCCGCTAAACGTTTGGCACGTGCCATGGCGCACAATCCACAGCGTATCGCACGTAAGTTCAATGACGTGTAAATCGTGCGTGATAAGCACCACGGCTCCTTCGTAATTATTGAGTGCTTCAATAAGCGCCGCGCGCGATTGGATATCTAGGTGGTTAGTCGGTTCGTCTAAAATTAAAAGGTGCGGGGCGTCTTTGGTGATAAGGGCCAACAGTAGGCGGGATTTTTCTCCCCCGGACAAACTGCCAATGAGCGTATCGCTTTTAGCTTTGTTGAGTCCAAACGCTCCTAGCTGGGCCCGGATTTGCGTTTCCGTAGACAAAGGCATTTGCGCGCTTAAGGTTTCATACGGCGTTTTTTCCACGTCCAATTCTTCCGTTTGATGCTGGGAAAAATAGGCAATTTTCATCTTTTTAGCGGTAGTCATCTTGCCGGACATTAAGAGCAGCCGATGTGATAAAATTTTAGCTAGCGTAGATTTCCCATTTCCGTTGGCTCCCAGCAAAGCAATGCGGTCATCCGGCTCAATACGCAAATTTAAATTTTGTAGGACGGGTTTATCATCATAACCGGCCACGCCGTTTTCAATAGTTAAAAGTGAATTATTTAATTTTTCCGGCGAAGGAAACTCAAAATGAGCTTCCGGGTCTTTGGGGATAGCGGGCGCATCTCCTAGTTTTTCAATCATTTTTAGGCGGCTTTGCGCTTGCTTGGCTTTGGTGGCTTTGTAGCGGAAACGATCCACAAAACTTTGCAAATGTGCCACTACACGCTCGTGCTTAGCAGCCGCCAATTTGGCCCCTTCTATGGCGGCCGCACGGGTGCGTTCGTACGTGTCATAATTGCCGTTATAAAGTTTTAATTGACCCTCTTCCACGTGGATAATATGGTCGCACAAGCGGTTTAAAATGTGGCGGTCGTGCGAGATAATAAACACCGTTTTATCCACGCGCACCAGATAGTTTTCCAGCCACATGGCCGTTTCCAAATCCAGGTGGTTCGTGGGTTCGTCTAACAAAAGACAGTTAGAGGGCGCGTACAAACACGCAGCCACATTGGCGCGCACTTGCCACCCGCCGGAAAATTCTTTGAGCGGACGTTTAAAATCGTCATTCACAAAGCCAAGCCCACTTAAAATAGCACTGGCACGGGCCTGGGCACTGTGGGCACCCAAAAATTCTAATTTATCAAAGACTTCCGCCATACGCTCGCCAGTGATTTGGGGGTTTTCCAACTCTTTTTGAAGGCGCGTAAGCTCTTTATCGGCCGATAACACATAATCTAATAGACATACGGACGGGTCGGCAATATCCTGCGCCACGCTGGCAATTTGCATACCGCGGGAAATTTCAATTTTTCCCCCGTCCGGTGAGAATTTGCCCTCAATAAGTTTAAATAAAGTAGATTTACCGCATCCGTTCGGCCCCACAAGCCCCACTTTTTGCCCGTCGTGAATGAGTACCGAAGTATCCTCAAACAACGTACGCAGGCCAAAGTGAAACGAGAGCATTTTAATGTCTATCATATTTTATATTTTACCAAATATAGAAGACATATAAGAGGGCTCAATTGTTAAAAAAATAAACCCACCAACCGCCACCAGAGTCCGTTTTTCTTCCTCCAGTGAGTTGTGTACACAACAAATTAGCATTTTCATTCGTTTTGCTTGCATAGCAAGAACGCCGGCCTGCCCAGTTCCTAAAAGTGGTGTGATAAAACCCAAAATAAAAGAATATACCCGGAAAACGGTCATCAAACACTCCTACAGCATCAGGGTTCGTTTGGTTTTGCAGGGCAATGGTTATACGAACTTGGGATGGAATTACATAAGAAATGGATAAATTTTCTAATGCTGTTGTATATTTTCCGTTTTCCAAAAAATAAATTTCTTCTGCTTTTCTAATATCGGTAGCAATTTGTAACATTTGCACTGCTCGCGCCTTAGCCACTGCTTTTTGATATTGTGGCAATGCAACAGCAGCCAAAATGCCAATGATAAGTACCACTACCAACAATTCAATTAGGGTAAAACCCCTGTTACGACGCATTTTAGACTTATTATTTTTCATTTTATTTTCTCCAGTGAACAATATAATTTCAAGATATCAAAAAAAAAAACAAGTCAAGGCCGGTAATAATGTATAAGAGGAAAGACTCCTTTCTAAAAATTGCTACAATAAAACTATGCACTTGCCGCAAGAATTTATTACTTACACGTCTAATTTATTTGGCCCACAACGCTGGGAACGCTTTGCGTGCGCCCTAGCCGAGCCCGCCCCGGTAAGTGTACGTTTAAACCCATTTAAATGTAAGGATGGCATATTTCCGTACGCCAAACCCGTGCCGTGGTGCCGCGGCGGATATTGGCTCACCGAACGCCCTAATTTTACGCTGGACCCGCTTTTCCACGCAGGGGCTTATTACGTGCAGGAAGCGGGATCTCTTTTTTTAGATACCGTATTGCGCGAGCATATTACCGGCCTGGTAAGCGCGCTTGATTTATGTGCCGCTCCCGGCGGAAAATCCACCCTGCTGCGCGCTGCACTGCCGGAGGGATCTGTGCTAGTCAGTAACGAGGTGGACCGCCGCCGCGCCAATATCCTACTAGAAAATATGCAAAAACAGGGTCATCCAGACGTACTGGTAACACACAATTTGCCGCGCGATTTTCAAAAAGCAAACCTCGTATTTGACGTCATTTTAACAGACGTACCGTGTTCGGGTGAAGGCCTTTTTAGACGGGATGAAAATGCGGTGAACGAATGGAGTGTATCCAACGTGCAGATGTGCCAAAAACGCCAACGCGAAATTTTAACGGACATTTGGCCGTGCTTGCGCGCGGGTGGACTACTTATTTACAGTACGTGTACGTTTAATACGCGTGAAAACGAAGAAAATGTGCGCTGGATTTGTGAAGAACTGGGCGCGGAAATTTTACCCGTTTTCACACAACCCGCGTGGAATATTATGGGCTCCTTGCTACCCGGGTGGAAACAACCCGTTTATCGGTTCATCCCGGGTATCACCCGTAGTGAAGGTTTATTTATGGCCGTACTTCGCAAAACAGGCAACAGCCCACAACGCGCCACCTTGCCCAAGTCTCTACGCGGGCAAGTAACAGGCCATCAGCTACTTCATGTATTGTCCGACGGTCTACCACAAGGCGAACGAAAGGGAAAAGACGTTATTCCCTCTACCGCCCAAGCGTTGTCACTCCATTTAAAACCGGGGGAGTTCCCCCACGTAGAACTACCGTTAGAGCAGGCCCTGCGCTATTTGCACCGGGAAGCGTTTGCCTTGCCTGCGGGCACCCCGCGCGGCTTTGTGGTAGTTACTCATCAACAACAACCCCTAGGATTTATGAAAAACTTGGGAGACCGGGCCAATAATCTCTATCCCAAAAACTGGTCCATCAAAAAGTTGTAAAAATTAGTGTCCCCAAGCCGCTGTTTTACCAGTTTCTTCATACTTAGCTCCTCCTTCCACCGCTAAACATTTTACGCTGGCATCATGGGATTTTACCCACTGACAAACCTCCGCTGAAATCAAGCCGCCACCTTCGGTTTCACTGCGTATAGGACCGCTACTTACACTAACTACTAACCTACGTTGTACATCCAACACAGGGGAGCCAGACGTTCCACGTACCGTACGAATATTCCATAAAAGCGTATGTGTATTACCATGATTGTTTCCATCCGTTCCTAGCACAGAACCGGAAAATACCTTTACAGGGCCTCGTTTTCCTGTTTTCTCGTTTACAGGCCAAAAATAGGCACGTACGGTTCGGTTTTTCATTTCCTCTGGCACAACGTCGGGAGTCATTTGCAATAAATCAAATTTTTCCAATGAAGAAGTTATAAATTTTTTATAGTTTCTTTGCATATCTTCAAAGGCTTTATGGACTTCTTGATATATCGTTTGTGTAAGCAGTTCATCCCCTTGTACTTGTTGTAAAACATCCGGAATGTCTGCAAGCGCTTTGTTTATTTCTTGCTTAACAAACGCGGTATTGAGAACTAAGTGCGAATCCAGCTTAACTAGTGCAAAATCAAACGCGTGACTCATAGCACTACCATCGGCAGAATAGCCAGGTCTATAAAAAAATACGGTTGCGTTGAATTTGGTATATTGCCTATTTTTATTGTTTAACAAATAAAGCCCCCACCTTTGATCTGCGGTTGTAAAAGGTTCGGCATAAATTCGTTGTCCATGAGAAAAGTCTTCCACACAATGGGCCGCTGTAAGGACAAGCGTAGAAGTTAAACGCATGGCAGAGCAAATATTACTTTTGTGCCCCGTTTTACCATTTTTCACCTCATCTATTTCCATAGAAATAGGCAATACATTCACCGGAACTCCTGCCACAGAGGTGCTACCTCTCTTATTAGAATTACCTTTTGTGGTAGCGTGAATACCAACAGTATCAAGTGGTTCAAATATTCTTACCGGCGCAGGTTTTGAAAAATCCACCTTAGCCCACGCTAATCCGGCTACAAGCACCATAGTTATGCAAATGACAATAATTTTTTTCATACAATATACCTCCTAGCTATTTTCAACTTATCTGCTTAGAGCGTATAGAAAACGGCCACTACGTTGACCTAGTCTAGAGTACCAACGTAACAGCCGCAGTCTCCCGCCCAAAAGGCGGGAAACACAAAACATCAAAGCTATAAGCTCTGCGTTTTAAAACGGCTGTCTTTGGACTAGACTAGATTTTGGGATACCCCAAAATACTCCGTATTCCTTATACGGTTCCAAAAACAGAACAAATTGTATTTATAGCATAATAAAAGAGACCTTCTTTTTCAAGGTCTGTTTATAAAATTGTTGAGTTTCCTCAATGCAGTGCCTCTAGCATGGCGGGGATCACTTCATACAAATCCCCCTCCACTGCAAAGTGCGCGGCCTTCATCATAGGCGCTTCGGGGTCTTTGTTAATAGCCACAATTACGTTCGCGCCACTCATCCCGGCCATGTGTTGAATTTGGCCCGAAATACCACACGCAATGTAGATTTTCGGCTTGACGGTGCGCCCGGTCAGCCCCACCTGGTAGCGGTAATCAATCCATCCGCTATCCACCGGCCCGCGGCTTGCAGCCACCGCACCGCCTAAACGCGCGGCCAGTTTTTCGAGGAGCTTAAAACCTTCAGCCTTACCTACGCCACGCCCGCCGGCGACAATCACTTCCGCCTCGGACAAATCAAGCCCGCCACCTTTACTTTTGATAAATTCCACAAATTTGGCAAGTTCGCACGCGTGCTTTTTGGCGTCATAGGCAAACGCGATAACTTCGCCTTTGCGGCCGGGTTGCGCGGCGGCTTTTTCATACGCCATGGGACGCAAAGAGCACATCTCCGGGCGGGTTTTGGCGCACGTAATGGTGGCCATTAAGTTACCGCCAAACGTCGGGCGGGTGGCATAGAGTTGGCCGTCTTCCGTGTGAATAGCAACGTCCGTAGCATCCGCCGTTAAGCCCGTGCCCACAAACACGGCTGTTTTGGCGGAAAGAGCGCGCCCCATATTGGTCGCCGGGATTAAAAACTTGTTGGGCTTGTATTGCGCCACCATATCGGCAAGCACACGCGCGTACACGTCATCCACATAATTTTCCAAGGCTGGGTCGTCACACACATAGACGATATCAGCACCGTGGTCAATTAAATCCTGCGCTAAATTTTTGACGTTGTAGCCCAGCAGCACCGCGCACAATTTTTCTTTGAGATCGTCCGCCAGCTTGCGCCCGGCCGTCAAAAGTTCATACGCCGTGGGGCTTAATTTGCCACGCTGCGCTTGGGCGAAAATCCATACGTTTTTAGATTCTTGTAAATTCATAACTCGTCCTTAAATATATTTATTTTCCTTTAAGAGTTCCACCAGTTTGGCGGCTTTTTCTTTGCCATTGGCGCCCTCAATCACTACGGCGTTTACTTCGCGCTTGGGTACAAAAGATTTTACCACGCGCGTGGGACAATTTTTAATGCCCAGCATGGTTTTGTCCGCCGCAATATCGTCAGCTGTCCATTTGGTAACTTCGGCACGCTTGGCAAGCATACGTCCTTTAACGCTGCGCACGCGCGGTTTGTTAATTTCTTTGACCACAGACAGCACACACGGATATTGCAGCTCCACTACTTCGCTGCCGTCCTCAGTCAAACGTTCCACTACAATGGATTTTTCGTTCACGCGCACCACTTTCTTCACAAAAGCGGCGTTGGGAATTTTCAGCCACGCAGAAATTTGCGGACCGATGTGCCCGGTGTCGCTGTCGTTCGTTTGTTTGCCGCAAATGATTAAGTCCACTTGGGCAAGACTGTTAATCTTTTCAATCCCCTTTGATAGCGCGTATGACGTGGACCACGTGTCCGACCCAGCAAACGCCATATCGCCTAATTGATAGACGCAGTCGGCTCCGCGGGCGATACTATCGCGCAGTACCGCTTCGGCTTGCGGCGGGCCCATGGTGATGACAGACACTTTTCCGCCCACTTGTTCTTTAAGCGTAACAGCTTCTTCCAGCGCAAACTCGTCAAAGGGGTTCATGGCACTTTCGGTGCCGGAACGGATGAGACACCCGGTAGCGGGGTCAATTTTTACGTTATCGGATTTTGGGGTTTGCTTTACGCAAGCTACAATATGCATATTATTCCTCGTCTCCTTTGGCGGCATATTCTTTGATTAAAGCCGTTAAAATTTCATTCTTTTGGATGTGCACAGTACCTTCGTAAATTTGCGTAATTTTGGCATCGCGCATATATTTTTCCAACGGAAAATCACGCATGTAGGCAATTCCGCCACACAAGGTAACACATTCATCGGCCACTTCCATGGCTACGTTGGAACAGAACAGCTTGGCTTCGGCGCTGTATTTGGTCCAGCGTTGGCCTTTTAATTTTTTGAGCTCGTCGTGCACGGTAGTTCCATTGGCAAGCGCATTTTTAACGGCCGGCAAATACTCCTGATCCATCCGGTGTGTTAAATTATACACCAGCGCGCGGCCGGCTTCAGTCTTGGCAGCTAATTCCGCCACCTTATGACCCAGCGCCTGAAAGGTGATAATCGGCTGGCCGAATTGCTTGCGGGTGCGCAAATACGGAATGGTGGTATCCAGCGCGCCTTGCGCAATACCGACGGCCTGTGCGGCTACACCTGGGCGAGAATAGTCCAGCGTTTCTTGCAAATACAAGAGTCCGCGCCCTTCGCTACCCAGTAGATTTTCCTTCGGCACGCGCACGTTCTCAAAAATCAGCTCATACGTAGGATTGGTGCGGATCCCCATTTTTTCTTCCTTCTTCCCGAAGGAAAACCCCGGGGTTCCTTTTTCAATGACCAAAAGTGAAATACCGCGCGGCCCGCGGGCAGGGTTGGTATTTACGGCCACGGTGTAAAAATCAGCTTCTTTGCCAGTGGAAATAAAGTGCTTCGTACCGTTTACCACGTAAAAATCGCCGTCTTTAATAGCGGTAGTTTTAAGGGCAGTAGCGTCCGATCCGGCTTCTGGCTCCGTAAGTGCAAAAGCCCACAATTTTTTTCCACTTGCTAGGTCTGGGCACCATTTTTCACGTTGTTCTTTGGTGGCCGCTAAAAACATTGGGATGGCCCCTAAGGCCGAAGTTCCCGGCGTTAAGGCAAGCCCGGCACACGCGCGGGAAAGTTCCTCAAATGCCATAGCTAGGCAGGTAATTCCTCCGCCTAGGCCGCCATATTCTTCCGGCAGCCACACTCCAAACATGCCGGACTTGCGGTATTCTTCATACATTTCTTTAGAAAACGTTTCTTTAGCGTCCATCTCGGCGCGTAAAGGTTTTAATTTTTTCTGGGCCAGTTCGCGCGTGGCATTTAGCACTTCCTGTTCCATTTCATTGATTGCGTAATCCATTATTACTTCGCTCCCTGTGTAGTAGGTTTATAAAAACGTCTTTTATGACGGAAAAACCGCCGTTTTCCGCCGTTTTTCTTAGTAGGTGGCACTAAACTACGGTACAAACGTTCCTGTTTTTTGACCATAGTGGCCGCCGTAAATTCGGCAAAATCTCGGCGGTCAATATTAGCTTCAAATCGTTCGCGCAAGGCGTTGTGGCGCAAAAGTACTCTAAGTTTATCGGCAAACGTATTAATATCGCTAGGCGGCACTAAAAAGCCCGTCTTATTATTCGTAATTACTTCACTAATACCATCCACATCATAGCATACCGCAGGCACGCGCATGGCCATAGCCTCTAATAAAGACATAGGCAGCCCTTCCCGTAGGGAAACACTGGCATATACATCACTAATGGCCAACAGTTCCAGTGCGTCGTTGCGCCACCCCGGGAACAGGACCTGCTTTTCAATATTTAAATTATGCACCAAGGTGGTTACTTGGTCTTTGAGCGGACCGTCCCCCGTAAAAATGAAATATACATTCTTCATTTGTTGCAGCACCTTATACGCAGCAAACACAAAATGTAACGGATTTTTAAGCGGCTTACAATTGGCAAGCGCCAGCACTACTTTGGCATTGGCCGAAATGTTAAGCGACGCTTTTTTTGCAACCGGGTCAAACTTTAAAGGCAAAATGGGATGAAAATTTACCCCGGCACGAATGAGCTCCGTTCGTCTGCCTTTGCCAATTCCCAGTTCTTTGGCTTCCTGTGCATTTTTGCGCGAGACAAATACCAACACGTCGGTAAATTTGGCACAGGTCTTTTCCACCCACACAAAAAACTTAAAGTGTTTTTCTCCTTGTTCTTTGGCAAATCCAAGCCCGTGGAAAGTATGCACCACTTTGGCGCGGTGCCAAAAAATACGCGCGGCAATACGCCCCAAAATTCCCGCCTTAGGCGCATTGGTATGCACAATATCCGGGCGCACTTTGCGCAACACAAGCCCCATTTGAAACAGGGCTACTAAATCGTGTAACACATATTTGGCTTTTACATCGTGTTTTAAAGCACGAATAAAAAAAACATGGTCCGCTTCGCCCTTAAATTTACCATCCAAACGCCCCCCTGGCCCCGTAGCCAAGTAAGTATCAAATTGTTGGCGGTTGATGGTTTTTAGGGTGGATAAGACACTCGCTTGTGCCCCGCCTTGATCTAACCGCGTAATAAAATAAAGAATTTTTGTTTTTTCCATCAGTGAATCGCACCTGTTTGTGTATTTAAAATGCGGGCTTCGGGGAAATAATATTTAATAATTCCTTGGTAGTCCCGTCCTTGTTTGGCAAGTCCTTCTGCACCGCGCAAACAAAGTCCTTCGCCTAGACCCGTGTCATAACCACGTATCAAAATGCGTTTTATATTTTTGCCTTGATACAGTGGCACAATATCAAAAAAGTTAGACCGCAGCGTCCCCGCCCCCAATATAAAAGCAACTTCCTGCGGGGTAGTAGCTTCATAACTAGCTTTACTTCCTTCAAAACGCATGGCAAGTACCCGCCCATTAGGCGTAAGTTCGGTAGGCGTTAACGCACGCAATTTGCCAATATCTTTTGTATAAGAAATACGCCTTACAATATCTTGCGCCTCGTACAAATAAATCCATTTAATGCTGGACCATTGGGTAGGATCTTGCGGGCGGGAAACTAAATCTGCCGGCGGATTAGACAGCATATATCTACTGACATTGGCCGGAGAAAACACATAGGAGACCGGTTGCTGCGTATTTGCCACCCCACCCGCGGTTACTACCCCACAACTGGTATAAGCACCCGCTTGGGCCTCTAACAAACGCACTTTTGAAGATGCCTTAGAAGCGTCCAACAAGGTTTTAAACAACAAGTTAATCCCTTTAAATTGAAATTTTACATCATTATCCGTAATGTGATAAGGCTCGTTTTTCCGTTCTTTTACCGCTTGTAACAACGCAGAGCGCAACACAACCGCCAGCGATTTTAACGCAGGTTCCGACGTAACATCCTGTACCAGGGCTGCCAGTAGCGCCGGGATTAAATCCTCTGCATACACTTTGTTGATGAGCGTAAAGCCGTTTTCCGTTGGAATCACCAACAAATCGCCTTTAAGTTCTTTATCACTTAAATCAGCAGCAAAAATATTGTCCGTATGCACATTACGCACTAGCAGTGTTTTATTCGGGTTTTCCAACATAATTTTAAAGGGATACACGGCAGAAAATTCTACCTGCCCCTTGGAGTTTTTAAAATCTACCCCTTTCGTTTCGGGGTTAAATTCAATAGTTTTCTCAATGTAAGAAGGCACCTTGGTTACTTCGCCGCGTTTTTCGTCAGTGATGCGCAGCGTGCCGGAGGCCATAAGGGAAATCGCTTTTAATTCTTGCGGTTCTTGCTTACGGTTTGCGTAGAGCGCCATTTTGACCACTTCAGACGGGGTGGAAACCATCTCGTGCACAATGGGTTGCTCTAGCCGTAAATAAAACAAATAGTCAATACTTTTGTTTCCCAAATCCTCTGCGTATTTTTCCACTTTACCAGCGAGCTTTTCATTTTGCGGGTCCAAACTATAAAGCGTAGCGTAATATTGCCAAGCACGCAATTTATCTTTTGCTTTTTCGCTTAACTGGGCAAATAGTTCCGCCGCTGCATAATTTTTTTCATCGTGAGAAAGCGCCTGTTGCAAAAATACAGGGGCCATTTTTTTAGCAGCTTTGGTTTCCCCCGCAATGCGCCCCAACATGTAAGACACAAACGAAATAGCATACGGGTTAGACACGTACAAATACTGTAGTTGCTCGGCGGCTTTTTCTTTTTTCCCTTCAAAATACCACGCCAAGGCAGCCCCTAATTTGGCCGAAGAAACATATTCAAAATCAGCTGATAAATAGAGCAAATGGTCAAATTTTCCACGTGCTTGTTTGTACTTCCCGGCCGAAAGCAACATCCAGCCGTACGTAAGCTCAGTAAAAGGGTCATCCGGGTTTAATTCATTCGCGCGCGCAATATGGGCAAGCGCTTGTTTTACAAGCCCACGTTGCAAGGCCAATACAGCTAGTTCCAAATTAGCCGCAGCCGCCACACGGGTATCGGTTGAATTTTCAAATGTTTTAAAAGCAAAATAACAATCTTCCTCCCCTTGTGCGCAGCTACGGGCGGTATCTTCAATTTCCGGCGGAAGGGAATAATCTAGCACCGTTTTATGCAAGGTAATTTCGTTTAACTTACTGTCCGCATGTTTGGCCGTAAGCGAGGATTTGCTAACCGTTTGCACAGGCGCAGGGGCGGCCGGTTGCGGTGCCTCTTGTGCGTGCAAAATTCCCGGCAATACAAATAACAGTATAAGAAGAAATTTCCTCATATACCAATTATAGCAAAAATGAAGGAGTAAAACCCGTCATCAGCCTAGCTAGCAAGGCATAACAAATACTACCAAAATTTTTTGTTCAAGGTACCCGGTATGCATTACTTAATTAAACCTATAATAAAAAGCGTACGGAGAATTTCCTCCCTCAGAACCGGACGGGGTTTGCTTCCCTGTTACTTTTTGACACACTTTATTTAAAAAACTATTGACATCTGTATTAGCCGCTTGACATCTGCCCCGAGCGCCTTGAAATATTATCTTAATACCATTAGGCTTACCTAGCTCCATCGTCATACCATAACCACCTAAATACACTCTTGCATTCTTTGTGTTACACATATTATAAGTAACTTCATAATTACCACCAACAGGAACACAAAAATCGTCTATTCCTAATTGGATTACATCACTGGTATAATTCCCGTTGGCTAAATAGTACATCTGCTGTGCTTTTAAAATTTCTTTGGCAATTAACCAATCTGTAAACACTTTGTTTTTGGCTACCAGTACTTGATACTGCGGCAAGGCTACCGCCGCCAAGATGCCGATAATGAGGACCACTACTAACAACTCAATGAGGGTGAACCCCATTCTGTCGTCACCCTGAACTTGTTTCAGGGTCTTGTTGTTATCGTAACGACTAGATGCTGAAATAAATTCAGCATGACGATTTATGGTAGGGGTCTTCTCTTCCAACAACCTTTGGCAAGGACTATTCCTTTTTATAACATTCATAACTTCTCCTTTTAAGTTTTTTATTACACAAGCGTTAACGGCCCTAACAGCTTTATATAGCGACCGCAACCCTTGGCTAGTACCGGGGTACACCCACAGCACAAAGTCTAGCCTATCAAAAAAAAAAACGCGTCAAGGCCTATTTAAAAACAACGTCTCAAAAAGGAGAACAACCCAAAAAATTTTCCACAAAAAAAAAGACCGGAATTAATCCGGTCTTTTAAGAACAGTTTAGCAAACTACAATTACGCCCAAAGGCTTAACTTGGTCACTTTGTCCGTGCGGCGCACTTTCGGTTCCCCTACTAATTCCTGGATATAGGCTTCACACACATAAATTTTGGTACCCGGCAACAAATGCCCACCAATTACGGTATGATCTTTGGCCGCTAGCGTCACATGTGCGTGAACCATCGGGCGGTTATCTTGGATACTAATATTACCCGTTAAATTTAAAAGTTCCAGCTCTTCATCAAAGAGGGATTTTTCAAATTTCTTTTTAGATTGGTCATAGTATGCAATCGTGGCGTTGGATACCGCCCCCGCTACAGACACAATCCCGCATTTGACTTGATTGTCGTGGCAAAAATCAATGAGCTCTTCCAACAGGTCTTTTCCTTTCGGAAGTTTGAACAAGTAAGTTCGTCCGGTTAAATAAGGTTTTTCTTCTGCCATTTTTCTCTCCTATGAGGCCACATTATGCGGCCTGTTTTAAATCTTCCACGTAGGCGCGGATTGCCGCCAGTACAGACGCACCGTCCATACCCGCTTCTTCATACACCTTCGCTCCTACACCGCTGCCTAGGAACTTGCCGTTTTTATGAGGATACAACGCATGCGCGCGCCCCAACTGGCTGTTCAACCAACAGTCTAGCGTAGGTAATGTAAAGTCCGTCAACCCCATTGCACGTTGCATCAGCGCTGGGGGTACTAATTGGTTCTGCTCTTGTTGCGAAAGGGATTCAAACAGCTCCCGGCTAGTGACGTAAATAACATTCACGTCCGGGGCGTTACCGGCTACAATTTCCGGCAATACTTTTTCCACCACAATGCGTCCGATACCGGCCCCTTGCACAAATACGGTGGCGGCCTGCGCTTCTTTGGCACGGTGCAAATAGTATACCCCTTTGGTAGCGGCTTGCGCGGGGTCAACTCCCAAGGCGCGGCGGTCCATATATACCGCAGCCGGTCGAATGACAAACGGCGCAAAAATAGCCGGCCGTTTAGCTAGGGCCGTAGCCACAAGCGGCCAAATTTCGTCTACTTCCAAGGGGGTAGCCGTAATGCACGCTCCCTTGGGAAAATTATCTTGCACTAATTGCAAACTTTGCGGATCAGCGTGCGTGGGTCCATCCTCGCCGGTAGGCAAACTGGCATGTCCATTAAATAAAATAAGCGTGTTAGGCTGCAATCCCACTTCGCGCGACGCTTGCACCCCAATCGCGTGCAAACGGGCTGCCACATGTTCAAACGCTAAAAAGGCCCCGTAAGAAGACGCCACCGCCACTTGATGTCCAAAGGAAGAAATGCCGCTACATACTGCGGCCATACCGTCTTCACAAATTCCCCCCGCGCTCACACGGCGGCTGGTGGGGTTAGCCAGCGCATTAAAATACCCCGGCGCAAATGGTTCAGACGTCGCCCCCGCCCCGGTGGAACCATACAAATCGGCAGATCCTACAAACAAAGCACCGCCCGTTTCTTTATTTAAATAAGCCAATGTTTTACCCAATACCCCACGGGTCGTGTACGATTTGCCAACCTCAAAGGTAAATTCGGCAGGTACCTGTGCCGGGTTTAACTGATAGAGTGCCTGCACGTTGCCAAGCGTCGGGCGCACCGTGCGTTTAGCCAGTGCCAACTGTTGCGCAGCAGCACGCAACTGTGCCACTACAAATTGGCGAATTTGCGGATCACTTTCCAATACATGGCGAATTACCAGCAAACTATCCCAGTAAAATTTTTCAATATTTTCGGGGGTTTTATCGCCTTCAAAATGCGGGAAAGTTTCGTTAAAGGTTTGTTCAAATTCTGCCAGCGATTTGTAAAACTCCTCTGAGCAAAATGCATGCCCACTGCCGTGCGAAGCTTTGCCCTCTAAACCGTACTTCCATCCTTTGACGGTTCGGTAAATAATCGCCGTAGGCTGATGATTGGCAATTTGGGCCGCCAACTTATTAGCCGCATAAATTTGATTAAAATCGTGCCCATTGGGAACATAAATTACGTTACAATCCTGCATGTAAAATAGTTCCATCGGCGTCCATTGGACATACTCCCCAGGTTGATTGTTTTCAGCCGTCACGCGCTCACTTTCAATAGAGGCTTGGTTCCAATCCACGTGGAAAATGGCATTTTTGAGTTGCGCCGTAGCAGCCATAGCAAGCGCTTCGGATACACGCCCGGCAGTTAGACCACCTTCCCCTTCAATAATATGCACACGGGGAGCGTTTTCTCCATAGGTATCAGCTGCCGCCAAGGCCAACCCTACCGCACTAGCCAACCCTACGCCACTGGCTCCCGTACTGGTACGTACAAAAGGCGTAATCGGCTCCGGGTGGCCGCCTAACGGCTTGGCCTGAAATTGGGTAAATAACGGGGTTCCTTGTTTACGGTTATGGCGCACCCCCAGTAAATCTTCTAAGCGCAGTTGTTGCGCTTCAGTAGCGGGTAATAGTTCCGGGGCCGCAATACGTACACATTCGTTGCGTAGCGCCCACGCCGCATATAACCCTAGGGCTTTATGCCCGGCCGCGTATGAAATAATATCCGCGCTATCTTCTTGCGGATGAGAAAAATCATACCACATGGTCTTATATAATAAATGAGAAACAAACCTCCCACTGGAAATACTTCCCCCCGGATGCCCGGAAGACGGTACAAAATTATACAGTAGCGACACAAGCGCCCGATACACTACATCCATCCGTTCTAATATCGCGGCTTCGTTAATAGCAATCCGGTAATTGGGATTATCCGCCACTTCCGTTACATCCCAAAATTCCGCCCGTTTTTGATTCATTAGAAAAGGTTTCATAATTTCTCCCTTAAAAGTTTATTCCTTCTTGGGCACAAATATACGTCAAATCAATCATGGCTTGCACATCCTCTTTTGCGCATACTTCCACATTACTGTGGATATTACGCGTCGGCAAAGAAAGGGCACAGCTGGGCACCCCGGTTTTACTCAGGTGTACCGCCCCGGCGTCGTTTCCACCACGTGGGGCAATACGTACCTGGTAGGGCACTTGATGTTGCGTGCAAAGTTGCGTCAGCGCATTAAAAAGAGATACGGGCGTAATGGTACGGGCATCTAACGCGCTAATTCCCACCCCTTTTCCCACGCCTACCAACTGGTCTTGCGGGGCAATCCCAGGGATATCCGCAGCCCCCGTAGTATCTAGGCACAAACACACATCCGCGTCTATGCCAAAGGCGGCCGTCGTAGCGCCACGCACCCCCACTTCTTCCTGCACCGTAAACACGGCATATACATTATAAAACGGATTTTTAAGCTGGCGAAACACTTCCGCTTGAATGAATACACCCGCGCGGTTGTCAATTGCTTTGGCGGAAATAAGCCCCGTCCCAAATTCTTCATACGCGCGGTCTAACACAGCAAAATCGCCCACGGACACTTGTTTTTTTACCTCTTCAGCGGGCAATCCCACATCAATAAATAAATCTTTCAAAGGCACGGCTTTGCCACGCTCCGCTTCGGTAGTTACGTGGGCCGGTTTAGTACCGATAATTCCCAACAAGGGGCCCTTGTTGGTTTGCACACGTACCCGCTGGGCAAGCAAGGTGCGCGGGTCAATTCCCCCCACAGTCACAAAGCGCAAAAAGCCCCTTTCATCTACAAAGTGAACCATCAGCCCCACCTCATCCATGTGGGCACAAAGTAGTAGGTTTTGGTTGGACGTACCTTTTTTAAGGCAAATCAAATTACCTAGCGCGTCGGTACGGATTTGATCTGCGTGCGGAGCTAGTAATTCATGCAAATAATTGCGTACGGCTGCTTCCCGGCCGGAAATACCGGGGATTTGGGTCAGCGTGTTAAGAATAGAAAAATCTAGTTTTAGGTTCATTTTTTCTTCCTTATGCGTACGTAAGGCAGATACATTATAACCCAAAACCCCCAAAAAAGCAAGGTTTTTCTTTGGAATTTGTGTTAGAACTTTGTTGCGTCCTGGCTCGAATACCTCGGCGCTACCGCGCCCGTCCCGACAGTATACTTCGCAAGTCCGCGCCGCGTTCTAACGCAAATTCCTTTGAAAAACTGCCCTGTTGCTGTTGCGGTTTTTCCCTACGCACAAGGTTTTTCTGCATAATTTGCCACATTTCGTTGTTGCTCGGGCAGTCGGATACCTCCACCTCCGGCGCGTTCCGCCAGTATACCTCCTACCCGAGCATACCAATTAATCTGACATTGGAAACCATAAACCATACACCCACGAAGTCTTTCCAAAAATTTCGTTTCCTTTACAATGTGTTACAGGAGTACCTGTTTCACGGCAATACCATCCTTTTCGAATGCTCTGCCCAGCATTAGGCAAAAGAACATATTCAAAACCAGCATAATCTAGGCTATTTGTCTTTGGATTCCTCAGTCCTGCTCCTACACCTAGTTCTCCACCACCATGTCCTAAATACAAACCATATCTCCCTAAAACCAGACAATCGTATGAATAGCGTTCATCACATGGTATATATGGGAAAGATAACTCTAAGTCTTGAAATGAACGAGAGTAATGTCCATGTTGTAAAAAATATATTTCTTGCGCTTTTACAACTGAAAGTATGGATACTTTCATTTCAGCATAGAGGGTTTTCATCACTGCTTTTTGATACTGAGGCACCGCTACCGCGGCCAATATACCAATGATGAGTACCACTACTAATAGCTCAATCAAAGTGAATCCGTGGCCGCTGCGCTTCGTCATCCCGCAGGCCTGTAGTGCGGGATATAGCGCAGGGGCCGCCCCTATACCCCGCATACCAACACTGCGGGGTGACGATGGGCGGAGCGTAAAACCACTTTCGCTTAAAAACAACGCTCTACTGCATTTTATTTCCATATACGTACCCCTCTATTTATACAAGATTTTCGTTTTATATACCTCAAATTTATCAAAAAAAAAAAACGTGTCAAGGCCTATAAAAAACAACTGCCAAACAACCTCAAAAAATTGTAAAATACATAAGAAGAAGTTTAAATTTTTAGGAGGCTCTACATGACCGTTTCTTACAAAGAACTTGGCTTGGTAAACACCCGCCAAATGTTCAAAGATGCCATGGCTGGCGGATATGCCATCCCGGCTTATAACTTCAACAATATGGAACAATTGCAAGCGATTGTAACCGCTTGTGTGCAAACCGGTTCTCCGGTAATTTTGCAAGTATCTAAAGGCGCCCGCCAATATGCCAACTCCACCTTACTGCGCTGGATGGCCCGCGGCGCTGTAGAAATGATGAACGAACTGGGTAAACCGGTTCCGTTGTGCTTGCACTTGGATCACGGCGATAGTTTTGAATTATGCAAAGACTGCATTGATAATGGGTTTTCGTCCGTGATGATTGACGGCTCTCACTTGCCGTACGAAGAAAACGTGGCACTTACTAAAAAAGTAGTAGAATATGCCCACCAACATGACGTGACCGTGGAAGGCGAATTAGGCGTTTTGGCCGGTATTGAAGACGAAGTTTCCGCCGAACACCACACCTACACCGATCCTGCCCAAGTAGAAGACTTTGTAAAACGCACGGGCGTAGATTCCTTGGCCATTTCCATTGGTACTTCTCACGGTGCTTACAAATTTAAAGTAAAACCCGGCGAAAAACTGCCCGAACTGCGCTTTGATATTTTGGAAGAAGTATCCAAACGCTTGCCCGGTTTCCCGATTGTGTTGCACGGATCTTCCTCCGTACCGCAATGGGCTGTAAAACAAATCAACGAATACGGTGGCAAATTAGATAACACCGCCGGCATCCCCGAAGAACAACTGCGTAAAGCCGCTAAATCGGCCGTGTGCAAAATTAACGTGGACTCCGACGGCCGCCTGGTGATGACTGCCACCATCCGCAAAATCTTTGCCACCAAACCCGGTGAATTTGACCCGCGCAAATACCTAGGCCCGGCCCGCGAAGAACTGATTAAAATGTACGCCGAAAAGAACGAAAACGTATTCGGTTCCGCCGGCCGTGTAAAATAGTCCTGCGGACGGCAGTTTCCGCGCTAACTATTTAAAAAACCTCTTGCGGTTTATTTCCACGAGAGGTTTTATTTTGCTTTACAATGCGAAATTAAGAAGAAAAACCCGTTATCAAATGTACTGTCACTTGCCGAATCATTATTTTATCTATTTCTATCATCAGCACGGGCAATCAGCTTCGTCTATGTTATAATAACATCTACAAGTTGTGCCAAAAACTTGCTCAAAGGCTCGAGCAACTGCCAGCCACTCCACTTTCCCGGGGTCCTCAATCTCACAATAATTTTTACTAAACGTTCCCGTTAAATATTTTGACACTTCACAGGTTATATCCCCACTACGCCACAGAGCTACTCCATAACGTCCAGCATCCCATCCTAAATACAAGGATGGACAGACGCCTTTTTTTTTCCAATAAGATGGATATTTTATTTTTGTTGCAAAAATATCCACGTTGTTGCGCTCGGACATTCCCTCTGGTAGTCCAATGTAATCACCGCACGAATCGTAAAAAAATTCTGTTTCTGGAAGACCATGTTCTAAAATATACATTTCTAGATTCTTTTTGGCTTCTGATAAATAAGTCACTAACTCAGCTTGACGCGCTTTCATTACTGCCTTTTGGTATTGCGGCAACGCTACCGCTGCCAAAATACCAATAATTAAAACAACTACCAACAACTCTATGAGCGTAAAACCCCGGGTAGTTTTCCCCCTCACCCCGGTGCTAACGCACTCGGCCCTCTCCCTCCAGGTAGAGGGTGTATTCAAACTAACAGCTTCCCCATGAGGGGGAAGATGTCCTGTAAGAGCCTGCCCCGTAGGTTGTGGTACGGGGACAGATGAGGGGGTGTTATTGAATAAGGCCGACGTCCTGAGGAGTAGTTGCTCAGGACCTACCACGCAACTATCATTTTCTACAAAGTTTTTCCTATTGTCAGGTAAAACCTGACCTACATTTTTATTTTCCATTTTTTGTCTCCTAAAATAGTTATCCACAGCATCCACAACCATTTCAAGATATCAAAAAAAAAAAAAGCGTCAAGCCCTTTTTGGACTTGACGCGTTTGATAGGACAACAAAAAATCTATCTTTTCAATTTTTCCCACCATGTTTTTTTGGCGGGCACGGACGTTACTACCGTCAAGCGGTCCAGTACTCCCAGCAGCACATTTTGCTCATTTACCACAGGCAACAAGGCCGTTGCCTCTTGCGTAAAAACGGGCCCCGCCGAGGCAAGTAACATTTGCGGCTGCAAGGCGGGCGTGTGCGTCATCACGCTGCCACACACCGCCTGCGGATTAAAAAACGCCAGTTCTGCCGTGGGGATTGCGCCTTTAAGCGCCCCGTTTTTATCCACTACATAACATACCGACGGCAATTTCTTACGCGGCATATTTTTTAGCCGGCTGACCAGTTCCGCCACTTTATTTTCCGTGCGCACAGTCACAAAATCAGTCCGCATCCAATTGCCCACGCTTTGCACGTCAAACCCGGACGCCGACTGCAAAAGTTGCACAAACGCGGGCTCTAATACGCTTTTTAAACGCTCTTGATAGGGGGTAGCAAATTCCTTCCACAGTTTTGCCGCTTGAGGGACTGCCAAGCGCGTTAACACATAACTGGCTTGTTTTAACGGCAACCGCCGCAAAACAGCGGCCGCCTTGGCGGGATCCATCGGGTTTAATACGGCCACCAGGCTTTGCGCTTTTAAATTGCCAACTAGCAAAATAACCTCGTGCGTAGCTAGTGCAGCCAATGCCTGCGCAGCCGCTTGAGGGGCGGCAGCAATAAATTTATCCGTCATTAAACTAGCTAGCACTTGCAAAGAGTTATTATTCATATTTTTATTATAAAAAATTATAACGTATGTGGCCCGGATTATTTGCGTTTATTTTTTAAGATACGCTTGCCCACTACATCGGTAGCTTTATTTTCAAGTTCACGCAGGGTTTCCTTAAACTCATTACTTTGCGGAATAAAAGAATTACTTAAACTTTTTTCGTTAATCACCGTTAAATTCCACCCACCCGGCACGCGCAGCCATACGTAGGTTAGGCCGTCAATATCGTATTGCAACGTTTGGTTAAACGATAAATTATAAATTGTTTTTTTAGGCATAAATTTTCCTTGATAAACTTACTTAAAACATTATAATAAATATAAGGAGGGCATATGCTATTTTCTAAGCCGGTGCATGAATTAACCTTTAATGACGTAGTCGCTTTTTGTAAACGGGGCCTACCCGAAAACAAACAGTTAGACTACAAATACATGTTGCCTAAAAACCATGAAAAGTTTGCCAAGACGATTGCCTCGTTTGCTAATGCCATGGGCGGCACAATTATTATTGGCGTGCAAGATGATAAAAACGACAAGCCCGCCCCCCCTTTTTTAGGCATTGCCTATCACGAAAAAGTACGCAACAGCATTGAAGATATTATCAAAACGCATATTGACCCGGTGGTATTTGTAGAAGTAAATGTATGCTTAAACAAACGTGGGGACCGAATGTTTGTGGTGATTGACATTCCACAAAGTAATTTAACCCCCCACCTGGTGGGAAAACTAAAACGAGCTTATGTACGCACGGGGCAATCCTCTCGCCCTGAGGCTATCGTTCACCCGGACAAATTACCCTGGCTGCTAGACCACCGGCAAAAATCCGAACGGCTGCGCCACATTCTTTACGATAAAGCCGAAAGCCACTTTGTCAATTACTTAAAAACCTGCGCGGCCTCTGCCGACGGGGAAATTATAAGCACGTTTTCTTTTGTGCCACTTTACCCGCAGGAAGCCTTGACCGATTACAAACGCCTGCCCAAATTAGTCGCTTTGTCCTCTACCGCCGCCCCTTATGGCGTAATGGCTAATCCGGAATATCCCTTAAAACCGGTACAAGATGGTATCGCGGTGATTTCAAATACCCGGGGCATGTATAAGTTGACCGAGTTTAACGCCTATGGACTGATTATGAATAAGCAAGTGGCCAGCCAAGATGAAATGATTAATGGCCATGTGGCGCAAACTATTCACGTAGAAACGTTGACACAAAATGCGGTACTATTTTTTATTACCGCCCGAAAATTTTTGGAAAAACTTTCTTTTGGCGGTCCGCTTTCCTTCCGCTTTAAATTAGAAAGCACCCGGGGTAAACGGGCGCTACTAGGCAACCAAACCGCCACCGTGCTAGAGGATTATCTACGCCTGGACCGCAACTTGTTTTTAACGGATTTACAAAACGATATGCCTACTCTACTAGAAAATTTACTGCACCAAGCTGCCTGGGCATTGGGATTACAAGTAGAGCCGAAAATCATCCGGCAGCTACTCAACCAGTATATAGACGAGGTAACTGCATGAAAGCAGGATTTTCTTTACTTGAAATGCTAGTCGTGGTAGTAATTATCGGGGTGCTAACAGCTATTGCACTGCCCCAATATTTTAATGTGGTGGAAAATGCACGCAACGTGGAACTTAAAATCTTTTGGGGCTCTCAAAAAAATTTTGCTACGGGTAAAAATTTTACCGCTGAAGAATTAGCCACCCATAACGCGCGTTTACAACGAACAAAACTTAAAAACTTTACCGGGCAAATCATCTGCCGCGAAGATGCCCCCGAAGGCACCCCTTGCTATGAAGTGGAGTTTACCCGCAACGCGGATGCAGCCGCGCAGTATAAGATTACTTCAGTAGATAACTTCCGCCAACTGGCCTGCATTCCCACCAATTTGCTAGGCACCCGGTTTTGTAAGTCCCGCATGCAAAAAGACGGGGAGATAAAAATCGGTAATGATACCGCATATTTAATCCATTAGTTTTGTACGCCAAAACGCCCCGCTAAAACGGGGCGTAAATTTTCATAAGTAGCCAAATGGCTTGTTTAGGCAACACTACTTTATTGCGGAATCTGATTATAATTTTGGCGCAACTTTTCAATAGCTGCTTGTTTTTGTTCGTCGGGAATATTCATTTGCTGAATTTTTTCTATGCGCAAATCAATCAGCTGGCGGTTAAATTCATTGGCTAGCTGCATTTCGCGCGCTTGGTGCTCGGCCGGGGACAATTCCTGCGCCGCAGCTTGCATCACTTGCTGCTGATAGGTTTGTAATAACTGCTCAAAATCGGCTCGATTTTCCGGGCCATAGGCTTTCGTAAGCGTGTCCAGCATATCCTTTTGCTCTTTTTCCAAATGGGTAGACACCCCGGCTTTTTCGGCGGTGGTATATTCACGGGCTACACTTTGAATTTGCCCCGCTTCCTCTTTTTGCTTTAACACCTCCAAATCACTTTGTGCCTGCTTTTGTTCCAGTTGGTGTAGCGCATCCAGTGGCTGCCCGGCTTGGCGGACGGCCTCCTCCAACTGGTGGTGCATATCGTACTGATTAGCATACACGGCTTGATAATACTCGTTAGGTGGCAGGTTTTGGGTAGCCAAAGAGAGTTCTTTTTCACGTCCTGCATCAATAATTTGGCCGAACTTAATATTTAAATCCGGGTCTTGGTAGGCGGCGCGCAACGCTTCTTTTTGCTGATTGTCTTGCGCTATGCGATCGGCCGTAAATTTGTCATACTGATTTTTCTCCGCCATTTTATCCATTTTTTCTTGATACTTTTTGGAAATTTCTTTCACTTCTTTTGTGGCTTGTTCCGCAGTCAGGCCAGGCGTATTTAAGGCGTTAGCCACTTCTCCGGCATAGCTATCCATTAAGCTAGCCGCTTCTTGCGCGGCCGACGAACCAAACGCCGAACCCATACTTTGCACAATGGTTTGCTTTTGAGAAGCAATTTGCTGCCCTACCGCAGCAAACGGCCCTGTAAAGCCGGAATTTTGCACCGCTTGGGCAGTTCCCTGGGCGGCGCTGTACTTTTCAATCATGGCTTCTTTTTTACTCTTGGGCATCAAGGCTTGCGCCACGGCGCGCTCAATGGCAGCTGCAATTTTATTCCATTGTGCGTCCATGCGTTCTTTCTCTTTACGGTTGGGGCGCAAATACGGGGCTAACATGCGGGCGCGTTCCTCCTGCACTTTAGCTGAGGCGGATGTATTAAACGAAACACTCGGTCCGGTCACCGTGGAAGCATAAGACGTATTGCGCGGGCTTGCCGCAAGTGGCTTATTATCCGGCGTGTAAAAATTAGTATCCACGTAGCGTTGCGACGGTTTTCCCCCGCCGGGATAGTTGGCATAAGGTTGTTTAGGCGTAGCACGATTTTGCGGATAGGGCATTTTACTAGAAGGGCTCACGTGCATAGACGCTTGAGAAACAGCCGGTGCAGCCGATGCAACCGCAACCGGCGTAGTGGTATCCCCTAGTAATTCTTGCGTTTTTAATTCTTGTAGCGGGTCCTCAACTGTCAAATCCCCTTGCACGGAAACAGTTTGCACAGGCGCAGTGCTTGCGGAGCTGTGTTGTTCTTCATAAGATAGCACACGCCACAATGCCCCTAATACGGCTAGCACCGCCAAAATCCCTAGCACAATTTTTAAACCTGTTTTTTCCTCGTTCATATCCATAGTGTAGCGAAAAACGCTCCTTTTTACCAGGGCCAAAAGGCCCAATAGACCTAGGACTTAAAACCCCGCCGAAAGGGCGGGGCTTTCAATTAGTCTTCTTTAAGCAGTGTAATACCCAAGTCCGTAAGCTGTTGCGTGTCCACCACATTGGGGGATTCTGTCAGCGGGCACACCGCTTGTGCGGTTTTGGGAAAAGCAATTACTTCACGGATGGATTCTTCCCCGGCAAGTAACGCCGTAATGCGGTCCAAGCCCAGGCCAATACCCCCGTGTGGCGGCGCGCCGGCTTCCAGTGCGTTTAACAGCATGCCAAATCGGCGGGCGGCTTCTTCTTTAGAATGTTTCATAAGCGCCAAAATGCGTTCTTGCACGTCGCGGCGGCAGTTACGCACGGAACCGGAAGCCAACTCGTTACCGTTAAGCACCAAGTCAAATTGATACGAACTTACAGAGCCCGGGTCCTTTTCTAAATGGGGCAAGTCTTCCTCTACCGGTGCGGTAAAGGGGTTGTGGGCGGCATCCCAGCGGTTTTCTTCGGGGATGTATTCCAAAAGCGGGAAGTTGGTAATCCACGCAAAGGCCCACTGGCATTGTTTAGGCAGTTCTTTTACCAGCTCTTTGCGTAGTGCCCCCATAAAAGTTTGGGCCGTGCGTTTGACATTATCACTACCGATAAAGATAGCATCTCCGTCTTGGGCCCCTACTAATTCTTTCACAGCCGTTAATTCTTCCGGGGTGAAGAACTTGGCAGACGGGCCTTCCACCTTGCCGTCTTTTACTTTGAGCCACACAAGTCCTTTGGCTCCGTTCTTTTTAACCAGCTCGGTGAGCTTATCCATTTGCCCGCGCGAGTAGCCCGCGCCTTTTTCGCCACGCAAGGCATAAATAGCACCCTTAGCGGCTAGTACGTCGGCAAATACTTTAAAGCCGGTACGAGCAAAAACTTCGGCGGCGTTTTTCATTTCTAAGCTATAGCGCAAGTCCGGCTTGTCGGAGCCGAAGCGTTCCATGGCCTGGTCAAACGGAAGCTTTAAAAACGGCGTTTTGAGTTCTTTACCAGCCGTTTTGAAAATTTCTTGCATAAGCCCTTCTACAATCTGGTGAATATCTTCAATCGTCACAAAGGACATTTCCATATCAATCTGCGTATGTTCGGGCTGGCGGTCTGCACGCAAGTCCTCATCGCGGAAACACCGCGCCAGTTGGAAATAGCGGTCAATGCCGCTAGCCATTAAGGTTTGCTTAAACATTTGCGGGCTTTGCGGCAACGCATAAAACTGCCCATGGTGTACGCGGGAAGGCACCAGATAATCGCGCGCGCCTTCGGGCGTGGAACGCGTTAAAACAGGGGTTTCCACTTCAATAAACCCTTGCCCGTCCAAATAACGGCGGGCCGCTTGCGCAATACGGTGGCGCAAATACAAATTGGCATACATTTTAGGATTGCGCAAATCCAAGTAGCGGTATTTCAAGCGAATTTCTTCCGATGCGTTGCGGGATTTATCCACATCAAACGGCAGCGGCACACACGTATTTAATACTTTAAATTCTTCGGCCACTACTTCAATTTCGCCGGTTTTCATATTCTTATTGACGGCCCCTTCAATGCGGCGTTGCACCGTGCCGGTTACTTCTACTACATATTCGTTACGCACCGCAACCGCTTCTTTAAAAAACGGACGATTTGGTTCTACTACTACTTGGCACTCGCCCGCGCGGTCGCGCAGGTTAATAAACAATACCCCCCCGTGGTTGCGGTAGGAGTTCACCCACCCGCACAAGGTTTGTTTGGTTCCTAAAAATTCCGCGGTAATATCGCCGCAATACTGGGTTCGTTTCATACTAATTTTTTTACCTCTTCTGTAAGCTGGGCAAACGGAATTTGTTTTTGTTCACCCGTCGTCAAATCTTTTAATGTAGCTACTTGACTCGTCAGTTCATCCTCGCCTAAAATAAGCGCGTAAGACGCCCCGCAGCGGTCGGCTTGCTTCATTTGACCTTTGACGTTTTTGTCAAATAGTCCCCCCTCCGTACGGATACCTGACGCGCGTAGTTGTTGCATCAAATTAAACGCCGTTTCGTTACACGGTTTTTCTAAAGAGACTACACACACGCTTTTGCGTTTGGTAACAGGTTGCTCCCCGCGGGATAAAATCACGCGTTCCGCGCCCATCGCCCACCCAATAGCAGGCGTAGCCGGGCCGCCCATATTTTTAACTAGCGTATCGTAGCGGCCGCCGGCGGCAATGGCGTTTTGGGAAACGTCCCCCGCCTGAAACTCAAACACCGTGCGGGAATAATAATCTAGTCCGCGCACCAGCATCGGGTCCACCACAAAATCGATTTTCCCTTTTAGGAGTGCTTGCACCGTGTCAAAATGTTCTTGACACTCCGGGCAGAGTTGCATCGTGGGTACGCGCCCGGCAAAACGGGCCCCGTCAATTTTGCAATCCAGTACGCGCAACGGATTTTTCTCTAGGCGCGTTTGACAATTTTCACACAACGCATCTTTTTCTTTGGACAAAAAATCAATAAGGGCTTGGCGGTAAAGTGGGCGGCATTTGTCGCACCCTAAACTGTTAATTTTAACGGTGTAATTTTTAGCCCCAAACTTGGCCACAATATCTTTAAGCATTAAAATCACTTCCGCATCCGCTGCCGGGGAAGCGTTGCCGATATATTCCGCGCCAATTTGTTCAAACTCGCGGTAACGGCCCGCTTGCGGACGCTCAGCCCGGAACATATTGCCAATATAATAGAATTTTTGCACCGGCGCATTTTGCACAAAATTGTTTTCTAAATACGCACGCACCACGCCGGGGGTACCTTCCGGGCGGATAGCCAGTTGGCGGTGTCCGGCATCTTCAAAGGCGTACATTTCTTTTTGGACGATATCGGTAGTCTCGCCGGTGGATTTTACAAAGAGTTCTTTGAGTTCCACGGTAGGCAGGCGCAATTCGCCAAACCCGTAAGTAGAAAATACGCCGCGGGCGCAATTTTCCAGCTCTGTAAATTGATTGGATTGGGGCTCAAAAATATCGCGGAACCCCCGTACTAGTTTTGCCATAAGTATATATATATTGTAGCATTTATGCGGCGAAGCGTGCACCTAACCAAATTTCTAGCTTGATTCCCTCAAATTTGCTAGGATACTAATATGAAAAAAGTACTTAGTGTGATCCTAGCAGGGATAAGCCTCAGTGTCATGGCGGCGGACGTCAAGCCGTATAAACCCCTCACCGTGCGCGCTCAAGCGCAATATTTATCCACAGACGCCTTGTCGGTCACGGACACTTGCCCGGGGGCCGATATTCTACACCCCTTTACCTGCACCAAAGAACAAGCACCCGGCTTTACTTGCTTTGATGTGTACCGCGTAGAAGGCGACCCTATTGACAAGGAACGCTACACGCTATTAGACCAAGCCCTCTCTACTGAAGATACCACCGCCGAACCTAAGTGTAATTTTACGGGGGAACTTACCTGTGAAAATTTTTTGCAAGCGCTCAAATATAATTTAGATTTTTCTTGGTTTATTACCAATTTTCCCTCGTCCTCCTTCCCCGAATGTGGCAAAACCTACACGTGTACGCGTATTGCCTGTTGGCACACGCTGGCGGACACTGCTACCGGGGCCCCGCAAGCTAAAAAACTGGCGTGTGTGTTTAAGAAAAACCAAATCTATTTTTTAGGTTCTCAAATTACCTGCCAAGATAAAACTAAAAAATAAAACTAATTTAAAAGTTTTGTTTTTTATTTGTTTGCATAAAGGAATTATTAAAACTAGCTGTTAATTTTTAACCGTGCGATATTCCAACCCTAAAAATGCTATAATAGGGAAAACTTACTTCAAAAAGGAAAACAATTATGGAAGCAATTGCTGCGTTACTAACCAACACCAAAAACGAAATGTCTGAACACGTATCCCGCCTGGAACGAGATTTAGCCACCATTCGCACTGGCCGCGCCAGCGCCGGGCTTTTAGAAAATGTCCGTGTAGATTATTACGGTACCCCCACGCCCATCAAACAAATGGCTGTTATTAACGTGTTAGATGCCAAAACGCTTGAAATTCAACCCTGGGATATTTCTTCATTAAACGATATTGACAAAGCTTTGCAAAAAGCCGATTTAGGGGCTAGTCCGGTTAACAACGGTAAAGTAATCCGCATTACCTTACCTTCCATGACCGAAGAACGCCGCAAGCAACTAGCTAAAAATATTTCTAAAATGAGTGAAGACTTCAAAGTGGCGGTACGCAATGCCCGCCGGGATGTGATGGATAAACTTAAAAAGGCCCAAAAAGCGGCTGAAATTACTGAGGATGATTTAAAACGCTATGAAGGGGACGTTCAAAAAACGACCGATTCTTTCATTGCACAAATTGATCAAGTCATCCAAAAAAAAGAAAAAGAAATTATGACAATTTAGTATGTGGTTGTTTGTTGTTTTCATACACGTACTCCTTGGCCAGGCTCAAATGCCTGGCTTTTTGGTGGGTTTCTTAGCCTAACTTTAATCTGCTAAAATACAAGTAAACTGCAAAACGGAGACATTATTTATGAAAAAAATATACACCTTTCTTTTCGCTTTGATTTTATGTATAACGGGATGCGCCTCACTTCCAAAGGCCCAGCATTTTACCATCCAAGGGGACCACGGAAAATTAGCTGCTGTACTGCACGCCCCTTCCGGTAAAAAAACTTACCCGTTGGTACTTATTTTACATGGCTTTAATGCCAGTAAAGACATGTACTTACTTACCGAACTTTCTAATCAGTTGAACCAACAAGGCATTGGCACCTTATTATTTGATTTTAATGGCCACGGGCAAAGTGAAGGTTCATTCTTGGATATGACCATTCCCAATGAATTGGAAGATGCCCGACGGGTATATGCCGCGGCCAACCGTTTACCGCAGGTATCGTCCATTTCGGCAGTTGGGCATTCTCAAGGGGCAGTGATTACCGCTATGTTGGCGGGCGAGCTAGGCACCGAAAAATTACGCGCGATTGCCCTGATGTCCCCCGCCCCGGAACTCAAAGAAGATACGGCCAAGGGTAATTTATTTGGTGTAATTTACGACCCTAAAAATCCACCGGAGTATATTACGCTGTCTAACGGACTGCAAGTAGGGCGCGCGTTTTTAACGACCACGCCTAACGTCCCTATTTACGAAGTTTCCTCTAAATACACCGGCCCCGTGCTAATACTGCATAGCGCTGATGACCAGCTAGTCCCCTATAAATACGGGGTGGAATTTAGCCGCATATATCCGGCAGCCCAACTCAAAACGGTGCATGGTTTTGACCACAACTTTACGCAAGACACCCCTGCCGCAGATCAACGGGTAACAGATTATTTTGTGGAACAATTACTCACAAAATAAGTATTTGTCGTTCCTCTTGTTTCGTCAAGTATAGCGGAAAAATGGGCAACCGAGTAGCCAAGACGGGTAGGATCTCCCTGCATAAATTTCCTGACGGAGTTTTCTTGCAGGCTGGGCGCGCGCTACTCGCTTTACGTCCGGTACTTTTTGTAAACGATTTTTTCGCTAGACGAGGCCGCAGCGCAGGAGCCATACTGGCGGGACGCGCCGGAGGCGGAGGTATGCGACTAAGCGAGAACGAAGTATAGCGGAAAAATGGGCAACAAAAAGAGCCAAGACGGGGGATCGAACCCCGGACCTGCCGCTTACGAAGCGGCTGCTCTACCAGCTGAGCTATCTTGGCAACAATATTCAAATTAGATGTATATATTTTATCAAAAATAACTTTTTTTTGCAGGGTTAATTTTTTCTGTAAATTTGAGCTGGATTTTCTTTCCATTTTTGCTATACTTATAGGGACGCTACTTGCGTCCTAAAGGAGAATATCATGAAAAAAGGTTTTACCCTCATTGAATTACTCGTTGTCGTACTGATTATTGGCGTATTATCCGCCGTAGCATTACCGCAATATCAAACCGCCGTGGAACGCGCACGCGCCACGGAAGCGCTGACACTGATGAATGCGATCAGTGAATCTGCCCAGCGCTATCATTCCCAACACGAATCTTGGCCAACAAGTTTTACCAAGTTGGATACGGATATTCCTACCATTGCTACAAGTATCTGTTCATCTGGCCATGGGGGCAAAAATTTTTGTTTAAGTTTCACGGCAGCTAAATGCGCAGGTAGCACATCGGGCGGTTTTTGTATAGAGGCGTCTCGTCGTAGAGATTCACATGCTTACATTTTACGTTCCAATATTGTAGAAAATGCAAACGGAACGTATTCCACCACGCGTTCTTGTAGCAAAAGCAGTTCATCGGCCGACGACGAAGCACAATCCTACTGCAATGCCATTACAGGGGGTAATAATACAAACTTCTAATTTACCTTTCG
>JAZUNI010000087.1:0-68849 GCA_045604045.1 Elusimicrobiaceae bacterium | reverse complement strand
GGTTGTAAAATAAGCAAATTCCCTTGGATAACCCCCCATCCCGGCTACGCCGTACTTCCCCCACACGGGGGGAAGCAAACGACCTGGAATGTGTTCAAATCATTTGTCAGACGGTATTATCAACTTTTTTGACCATTAGGTTGCAATTAACCGTTCTTTCCAAGCACGATTCCATTTTTTTACTTGCTTTTCTCGTTTGATGGCATCACGTATATCCGTATATTGCTCATAATAAACCAAATGATGGACAAAATACCGAGACGTAAAACCGGAAACGAGATGTTCTTTATGTTCATAACCTCGGCGCACCAAATTATTAGATACTCCCGTATAAAGAGCCCCATGGTTTTTACTAACAAACATATAGAAATAGCACATCCCTTAGCGATTTCCAGGACGCATATAGGGGGCGGGACGTTCGTTCTTACCAGCATATTTAATCACTTGGATGCGCGCCCCTTCTTCACACAAAAAATTATAGCCGCGCAGGCAATAGCGGTCCCGGTCGCATACACGGTCTTTATTGTATTTACACAAAAAGGCGATACGAGGAGCCTTGGTGTTGGCCGTCAGTGTGATTTTAGTCCAGTTGTTATTGGTATCTACATCCAGACGAAATGTATTTAAACTGAGAAATTGCCGCATTCCCGGGTTATTCACCCCTAAATAATCTTCTACTTTACGTTGTATATCTTTTTTGAGGAATCGACGGTCCCAGCCTTTTTCGTAAAAATCGGTCACGTGGGATTGTAACTGATAACGCCGAGCGACATAAGTGCCCGCTATTTGCATTTTTTGGTTAAGCACCAACAAGCCAAAAATTTTAATAATAAACAATACAAAAATAATCAGGATAGGAAATAGCAGTACCATTTCTGTAGTTGCCTGACCACGCCGTGCTTGTAAAAAATGCTTTTTCTTATTCATCAGGGCCTCAAAATTACGTTATATTTAGGAAGCGGGTTGGGCCATACGCAGTTATTGTTTCCACGCGGGCAGCTCATAATTACGGTATTGCGAACGTAGGGTTTATATTTGCTTTCCAAATTGATATTAAAATGATTCCGCGGCAACGGAAAGGACTGTTTGAGCGTAATGCCCCGTTTTAAAGAACGCAACCGAGACCGCCCCGTACCATCCACATAAGCAAAGAAAAACAAAGGGGACGCCCCATCCAATTCGCTCATATTAATGGGAAGATCAACGGCTCCCCCAGTTCCGCCGGCCATATCGGAAGCCGATACATAAAACATCAGCTCATTGGCTTCCTGGCGTTTAGTAGGAATAGACAAGTATCGTGCTATTTGGGAAGCACTTTGCCGGGCACATTGGCCCTTTTTACAGTCATCCACATTTAAAAAGTAACCTTCCCGAAAAATACCCGCATTTTTGATAAGTTTTTGGTATAAATCCTTTTGTAAATTGTACGTATCCCCCACTTGCACGTACGTATTAAAAAAAGCCGTAATGGCAGGAATCCCCACTTTGTTAGTCGCCACATAATGTTTGTTGACCATTTCTTTATTCATCACGTATACACGGCCTTTGATTTCTTCCGGGGTTTCTTTTTCCCAGCCGGAACGGTCATAGAGCGGATTGCCGGCATCATCGGTAGCGGACTCTATTCCGCTATACTTGGCATAATGTACCCCCCAGTCCACTGAATCTGCCTTGGGGGCTGGATTGCGTAGGGCACGATCATAATCCGGACCCACAGCGGGCATCGCCCCCGCTTGGAAAAATAAATCAAACACGGTCCAATTAGCTTGGCCCCTGTATTGTTGTGCCGAATTATCCGGATATACTGGGACAAGTTCTTCACCGTAGGTTTGCAACACACGAAAGGGTAACGGACCATTAAGCAACCCCACCGCATTTAGAAATACGCTTACGGTGGTCATTTGGGTATAGGCCGCATTATCCAGCGCAAACTGGTGGCGCACCTTGGCAATAGAAACCTTGGTCATTTCCACCAACAAATAAATGACCAATACAAATAAAGGCAATAACAAAAGCGCCGGCAAGAGGAGTTGTGCCCGGCGATTGTGTAATATCTTTAGGCTGGCCCTATGTACATGCATATTATTTTCCTTCGGGCAAGAGCTGCCCGATAAACGAAAACAAGTAATGTACCATATCTGTATGAAACATGGTTAAAAAAGCAGAAAAAAGAACAACTACTGTTGAAAGTAGCAAAACATATTCAATGGTAGCTTGCCCACGTAGGCGGGCTATTTTTTTCTGCATAACAAGCTCCCTGCAGACCGTTAATTAAAGGAATCTTCGTCGTCAGTCACCACATTTCCTTCGGAAGAGATGAGCCCTTTTTCAATGGCTTTCACCACCGCTTCGGTGCGACTGCTTACCCCTAATTTATGAAAAGCACTGTTTAAATGGTTTTTGATTGTTTTAACACTACAATTCAGTTCCTTGGCCAGTTCTTTATTGCTCATCCCTTTTCCCAGTAAATCCATAATTTTAATCTCGGTTTTAGTAAGGGTAGCTTGCGACGGGATATTGGTATCCCCCATTTTGCGCAAACCGTGCAATAATTTGCCCATTAGCTGTTGCGGAATCATCAAACCCTCGCTGGTAAATGTTTTAATAGAGTTTACTAGTTCCGCAGCGGGCAACATTTTAGACAAATACCCGTTAGCCCCGGCTTGAATAGCATCCAACACATGTGCTTCATCTTCAAAACTTGAAAGGACTAAGACATTGACTTGTGGACAAGTTTCCCGAATTTTGCGCGTGGCACTGATTCCATCCAACTTGGGTAGTTTAATGTCCATGAGCACCACATCGGGTTTTAACTTTTTTGCCAAGGATACAGCTTCTAATCCATCGGCCGCCTCCCCCACTACTTCTACCCATTTTTCACCGGTAAGGATATCCTTTATCCCTTCCCGAAACAACGTTTGATCGTCAGCAATTAAGACGGTTATTTTCTTCTTTTTATTTGTTGGCATAAGCTCCTCTTTCTTCCAAATCTAATTGGCAATCGGTAACGTAAAATTAAACGATGCCCCTTTTCCTAATCCCTCACTATGCGCCCAAATGCGCCCCTCGTGATTGAGGATAATATCTTTGGCGATAGACAATCCAAGGCCCAAACGTCCCACCCGGTTTTTATCACCAAACTGCGCAAAGCTAGTAAACAGACTGGGGGCTTGTTCCGGTTCAATACCATCCCCAGAGTCCGTTACCGATACTTTAGCATTTTTTGTGTCTATTTTACTAACGACTATACTAATTTGCCCATTATCCGGCGTGTGACGGACGGCATTTTCCAGGATATTAGAGATTACTTGACGAATACGTTTTTCGTCAGCCACCACAGGGATTTCACTCGTACTTTCAAACGTCACCCGAATATTTCGTTTGTCTGCCTTGGCCTTAAAAATTTCCGCTGTTTTTTTCAAGCTTGCGGTTAATTCAAAGCGAGCCTTTTCAATGCGCAATTTCCCTTTTTCAATAGCGGCCCAATCTACCAGATCTTTAATTAGATGCTCAATTTGACCCAGTGATTCTTCAATAAACATCATTTTTTTCTGCTGATCTTCGTCCAGGGTCATCTTTTTTTTGAGCATATCAAAACTCATTTTGAGCGTCATTAAAGAATTAGATAAGTCATGTGATACAATGGAAAAGAATTTAGACTTCATATTATTTAAACGATCTAAATCTGCGTTACGCGTTTTTAGCTGTGCCAGCAATTCCTTGTTACTTTGCTCCAAAAAATACTTATCTAGAGCCCGGTTAATAGTACGCTTTAAATAATCAAAATCTACCGGCTTAATTAAAAAATCATAGACAGACTCCTGCATGGCTTCCATAATGGCATTGAGCGAAGCATAGGCGGTAATCATGATAATTTGAGTATCCTGGTTAAAAGAGCGTATTTTACGAATTAAATCTAACCCCTTTTCATCGGGCAAATTATAGTCCATTAAGATAACATTAAAAAATTCACTAGAACAAATATCCAAACACTCCGCCGCGTTACCAGCTTGATAGACCTTATAGCCTTCAATTTCCAACAAATCTACTAATGTTTCACGCAAATTGTTGTCATCATCGACCACCAATATTTTAACTTGCTTCTCCATAATTAGTATCTCCTGTTTTGCGATAAATTTTTAAATAAATGCGAAAGCTAGTTCCTTTACCCAACTCGCTTTTAATAAATAGCTTGCCCTTGTGGCGGGTAATGGCCTTATGAACCACGGCCAGCCCAAGCCCTGTTCCACGTGCTTTGGTAGTAAAAAAAGGCGAAAATACTTCCCGGCGCACTTCCTCACTCATTCCTGTACCCGTATCTTGCACGTAGATGCATACCAAGCGTTTACCAACCTGGGAACCAACCGTCAGCGTTCCCCCCACTGGCATTGCTTCCACCGCATTAGAAATAATATTACGCAAAGCTTGTGTTATTTCCTCTGTATCTACTTTAATGCGTACGCCCTCTTCATCCAATTTTTCCTGCAATACAATAGGATTGGGGATAGGATAAGAAAGAATTAGCTCTCGCAGGAAACTATTTACCTCTACCGTACTAAAAATCATTTCGCGGGTTCGGGCATACCCTAAAACCTCGCTAATAATGCCATTTGCCTGCCGGATTTCATCTTCAATAATTGAAAATTGCTTGATTAATTTTTGTTCCGTTGGTTTCACAAGTGTTTTAATTAGACGGGTTGCGTTACTAATAACCGCCAAGGGATTGCGAATTTCGTGACTAATAATGGAGGCCATTTGACCGATAGCAGCTAAGCGCTCCGATTTAACAAGTTCATCCGTGGCCTTTTTTAGCTCCCGGGTGCGCTCCTCTACCCGGTGTTCCAACTGTTGATTGATATCAGATAAAGCTTGCTGCGTGTTCAATAATTCTAAACGCCGTTGGTGTAAAGCTTGAGACATATCCACAAATACGTTTGCCAGTTCTCCTATTTCATTATGCGGAATTTCAACATCACAACGCTCTACTACAAAATCATCTTCTTCTCGCAATCGTATGGCTGCGGCCCGCAAACGATTGATAGGCCGAGTAATAGGAACAATGACTAGGTAGCTAACAATTCCCACAAATAACACCATGACTAATGCCACTAATGCTACATCCCATGCGGCTGCATGAAATAAAGAGTCCAGAAATAAATTAGAGGCTACTGACGAGGGTTGAAACAGATAGATATGCCAGCCTATTTGTGCTACTTGTGCCGTGGATACTAAAAACTGCTCCCCAGTGGCAAGCTCTACTTCCGCACTGGAATTCCCCTGCAAGGCTTGCTCCAAAAGAGCTATTTTATGTTGTAACTGGTTAGAAAAATCATTCCCCTCCGGAGAACCATTATAAGACAAAAGTTTCCCTTGAGCTGACACTAAGGCAGCATCCATATCAAGCGGGTAAACCTGTAATAAAGTTTTAGTAATGTCATCTAAATACATTGCAGCCGCCAATACTGCAGTAACGGTGGGATCCCCTTCTTTACGGTGTAAAGGTTCCCCTAACCACATAAAGGCATTTCCCTTTGCATCGTAATAAACGTCACTCATAAAGCGGACCCCACTTAAACACGTAGCTTGCAAAGTAGATTCCACTTCTGCCAAATTTTGCAACGAAATTGACCCTGTATCAAATATTTTCTGCCCAGAAGGTAAAAAGATCGTTAAATAAAATAAGGATGGGTTACGAGCTTGTAGGTAAGCCATGTCAGACTGCGTGATCAATGTATGGGAGCCAAAATCGGTATGTAAATCCCCAAATTCTGCCAGTAATTGCTCCTTAGCAATTAAGGCATTATTGACCGTAAACGCCAGACGCTCCGCTACTAATTGTTGTTTTTGTAACAATTCGTTTTTAAATAAACGGCTGTTAATCTTCATGATACGATACCCAATAAGTAGCACAGGTACCACTGAGATCAGCAAAAGCACGACTACCGCTTTAAAAAACAATCCCTGTAATTTATTTACTTTCATATCATTACACCCAACAACCATAGTATGGAACAAACGGGGGCCGGCAATCAGGCCTAGCCCCCGCTATTATATATTTATTAATTTAACAACGGCCTGCAGGTGCTGCAGCCGCCCCTTTAGCACGCGAAGGGACCAAAAATGAAAACCCTTCAATTTGAGCGGCGGTACCAAAATCTAGCAATACTTTACCTTCCCATAAAAAGGTAGGGGAAGCGCTAATATTGTAAGACTCTGTGTAAGCGGCCTCTGCCTTTAACAATTCCAAGCCTTCCGTATCAAATTTCTTCATAATTTTTTTGGGATTAATCCCTGCTTCTTCCATGGCTTTATCCCAGCGACTGGAGCGATAATCTTTATTACGAATCGATAAATATTGCCACAATTTAGTAGGATAGTATTTAGCAATCAGCAATTGGCGGACATCCTCTTCCCACTCAGCAGAACCATGCAAACTGGTAAAACCCCTGGAAGGATTATAATTAACAATATAACGCAACTTCACCACTTTATCTTTTGGAAATTCTCCTTTCTTTTTGGCTTCAATAATTGCATTTTCAGCCATCACCCCGTACGGACATTGAGACATCACAAAAATTTCCATCACATTTGCTTTAGTGTCTTTATCCGTATACACACCGGTACGTGTTTGATGAGGCAGGACAATATAGTCCTTGGTTTCTTGCACCACACCTTGCTTAAGAGGCATTTCCATCTTTTGACGGACAGCATCCGTTTTTTTAATTAAATAAAGTGGCAGAAAACTATAATCCAAATCTGCTAGATTTTCATCCTGCATGGCTTGCAACTGAGTCATTTTGGTCACTTCAGGTTCCATTCCTAAAAATTGACCTAATCCAGCCGTCAACCGGGAATCTTCTTGCCCAGCCGCATATTCGCCGGATTCTACCACGATAAATGATACTTTTGGCTGAGATTTTGTCTTGGCTTTCGTTTTCGGTGCGGCGACTGCACTAACGGACACAAACAGCGACGCAGCTACTAATACTGAAACTAATTTTTTCATTGCATTCCTTCCTTATTTATCTTCCAATTCTACACGAACGCCCCGAATACCAAAAGAGCATAACAAGTTATACACCCATACAAAGATAACGGCGGATACCAAACACAGAATAGTACTTTGAATCGCGTACATCACAAGTCCCATCAAATACGAAACTGTAAGTGTGGCTTCCGGCTTGAATACTTCCAAAGCAGCCGTAACTAACATTAGCACAAATACCGCTAATGGAAATACAGAAAATAATATATCTTTTATCGCTATTTTTTTTATTTCTACTTTCATACGCTCTCCTAAAATTTATTTTTCAGGTTCCAACACTACCACAATACGATTTTTTCCTCCATCGTCTGGCAGTTGAACCGCCTTCACTATACATTTTACATTTTTATTAATTACAGAACCTCTCAATACTTTGGTCGGCTTTTCCAGAGCCTCTCCCACAACTTGTATAATTTCTTGTTGTCGTCCGTCAAAAATATCCAACAAATGTACTTTGCGGTCTTCTTTTATTTTCATTTCAAAATTAGTATAAAGTACATTATTATTTTCATCTACAACCAAGGCACGCGTTCCCTTAGGAACTGCAACAGCAAAAATAGATTTCCACCAGGTTTTTTCTTTTTCCAGCGCGAGAATTTCTCCTTGCTCCAAGCCTTTAATATCTTCTCGAATTTTACCCAACAATCCCTTAACAGAATTTGCTACATCTCCAATTTCATCTTTTCGTTCGGGATATTCCAATGTTAGGTGGTTTAAAGAAATAACGTCAATATTATCTTTAAGAGCTCCTAACGGGCGCAAAATTTTTAGTAGCAAAAATAAATATAACACGCCACCAATAAGAACGATCATAATAAAGGCACCCACTGCATATCGAAACATAGCAGAGCGAATAAGTCCCCGTGCTTCCGCACGTGAAACCGTTAGATTAACAACGCCTGCCACCACGTTCCCTTGCGCTAACAGTGGAATAGCCATATCATACTCTTCTCCACCGGTAGTCAAAATGGCACGGGGCACCCCATTACGAATCGCTTGCACAGCGGCATTACTATCAAATCCAACAGAATTATTGTAATCAGAATAAGACAACCCCATAAATTGCGTATTTTCATGCCAGCGGATAGAACCATCGTAATTTAGGTAGATAATGTTTTTTACACGCGCATCATTTTGCATCATTTCCTTCATGATATTGGCTTCATTAAAAGACACTTGTTTGGGTTTATTTGCCAAACTTTGTACCAATTGCGGAGTACGAAAACGCACGGTCTCTATCATTTCTTTTTGAAGTTTTTGATCAAATACAAATTTAAACAAGTTATAATAAAATAAACCGCCAATCGTAGCTGCATATACCGCTACTAGTACAAACCATAAAAGCCATTTAGAAGTCAATTTCATAAATTCTCCTCTTATTTAATCATCATGAGTTCTTCTACTTTGCGCAAGCCCAACTCAGCATCGGTATTCCCGGGGTCTAATTGCTTGGCCACAATCCATGCCTGACGGGCACGTTCAAAATCATCTTGGTTAAAGGCGGCTAATCCTTCTATGTATTTAGCACGCGAGGCAGCGCTTGCCTCAGCTGATACGCGACTGACTCCGCCAGATAAGCCCGGAACAACTTCCGTTGTGGTAGGCAAGCCCGGCGTAGTCGTTGGTGCAACCGTCCCAGGTAAAGAGCCCGGAATAAGTGTTGGAGTGCCAGGAACTTGATTATCAACAGTAATGGTTTCCAGCACCTCTTGTTCTTCTTTTTGTTGGGCTTGCTCCGCTAATTTTTGAGCCTGTTCTGTCGCTTTTTGTGCCTCTAACTGGGCCAATTGTTCAGCCTGCTTAGCACGCAATTCTTGATTACGTAAATAGCGCTCTTTAGCATTTCGAGCCTGTCTTATCATATTATCCATTGCAGCAGAATCAGCTCCCCATTTTTTGGCATTATTCCAATATGCAATGGCTTGATCATAACGGTACGCACTGTAGGCCTGGCAGCCCGCTGTATAATAACCACCCGCAATTTCATTTTTAAGCTGCGACATATACTTTTGTACCCGCGGATCACCGGGCTGAATCTTTCTTATACGCTCAAACACGACATACGCTTCTACGTACTGACCTTTGTTATAAAATTCCAGCGCCTGGCGCATATTGTCCTGCAACTGTTGCTGGCGTAATTTGGATTCCGCCTCCGATATTTTTGTTACCAAGGCGGGATCTTCTTTTCGCATCAACAGAGCATTGTACCAAGCATCTACGGCCGCCTGATAGTCTGCGTTTGCTTCGGCTACATTTCCACGGCGATCATATTCCTTTGCAATATCAATATCAATTTGACGCTTCCAAGATTGTGCTTTCGTATTTCCGGGACGGATGGTTAAAATTTCGTTTAACTTATCATTTGCTTCTACCAAACGCCCACTATCATAAAGGGCTGCCGCTTCTTTAAATTTGGAATCAATTACTTCCGACTCGGACGTTGTACCATATGTTCCCATGTGATTAGCCTGAGTAGCCAAAGTTTGAGCTTGCTTAAAGTTGGGATCAATACTTAAAATAGTTTGCGCAAGTTCTTGTGCGCGTTGATAATCCCCTTGCTTATAGAGTAAATACGCATTCTCGTACACCATACGCAATGTATAATTTTGAATCCGCTGCTTTTCAAGTTGTACCGTAGAGAGATATTGCTTTTTTTCCTCTACATCGTTAAGCGTACCTAGCGAAATTTTACCAAGATCTAGCAGCATGCCTTCTTCTTTTCCATATTGACGAGTAGGAACCTCGCGCACAAATGTAGTAGCCGTCCCTTGGACGGTTACACTCAATAACAGAACTGCAACTGCATATCTATTTATTATCATAGCCTTCCTCAAAATCCAAGCCCACCGGAAAATAACCCCCCTAACATCGGGGATAAAATTAAAATAAAAATCGTCGGGAAAATAAAGATAAACAATGGGAAAAGCATTTTAGTAGAAGCTTGGGCAGCCAGTTTTTCAGCTTTATTAAGTCGGCGGGACCGCAAGTCCGCTGAGAAATTACGAAGCAGATCCACTAAACTTGTACCCAACTCATCGGATTGAATAATAAGCCCCACTAAAGAACGGACTTCTTGCACTCCTGTGCGCGCGGCAAAACGCTCCAAGGCTTCTCTTCTGGAATATCCCAACTTAATTTCACCAATTGTTTTTTCCAATTCTTCCTCTAAAATTGTTTTTTCTCGTGCAACTTTAATAATTCTTTCAAACGCCGTCAAATAATCCAATCCAGATTCAATAATCAGTGCGGCCAAATCAACCGTTGTTGAAAAGTTACCTAAAATTTCTTGCTGACGTTTTTGTATTCTACCCTTAATAAGCACATCGGGAAGAATGAACCCAACAGGTACAAAAACAATCGGCCATAACGATTTAAACAAAAGCATTAACGCTGCCGGTAACACCACGGCAACAATAATTTTAATATATAAAATATCTACAGGTTGCGGTTTATCAGGACTGCCCAGCTGCAGATGCATCGTCTCCAATGAGTCTTCCAAATGAAAAGTCCTTAAACAAAACACAGCAATACGGTCCAACAACTTAGATTCTGGATCCAAACGCGAGAAACTGGACGTTGACTTATATTTACGTACAGCGATATCTACAATTGCCTCTTGCTCTTGCGACGGAGAAAACAAACGGAATACACCCACAAACACAGCCCCCGCCCCTATCAGCAACAGTACATTTAGGCCAATCATCATTAGGTTGCTCATAATTATACCCGTATATCTCCCACTTTTTTAAGGACTTGCATACCAATAAAGATCCATACTACACAAAATAAAAATACCATAATTCCTAAAGGGCTGGTGTAAAATGAAACCATTTGAGTGGGGTTAAATACAAACATTACAATCATCATTAAAAATGGCATTACACTTACCACAATAGATTGAATGCGCTGTTGCGCTGTCATTGCTTGCAATTTTTCTTCTAGTTTACTTTCCTCTCGAATATTTTCCACTAAACGAGCAAAAATAACAGGTAAATTTCCCCCTACTTGACGTTGAATGATAATAGCTTTCACAATATAAGATAACATACGACTATCTACCCGTGCAACCATACCATCCAGTGCCTGTTCAAAAGGGGTCCCTAATTGATAATTTTTTACAACAAGTCCGAACTCATCAGCAATAGGTGGTAACAAATCTTTCGATACCATCTCAAAACCTTGCACAATATCCATACCCGAGCGCAGCGAGTTGGAAAGCAAAATTAACGCATCCATCAATTGTTTGTTTACCTTTACACCACGGGAACGTTTTAATGTTTCTAAAATGCGAGAAGGCACCCTTACACTTACAACTGCACCAAAAGCCAAAATGACTAAAAATATAAATACTCCGAAAAAACCACCTATCATCCACCCAAAGAAAAAACCAATAACCATAAAAATAGCAATGACCCCTAATACAATATACTTTACATCAATGGTCACAAATTGACGGTTAAAATCTTCAGCCCATATGGCACTTTTGGCACGATAATCTTCCATCATGTGATTAATTGTATCGCGCTTATTATCAATTAAAAAGTACACAAACATACCCGCCAACACCGCCCCTATTAGCAGCAAAGTTAAACTGAACAGCCGATCTGCCTGAGTGGTTTGATAGGTTTTCGGGTCAGGTGGATCCATCGGAATAGGCGTTCCCATAAACTGCGCATACAAATGATTTGCCAGTACAACCACTGCCATTACTGCCTGACGGTATTTTTCATCCCGCTGAGAGACGGGACTAGAAAAGGACTCTATCGTACTAAAAATTTCGTTATTAATAAGTTCTAAGGTAGATAACATCGAGCGAGCACGTCCTTGCATGCTATCTTTCATCACAAATAATTGATTTCCGCGCAGCAAATCTTTATTTAAGCGGTCTAAAGTTACCATTAAGTTAAGGCGATTTCCCACGTAACCACGGGATAATTGTTCCAGCACGATAGGTTGATTGGGGTCTAAAGATTGGGCGGCACGATCCAAATACAAATACACATTGGAAAATGCTTGACGCCATAAGTCAACCTCACTATAGGTTTGGTTATCTGTACGAACGTAAACCACTTTATTTTTATCCATCCGGGAGAGTTCCTCCGAAAACCAGGCAGGCATTGTTACAGGCTTTTGAGAAGCAGTTCCGCATAAGTCCGTCAACGTATACGTTTTTTCACTGTCAGGAGTATCTACGTTAAAGAAACTGGCTAAAATACGCATCTTATCTTGCGCGCACTGAATTTTTTGAAGGTCCTTAGTTCCCAATGAGCGGGCCTGCACCAGCTCCGGTACTGCAGTCAGCGCTATAGACAGGAAGACAATTTTTAACCAAGTCATTTTTTTCATACGTAAAATCCTTCTTACATGGCTGGAGGAGTTGGCGGCTGAGGAACTTGTGGGGCATGCGGTTTATCCGGTTTTACTGCATGTTGCGCCGCTTCCACAGCGTGCAAGTCAGGTTCCCCATTTTCATCTAATGGGATGGCCCCTTTTGAAAAAACTTCCTTATCTACTGGGCAACCTTTAGCCGCAAATTCATCATAAAACGTGGGTAAATTCCCTGTAGGGGCAAACACGCCCTGCACTTTTCCATTTTCATCTACCCCAGTCTGCACATAGCGGAATAGGTCGGTCGATTGAATTTCATTGTCCTTTTGACCGTGCATTTCCGTAATATAAGTTACTTTACGGGACCCATCTGAAAAACGAGATAATTGCACAATCATGTTAACTGCCGATGAAATCATTTCACGAATGGCAAAAATAGGCAAATCAGCCCCAGTTTGCATACACATTGCTTCCAAACGAGATAATCCATCGCGTGGCGTATTGGCGTGAATAGTCGTCAAGGACCCTTCGTGACCGGTGTTCATAGCTTGTAACATATCCAACGCTTCGCCACCACGACACTCCCCTACTACAATACGGTCCGGACGCATACGCAAGCAGTTTTTTACTAAATCTTGAATCGTTACCGCCCCTTTACCTTCCACGTTTGGCGGACGGCTTTCCAGAGACACCCAGTGCGGTTGTTGCAAACGCAACTCCGCCGTATCTTCTACAGTAATGATGCGCTCATCATCCGCAATATAACCCGAAATGGCATTTAAGAACGTGGTTTTACCTGTACCGGTACCTCCGCAAACAATAATATTTTTGCGGATTTTAACGCATTGTTTAATAAACTCCATACATTCCGGACTGATGGTACCAAAACGGTAATAATCTTCCGGACCAAACGGTTTCTGCGAGAAACGACGAATGGTTAAGGTGGGGCCAGATACCGCCAACGGTGAAATAATAGCGTTCACACGGGATCCGTCCTTTAAACGCGCGTCTACCAGCGGCACCGATTCATCAATACGACGGCCTAAGGGTGCCACAATACGCTTAATAACCTGAACTACCTGATCATTATTTCTAAACTTATATTTGGTAAGTGTCAATTTCCCTTTCTGTTCGATAAAAATTTTATCAAACGCATTCACCATAATTTCAGTAACAGCCGGGTCTCGCATTAACACTTCTAGCGGCCCCAAACCCAAAATTTCGTCTAGCAATTCCGATGAAAAACGGGCTCGCTGCTCACGTGAAAACTGCAGATTAGGTTGTTTTTGTAAAATGTCATCTACAATGGCTGCCACACGCTTACGAGTCTGATCGCTGGCTGAACTTTCATCACTCACTACGATATGTTCAATTTCCAGCGTGTGCACTACTTCTTTATGTACTTTTTGCTTTAAATCGTCCCAAAAAGATAATTTAGTACCACCTTTCTCATCTTCCTCGTTTATTACATGGTTTTCCACTTGTGTCTGCCCTTCATTAAACAATACCGGGCTCCATATTTCTTGCGCTGCTTGTGTAAACTCCGCATCACTCACCGAAGCAACCCAATCTTTGGGAGCGGATTGCAAATCACGAATTTTAGCAAGTACCAGGCGTAATCCTTTTACCCATTCGGATTGAGGATTGACAATAATTTCTACTTCCCGGCGATTGGAAGTAGCCATCACATCCTCATCCCACGGCAAAAACACATCTACTTCCCGCCCCAACGAAGAATAAAAACGCTCTACCTCTTCGTACGGGATGGATCCGGGCATATCATATGCGTTGCATAATACGCTAAGACGATCCATAGGATAATGCTGTTCTTTATAATCATTAAAAAGCTGAACCGTGGCATTTAGATGTGTACGAGTGGCCTGAGATACCCAAAATATTTTATCCGCAATGTCAAAAGCAAAAGCTTGCATGGGAAAACTAGAGTCTACATCTAAAAATATATCAAAGGTTTGCGCCAAACGCGATAAAATAGGGATCAAAATTTTAGGGCTAATAGAAGCTATTTGCGCACGGGTATTTCCTAGTGGCAACACCCCTACCCCCCATTGAGACATAGATATTTTTCCACGTAATAACCCACCCACTACCGCAATATTGGTATTACCTAAGGTTTGCAAAATATCGGCCACACCAACAGGCCTTTTTATATTTAAATAAAAACTATGCTCTTGGCGAGCTAACGGATCCAATGGCACTACTAGCACAGGCCGTTTTTGAATACCGGCCCATCCCAAAGCAAGGTTTAGCGCAAGCGTCGTTCTGCCGGCACCTTCTTTGGGCCCTGCAAAAGCAATTATTTTTGATTCGGATGGAATTAGTTTCTCTTCTGCCATACAAATTATTCAACAATTTCTACTGTAATAAATAAGAATAGAGAGCGTTGTTCTTCCGTCACGTCTTTATTCTTAAAAAGTAGTCCAATTAAAGGGATACGCCCCAAGAACGGAACCCGGTCTTCACTTACGTTACGGGCACTGCTCTTAAGTCCGCCAATCACCAATGTCTCCCCACTATTAAGCTCCACGTGCGTCTCCACATCACGGTTGGTAAACGAGGGGGCTGTAGCTGTACCAATTACCACCGTACGAGAGTAGTCCACCGTGGAAACAGATAGTTGTACCTGCAAATCTATAATATTATTGCGTTCCGGGATGATCGTCGGTAAAACATTAAGCAAAATACCATAATCTTCTAACTGAGAACCAACCCCTTGATTATTTACTACAGGTATTGGCACACGACCCCCAACTGTAATTTTAGCACTACTACCAGAAGAAGTAACGATTTTAGGGTTGGAAAGTACTTGGGCACGCCCTTCCGTTTCCATCAGACGAAGACGAGTTGTAACAGCTGTTTTACGCTCAAATTCTCCCAGGGACAAAATACCCGGGATCGTGGCTTCTTCAAAATCAAATAACTGGTTCCAAGAAAATCCTTTTACACTTTGCAATGTACCGCTAATTTCTACTACATCCGCACTCACGGCTACCAGCCGCGTTTTTTTAGCATAGGCACTGCAAGGTGCTAACAAGCCTAGTAAAACGGCCCCGGCTACTGCGTACGTAAATTTATTATTTATCATGATTCATCCCGTTAATTAAATAATTTATCAAAAGTAGCAATTTCCATCACGTAATTGGTGACATCCCCGTGAGAACGCAAAATAACCGAAATATCACCTTCTTTTTGGCCTAAGGCCAAATATTGCGCATCGCGTGGAGAAAGAGCCAAGGCTAAAGCCGTACTGTCCGAGTAAGCCGAAGCCTCTTCATCTTTGCTCTTTAAAGCATTGGCTGTTTTAGCATCTAGCCCCTGCCCTAAATCGTTCCCGACACCTAATACTTTAACATTTTGCAAAAGTGTAACCGTTACATTTTGCTGCGTACCGTTTTTCATAACGGCCTGAAACGTAAGCAAAATATCTACGTTATCATCCGGCTTAATCAGGCTAGCGGTAGCCACGGGAATGTTGTTAATTACAAATCCACGCATTTGCACCGGAATCTTACTAGATAGCCCAGCTTCCGGTGACAAAGAAGTAATAGCATACTTAGAAATTTGATTGCCTCTAGGAATTTGAATACGGGCTACCGCATTTTCAATCGCTTTAAAATCTGCTTCTGTAGTATATGTAAAAGCATCTTTTTGTAAATAAGCAGCGGGCACTTGCACTGTTTTGATAAAATCCCGCTTAATCACTTCTCGCTCCTTAATGTCACGCATTGGAACAAAAACTCGTTTTACGTCTTTAGCGGCACTTAGTTTCTTTTCTGCACGACTTACAATCATGGCATATACCATGGCCGCCAAAATGGCTAGCAATAATGGAAATAAAAAACCTTTTTTCATGTTTTCTCCTTACTACTTAAAATTAATTCATCAAATCTGTTAGCGTTGATCCGAACTTAAATACGCTTTCTCTACTGGCATACGTGCCGAAGCGGTAATTTTACGAATTCCTTCTCTACGAGGTTCATCCGCCATGATCCAACTGGTTCCCGGAAAAACTAATTTTGCCGGATAAGTTACTGTTACCACCACATCTTGGTGCCGGTGTTTTTTATACATGGGGTCTACCCCTGTTGTTTCCACCTTCACCCGCACACTGAGTCTCTCAGCTTCTGGTCCAAACACTTTTCGTTTGGACTGGTCTATTTTTTGCTGCATAATGGTCCGGTTGGCCGGGCCGCTTGGCTTATCTACCCCCACTAACGCAGCAATACGAGCAAATTCATAGGAAGCGTGGTTTAATACAATCGTGCGGTAGGCTATATTGCCATATTCCAATACAAAGAAAATCATCAACAGGAACACAGGCAAAATAAGCATCAACTCTACAGTTACCTGGCCGCGCCTCCTATGAAAAATTTGCATAATCTAGTTGGCGTTAATATTATTAATACCGCCTAAGATTTTAGCTTTAATGCTTTCAAATACTTCCGGCATCATGCTTCTCATGGCGACCATGGCTAACCCAGCTACCACTAATACTACGCCTAACATCATTACATACTCTACCGTGTTTTGACCAGCCTTATTGGTCAATTTGGCTTTGAGCATATCTACTTTGTTTTGTAAGGCTACGATATATTTCATAACTCCTCCTAAATTTTTAACTTGTATAATCCGTCAAAATAATTTTTGCACCTTGGTCAAATTGTTGGGGCACCAAGTGCGAATACAACACATAGAAAGAAAGGAACGCCCCCATTAGTCCGGCCGCCACAATAATATACTCTATGGTCCCTTGGCCTTTTTTATTTTTAAATACTTTCTTTCCTGTTTTTAACATACCCTAAAATTGAATTGACAATGCCAACTGTTGCGACGTACCCAACGCCCCAAACGGAGTAACGGCATAATCAATAGAAGCCCCGTATCCAAACAATTCGGAACTATAAATACCCGCCCCGAAAGACACGCGGGAGGTTTCTTCCAACCCTACTTTTTCCACCCAGCTATCATCGGTATTCACACCGGTATTATCACGCGTATAGTAACCTACACGTAAGTCAAACCGTGCCACCTGGAGTAAATCTTCGGGAATATGTACCTCTAAACCAACCCCATAACGCGCTTTGTCATCGCGGTATTTCGTATATTCACCGGAAATCGTAAAATAACGGGTATTAATGTCCGCCCCTAAGCGTAAGCCACGCGGCATTTCATCCTTATCGCCTAAGTTGACTACCGCCGCCCCTAAACCTAACCAGTTGACCAGACGCAATTTAGCACCCACGTCAAAACCGACGTTATCGTAGTGGTTATAACCGCCGCTATTGCCTCCGCGGTACAAACGTTCCGTAACGTATTTAGCAGTACCGCCAATTTGAAGTTTTTGATTGATAAACCCGCGCGCAATAGACAAACTGCCCACAAAGTTGCGCACAGGCACGCCCACTTCCGGGTTTTTATTACCCCATTCGTCGCGGAAGTCAAAATCGTCCATATCCATGTAGTTGACAGTCAGGCCAATAATCGTTTTACCAATAGGTTGCAGATACGCCAAAGTACGCGCTTTATACCCTTGCAAATAGTCCATATAGGTAAACTGCAGCTCCCGCGTAGTGGCACTGGCAGCACCCGCTGGGTTCCAGAACAAGGCTTCCGGTCCGTCGGCAATAGACACAAAGGCGTTGCCTAACGCTTGCGCGCGCGGAGCCCCCGCGTCAATCTTTAAGAAGGCCCCCGCGCTGGTACCGGCTTTACTGCTAATGGCCAGCGCGTTGGTGCTCAAAAGCCCTACTAAAACACCTGCAACTACTAAGTTTGATATCTTCATAAATTTTCTGTTTCCCTATATATTATACCACGAAGTTGCCTACGGGATTAAGATTTTAACCACCTTTTGGCAATGTTCGCGCCCGTTATAGGCTTTAAAATCTACCAAGCCGAAGTACACCCCACGGGCTACTTTTTTACCGTGCTGGTTGGTGCGGTCCCACTTGCAGCGCAAGGCCGCGTTACGCACGTTGTTAATTTGGCTCAGGTCCGCTTGTACGTCGCTGACGTTGTTATCCGGCTGGAAGTACATGTGGCTACCCATGGTGGTTTGATAGTTATTCGCGTCCACACAGGTGTAGTCCGCATTGCGAACCAAATCGCCCGCCAAGTTGAAGTACTTAATGGATACCGTACCCGGCACCGGCATTTTGGTAATTTCAAGCGTACCTTTGCTGGCGTCGTTTAACGGGTTGGGGTAGAAGAACACAGTCTTCTTCCAATCGTCGCAGACAAAGCGTCCGTCGCCCACGGCAATCGTGGCTTTGTGCAAGGTTTGGTACTGGTACGTATCAGCCACCCGTTGGATTTTCCACTTCATAGGATCGCTGTCCGTATCATTCCCGAACAGGATTTCGCCCGTTACGCTGTCAATCGCTGCGGAATCGAGCGACGTTACAAAGCGGAACGGATAGACCCCATCCGGTACTTCTTGGCCCGCATAGTCTAGGCCGTCCCATACTTCTTCAATCAGTGTGGTACCGGGGCGAATACCCACAATGGAGCGCACGAGCACTTCGCGGATATCCTGCACTTCACGCCCCGTGGTGGGGTTGCGCAAGGTACCCTTGGAATAATCGTAAATTGTGGTACCCGGTTTAAAGATTTGGATGGCTACTTTCATCGGTACAGAAATTTGATAGCCAATCTTCATATTTTGGCCGCGTTCGGCAATCGCGTAGCTGTCCGTTTCCAACAAGTCGAACACTTTTAGGAGGTCCGCATTCAAAGTAATGGACTTGACGGTCGGTTCATACAGGCCCGCATCCGGATAGTTGCGCGCGGTAAGGCGCACTTCGTAAATGCCGGGTTTGACGTAATTGCCGGTATGGTCGGTGCCGTCCCAATAGATTTTGCGGATGGCGTTAGCGTCAAAGTGGCCCGTGTTGGCAATGGTCATGGTAGAGAGGAATTTGCAGATATCCCCCGCTACGTTGGTGCGGGATTCATACACATTGACCTTGCTGGAAAGCACGTTGTCCGTTACTGGCGAGCACATGCCTGCTTCCAGCGCTACGATGGCTACTTCCACCGTGGCCGCGCGGGAGATAGAGAAGTTGATCTCGTACGGCGGGATGAACGTGAGCGTGGTGCTAGAGGCGTTAAAGAGCTGCGGCGCATTGGGGAAGACAGCGGTGCTGCCGTCCAAGAAATACACCGGCCCGCGGGTTACGTTAATTTTGCTGACCACTTTGTCCGACGCGTAGAGGTAATCCTCTTGTTGGACGTCAATGTTGTCCACACACGCGGAAGTACCCGTGCCTGTGCCTGTTGTACTACAAGTTGCAAATTCAGCCCCGCGTCTAAACGGTTCGCCGGGAATGGTGTAGTTACCTTTAAAGCCCTTCGCATTATAGGCGGCAGAGCCGTTTGTGCCATCCTGAGACGCACTATAATAATACCGGTTGAACGGCTCGTTAGAGCGCGCCGAGATGAAGAACGGATACTGGCCGTCCGGCACCATTTCGTAGGGGCAGTTGGCCTTTTCGTTCTGCTCTTGGCATTTTTGAATTTCTGCCGCGCTGTGGCGTTCTGCAGACGGAGTGGGGTTGTAGAAATACAACGCGTCCCATTCTTCCATCACAATGGCGTCATCGCCCACGCGCAAGCTGGAGCGGTCAAACGTGTGGATAGGTTGCAAACGCACATCCACCGCGCCCGAGGCCGCTTGGGCCGCATTGGCAGGATAGTTTGTAAAAGTCTTATCGTTTACATAGATACAAGCCCGTTTCAACTGATTCACCAAGGCCGGATCCACATACCCACCTGCGGCAAATATGTCGCTATCCCCATTTTGTGTAGCATGATCCTCTTTATTACAAATACGGGGCGGCCAGGCCTGGGTATCGGTATTCACGTTAAGCACTTCTTGTTTTAAGTACAGCGTATAAGTCCGGTTACCCGCCGCGTTTGTAGCATACGGTTCGTTGTTGTGATTGGGAGAAGTAGGATCTGCATTTAAATTTGTAAGATCCGCGTTCAGATCACGGCGCCCCGCAATGCTATAGTTGGAAACCACCGTCCACGTATTGCGATAGCTGATATTCGGCGTAACGGAAGTGTCCGTCAGGTACTCCACCTTGGAGCTCCCCGCCGTTAAGTCCGTCGGGCTGGTAGCCGTTACCGCTAGACCGTAGGTGGCCTTATCAAAGGTTTGCGCCGTCGTTAAATCAGCCACATTGGTATTGGACGCGTTATACGTCGCCGTTACGGTAGCGCTGTTGTAATCCCCGGTGGAGCTGTTATAATCCGGGATGACTACGTCCTTATTATATATGTTCACTTGCGCATTCATGGTTTTGGACAAGTGATAAGAAATCGTCGCTTTGGCGTTGGAATCGCCATACACGTCGGTGGTGGCCAAGTCTACTACGCGGTACATGTCCACGGGGAACACTTCAATAGCCTCGTTGGACTGCGCCGGGAACATGGCATCCATCGCTTTGACGCGGAACATATACGTACCGGGGTAAACCATACGGCCTTGGTCGTCGCGGCCGTCCCACGTTAAGGTGTTAAGCTGTTGGGAAACGTTCGGCTCGCCCGCCTCTAAGGTCAGGTGTTTGACGACCACCCCCGCGGTGTTTTCCACCGTGGCGATTACTTGCGCGTCACGGTCCAAGGAGTACTTGAACACAAACGGATCCAATCCGTACGCCGTCGGGCTGGAGCCCAAGGTGGCGTAGCTGGCCGGCTGCATGGTAATGCCCACCAGTCCGCGTTCCAGTTCCAAGGTACCCACGGTATATTTTAAGGTTTTTACACCGGTAAAACATTGGTTATTAATTTCTTTATCCGTACCGGAACAAATTTGATTAGGTCTAAATTTGGGAGATTTACTATCCGTAGATCCAATCGCATTTACATAGCTACCATTATAAGGTATTTCCGCCCACAATACATATACATAGTTACCATCCGGTAATGGTGCGCCATAGGCATAGCGTTCAGTACAGCCAGCTTGCGTATTACACGTAGCCCCGTTCGCCATCTTTTCCTTATAGGCATAAATGCGAGAACACCCACCTGTAGTAGAAGTCATATAATACAAACAACCACCCGTGGTAGAACAAGTTCCTGTTAAAGCAGTTCCATCTGCCTTTTTAGCACCCGTTGGGTAGGCCGTACCGTTAGCAATTACGTAAGGTAGCAACGTTTCAGAGGGAACCTGACAGGTACCATCCCAGCGTTGGGTATAATTCATACGGCCGGACTTTTGTTCTGCGCTACGGTACACTAATGTGCCCGTGGCGTTGGTTGAAGTAGTAGCCAACGTCGGCCCAGTACCCGTTGGCTTGGAAGAATCGGTTAAAATTTCGGATACACCGTTAGGGCCCGTGAATGTGGTGCCCGGGGTGTAAACTTCCCAATATACGGTGGAAGGTTCCGTCGGCACGTAAGAAATGGTAGCGTAGGCGGTAGACTTTTTGTTAAGCCCCACCACTTGTACGTCGGTCAATTTCAAGGGGTCCAAAGATACTTGACGCGTTACCGCGCGGGAGAAGTCAATCCCCGGCCATTCGTCTTGGGATTTGGCTTGAATAGAAGCAATATAATTGCCCGCCGGCAAGAGGAACCCTTCATCATGGCGGCCGTCCCAAGAATCAAAATCGGAAATTTGGGTGTCTTTATCCGTCCCTTTCATACCTTCGCCGGTACGAGGTTGCCAGTCTACTAATGTACGGACGATCACGTTGGTCGCATCTTCATAGTTTCCTCCGTTAGCGAAATTTCCACTATCACTACCATACACCACTGAATCTGCTACATAACAAGCAGCTGTTGTGGACCCTGTTTTGGTCAACCAAACGTTACCAGCTGCTTCACAAGCAGCTTGAGAGGTGTGGGTTGTATCTTGTGTTCCACTCGTAGGACCATAGGCGGAAATATCTTTTGTGGACGCGTCAAAAATGGCAATGCGCACATCGGCGTCTTTACTTAAACGATAGGTGAACGTGTACGGTTGGGCAGACACGGGGGTAATGGTACCCACTAAGCTAGGTGTACTACGTACCGTGTGCACGTTGGTGACATCAATTTGTATCGGGATTTGGGTCGCCCCATTGTGGCCCGGGTACACACCCGTTTCTTCAATTTCAATACGGTCTGCAATTACACCGTCAGACGGCACGTTCGTGTAGGCGGTAGCACGGAAACCAAACTGACCGTTAGATTTACCAAATTCACCCGCCATTTCATAAAATCCGTCCCATCCGGTACAGAAAGAGAGTTGTTCATTAGTTTCCGCACCGTTTCCGTCAAAAACCACACAATCACTGTGCCCTGCGTAAGTACAACAACCTGGATAATCAGTAGCAGAACTTCCTGCATTCTTACAGGCAGAAAATGAAGTTAAAGGCTTAAATTCATTACAAGTCTGAGTCCCAGGTATCGTTGGCACACCTGCATCATTGGGTAAACACGCCTTTTTGAACGTCATAGTAGAAGGCCAACAATATGATTGAGCAGAGCTCGCTGGAATATACAAATTCGTAATGCCATATGTACCCGAGCTGATACATGCCCCACCGTTCTCTTCACTCAATTGACACGTCTGAGTACACGTGGAACCTGTAGGACACGCAGTTGCCCTTGCATCACAGGTAACTGTTTTACCATCTGAACCAATTCTACAAGATACATAGTTAGAGTAGGAGATGCCATCCGAAGAGTTTTGGTCAATACAGCTCCACCCCAACCCCTCCCCTTCTACTACGGCAACCATACATTTCACAGTTTTTGCACTTTTTAAACCAGATGAAGTACCATTACAAATCCAGTGTGCTCCCAAACATTCTGCAACTTGAGAATTTTTGTTATCATCCTGACCGGCATTGGAACAGTGATAAGAACCACATGTGTATTGCTCGGGTTTGGATACGTCTTGCGCCGGATACACGTCAATAGAGCGGATAGACGGTACTTCATCCGGGTTTTTCGGGTTTTTACCGTTGTAATACTTAAACACATCAAACGTAATGCGCTGCAAGGGAAACGCCACAGAATAGGTGGTCTGGCCAACGGGTAGGTTGCTGCATGCAAAAGAGGCACACAACCCCAAACAATGGTTGGGGTAATTATTTTCCGTTGTGGGAGCCGGGTACGGCTGGTCATACTCAATCAAACCGGAAGAAACCCAGGGATCGTTTTGATTGCGGTTACTAGCAGGATAGGGAGCATATACAAAACTTCTATTGGCACCCACATCTGTACCATCCGTCGCCATTCCTGGACCCGTTCCATTACAATACAAGGCATAATCCGTATTATCGGTACTCGCCGATACGCCATCGTTATACCACACCCCAGTACTTACCGTATTGACCGTTTGGGCAAAAAGCGGCGCGCAAACTACCACCAAAATTACTGCTAAAAGAGACGTTTTTACCGTCTGAAATTTGAAAAAGTTAGAAACTACGTTTTGAAGTTTTGTCATTTCGTTTTAATCCCTTGCAAGGTTTATTACTACTTTGTATCTTCTACATTGTAGTAAATTTTACATACAAAAACCACATTTCCACAACGGCACAAATTACTAAAGCGACGTCCTGAAAGGTCTCTGTTCAGGACCTTCCACGCTAGTTGCTTTGTTGTGCGACATAACAACCTGCGTGGTAGACCCTGAGCAACTACTCCTCAGGGGGTCAAACTTTATTTATTCTTTACCGCTTAAAAACCACCTACAATAACTCTTTTAGATTTTCGCAACTTTTGAGAGGATTGTCAACCCTTTTTTTAGAGAGAAAAAGAGAAATAAAAAAGAGGTTGTTAAACTTACAAAAACGGCCTGCGTTGTAGACCCTGAGCGACTACGCCTCAGGGATTCGCCCTTTTTTGAAATTATCTAGCAGAAATGTTGGGATTGGAACAAATTTCTTCGTATAAGTCACGCCAATGCGGATTAAACTTTGTAATTAAACGACGTTTCCATGCGCGGTGCCACATTTTTAATTGCTTCTCACGTGCGGCTGCAACAAGCATATTATCACATACTTCGTAATACACTAATTTCCATTCGTTATATTTGGCTGTATGAGAGGCAGGAAGCAATTTTTCTCTATGCTCATACCCACGTCGTATAATATGATTAGTACTTCCAATATACAGGGCATTATTAGAACGATTGGTAAAAATGTAAACAAAACCCATGGGAAAAGTATATAAAATTAAGCGACGTCCTGAAAGGTTTCTGTTCAGGACCTTCCACGCAGCCATGGACGTTACATCCAAAACGGCTTGCGTCGTAGACCCTGAGCAACTGCCTCTCAGGGATTAGAACTTAATGATTATTTTATTAGGCTGACGTCCTGAAAGGTTTCTGTTCAGGACCTTCCACGCAGCCATGGACGTTGCATCCAAAACGGCTTGCGTCGTAGACCCTGAGCAACTGCCTCTCAGGGAGTAAGCCCAGTAAATAAGATAAAGTTGTTTTACTCTTTTTTGTAGTCTTGGGTTTGATCGGCCACTTCACGATATACTGCAAAGTGTCCGCGGCCATTTTTCTTAACTACGTACAGTGCTTGATCGGCTTTTTCCAGCAAGCCTTCTGCGCTATGCGCATCTGCCGGATAGGAAGCGATCCCTTGGCTAATAGAAATATGGATTTCTTTCCCACCAGTGTATTTGGTGGGCAACACAATGGCCCCAATTCGTTCCTGCAAGCGCTTAGCAATAATTTTGGATTCTTCGCTATTGGTACTGGGGAGCATAATGACCATTTCATCCCCCCCAAAACGACACGGCACATCTGTCTGGCGTAAGCTGGTGCGAATAATGCGGCTCACTTCTTGCAGAGCCCAGTCCCCAATTTGGTGGCCATAATTATCATTAATTTGTTTGAAGAAATCAATGTCAATAATCATCAAAGAAAGCGTCAAATCAAAACGTTTGGCACGGTAAATTTCTTCCGCAAATTTTTCATTAAAATAACGGCGCACCGGCAGGCGCGTAAGCTCGTCATAGTTGGAAAGTTCTTGCACCCGTTCAAACAAACGCGCGTTATCAATAGACAATGCCATCTGGGAAGCAAATTGCTGCAGCGAAATAAAATCTAAATATCCAATATGCCTACGGGAAAGCACATTATCAAATGCCAAAAAGCCCACTTTACTACGTTGGACTTGAAGGGGAATATAAATCACACTACGAGTGGAACGGTACGTAGCCGCCGAATCAAAAACTTCTTTAAGTAACCCTTGCTCTTGTTCGGTAATTTTCTCCGCCGTTTGATGGGTAACTTGCCCGGAAATATCTACGCACAATGCACTTTTAATCTGACGGGCATACCGATCGGTTAAATATAAGCGCACGCGGTCAAACCGGAAATACTTTTGTACCCCTTGCAAAATAAGCTCTAACCCGTCATTTAGGCGCAAAGAAGAAGCAAACACCGTAGATAACGCATTAAGCGCCGTAGATACATTGAGGCGTTGATTTTTAGCCTGGTCAATTTCCGTATTGCGCAAATTGTGTGAAATTTCTTGCCCAAGCGCTTTGATGAGTTCTTTTTCTTGAGACGTAAATGCACGCGTTTTTTTAAAGCGTTCCAAACGAAGTACGCCTACTTTTTCTTGCATATAGGTGTGTACTTCCCCGCCTTTTAGCTCCATGCTGGGGCGCTGCCACTTTAGCAATATATAAATGGCCGGGTAGCTTAAATCCGTAGAATCGGCAATTCCTTCACGCAACAGCTGTTTTAAAAAAGCTGGTTCGCCAATGACGGAAATATCTTCCTGCTTATCCATACAATATTCTTTTTTGCACATCATACGTAGGGACAAAATGGCGCGCTCCTGCTGCCAGTCAAAAAAGTAGATACGGTCCAGCTTAAATAAATTGCGTAAGACGGGCAATGCACTTTCCAGCAGCTCCCGCTTGTTTTGGAACGCTTGGTTTAATTGCTTGTGAAATTTATAAAGGGTATAGGATTTTTTATCAAACATAATTATCCCTCATAAATAGACAGCAAATATTCAATTTCTTTGGCTGCCATGTCTAACTCGCGGTCTAGTGAAGCCTGCGTAAAGCGGTTTTCCACAATTTGCGTGGCGCATACGGCCAAAATACGTTTTAAAATTTCCATAATTGTGCCCGTTATCGTGATATTGGGCAATGTGCGGGCGGTAGCTAAAATATCCCCATATACACGCAAGCGCCGGCTGGAAGATAAGAAAAAGAGCTCCAGCGCTTCCTCAAATGACGGAAATACTTCCAATAATTTAGCGTAATGAATTTGGATATCCGGCCGAGCACAAAATTTAATAAAGTTGAGGGCTTCCTGTTTATGTTGACTGCGTACATTGATAAATAAGTTCATCCCTGATAAATAAGACACAGGCGCCTGCCCCGTCGAAGGAACCGGCACTGTACGCACTTGGATACCACGCCGGGCATCAAAGGTACTAATTCCTAATTTACGCGACAGCATTAAGCTAGCTTTACCAGATACCATGGTACCAAGCGAGCCGCGTTCACGCAAAATAGGCATATAGTTTTTAAGCGCTAGGTTAATGTAATTACGAAGTCCATCCTTAAAAGCTTGAGTGGCTACTTCTGTACGGCGCAAATCCTTCGTCAATAAATCCACCCCGCATCCCCACACACCCGGCAGAGCACTGCGTATAGAAAGGGATCCGCGCCAATCCCCATTTTGGACAGGATAGTAACCGGGCACATCCTTAAATTGTTCACGTAGTGCTTCACAAATATGTAAAAAACCTCCCCAGGTTGCCAAGTCTTTTTCCGGATTATCCGTAACTAGTTTAAGATGATCTGCCCGGTAATGTAGCGCACTAATGTCAAACCACCAAGGATAGGAATAAATATCCTTAGTACCCGGTTTGTAGCAATGATTTTTTAGCACCGGCAAACAAGAAGACAGAGAAAGCCCAGGATCTAGCTGAGATAAATTTTCAGCCACTCCCTCTCGTACTAAAAGCGCCGTCCAATAGTGAGGAATTTGAATTAAATCGGGGATTTCTTCTTCATAGGTGGGATTTTTAATGGTAAACATCCGCCGCCAAAGCACGTTGCGCGTAAATACACGTACCGATACTGAACTATGCGGGTTTTCTTTTTTAAATAACGCCACAAACGAAGCTAACATTTCCTTCGATTGGTCCCCAGCATCGGGCATGGTCCACAAAATCATACTCCCCTCCTTACGCGTTACCAGCTACGCACCTTCATATTAGGGTTAATGTCAATATTGGCTTTGAGCGGTTTTCCCGTTTTCTCGGCATATTCTAGCTTTTTATAAGCGGCTAGCGCAATCATAGCGGCATTATCGGAGGACAATTTGCGCTCCACAAAATATACCGTCTTATGTTGCTGGGACGCCCGGGCTTGCATGGTTTGACGCAAAAGGCTATTGGCCGCCACGCCTCCCCCCACTGCAATATAGTTTACCTTATATTTTTGCGCTGCCAGCAAAGTCTTAGTGACCAATGTATCTACCATCGCTTGCTCGAAACTAGCGCACACATCGGGGATGCTAATATTTTCGTGGTCACGCAAATAATAGCTGACCGAGGTTTTAATTCCGCTAAAAGAAAACTCCCACGTGCCGGGTAATAGCGGGCGCGGAAAAGAGATAGCATCCCGCCGACCTTTTAAAGCTTGTGCCGACACCTGTGGCCCACCCGGATAGGGTAGCCCCAATAATTTGGCCACCTTATCAAAGGCCTCCCCCGCCGCGTCATCACGCGTTTTACCAAGCACCTTATATTGGCCGTATCCCTTGACGTACCACAACTCCGTGTGCCCGCCGGACACTACCAGTGCCACAAGCGGAAATTGCAAGCGGTCTTGCACGGCCCCATTTTCAAAATCGCACGCAAAGATGTGTCCTTCTAAATGATTCACACCCATAAGCGGCACTTGCTTATAAGCCGCTAAAGTTTCCGCTGCCACACGCCCGACCATGAGTCCGCCAGGAAGCCCCGGCCCACTGGCAAAGGCTACGCAATCAATGGAATGATTTTGTAACGCTTCTCCAATGACCGTAGCAATTTTGGCGGCGTGCGCCCGGCTGGCCAGTTCCGGCACGACACCATGATATTTTTTATGTTCCTCTATTTGGGAATAAATGACGTTGCTAAGCAGCTCCTTACCGTCTTTAAGTAAAGCTGCAGAAGTTTCATCGCAGGTAGATTCAATCCCTAAAATTGTAAAATCTTTCTTCATAATTACAGCGCATTGGTACCTTTGGTAGCGGATTTTTTTTCCTTTTCCGCTTTACGCTTAGCCGCAGCTTCTACGGATGCTTTTTTGGCATTCTCAAGCGTAATTTTACCCGTTAATATTTCTACGGCTTTATCTAACACTGGGTCCTCAGCTTTAAATTCCGGCAGTTTGTTCTCTTTCCCCGGCGTATAAATAACGTCATTGTACTGCATAAATACTTTAGCTTCTTTTTCCGGGTCAAAAACGACTTCTACATCTGGGAAAATGCCGCCTTCCTCAGTCTTCGTTTTATCCCGATAATTACGCTGGATTAGTTTTCCAGACGGGGTATAATATTTGGCAATGGTCAAACGTAAACCAGCTCCCCCGGAAAGTGGCATTACTTGTTGTACACTAGCTTTACCAAATGAACGCTGCCCCACAATAAAAGCGCGTTGGTTATCTTGCAAAGCCCCGGATACAATTTCACTGGCACTGGCAGACCCTTGGTTGATGAGCACTGCCATAGGAATATCCGGATACAACGGAGTACCAGAGGTTTTAAATTCTTGATAATATTCGTCCTTGCGCCCTTTGGTATATACAATCATTTCTCCGGCTGGCAAAAACAATTTAGAAATATCCACAGCCCCATTCAGCAATCCCCCTGGATTAAAACGCAAATCTAACACCAAAGATTTCATCCCTTTGTTTTGCAAATCCGCTAACGCCTTTTTTACTTCCTCTGTGCTATGACCAGAAAAATCTACCAAATACACGTAGCCTACATGATTGGGCAACATGCGGTGATAAACTACTTCCGGCACAATGGTAGCACGCTTTAAGGTAACATCCGGAATTTTTTTATATTCGCCGGAATCGTCTTTGCGGCTTAATGTCAGTTTTACTTTGCTACCCACTTTTCCGCGCATTAGCGTAACGGCTTCATCCAACTTCATATCGGTTACGTCTTTATCATCTACAAACAAAATACGATCTTGCGGCATAATCCCCGCTTTAAATGCCGGCGTACCCGGCATAGGGGTCATAACCGTAATAAATCCGTCCACTTTTTGCAAGCGAATACCCAATCCGCCAAATTCCCCCTTTGTATCATTTTTTAATTCTTTGTAATCCCTGGGCGCTAAATACGCGGAAAAATCATCCAGCTCACCTACCACACCCTTAATGGCACCCGCCACTAATTGGTCAGTATCTGTTGTCTCAACATAATTTTCTTTTACAAATTCCAATACATCTACTAGCATGCGCAACTTTTTCAGGCTGTTATCTACCGCACCATAAGCATAAGGAAACAACGTTCCCAAAAAGAATAATACGGCGGCACATGCTATCCATCTATTTAATTTTTTGCTTTTCATAATTTCCTCTTATTTTAACCAATCTAATGGATCAATGGCAGTAGTCCCTTGGCGAATTTCAAAATATACGGCGTATTGCCCTGTACCGGAGGATGCTTGTGCATCCTTTCCAACCGTTCCTACTATTCCCTGGGTGTCTACTTTGTCTCCAACAGATACCTGAATATCTTTCAAAAATCCATAAATCGTAAAAAATCCCTTCCCGTGATCCATAATTACAACATTGCCATAGGAGCGAAACAATCCCGCATAAATCACACTACCAGCAGCACTCGCACGTACCGGCATTGCAGAAGTACTCGCAATTTTGATACCTTCTCTAAAAATCCATGTATTTAAATCCGAGCGGTATTCCTTACCAAAGGAGCTGATCACTCGTCCTTGTACCGGCCATGGCAGCGAATGAGCCGGAATACTTAATTTTGGCCCAACTGTCTTGCTAGTAGAAGATATATGCTTGCTAGCCTCCTTGCGTTTACGTTCAAAAGAAGCTAATAAATTATTTAATTCCGTAGCCGATTTATTAAGTTCATTCATTTCTTTGCGTACAGCATCCACTTTACGTTTCGTCACATCTAAATCTTGCTGTTTTTTTTGAAAAGATTGTGAAATGAAGGCCTGTTCTTTTTTTAATTTACTACTTTGTGCCTGTAATGTTTTATTTTGCTCTGTAAAGGAAGCAAACCGTTCTTTTGCAGTTTTATTTTCATCTTGCAGAGCAAGTGCAAACATCGCCTTATGCGTTAAAGCCCGATCTATAAACAAATCCACCTCCACCGGTTCTTGAGCACACACGTTGCAAGCAGGTGTCATATAATAATCATTCAATTCCTGCCATACCAAAGCATTCCACATCGGCATACTGCGTTCTAACGCGGCTCTCTTTTCTTCAATGGAAAGTAAATTTTGCTCCACCATGGAAATATCCATTTCCACTTTACTTTTGAGTTTTTCTGCTTTAGCTTTTTGCGTTTTTAAGTCAGAAATTTCTTTTGAAATTTTCTTTTCTTGCTCTCGGTATTTTTTAAGCTCAGCTTCTTTTTTTTGAGCTTGTGTCTTTAATTTAGCCAGCTCCTGCTTGCGTTGCGTCGCCTCATCTGCCCACACAGATGAAGTAACCAGCAGAAAAGCCATCCACAAACCTAAAATTTTTGCCATTTGGAAAATGTCCATCCCAAAAGTCCGCAAAATACCACAAGCACCGCTTGGCGGGGCCATGTAGTAAAATGATACACAACAGTGGATAATAATCCCGTAGGGTAAACCAAGACCACAACCAATCCACCGGAAAGCACGCCCGCAAGCAAGCCCGAAAATAGTCCTCCCCATGCATGGCTTTGTTCCGTAGGAGTAGCTTCTACCAAAAACATAAAAGCGATAAAGGCTAGCAGTGCCACTCCACCCAGCAACCGCAAAAGTTTTACCCACAACCCCACTTCAAATAGTAATTGGGCATGTTGCGCATTATAATGTGGAGTTAATTCTTCATATGCTGTCCCTAAATTATCAATAAATGGACGAATATTATTGATAGCAGGAACCGAAAGAGTAAGCTCAAAATAAGCCGGCATTTGGTTCTTTCCCATAAGTAAAAAAGCATCCACCAGTTGCGGATTTTTATGCCGAACTACCGTTAGTGCATCCTCTGGTGAGAGCAAGCGCACACTCGTTATATCCTGCGTTTGACTGAGGGAATTTTCCCATTGTTGCATGGTATCAGAATCCGTCGGCGTATCTATCGTCAAAAGCACTTTAAAGGAGTTTTGCAGCGTACGGTAATAATCTGCCAAACCTTTTTCTATCAATAACATGCTTTGAGCTAGCAAAGCAATAGCAAACACTAACAAAAACACTTTACGGTACAAACGTCCTAACTGTTTAGGCTGTTTCTTCTTATTTGTTTCAGGCTCAAATAATTCGTCCATATCATCCTCAATTTTGCGTCCATCCTAATACGCGAGTTAAGCGTGAAAATATATCTGTATTATGATACATACCACTAAAAAGCGTTGCCTCCGGTCCATAAGCTAAACTAATAACTGGGGCTGCCGAGTGATTCATCGTCGCATAGCTCATCCCGCGCTGCGCATTAAGCTGCTCAAAAATTCCTTTTAAACTTGTCAAATCCTCAAACTGACTGATATCCACCTTATACCCCAATGCATCAGAAAGCGCTTTTTCTACTATTTCCGGCGTGCGTTTTTCTACCGGCAAGGCTTTTAGCTCGTTATAAACATAATACAAACTACGTTTTTGTTTTTCAAATAATGTATAAGCACTAAATGAAGCATAATCGGTATTATTGTCGTACAGAACTTCCCCTTGCGCTGTTTTGATGGCTGCTTTTGCTTTATCCAGCTGCTGGTAGACAAAACTTCCTAAGGCCGTATCATGATCCGCATTAACATACAACAAAGTATCCGGATGTTTCTCTACATATGCAATCAAATAGCCTACTAATTCATCAAACACTTTCATCTCAGCCCATACCGAGCCAGGATCATTGGCGTGGGCAGCCCAATCGATTTTACCCGCCTCTACCATCAACACAAATCCATCCGTGTCTTGTTCTAACAGTTCTACGGCTTTCTGGGCCATTTGCGTAAGAGAAGGCATTTGCGAATATTTATAAAGCTCCACTGCCATGGGCATAGCTTGCTGGGCAAACAACCCTAATACAGGGCCCTGCTTGATCTTGGATAACTGTTTTTTGTTTTGTGCCACGTGGTAGCCTTTTTGACGAGCAATTTGTAATAAATTTTTATTTTCTTTTTGATTGAAATATTGGAGTCCTCCCCCCAAAATTACTTCAGGAGCCAATTCAATTTGCTGCCGCGCAATATCATACTTATTACGCCGAGTAAGTGTGTGAGCAGTAAACGAAGCCGGGGTGGCATCCGTTACATAAGTATCACTAATAATTCCAATGGCCTTACCATGCTGACGGGCCACTTCCAATAAAGTTGGTACCGACTGTTCTTGATAATCTAACCCGATAAACAACGGTCGGGAATATCTTCCAGTAGCCATTTGCGTAGCTGCGGCAGCAGAATCTGTAACAATCGTATCATAGGTATTATTGAAAAACATACCCCATACTGCACGGTTCATCAGCGTTTCCGTATGCGAAACTCCCGATGGATATCCAGTCAATTTTCCATAGCGGACTCCCTGCATCCAAAAACCCAAGATTTCTGGCCCCAAACCATCCCCGATGAGCCAAATTACATTTTTTACAGGCGCCGCATGTACTTGCAGGCACAGGCCCACCAACAAACTCGCCAAAAGGGTTACTTTTTTAAACTTCATAAGTTACACTATTGTTTTACGATACAAATCCAAATAAGCCTGGGCTGATTTATCCCACGATACGTCCGTGCGCATCGCATTGCGAACCAGACGATCCCACAACACACGGTTTTTATAAATTTCTAACGCTTTTTCTACCACATTATAAATACCTTTTTCCGTGAATGACTCAATAAAAAAACCAGTGGCGACATTTTCATTTTTGCCATTAAAACCGATCACCGTATCCACCAGTCCCCCCACCTTAGAAACTACCGGGAGCGTACCATATTTTATAGCGATTAACTGGGAAAGGCCACACGGCTCAAATCGCGACGGCATTAAAAACAAATCAGCCCCGGCATAAATTTTGTGGGCCAATTCTTCATCCAAGCGCCCGTTATAGCTTACCACACCCGCATTGGCACGCGCTAAACTTTGATACGCTTTTTCTAACATGGGGTCTCCCATACCAAGCACTACAAATTGCGCCTGTTTTTTGAGTCGTTCTATGAGCGGAATTACTACATCTAACCCCTTCTGATAATCTAGGCGAGACACAATACCTATTAGCGGTTTGGCATCCTCCTGTTCTAATTTACATTGTTGTTGAAGTGCTCGCTTGGCAGCACGCTTGCCACGTTCGGCCTCACTCGCATCATACCCCACGGAAAGCACGGGGTCGATTTCCGGGTCCCATATATCGGTATCAATGCCGTTTACAATACCACAAAAATTTTTACTGCGGGCCCGTAAGACGCCATCTAACCCAAAACCCATGGCCGGATCGTTTTGCACTTCCCGGGCATAATTGGGGCTTACGGTATTAATGTTATCTGCAAATACCAAGCCGCTCTTTAAAAAACTAATGCCACCATAATATTCAAATTTTTCAGGGGTATAATCCACCGGATGAAAACCTGCTTTACGAAAAGCCGTATACGAATAATGCCCCTGATAGGCAATATTATGGATGGTATACAGCGAGCGCGTACGGGTGTAAAAAGCGTCCAATTTATACACGGTTTTTAAATAGGCTGGGATGAACCCCGTTTGCCAATCGTGGCAGTGAATAATATCTGGTCTAAAACCAATAAATTTGCATCCTTCCAACACGGCGCGGTTAAAGAAAATAAACCGTTCATCATTATCCTGAAATTCCCCTTCTTTGGTGCGATACAAATCGGGCCGATCAAAATATTTGCGGTTGCCTACAAAAAATACAAGGACATTACCCCAGTTGATGTAGGAAAGTGAGGCTTGCTCAATTTTATCCCCCACCGGGATTAAATACACCCCGGGCACAATTTTAAGGGAAGATACCCGCACAATGTTGCGATAGTGTGGCAAAAAAAGCAGTACTTTGTTGCCCTTATATCCGGCAAATTGTTGGCATAAAGCACCGACCACATCGGCAAGTCCTCCAGTTTTACAAAACGGGAATGCTTCACTAGCAGCTAAAACGATGTTCATTTTTCTTCCTCCTGATTGGATGTTTCTTGTGGTTGTTCAGCGGGCATTTTCGCAGAATCTTCTTGAGATTGTAGCGATGCAGAAGATTCGAATGGCAAACCCGCTGTCGTCTTATCAACCATGGCTTCCACATCCGTTAATACAAAATCCCCTTTGTTATAACTATTACGTTTAAAAAATGGATCGGGCGTAGAAGTATCCAACGCCTCAAATTTTTCTTCCCCTTCTAGTTCCTCTAGCGGGATAATGCGAGGCTCACCCAAGGGGGGCAAAGGTTCGCCAAACGGCAAATCCTCTTGTTTTTCTTCTATATTTTTGGCAGCAAACACTTGTAAATCAGGCAGTTCGGACACTTTATTTAGGCCAAACATGCGCAAGAATTCGTCCGTTGTTCCGTATACCATGGGGTGGCCAATCGTGTCCTTGCGGCCCACTACACGCACAAGCCCACGGTCCAACAATTTTTCCAATGGGCCCGCTACATCTACCCCACGGATTGCCTCCATTTCCGCCCGGGTGAGTGGTTGTTTATAGGCAATAATGGCCAAGGTTTCTAGAGCGGCATTAGACAAACGCGTTGTCATTTTTTCATTATATAGCCGCCGTACCCAACGGCCGTATTCGGGCTTGGTACACATTTGGTACCCGCCGGCAATTTCCATAATTTGCACAGCACTGCCACGCACGGTATAATCATCCTGCAATTTGGAAATAGCTTCACGCACTTGTTTGGCTGTGGTGTTTTCGATGACATCCACCAAGCGGGAAACCTTTACCGGGCGATCTGTGATAAAAAGTAATGTTTCAATAATTTTTTGCAAATCCTCGCTTTCTAGTAACGCAGGAGTTTCTACCGCTTCGCCACTTGCTGCAACGGCAGCTGATTCAGCTGATGGTACTACCTCCGGGAGCGAAGTTTGTTGTTTTTCTTGCAATTCTTCAGTCATAAATTTCTCCTGCATTAAGCTTCTTCACCGTGCATTAAGGTTTTAAAATCTTTGTCTTTATTTTCCGGGTTTAAATATATACGGATGTGTCCTTTACGCTCATCTTGCCGGGCGATAATTTTCTTTATCTTCATCAGTTCCAGCACCGCCATAAAACACGTAATCACGCCACGCTTTTTGGTTTCTCCCACAAAAATATCGTCAAGCAGTACCCATTCGCGGTTTTTAAACAAAGTCACCACTTTTTCCATTTTAGACTCAATAGGGAATTCTTCTACCTTTAGTAGTTCAATGCGTTTGCGCTCATCCAATCGGTCAAAGGCGCGTTTGACGGCAGCAAGCAAATCAAACAGTTGCAAGTTAAGCACTTTTTCGCCATTGTCAAAAATAGGGGCAGCCCGATAAAATTTATCTTTATTTTCTTCTAATTTTTCATTTAAATACTTGCTGGCTTCTTTGTATTTTTGATACTCCACCAGTTTGGCCACCAGCTCCTTCATGGGGTTAGGGCCTTCGTCTTCGGTGGTAGGGGCTTGGGAGGGAAGTAACGTCTTGGCCTTGATTTGCATCAAGGTACTAGCCATAACCAAAAATTCGCCCGCTACTTCTAAATTTAGCTCCTTCATTACGTTTAGATAATCTAGATACTGCGTGGTAATTTCGGCGATATTGATATCACAAATATCCAGGTTATCTTTTTTGATCAGGTGCAGCAGCAAGTCCATCGGTCCTTCAAAGACGTTGATGTGCACATTGATTGGAGTAGGGGCATTTGTAATCATAGTTATTTAATAATCCGCATGACTTTTTTCACTTTCGTTAACGTGGCCGCGGCGTTGGCACGGGCTTTTTCTTTGCCGACCAATACAATTTGTGCCAGTTGCGCTTTGTCGTTTTCAAATGTTTTGCGCCGTTCGTTAAAGGCGGCCAGTTCCGGTTCCATCAGGGCAAAAAGTTCCTTTTTGCACGCCACACAGCCTAGCGCACCGGCTTTGCATTCTTCGCAGCGTTTTTGCCAATTAGGGTTATAGATTTTATGGAAAGCAAAGGCCACGCACCCTTCCGGGTTGGCTGGGTCGCTTTTGCCTTTTTTGTTGGGGTCGGTAAACATGGTCATTACTTTTTTGCGTACACTTTCCAAATCTTCCCCTAGAAAAATAGAGTTATTGTAGGATTTAGACATTTTCCGTCCATCCAGTCCCGGCACACGGGCTACCGTAGTGTATAGGGGCTGCGGCTCGGTAAATACTTGCTCTCCATAAATTTCAGCAAAACGGCGGGACAAATCGCGCGCAATTTCCAAGTGCGCGGTTTGGTCTTTCCCCACCGGCACAAAACTGGCTTGTTGAATAAGAATATCCGTCGCCATCAACACCGGGTAGCCCAAAAAGCCAAAGCAGGAAATCTCGTCATCCGCCGCGATAGAGGCCACCTTTTCGCCTAAGGTTTTTTCGTCTAACTGCCCGGCGTATTTTTGCTTTAACAGTTCTTGGATTTGTTCCTTATACGTCGGGTTGCGTAGCAGCCAACCCAAGGGAGTAATCATACCCAGCAGCGTATTTAGTTCACTTACTTCCGGTATATCACTTTGAATAAAAATCGTACATTTTTTCGGATCTAGCCCGGCGGTTAGCCAGTCAATGAGCATATCTTCGCTATTTTGGGCTAAATTTTCTGTATGTTGGTAGGCGGTAGTAAGCGAGTGTAAATCCGCCACAAAAAAATAGCAATTATATTTATCTTGCAAGGCGACCCAATTTTTTAACGCCCCATGGAAATTGCCCAAATGTAGTTTCCCCGTTGGGCGCATCCCGGAAAGTACAATTTTGTTATCTGCCATAAAAACCTCTATAAACCAAAAATTTTAGCTAGTCCGCTTACAATAAAAAACGTCGGCGGAAATATAATATATTTCACAACACCTGTTAAAATCAGTGCAAACACAATCCACATCCCATAACGGCCCACAAACTGATCATACGCAATAGCACTTTGCACGGGTAAAAGGGCAGTAAGCACCCGTCCCCCATCTAACGGTGGAATAGGGATTAAATTAAATACGGCTAAAAATACGTTAATAAAAAGCCCGTACTGTAAAATGTGCGCCAGGCCTACCGTCGTTTGTTGACTCAAATTTCCCTGAAAAACAATAGCCAGTTTTAAAAGCCCGGCACATAAGGCTGCTAGCAGCAAGTTCGTGGCCGGCCCTGCAAAGGCCACTTTGCCCATATCCTTACGCGGGGAGGGCAAACGCATGGGATTTACCGGCACGGGTTTAGCCCACCCAAATAGCGGCCACCCAAAAAGCCAGCACACCGCCGGCACAGCAATCGTACCTACCGGGTCCACGTGCGAAACAGGGTTTAACGTTAAGCGTCCGCTTAAATAAGCGGTATCATCCCCCATGCGGTAGGCCACGTAACCGTGGGCAAACTCATGCAAGATAATTGAAAAAAACAGTACCGGAATTAAAACAATAATTTCCATACTAGTATTCTAGCAATTTTACGGGGATTTAGCGCAGTTTTTTTCGTACGCGCGCGAATGTCTAAAACAACTGACTAAAAATTATGTTACAATAGAAAAGTAGTTAAAAATTATAGATTATTGGTTGGAAGTGCAGGGAAAGCCTGCGCAAAGCAAGGCCACACGGCCAAGCACATTTCACTCCACCAAATAATCGTCTGCTTTTGCGCCTGCCCCTTCGGGGGTAGGCGGGCGACGGTTATTGCACGGGTTAGTGAAATGGCTTATGCGATAGTTCGTCGTCTTTTTTTGTACTTTCAACATAAGGAGAAAACATGTACATAAAAACAAAAGTAGGATTCACACTAATAGAATTATTAGTAGTTGTACTCATCATCGGTATTTTGGCGGCGGGGGCGGTACCGCAGTATCAATTGGCTGTGGAAAAAAGTCGATACGCCACTTTAAAGGCAACAGGAAATGCTCTTACACATGCGCAACATTTGTATTATTTAGAACATGGACAATATGCATGTAGCTTGAATGATTTAGCCCTTGATTTCCCCAGCCAGGCCAGATGTTACATTGTACAACAATCAGGTTGCACGGCATGGGGTTGTTCATTGACGAAAAAAAACATTCATTATTTGACCTATTATTATGAAAAAGGAACAAAATACTGTGTAGTGTGGGATTCTGAAGAGTCTCCCGTACGGCATAAAATTTGTCAACAAGAAACGGACCGCCAACAAGGCACCCATAGTAAAAACGGACCTTATACTCAGTATAAATATTAACCGATAAAGAATTATTTCTTTTTAACCTGTTGTTCCCGGGCCGCTTTAAGTTTCTCTAAAAACGCCGCTTTTACATTAAGCATATTATTCAAAGGGGCCGTTTTGAGGTGACAAATGCCAATGGCGGCGGCGTCGGCCGTGTCGTCGGGGTTAAGCACTTTATTTAAGTTTAGCGTCAACTGCACCATGCGCTGCACTTGTTTTTTATCTGCACTGCCGCTGCCGCATATCATCAGTTTGACACGTTTGGGGGAATAAAACGTAATGGGTTTTTGCGCCTGCTGGCACGCCAGGATAATCACCCCGCGTGTCATTACCGTGTTAGCCATGGTTTGCGCACGCTTTAAAAAATAGTTTTGCTCCATGGCTACTTGGTCCGGCTGATACTGGGCCAAGATTTTTTGCATTTCTTTATGAACGAATTCCAAACGCACAGGTAATTCTTGCCCGGCATCCGTATGGATTAACCCGCACGCAATAAGCGAAAGAACGGAACGGGCGTCCCTTGTTAGGATGGCCCATCCCGTTCTATCTAAACCGGGGTCTATGCCTAAAACGGTGGTCGTTTTAGCGGTCACAAGACCTCTTAAGCTTCTAATTTAGCGGCAATGTCTTCGGGGATGTCGGAATTGTCATAGACGTTTTTGGTATCGTCGTGATCGTCTAATGCTTCCAACATTTTCATCAGTGTTTCAGCCGTATGTTCGTCGGTAATAGAAACATCCGTATCCGGGATCATGGTCAAATCGGCAGATACCGGGGTAATGCCTTTGGCCTCAATGGCTTTTTTCACCGCGTCCAGTTCGGCCATATCCGGGTTGGTGATTACTTCGTACACATCACCGGAGTTACGTACATCTTCCGCGCCGGCTTCCAAGGCGAGGTTCATGAGATCATCTTCGCTGATGTCATCTTTTTTCACAATGACCATGCCTTTGCTTTTAAACATGTACGACACGCAGCCCGCTGTTCCAATAGAACCACCGTGGCTGGTGAAAATTTTGCGAATTTCGGAGAACGTACGATTTTTATTATCGGTCGTACATTCTACAATGATAGCCACGGAACCAGGGCCATAACCTTCATAGGTAATTTCTTCGTAAGAAACGCCGGGAAGCTGCCCCGTCCCTTTCATGATAGCGCGTTTGACGTTATCAGAAGGCATGTTAGCCGCACGCGCATCGTCTACTGCTTTTCGAAGGCGCGGGTTTTGATCGGGGTTACCGCCGCTCATTTTGGCAGCGATGGTAATTTCGCGTAAGATTTTGGTAAATACTTTACCTTTTTTTGCGTCTACGAGGGCCTTTTTGTGTTTAATACCAGCCCAGTGTGAATGTCCACCCATAGGGAGATCTCCTTCGGTTTAAATTAGTTATTTCTATTGTAGCATATTTAAGGTGAGGAAAACACTGTAAAGTTTCTTTTTACTGGATGCGTATAAATTGCTACAATAAAAATATGCCCCGTTAGCTCAACTGGATAGAGTACTGGTCTTCGGAACCAGTGATACGGGTTCGAATCCCATGCGGGGCATTTTTTCTTCCCAATTTGACTTATTTCGTTGTTGTTCAAAGGCTCGAATACCTCGGCGCTACCGCGCCGCTGCGCCCAGTATACTTCGCCTTTTCACGCCTAGAACTAAGCCAAATTGCTTTGAAAACCACAGCTTTCTATTTTCCCCATGCGGGGCATTTTTTCTTCTCAATTTGACTTATTTCGTTGTTGCTCTTGAAAAAAATAATTCATTTTTATTAAAATAAAGCCATGAGATCCTTACAAAATGAAGAGGCTGCCCACTGTCCTCACGGGTGTGAACCCTTTGACGTAACGTATTGGTCCTTAGTGCGCGGCGATGAAAATGACGATTTAAAATCTGCCATCCTGGGCGGCGAACTCAATTTAGTGCGCTGCCCGGAGTGCGGCACCTATTTCCACCACGATGGTGAAATTATTTATTTTGATGCCCCGGCTGAGCTACTGACCTTTGTGTTCTCTCCCAAAGATAAAGCGCGGGAACACGAACTCAAGGAAAAGATTGAACATGATTACCAAATCATCAAAAATACCCTTTTAAAAGAGCTGCACATGGATTATCTCCCCCTGTCCGTTTTCGGATTAGAGGAACTGCAGCAGCTACTCCATCATGAGGAAGAGATAACTGCCGAGTCCGAAGTAGTAGCTGCCACGGCTGCTACCCTAGGATTTGAAGTGGCACGTCTAAAACCTTCCTATGCACGGGAACATCACTTTCCGCTATATGTACCCGCACCGGCCACAGGCACTACGGCTAACGATTACGCCGTTGCTGCGGCCAAGGTACTTAAAAGCGGACTTAACTCCACGCTACTGCTTAATTTTAAAGATCACATGAGCGCGGGCGGGGCCCACCCCCCGGTGTTGTTATGAGCGAGATCATCCCCGAAAAATACCACGATTTACTTTTAACTATTGGCACTTACGCCCAGAAACTAGGCTTAAATGCCTGGATTGTAGGTGGCGCCGTGCGGGACTTTTACCTTGGGCGCAACACGGTAGACCTGGACCTTACGTTTGACGGCACCCAGGAATCAGTCGCTAATTTTTGTCTTAAAATGTGGGGCGGCACCAAACGCAAATTTTCTAAATTTGGCACTTATAAAGTAAATTTAGAAAATGGCCTTCGGTTAGATCTGGCCCGCTTACGCCACGAAGTATATCCCCACCCTGGAGCGCTGCCGCAAGTCTCTTTTACTAGAGACGTAAAGCAGGATTTATTCCGCCGGGATTTTACCGTAAACGCCTGGGCACTCTCTATCATGCCGGACTCTTTTGGCAAAAGTGTGGACCCGTATGGCGCCCGCAAAGATATTGACGCGGGCCTATTGCGCGTACTCCATGAGAAAAGCTTTTTTGATGATCCCACCCGCATGTACCGCGGCGTGCGTTTTGCCGGACGTTTCGGCTGGAGAGCCGCCCCTATTACCAAACAACTTTTCTTAACGGCAGACCGGGAACAAGCACCGCTACTTATTTCCCGCGAACGGTTTAGCCAAGAATTTATGAAAATCTTAACTGAAGAAAAGATTCGCCCCATTTTTGACTTTTTAATTCAGTATGATCTACTTAAATTTGCCTGGCCTAGCCTTACTTGGCACGATGGCCTGGAAAAATTGCAAACCAAAGAAGAACGCCTAGGCCTACTTACCTGCTCCTTGGGAGATAATGGGGAAGGATTTTTACGCAGTTTACATGTAGCCAAGGAAGTTTCGCAAGCCATTAAAGAGGCCTGGAAAGTAGAACAAGAACGCATGAGCCCTTTAACACGTTTGACCGATTTTCAGCAGCGGATTTTGCGGGTATTTTTCCCGAATCTTCCGTCTCACGCGTTAGAGACCTGCTTTTTAAAAGGACTAGACTTAAAAGACATGGGTATTTATGGGCGCAACATTGCCAAACTACTGATTCAAGTACGTAAAGCCCAGTGGACCGGAGAAATATCCTCCCACAAAGAAGCCCTTGCTCTTATTAAGAAAAAATCCACGTAGTGGGCCTCCTTTTTAAGTAATTATACTGACAAAGAACCCCCATTTACATGGGGGTTCTTTATTGTCTAGTCATTTCTACTTAGTTGGCACTAATCCAAATGAGCTAATTATAATATAATCTTTTTAAACTAATTTGTCAAGCATTTTTTAAAAAATTTCCAATTTGCAAAAAATACCACCTCAAAAATTAGCCTAATTATTTTATGCACAACCTTAATAGGGGCTTTACACTAGCAGTGAAGAAACAACATGGATTTTAAAGAGTAGACCCCTCTAATTTGCTGTGTTCCATCGCCTAGAGGTATATTCCTACGGCCTTATTTCTGCTTTTAGTTATTTTATCGAAATTGAAACAAGATAGGTTTTTTGTTATACTTTAACTACAATTTATTTGTTTTGGAACCGTTTAAGAAACGGATCTTTGCCTGCGGGCAAACATCTTCTCTCCAAAACAGTCGTTATAGACACTAGAACGTGGGCCCTCGAAACCCATTTTCTTGTGTTTAGTGTTTCTTGTTACGTTAGAAACCACGGCTGCTGCTAATTGGGGATGAGAAGATGTCCAACAAGCAATAGCCGTTTTCGCTGGTCTAACAAACAAAAAATTGGAAACTAATCAATAAGGAGCTGTTTATGAAAAACAGAAAAAAAGCTGTAAATGGGTTCACGTTAATTGAACTCTTAGTGGTTGTACTCATCATTGGTATTTTGGCCGTGGTCGCCTTGCCACAATATCAAAAGGCCGTCCAAAAAGCCCGGTTTACCGAGGCTTTAACCAATATCCATACGCTTCAGCAGGCCGCCCAAGCCTATTTGCTGGAACATGGACTGAGCGGAAACATCAAAGATTGGACAAACCGGTTAGATGTGGCAGTTTCTAGCCCCAATTTCACTTACCAAATCGGTGCAGATATTGTATGTAACGGCATTAGTGTGTTTGTAGAGGCTCGATCGACGAGTGGACAATATCTTATTCAATCAGACTATTGTAACAACATGTGGGGTACTTTTTGTATGGAAATGGATGCCACAGGCCCGGACCAAGATACTCCCGGAACACGCACTTGTGCTTTGTTCAATCAACTTTATCCACAAAATGAGTAGGTACAAGATGAAACTCCCCGGGCGTAAGCTCGGGGAGTTTCATTGCAAATCACGTATGTTAAAGTTACTCTTCCACGATACGGTCTTGCACTTGTTCTGTGAAAGTTAAAAAATCACGGTGTACAAAACCCGCTAAGGTAAGTACTTCTTTGCGTACAAAATGCGTTGGAACCCGCTTCCAATGTTCATCCACTTTACGCCACAAAGAAACCGTTTTAATAGGATAAAAATCCGGCGTAAACAACGCCAAATAACCGGCTAATCCACCTCCACGCATATAAGGGAATTGGGAAGGATCACTAATACGTCCATAAGGATATACTGTTGCTTTCAAATGACGAATATTACGCAAGGCCTGCTCTGTTCTTTCTACGCTCAGTACATCCCGGGACTCATCAATACCATCTCCCACCATAGAACTAGCACGTACTTTTTCTATATCAGGCTCTTTTAAATCTTCCACATAAGATATTTTATCCAGCGTAACCACCCGGGGTTGCAAGGTCTTCATATCAAAAGTTACCACACGCACCTTGTCAAACATTCTTGGCTCATAACGATCCACCAAACTGGTACCATCATAACCGGCTTCTACCCGACCCATGTAGCCACCATCCGTAATTGCCATTTGACAGACCCCCCCTAATTTCTCAAAATTGTTAATGCGAATCTTGGTAGAGGAGGGTTTTAAAGAACTGACCCCTTGCAAAGATTCTCGTTGTTCCAAACGAGCCATTTTTTCTAGAGCGCTTAAACGGTCCTGACCATGGGTTTTTTGGTATAAACCCGTCATCATTTGGCCGAACTGTTCCAGCGTTAAGTATTTATCTACATTACCCAACACCAGACGCATATGTATTTTGTTAAATGCGCTGGCATCATCGAGCGAAAATGGATACTCATTTGCAATTAAATTACGTCTCTCATTTTCTAGGGCTACCCATTTGGGACTATTTAAATAAAATTCCGGTACGGCCGCTTGTTCAAATTTCGTTTTACGGGTTTGGGTAAAATATTCTTTTAAACTAATCGTTTTACCACCCGTCAAACTAACGGGACGGTTCCATAAATCATTTACAAGGGCCCGGTTGGCTCCATTTACACCTGGTTTACTGATTTCCGCATACAGCGCCTCCCAATTTTTACGTAAGCCATTTGTAAGTTCAGGCGCATTGGTGTAGGCAAAACCTTGCTTAAACGAATAGTCCTTCATCGTACTCATCAATTCTTTAAGCTGGGCATTGTGCGTAAAAATAGTGCCGTCCTCTTCCGCCAATTTAACAAAAGTAGCCACGTTTTCGTTAAATTTATTTTTATAGTAACCTGCGGGCAAGCGCTGGGTTCCCGGAATCAGCTTGTCTTGATACATAAAATCGGGCAAGCGTCCCGTATCCCGTAATGGATGCAAAATGACCTCTTTGGCTTCTTCCAGCGGCATATAATATAAATATTCAATGATATTATTCATCTGGCGTGGACTCATTCCTTCAATGGCCTCTACCTGGTCGCGCGGTTGGAAGTATCCGTTTTTAAAATATTCCAGCCAGTCACTGATGAGTTGTTCCTCCTGCAACAAACCGGACGGATAACGCTTATTTAGCAAATTTCGTTTGGGCAAGGCAGCTGCTTTATCGCGTAAAAATATTCCTACAGGTATCCCAGCATATAAATATCCGCTACGGCTACGATTGGCCGATTGGGGCACAGTCTTTACCCCTTGCTTAATAGCCCCTGTTTGAGTAGCCACCACACGCTCTACACGGCTTGATAGACGTTTAGAAACCGTAGTAACGGGAGATACATACGCCCGTTTTGCCCCATTGGAAGGACGTACCGAACGCGGTAAATTTTTGAATACTCCTTGAGTATAACCCACTAACGGGCAACTAATAGTTAATAATATGGCAATATGTTTCTTCATGCCTTTATTATGCCTATTGCAAACCTATAATGCAAGGGCCATTGGACCTAATACCCCATAGGACCTATATTATGAAATGAGGTATAATAGATATAATGATGTGGATACTGTTTTTCTTGCTGTTCGGATTATTATGGTATGTGTTAGCTCAAGTAGGCGCACATATTATTTTTCGCCCGCAACGTAAGTGTTGGCCCTTGCCCGCACATTTTCAGCCTGTTCAAACGGGCCCATTAACGGGAATCTATGTTCCGGCTCACCCAGGATTTCCTACCTTGCTTTTCTTTCACGGGAGAGGAGGAAATATTTCTCATTTTTCTGCATTTGCACATACCTATACTTCCTTAGGGTACGGTATCTTAATGTTTGATTACCGCGGTTTTGGAAATAGTAAGGGAACCCCCTCACAGCGTCATTTTCAACAGGATGCCCAAACGGTACTGACTTATGCGTTGCAGCAACTACGGATTGCTCCTTCCCAACTAGTTATTTATGGGCACTCTCTTGGAAACTCGGCCGCCTTATTTGCCGCGCAAAAGGCACGTGCAGTGTCCCTCAAAGCCCTTATCTTACAAAGTCCCTTTTTGAGCACCCCGGACATGGCTGCCAGCTGGCAAGTTCACGGATATCAACCTCACACGTTTATGTACCTCCTAGTACGCGCCTTTGTAACGCCTTTTTTATGGTTTAATCGTTTTGACAATACACAGCTCACTAAAAATCTCACACTGCCTACATTATTGTGCAGCAGCAAAGAAGATAAGACGCTCCCCTGGCAACAAAGTGCCAAATTAGGGGACACTATTTCAAACGTACATCGCTTTTTATCTAATACCGGTGGACATGACGAATTTGCCTGGGCAGCGGCAGCGGTGGATCACTTTTTAAAACAGTTACCCAAGTAATGCTAGCCCTCGTTGATGGAAGTTTGATATAATAGGGTAGGTACCCGCGCCAGCCACTCGGCAACGGTATAATTGGAGAGGTGTGTGAGTGGTTGAAACAGCAGGTCTCGAAAACCTGTAAACCGCAAGGTTTCGAGGGTTCAAATCCCTCCCTCTCCGTATAAATTTAAACCCCGCTTTTGGCGGGGTTTTAAATTTATGGAGAGAGGAGCGATACCAACTGCTTGGTATCGCGTCGGGATTTGAAAGGCGCAGCGATGTACGAGTTTTGCCGTTAGGCAAAGGCGAGTACCGCGAGCCCGGCCTGCAGGAAAATTCCGTCAGGAATTTTACCGGAAGGCAAATCCTTAACTTTGTAACGCAAACTGCTTTGCGTGGCGTAGGGATTTGAAAGGCGCAGCCTTATGCGAGTTTGCGTGCGAGCCGCACAGGCGAACACAAAAGGCGAGTAGGACAAGGCGGGGCCGCGAGTGCCGCACGTTAGGCAACTTGTGATCAAATTTCTCTCCGTTGTATTTAAGAAGGCTCCCTTTAGGGAGCCTTCTTACTAAATCATAAGCACGGTTTGCGTTATTTATTGAGCCACCGCCAAAAAGCATCTTCAAAAGAGGCCGTTGTACCATAACGGTAAGCCTTGCCTAGTGCTTTTTCTACAGAATACGGCTCATAAATTTGTTTGCCACGAGAATCCCGTTCTAAAAATCCAGTAGAAGGATTACGTACCGCTTCCCCTTCCGCTATTAATCGGGTAAATTGCTCAAATTGCATACGGTTAGAAGGCGAACTTCCTCCCGCGGGATTGAGTAGAAACCGAACCATTAAATAGGCCTGCAAATACCAATTTTGCACATTATTTTGACCATCTGCCGCCTCCAAGGAACCTTCCTGCATAAAATCCTCAAAGGCAACCAAGCGTACCGGTTTTCCACGACGAGCTACTTCCTTTCTGTCCCGCTGAGAAACAGGCACAAACGGTTTAGGCTTATAGCCGCTACCAAACATAGAGTTAGACCCAAAATTCGCTACCATCGTTTTTGGATCTCGTTCAAAGCGTAAGGTACGATAATCGTTATCCCACGGCCCTCCTCCTTGTCTTGAGGAATACATTTGATCTTCTACAAATACCGCCAGGCCCTCATCCAACCAAGTGGGCGTCATGATGCGGCCTGTTTTGTGCTTATCAAAAAATTGTTGTGTAAAAATATGCGTTAATTCGTGTGCAAACGTCTTTTTTAATTCTTGCGTTGAACCCGGCTCGTCATACGCCACAATCTCTCCACGGGTGGGATAGGCAAGGGCCTGCGTCCAGGCTTTGGCTTCGGGTTCATAACGTAAATACGAATTATGGTCTTGATACACAAATACTTTTACTTTACCGGACATCATCCACGGAATAAAACGGCGCAGCGTATCATACGCACTTTCAAAAGTAAGTGCCATATTAGAAGAACCAATAGTACCCGTTGACTTTTGCGTGTAAATATCAAAATGTGTGCTTTTGGAAGCAATCCACTCCACCCCAGGGCGAAATGCATTCGGATTAAATGCCTTATTGGCAGCCGGCACCTTGGCCGGTTTGTTTTTAGCAGCTGGAGGCGGAATCCCACGTGCACGCTGCGTCTCTTCTTTTGATTTTTCAAGCATTTTTACAGCATAGGCCAGTTCGGCGTCGGCCGCGTCTTCTTCCTCGTCTTCTACCGGGTTACTAGTTACCGGCGCTGTGGAAGAAACGGTAGAAATAAATGCATTTGTTTTGTTACTAGCGGTTTCGCTAGATGCGCTTTTGTTAGGAGTCGATACTGGGGCAACTTTCGTTTGTACAGAGGTAGCCGCTCCCCCCAAAGGTAATGGCATATCTAACGTATTTCCCGCAGCAGACGCACGTTGCGCTTGAGGAGGAACCGCTGGAACGGTCGTCGTGGAAGGTTGGGTTTTTACCCGGGCCCGCGGCACACGAGGCGGCTTCGTAGAAGCAGGCGCCGCAAACGGTGAATTATTTTGTGCTGCCTGCTTGAGCAAATCTATGGAAGAGGAGGGCGCTTCACTGGTTGTACTAGATACCTGAATATTAGGGTCTATATTCTCTTTTTCTTGCCCCCATACCCCAAGGCAACTAAATAGTAGCACCACTGGTAATAACAAGCGAATCATAAACACCTTCTTACAAGGTAGAAACACCATTGACGATTGTGTATTCTATTTGACAACGAGAATCGGCAACATTCTTACTCATATCCGCCCGAACGGAATAAGAATCTCCGTTGGGTGCTGGCACCGTACACGTCCATTGCTTTCCTTGATCATCGGAACAGGAGCTAATATCTTCGTCAGAACATATACGGCAGTCCTCCAAATCATTGGCATATACTTCCGGTGTTTTGACAGCCCACCATGCGTTTACTTCCGCCATGCAAGATTCAATTACCATCTGCGCAGACACTGTTTTACGCGTTTGCCGTGCCATAACGGTGCGGGATAGCGTAGCACGTAAAATCATAGTCGATAAACCCGCCAGTACTGCTGAAATAATCAAAACTTGTAACAGAGCCATGCCTTTTTTATTGTGCAACATAGTTCCCCCTTAATTTCCTGCCATTTGCTGAATTGCAAAACCGTGGGGCAGTACAAAAGTTTCATCAATCACGTCATTTACAATAGGCTCACTGGGCACTTCCACAATGATGCGAACCCGTAAGCGGGACTCAATTCCCCCTGTAGCGGAATCTTCTAATGCAAATTCTGGAGACGTAAAAGTACCATCCGAAATGGATTTCACATGGTCTAACCATACTTCTTCATTTCGTAAAATTCTACCACCAATTTTAGCTCCCCCTCCAACACTGGTGTTTCCTTCCTCAAAAGAGTAGGAAATAGTATTTTGTGTATCATGATCCGGCCCTAACTGTGCAGACTGAGTCAACGTTAAATTTCCTCCATTAGCGCTAACATCGGTAGATTGTAACACATCCTGACGCAACTGGCGCAAAGCAATTGATAATTGGCCACGCAACACTGCTTTGGTGCGGCCCACCCCACTTTCGCGGACAGAGGCCGTCGTAAGTGCGGCTAGCGCAATACCAATTACCCCTATAATCATCATAGCAAGTAAAATTTCCGTCAATGTAAATCCTTTCTTATTCTTCATAACTTATACCCATTACACGTAATAGAAAAAGTAATCTTCTTTCCGCTTAAACTGCTGGTCTCACTATGCACCGTAGAAGGAATACCCATATTTATATCCTCTACCTCATACGTAAAACTGGATTGATTGGGATCACAAATGGGTGGCAACAAGCATTTAATCTCATGCGGTCCTTCTTGCAACGGGAAATTATCCGGAGAAGTTGCGGTTCCACACAATCCATATTGAGAATTAGTGGGTATTGTATCTGTAGGTAATATCCCCTGTCCATTATACCCTTTCAATTTGTCATGCGCCTTTTCTACGGCCCATACCATTTCTTCGCGGATATCCGGCTGCGTATTTTGACGAGAAGCCGACAAAAGCACCCCAAACGCTCCCCCCGCCACTAAGGCAAGTAAGCCTAGTGCAATTATACCTTCCAAAATGGTTACCCCTGTTTTACCGTTTAATATTTTTTTCATAGGCCCTTTTCCTTTATAAAGAGTTTCTAATCGTCATATCTCGACTTACATAAAATGTCTCTTGATGCTTAGGGCCGGCCTCCTCTCGGGCATCCACTTTCACTAAATAGGGGTCATCCGAGGTGAAAATGTAGTCCGCGTCGCTTGAAAAATTATAAGGAAGTCCCGTAAAATCCTTTACGGATAAATAATCGCATGCAAATAACTGCCCCAGGCTCACGCTTTTTTCACTGGCCGAAGAAGGGATCCCCGTCGCAGCCACATTGGAACAGGTTGCCGCAGCAGCATTGGCTGGCGTCACACAGCTTCCTCCCTCCCCTATACATCCTTCAGGCACATATCCTTTGGTATTTTGATAATACGAACGGATAGCATCTGCCATTTTTAGTGCCGCAGAGCGCGCTTGTTGATAGCGCACTTCATCACGCACCCGACGAAACATGGGCACCATGAAGGAGGCCACCACGGCCAAAATCAGTAATACCGCCAAAATTTCCATTAACGTAAATCCCTGTTTGCTTCGCATTATTTACCTCTATTCCCCACAGTTTGTCGGGGTATCTACGGATTCTCCATCCGTGCAATAACAACGCTTGTCCAAAATTTTGGATGTGTTACCCTTTACACACACTTTATAACTATCCTCATCAGGGAAAAACATTGTAAAGTTGGAAGCATAAGTATCCTCGTCCTCTGTTTCTTCATACACTTCCGCGGCATATTGACGATAATCCAAGTATCCGCAATCAACAAGGGTTTGTATTGTTACAGCAGCCGCTGTAGGATAACAATAACTTCCGTTAGGGGCTGAAACTTGCCCAATCGCGTCATCCGCTGTAGAAAATTTAACACCTGGATATTCCACTTTCATACGATGCGCGGACATCGCAATTACTTTGGCCCGTGCTTGCGCGTCCTGCAAGCGAATGTCCGACGCTGATTGACGAAAAGCCCGCGTCGCAAACATAGCCAGTACCGCAATAATGGCGGCCGCAATTAATAATTCAAGCAACGTAAATCCCTTTTTCTTACACATAATTAACTCCGGCATGAACTCCCTTCCAAGCGTTTCACATCCCCCGTATTTAGAAATGCGGCCCCGTAATAACAATCCGAGTTATTCAAAGTACTCTTACACATACACGCCACCACCCCTGAAACACGGCATTTTGTATTACACACGGTAGCACTAGTACTGCGAATCACATAATAGTTGTAGCCTTTGGCAGTAAATGGTTCCATATAACCAAATGTAAACAAACTACCCACAAAGCGCGTATCTCGCGTAGCAGCTGTAGAAACGCTTAAAAAACTTTTAAGCGTCTGGCTCTCCACATCACTAACCGATTCGTCTCCAGTAACTTCTTTATGATAACCACTAGCAGGAAAAGGGTAGGTGGAAAAAGAATACCCTTGCATCGTCAAATCCCGCTTCATAGCCTGCACAGCGTTTCCCAAATCCACCAAAATACCTGTAGCCGCATCATAGGCCGCGCGGTCTTTCGTGCGCTTATAAGAAGGCACTGCAAAAGCCATCACAGCCGCCACAATTACCAGCACAAATAACACTTCTACCAAGGTAAATCCGGTCTTTTTGGGGTGATACATACACATTACTCCTTACTTTAAGTATGGGGTTTCAATCCCTGTTTGTCAAGCGTGCGCTTAAACAACTAGCTACCAATCTGAGATAATTTAAAGATTGGCAAGAAGATAGAGGCAACGATAATACAAATGAGCACCCCCACACTGACAATCAAAATAGGGTCAATTACCGCCGAGAAACGCGCAATAAACTGATCCACGTGATCTGCATAGAATTTGGAAAGCGTTTGAATAATACTGGGCAGCTTACCAGATTCTTCCCCCATTTTCATCATTTCAGTCATTAACCCTGGGAACACCCCCGTACTGGCAAATGAATCCGAAATGGAGCGTCCGGCCGCCACATCGGCACGCACCTGCTTCAAAGCGTTTTGAATAATGATATTACTTTCAAAAGATTCTTCCAATACACCAATCGCGTTTAAAATCGTAACCCCACTACGTAACAAGGTAGCTAAGGTAGATAACATACGATCATAATAAATATTGCGCAAGAAATTACCAAAGATGGGCATGGTCAACAGGAACGAATGCCAACGCTTTTTCCCATTCGGCGTACGAATGTAAAAACGAAATGCCGCTACAAGGATTATAAACCCTAAAACAAGCGATACCGCGTGATTGGTAATCACACTGGATACTTTTAAAACAATTACCGTCAACATCGGTAATGTTAAATTAAAATCCTCAAAAATTTGGGCAAAAGTGGGTACAATTCCTACAATGAAGTAAATCAATACCCCCACCGAAGCGAGCGTCAAAATAGCCGGGTAGGTAATAGCTGTAATAATCTTACTTTTCATCCCCTCCTGTGTTTTGGTATAGATGGAAAGCTGCATCAAGGTTTCAGCAATTTGGCCCCCTACTTCACCCGCTTGCACCAAAGACAACCACACGTGGCTGAAGGTTTTGGGGTGTTGGGCCAATGCTTCATGTAACGATTGCCCCCCCGCAATATCATGCGCTACTTGCTTAAGAACCATTCCCATCGTTGGGTTAGCTGAGTATTGACCTAACAAGTCCACCGCACGCACCAACGGTACGCCCCCCGCAATTAACGTAGAAAGCTGTTCAGCAAAGAAGGCCAATACATGCCCAGGTACTTTTCCCCCTTTACGACGGGCAGTTGTGCTCTTCCCTGAAAACAATCCCCCTGTTGTTTCCGTAATTTCCAGTACTAGATAACCCTTATTTTGCAAGGCAGCACGCAACCGATCTTTGCTATCCGTAGTATAAGATCCGGTAAATGTTTTTCCGTGCTCATCTCTAACTCTGTATGTATATTTTGGCATGATCTATCCTCTACACCATTAATTTATTCATCCGCCGTGGTAATACTTAGAATTTCATCTACAGTAGTTATACCACGTACTACTTTGTGCCATCCATTGGCACGTAGGTTAAGCGCTCCAGAGTTGACTGCTGCCTTACGCAGTTCAATCAAATCCTGCGTTTTATAAATAATATTACGCATTTCTTCCGTAATACGATAAACTTCATAAATAGCCCGGCGGCCACTATATCCTGTACCAAAACACTTAGGGCACCCTACCGCTTTAAAAAACGTCCAAGTATTTCGGTCGCGCGGGTTTAAATGTCCCTCTTGAATAATGCGGTTTAACGTCGCAGAATCTGGGACATGAGGCACTTTGCAATAAGGGCACAAAACACGTACCAAGCGCTGCGCAGCCACTAACGCAAGAGAGTTTGCTAACAAAAAGGGTTCCATCCCCATATCAATTAAACGAGGAACCGCCCCCAGCGCATCGTTCGTATGCAAGGTAGAAAGCACCAAGTGGCCCGTTAATGCCGCTTTTAAGCAAGCCTCAGCGGTTTCATTATCACGGACCTCCCCTACCAAAATTACATCCGGGTCCTGACGTAAAAAGGAACGTAAACCTGCCGCAAAAGTAAGCCCAATCGCAGGTTTTACCTGCACCTGGCTAATCCCGGCTAATTTGTATTCTACCGGGTCTTCCAAGGTCATAAAGTTCAGTTCCGGTGTACGAATGGTTGTAAGTACTGCGTTAAGAGTAGTAGATTTACCAGAACCGGTTGGCCCCGTTAAAAAAATAAGGCCATGGGGTAAATTGGCAGCCTCTAAAAATGCTTTCTTTTGGGCCGGTTCAAACCCCAATTTATCTACGTTCATCTCCCCAGTCCCTTTATCCAAGATACGAAGCACCAATTTCTCACCGTATACAGCCGGACATACAGAAACACGAACTTCAATAGAACGGTTTTGATAGCGAATGGTAAAACTTCCATCCTGCGGCAAACGTTTTTCTGCAATATCTAGTTTAGATAAAATTTTAATACGCGAAATAATCGCATTGACAGCATCCTTAGCCGGTGCTGTTCGTTCATACAATGAACCGTCGATACGGAAACGCAAGCTAACCCGTTCGTCAAATAATTCTAAATGGATATCACTGGTACGTTCAGAAATAGCTTGACGCAAAATTGCGTTTACTTGCTTAACGTATTGAGAAGACGTGGGGCTCATCCGATCTAAATCCAACACCCCCGTCACTTCTACATCTTCATCGTCCTCTGATGCGGCAGCAGCATCCGGAGCACGCATCGTTTCGTTAAGGACTTCTTCTAATAAATTTTTATTTGAATAAAAGCTATCAATGACACCCAATAATTGTGATTTAGAGGTAATAAAAGGCTGTACCTGTTTGCCAGACATCATTTTAATATTTTCAATTACAAACAGGTTGGTAGGGTCCAGCAAAGCAATTGCTAGGGAATCATCTTCCATAAACAGCGGAACAACCATATTGTCACGCGCAAATTTTTCAGGAATAATCTCTTGTAAATTTTGCTCCCTTTCCGGTACTAAAATACCGTTTTCTTTAGAAGCATAAGGAATAGCAAAGTGTTTAGATAACGCAATCGTCACTTGTTCTTCGGTTGCAAAACCGAAGCGCAAAATTGCATCGGATATTGGTATATTATTTTGTTTGGCGTAAAGCTGCGCTTGTTTTTCCTGTTCCGCAGTAATAATCCCTTGATCGATCAAAATTTCATCTATTTGTTTTGCCATTTTTTACCCCTACTACTATAGCAGATGCCTGTCCTCCAACAAAGGAGGACAGGCATCCAAACTCACACTTATTCCGCCAAAATAGTCGGCGTAATGAAGATAACCAAATCCGTCGTGCTTTTGGTTTTTGCACGGCTTGTAAACAACCATCCCAACACCGGGATATCCCCCAACAGCGGTACCTTACGGGTTTGATCTGTTTCGCGGGAAGTTAATAAGCCGCCAATCACTACCGTTTGCCCGTTTTTAACACGAACAAGCGTAGAGGCTGCACGCGTGGTAGTATCTAGTGAAAAATCAAACCCAGAGCTTACCACGTCCGAATAAGACGGTTGCACATACAAGGTTACATATCCTTCACGGTTTACTTGTGGAGTAACTTGTAACGTCAACCCCACTCTCTTACGTTCAGCTGAGGTCGTTGTCATACTGGTAGAATCGGTATCCCCTGTTTGGCTGACTGTACGACCAACTGTTGCGTCCGTAGAAGTGGTAATGGTAGCTGTTTTATTATTCAAAGTAACTACTTTTGGTTTACCTAAGTATTTTGCTTCTCCACGGGTAAGCAGAGCGCGTAATACAATATTAAATGCAGCTAAATTAAGGACCCCTTCTTCATTACCGTTAGAATCATCTTCTGTGGTCGTAGAAGTAGTCGTGGTAGTCGTGCTGCTGCCACCAATGTCATCCTTTTTGGGGAAAATCCATTCCCATCCATGTGGGCGGGTTTTTCCGTGAAAATACTCTGCCGTTAACGAACGGCTAGGCGCTGTCACGGCTGCCAACGTACCATCAGAACCACCATACTCAAAACCAACGTTTAACCCACTGGTTTTACTTACCTCAACAATTTGGGCTTCAATTAAAATCTGCGGCGGCTTAATATCTAACTCTGCCAGAATATTTTCCACTTGCGGAAAGACTTCCGGCACATCCGTAATAATGAGTTTATTAGTACGGGGATCTACCGCAATTTTCCCAACAGGAGAAAGCATGCTGCTTACAATTTCCGTAATCGTAGAGCCAGAGGCGTAGGAATCACTTCCTGAACGCATACCGCTGCTCATACCGCCATCAGACGCACCCATGCTAGAACCACCACTAGACACATCTTGTGGCATAATGCTATTTAGCTCACTTTGCGCAGAGCCTACCCCTTGCAAAGAAATGTAACTAAGCGTATAAATTTTTGTAATTGTATCTGGAGCATCGTTGGAACGTTTGGTTACCACATAGCTATCACTTTTACCAATACGTTGATACGCCAAACCGTGAACACGTAATAACGTATCTAACGCCTCACGCACCGTAACACGGGTTAACGAAGCTGTTACTTTTTTATTTGCGAATTCTTCGCTCATAATAAAGTTAATCTTCGCCTGGGTAGTAATACTATTTAAAAAAGCCGATATCGGCACATTAGCTACCCGAATTGAAACTGTACGATCCAACGGAGAGTTCAACTCTACCTCTTTATACAGTTCATCAGCCGCAGACGCAGCAGCGGCCGCTCCATTTACTAAGGCGACGGTATTATCACTGGGAAGTACCTGTCGCTCCTGCTGTGCCGCAGCGGGAGTAGCTATTCCCAAGGCCATAATACATGCCAATACTACACCTAACCGTTTTGTCATCATTCCTCCTGTGTGAGTTCCCTACACAAGTAATATAATTACTTATAATTTTACCTTCTTTACAAATTTATGCCCTTTATACAAAAATGTGACTGAGTCCGCATCTACAGCCACAATTTTGGCACCCATATATGTATTACCAATAGCATAGAGTTTCCCACCCATTAAAACTTCTTGGTCAATAATACCATCAATACGAATTTTATCGCGAATGAGCATAGCTGGGTCTTTCAATAGTGCTAATTCCCACTGGCGCTTACGTTCTTCTTCTTCTCTACGCCTGCGTTCTTCCGCTTCTTTACGTTTGCGTTCCGCTTCTAACGCAGCCAAACGTTGTTTTTCACGGTGTTCTAACAATAACAAATCATCGTTAGACAACATAGGATCCCGTTTTTTACTAGGCTGAAATTTGACACGCGTTTTCGTAATATTCAACGCACCCGCATCAGAGGAGACCTTTTTTCTCGTTCCTCCAGGACGTCTTCCCTGCGCTTGCAGACTTCCCCCCACAAACATACAAATTAGTGCTACTATTAATGCTCTAGAAATTTTATTTTGCATGGCTTTCATCCTCTTTAGCTGCAGGGGATTGTTTTTCAGTAGCACCGTCCGAGGCGGCTGGCGTTTGGCTAGCTTTCAGCTCCTGCATCTGTTTTGCATAATCTTTAAACAAGCGCGGACCGTATTTTTCTTTTGGAAAAAGTGTATTAAACTTCATTGTAACGTTATTTGTACCTAACAACGCCGTATCCGTCACTTTAGCAATTGATAACTCCGAAATTCGTAGGAAATCATCTCCATTTTCAATGTCTTCTAAAAATTTTCCTAACGCAAAAAATTCTTGTTGAAAAGTTACAGGTTGCGCCGTAACCGTATAATTCTCCGTGGAACTTTCCACGATGTTTCCGCTAATATTAGCTTGTATACGGTGTCCCTCCAATACATCCATGATCTTTCTTAATAGCCATTCATTTTTGTTTGCCATATCTGGGAAGGCCGGCTCTAGTCGTATTAAACGAGCTTTATTATCTAAATAATCTTGCTCATGAGTCTGCTGGATAGAAATAGCAGAAATTTGATCTTTATAATTGTTCTGTTGCTGCGTTAATTTATCATTAAAATAACGCACCCCCAAAAAAACAAGGAGTAAGACAATCAGTTGTTTAACAAATAACTTATAATTTCCCTCGTCAATAACGCGTTTAATATCATCCAATCCATGCTTCATATTCGCCATCATTTTTCCCATTGCAGACTGATTGGTGGGAACAGGCGTATTTGTCTTATTTGTCGAGGTATCCACTCCCACGGGATTTGGTTGTTTGCGGACAAATATCTTGTTGTTAGTTAATTGTTGTTTTATCTTATTCAAATCAAATGCCATATTTATCAACGCTCCCTCGATTTGGATTTAGCGCTACACGAAAGGACAAACTGCGTTTCAGCTGCGCTTCCCCGTTGGTTCTTACCGGAAGAGGCAATGCTAGTATAACGGATATTGGCGTTCTTGCATAATTGACGTAATTCGGCTCGTTGTGCAATAGCTTCCTTAAAACGACCACCAATTAATAAATCTTCTCCACTTTCCTTACCGGACGCGATAGAGCCTGCAACCTCTAAAGTCCCTTCTCCCTTTGCCGTATTTGGGAAATTAGAATTATACGATATGCGTGTCAGCCACATATTGGGTTGCATCGCATTGGTAATTCCTACCAAGATAGGAGTTAACAAAGGAGTGTCCGCATACACACGGGAAAGCGTCTCATTCTGGGTTTTAATATTTTCCAAATTGGTCCGTAATTGGGTAGACGAAAGCCCCTTAAAATCTTCCAATGTATTAGCGGCAGATTTCTGTTTAGCTTTTAGTTGATAATTGGTATACAGCACCCCCACATATCCCTTAAACAAGAAGAGTAACATAAAAATCACCAACACTAAAACAATTTTCCACATCATCCAACTGGCATTAAACTCGTAAGCCCCAAGGCGCTTTCCTTTCGTAAAGTCGACGTCAGGTACTTTTTGATTGAAAAACTTTCCACTTGCTCCAATAGCAGCCATTTCACCGGCCGATTTTGTCTCGATTCCAAACACTTCCTTTAAATCCCAAGGACGAACCGATTTACGAGAGTCCGCCTCCAATGCCGCGCGCCATTGGTCCATCCGGTATCCCATAATCACGGCTTCTTCAAATGGATCTTTTTCTAATTGTTTGGCAATAAATTCAGCACTATTAGTAATTTCAAAGCGTCTGCGTTCTACTGGCAATGAACCAGCAATCTCAACCTCGCGAGATAAAACAGGAATCATCCCATTTAAAAACACAAAACTGGCACGTTCCTTACCAAAAAAAGAATATATTCGCCCACCAGTACCCACAGCTTCTTTATCATTATCACTAAATACACGTCCCAACGACAACGCATCCGGCTCCACAGACACCAATACTAACCCCAACGATTTTAACCCTTTCGTCAAACGATCGATGATGGTCTTCGTCGTCATAGAAAAAACAACCCCCAAGCGTTTTTGTTTAGTTGCGGCCGTTTCAAATTCATATACATGGTAAGCATACACTGCTTTATCAAATGAAAAATGGATGTATTTGCGTGCTTCATTAGGAATTCCTTCCGCCCATTCCTGTCTTTTCAGCGGAATTGAAATCACAAAATGCCGAAGTAAACAAAATTCAGGGGCCAAGCTCACCACTACTTTATTAGTACTCCATGTCTTTTTGGCGGTTACCTTACCTAATGCTTCCAGCCAATTATCCATTGTAAAGTAACTTTCATTTAAATCTAGTGGTTTTAAATGGTTTTTATCCAAAATATTTACCGGCACACGAATGAGTGACTCCAATGTCACGCCACCGTCCCGTTTTGCACTTTGTGCCACATAAATCTCATCGATACCGATATAGATGCCCAAACAATCTGGATGGGCACTCATATCATTGCCAATTAAAATTTCTGCTAGACTATTCATTTGTTTTTAATCCCTTATTATATAGCCGTATATTCCTCTTCGTATGGCGTGGCATATGGATTGCTAACACGTTGTGTCTGCGTAGTGGTGTAATCCATTGCAGGGCCATATTCTTCTAGCGTATAAGAAGAAGTATTAGTCACAGAAGCAGGCGTATTATCCGTAGTTACAACATTACGTACAGTTTTTGTATGAGTGTACGTATTATCTTGCACTGCAGTCTGCGTGGCTTGTCCCTGTTCTGTTATGGTTGCGGAAGCTGCTACTTCTTCCACTTTAGCGGGAACAGTTGCTTCACGCATAATGCACCCCGGTTTTTTCCATAAACGGGCTGATTTATAATCCAATGTCGTTGATTGTAACGTATTTTTGGTAGTCTTGGCGACTGCACAGGTCCCCGCTTGGCAAGATCCTAACGGCACATCTGCCGCGCATTTCACCACTACTCGACGGCGTAAAGCCTGCTTATTGCCTTTCAAGTCAATCCCAGTCAAGACAATAGTATATTTGCCACAAGGCAATTCTGGTCCAATAATCCCCTTACGACCGTTCCATAAAATTTGATGGTATACAGGAGCAAACCCTTCTAGTTGCCGCACTACATAATATTTTCCATCCCGGCCATGTAAAATAACCTGCAAAGTCCAATGATCCAACGGGTTCATAGTTTCTAATACAGAAAAATCAATTACATACGCTTCTCCCAAAGAACGGTCAATGGCATGACATTGCGGGACAATAGCCATACTTAGCAACGGATTAGTTTCTTTCTCCTCATTATCCAACAAGCGTGTAGGTAATGTAGTATCGTAGTCAAACACAATAGACAACCCTTTTAAATTTGAAAATTTGGTAGGGACTTCTTCGTCTACAAGCCCCATATTATACGAAAGTTTTCCTTCAGAAATACCTCTTTTGACTAAATACGATTTCAAAGCCATCGCTTGCCGAATCCCAGAGAGAGTAACATCATCTGTATAGGATCCTGCTGGTAAAATAGTATAGTGAGCCCCCTGCGTAAGCGCTAACAACTCATAAAGCCGATTGAGCGTGCCCAACGCTTCCGGACGAAATGAATTCCCTTGAAATAAAACACCGTCATCTATATCAACCGCATCAGGTTTTCCATCAGCACGCATATATAAATGTACTCCGGGCGTGTCCTTTAGCACGCTTTGCGTTTCGTCCATCATGGTTTGAATTTTTTGCGCTGTATACAATTGACGAGCGGCCACAGCAGCATCACTCGTCAAATCGGCGAAAGTAGAAGAGGTTGTCGGCAATTGCTTTTCCTGATACATAGTAACGTCAGCTGGAACAGAAGATACCGTCATCCCTTGTTGGGCTGGACGGAACTCTTCTTGTTCCTCTTGTACCAGTGCTTTCAAATCTTGCTGAGTTTGTACAGGCCCGTTTACCTCCTGCACTGCTTGCACAGCCGTCTGATCCAATCTTTCTCCCTTCATGAGAGGTAATGGCTGCACATCATTGCTGGATGGAGATTGGGGTTGCGTGACAGCTTTCTCTTGTAAATATCCCGCTATTTGACGTGCTTCTATTTGCTCAGTCAACGTTTGCGGATTTTGCGGAAACGCTTCGGCCCCTTCTTGGACGGTCATCTCTGCTTCTGTTGCCAAGGTATTTAACCGCTCTGTACCGTAGTTAACCAAATTATTAGCAGGATCCACCACGGTTTGTGTTGGTTGATCCGGAAACGACATATCCACTTCTACCGGGGTTTCAATACCACCGATTCGGTTATGAATGGCGTCAATATAATTGCTAGCACGGGCAGCTTGTTCTCGGTCTCCATGCATCAACACATCTACAAAATAGTCCATTGCCTTATCCGTTTCGTTATTACGGTAAGCCTCAATCCCCTTTTGTAGTTGTTTTTCTGACGAGGCAGCTTTTGCTACTCCACCAGCAAGCAGCAACCCACCTACTAACATTAGCACATACGCCAAAGATTTATTTTTTTTGCTCATGTGTACACATTCCTTGCGCGAGAATTGTTTTACAACCATACGCCGATACAGCTATTATAGCAATTTCGCACGATTTGTAAAGCTAATTTTTTTATTTCCTTTTCCCAGAAGTCGCATGTAGAATTTTTTATCTATTATCTATCTTTCTAAGTTCTTCCATTCTCTTCTGAGCACTTCCATTCCCTGGGTAATAAAATAGTGCATTTTCTAATGCCCGCTGAGCCCCCTGTATATCTTCCGCTTGATAGTACAGAGAGGACAGTGCCAAGTTGGCCCATAAATTATCGGGATGCTCTTGCAAAACCCGGTGAAGAAGTTCTTCTGCTTTTAAATCATTATTTGATAATGACAACACACGCGCTAGCAAGATATTTCCATTCATATCTTCCGGATAGTCCTTTATGTAAGTTTCAATTTGTTCCCGTAATTTATGCTGATAAAAAGGCGACATTTTAGCGAACTTATCCGTTTTGGTTTGATATCCCTGCAATACACGTGCTTGACTCATTAGGGCAGGCTGTTCTTGTTTGATATACAATTTCTCTAGACGTGCCAACAACTCGCGACTGAGCGTATCGACAGATAGCCCTCGTAAATATATATTTTTGGCACGTTCTGCGTCCCCTTGTTTTTGAAAAATTTCTCCTGCTTGTAACCATAACGTGGTATCATACGGAAAAAACGTTAGGCCTCGTTCTAACATAGCTATTTCATCGTCATCTGCATAAATAGTATTTTCATGCAACAACGTTGCCAGTAATTCATACGCTTGCAAGTGATAGGGATGCAAGCGCAAATTATCCATTAGATAATGGACCGCTTTTTTAACATCCCCCGTTCCCAACGCGGCTAATGCTGCCTGATAGTAGACTTCTTCATAATACGAAGCAGCTGCCAAGGTTTTCTCAAAAACCGCCAGTGCTTGCTTATATTTATGTTGCAACAAAAATACCTGTCCAAGACGGAAACCAGCCTCCGTATTAGCTGGGTACAACGTAATTGCCGCGGACAAGTTACGCGTAGCGTCCTCATATTTTTGCGCCGCTATTTTTTTCTGTCCAACAAAAGATTCATATTCACTGGCAAACCATACTCCCTGCCATAAAAATACGGCGATGCATCCCGCCAAAATCATCAATGCCACAGCTTTAGTGGCCGGGTTAGCGACTAATGCCACCTTGCTTTCCTCGCGGCCGACCCCACTTACTTCAGCCCCCACAAACCACCAAAAGAAGAAGGCCGGCACTACGGCGTGTAAAGAAATGTTAAGCATATTATCTACCAACATGCCTAAAATACCACAAAAAATAGCTTGTAAAAGTTGCTTTTTATCGCCTTCTTTTTTATGAACGGCAAAATCCTTCACTTCTAAAAACAGCACCATAAACATAAAAAGGAATAAACCCACCCCCACCATACCACCTTGAGCCAATTGAAACAAAATTTCGTTGTGCGGTGCATTAGTAGTCGTTTTCAATTCGCGTAGTTCTGGGTATTTCATCAAGGTTTTAGGCTGATTTTGCGCAAAAGCCATTTGATAGTTCCCCACTCCACTGCCTAAAACAGGGCGGTTCAAAAAAATTTCTTTCGAGGTGTCCCACATCATTAAACGCTGGTGTAAGGATTGGAAAATCTTTTCCTTTTTTACGTGCAGCGTGATATCCTCCAAATTTACTTTGCCCACTTCAGCTACACGGTTTTTTACCGGGCTAATAGCGTTCCCAGGCCCCGGCATATACACGGAACTATAAGCCACTCCCACGGCCAGCAAGGCCAGTAAAAACACGCGCCCTTTGCGCTGCCAAATAAGTGCTCGTAGCGTACCAAACATCCACATCATAATTAACCCGGCTAAGGCCCCAATCCAACAAGAACGCGCCAACCCAAAAGACAAATATAGCACATACACCAACACTAATAGACCGTACACTACAAAATCTTTTTTACTATCCGTACGCATATAATAGACAAGTAGAGCAGGAAGCAGCATCACTACTGCCGACGATAAAAAGTTGGGATTTCCAAATGTAGAAAACGCGCGCGTAGCAAATTGATTAATTTCAAACGGCCATAAAAAGTCCAATCCTAACGCCTGCAACACGCCATAACAACAGGCCAAAAATACAGCCACAAAAATTAGCACAAAAATATTTTCTTGTGTTAATTTTTTAAGGACTCGCACCCCTAAAAGGACACCAATTACCCATAGCAACACCGCATACCAATCCCATAGTTGTGCTAAAAATGTTTCTGAAGCGGCCGTGGTCTTAAACAGGGGTGCCAAATACCATAATCCCCCCCACGCAAAGAAAAGCAAAATATAATTGGTTTTACTTTCAATTGTACCCGAAAAAACTACATTTTTGCTAATGATATACGCCCCAACAGCCACAATCAGCAGTAACGTTCCATAATTAAGTAATCCAAAAAATAAAGTTTGCCGCAACGCCTGAGGTGCACTAGAAACAGACACCAACCATCCCATCGCACAAGAAATGACATATAAAAAGAACGCCAAGTCAAAAAATGTTTTGGTAAATTCCATACGTTTTTGACGTAAAAATTGAAAAGAAATGGTGCCATAGATAAGCGCAATGAGCAAGTACAAAAGTACGTTTTGCACAAAAAACGGATTGGCCGTTAAATCAGTGAAAAAGATCAGTGGCACTACTAAAAACGTGGCCGCCAGTAACCCGCGAATAATTTTTACATAAATAGATTCTTTTTGGGATTTCATCAAATCAAGCATAATTCGTCCTAGAAACAAACTACTTATATTTTAGAAATTTACGGCGTAAAAAACAAATTTTGTACTATTTATTGAATTTGTTACAACAGAGTATATTTGTAGTGCGGAGGTGTTTACTCTCACACATATACAATTTAATCTGTTTTTGGAAAATATGCTTGGAGCATATGTTTGGCACACGAAGTGTGCTTACTGGGATCTAAAAACAGCTGTTTACTAGGTGCACAAGGGCGGCCACCCGCGTGTACCGAAGGTTTGTTGTTTATATAGACAACAAGCTACGGCTGTTATATAAGGGGCTCATCTCAGTAGACTCTTGTTAGCGGCCGTTTTTAACGCTTCTCTAGCAAGGCCTTACGAAATATATGGAGTCTTTACGAAAAAAATGGGTTTTACCCTCATAGAATTGTTAGTGGTTGTTTTAATCATCGGTATTTTGGCGGCGGTTGCGCTGCCGCAATATCAAAAAGCGGTGTTAAAAGCGCGTGCCGTAGAAATGGTGTCTATTTTAAACAGTGGACAAAAAGCCATGGACGCTTGGATGTTGGCAAATGGATATCAAGAAGCGAGTGCTTCAGCCTTTGATATTCAAATTACGCCTTCAGAAAACTTCAACAAAATTGGCATATTGACTTCTTTAATTGTTGGGAAGCAGAGGACGAAGATCCGGCAATGTGCCAGATTATGATCAATAGTTTTGCCGACCTCAATGACGTAGATTGGAAAAATACAAATTACACTTGGATGAAAACCTGTACCGTGTGGAATAACAACAGTCAGGTGATTTGTGATTATTTGAAACAAAGCTTTCCAGATATGGTCATAATAGACTCAAGGTCTAATTAATTAGCCATCTAAAAATCCCCAGTCTTTTTTCAAAAACTGGGGATTTTAATCAGCTAATAAATAGCTTTCCACTGGCGAGTAGTAAATTGCATATCCACCCGACGGTTAGCCAGTCGCCCCGAAGAGGATTGATCCAGTGTAATGGGCCGCGTATTTCCATAGGCGTGCACACGGATACGCTCGGCATTTACCCCTCGGCTTACCAGATACGATTTCAACGCAGATGCACGCGCGCCGGAAAGCCAATAGTTATACTCGTCCGCCCCCACAATATCCGAATGACCTTCTAAGATAAGGTGCAAATTTTCATGTTCTGTCATCACCAGTGCAACTTTATCTAACAGAGCATAGGCATACTCCGGCGGGCGAATGGAATCAAAATCATAATTAATAGAGGGCAATTTAAGCGACCGATACATTTGCGTAGGGGTTTGCTTGTACAATTTATAATTTGCCTGTTCTTGCGCAACGATATTTGGATCTTCCGCCGGCAAACGGGGAATGTTTTCGTCTTCAGATTGCGTAGAAGCACAGGCCCCTACCATAAACACTACCATCAATAAAAAGATATTTTTTAAGTGCATAGTATTCTCCTACGGGTATTATAGCAAAACTTTCCCAAAATACCTATCTTTTTCTTACTATCCTTCTTGTTTCCCCGAGTCTATATTATCAACAGGTGTGGATAAGCTGTGGATAAACGCAATTCTCCCCGTTTTTTTATTGTTTTTAGAGGGCTATTTCTCAACAATAGTCCCCCCTCCCATTTAGTTCATTGTGGATAAGTAAGTTATTCTGTGGATAACTCTTTTTTCTTTCAAGAAAAATGTTGTTTTTTACGCCTTATTTTCGACGTAAAATAAATCCAAATTCATTCTTTTAAAGTTGTCCACAAACAGGGCCCAAAATGTGGATAACTTAACAATTTTTCTTTTTTATGTCCTAGAAATAGGGCCCAAAAGAGAAACAGGTCTTAATTTCGCTTGCGTCCTGCTGGAAAAACAGGTTTAATAAGAGTATGAATTTTACAAAGGAGCCGCGCTATGACTACTAAAACCTCCAATTTGCGTTTTTTATTATCTCTAGGAAACACTAAAATGGTCGTCTTGAAAGATGAAAACGATCTACACATTTACACCAATCAATTGGATAAAACAAAACGCAAAGAAGCCATTGCTACCGAACGCGTGACAGAAGCCTTGCTCACCAAATAGATTAGCTAAAAGTCTTCTGGAATAATAGTTGGGCCTTAGTCTTGCAAATTGTTATAATAAAGATATGAAAAAATATCTTTATATAATTTGTCTTTTATCAGTGGGGCTCCCCTCTTTGGCGCAAACGTCTTTACAAGAAGCCCTTCCACTTTTACAAAAAGCCAATCGTACGCCGGAACAAACACAACAAGTGCTTACTTTATTTCGCACCGCACAAGACCCTAATTTGGTATTTGCAGCTGGGGCCAGTTTAGTGAAAACGCCCCCTTCCCCTACGCATGAACCTGCGCTACTGAGCCAACTCATGCGCCAAGAAGATCCCCTACGCGCCGCTTTTGCCGCCATTATTTTAACTTCTATGGGCTCTGTGTATGAGGAGCTATCTCCCTTATTGCAAGAAGTCGTACAAAGTGCGGACCCGGCCTTGCGCGCTTATGGAGCGGGCGCTTATGGTTTATTAAATCCGTCGGACAAAACACATGTTAGTGACATTGTACGCTTATACATTTTTGACCGCAACTTTGCACAACGCGCACTCCATTTTATAACGCAAAATCCAAAGGAGCAGCTAGGCATCCTTAAAAAAGCCTCCACGCATCCGGACGATCAAATCCGCTCTGCCGCTGCAGCATGGCTCGGTGCGCTGCATTCCCCTGAAGCGGTCAAATTGTTACTTAAAATGGCAAAGACCGAAAAAAGTACCAAAGTACAAACGCAAATTGCTATGGCCCTAGCGGCCAACGTGGACACTAGCCTAGAAGGAACTTTAAAGGGTCTGAACACAAACTATAAAAAATCACCGGCAACCACCTACGCATTGGCCCTAGGTTTTATGACGGGCAACAGTGTTGGAGCCTTAAAAGACATGTTACTTGCCGGAAAAGAAAACCAACGCATTAACGCCTTACGCGCTTGTGCTTATATGGCTAGCGTATTATCCAATCCGGACGCCTTTGCCTATACGTCGGACCGCACGTTTGATATTCACTTATTAAAGGGGCTAATTCCTCAAATTAGTGCGCTAGCCAGCAACGGCTCAACAGAAGAGCAATTATACGCACAAAATGCACTGGCGCAAATTGAAAAGTTACTATAAGGGATAGGTATGAACGTTAAAAAATTAGACCCACGTGCCAAATTACCACTGCGCGCCCACCCTACCGATTCCGGCGCTGACTTATTTGCGTTAGAATACACGGTTTTGCCGCCACATTGTATTACAAAAGTACGTACCGGCATTGCCGTAGAATTACCTGCAAACACATCTGGCATTATTTGGGGAAAAAGCTCCGTAGAAAGCCAAGGGATTAAAGCGATGGCCGGACTCGTGGACGCCCCTTACCGCGGGGAGCTCATTGTATGTATGTATAATTTAAACGATACGGAATTTGTGTTTGAAGCCGGGCAAAAAGTAGCCCAGCTGGTAGTACTACCCACCTTATACCCCACGTTTGAAGAAGTTGCCCAACTTAGTAACACTTCCCGTGGTCAAGGCGGGTTTGGTTCCACAGGCACCCATTAAAATTACCCTTCGTAAAACCCCCGGTCTAAAACCGGGGGTTGTTGTTTTACGTATCTTTACCAGGGTTCACATTCTGAACCGAATTGACATGTAACTTTATAATACGTCACGCCAACCACCCAGCTACCAAAGAATTCGTCCTTAGTTGTCATGATCAAACGGCAACTCTTCTCAGTATTGCGCGGCGTACCATCAAACAACGTGGAACAATTTAATTCGTTATAAACGTTATTGATTTCCTGGCTGGATTGCAGACACAGCGTAGGGCTAGAAACTTTACAATCCGGCAACTTATCCCATGCCGCATTGCCTATATTAGTTCCGTAGTATCCCGGTTCACATCGTATTCCACCTGGTTCATAGTTCAACCCATAATCTTCATAATACCATAAAGTTTTTTCTCCGTTGTCGCCAGTAACGCAATGCAAACAAGCATTAGACGGGCGCTCTTCCCCGGTGTGTGGATTCATCATGGTTATTGACCTTCTACCTTTTATTTTGCAGCACGCATATGTATCATCAGGTACTAAACCGTCCGGACAATTACACTCACATGTCTCTTCATCCAAGGTTCCGTTTGCATCGTCTATACAGTAATCCGCATACGCACTGCGTGTATCACACACACAATTACTGGTATCCCAATCGCCCGGTTTCCATTGTCCTGCTTCACAACTGTAACTACGCGTTTTTTTACCTGTAAAACGCCCCCCGTTAGATACATTTTCGCACGATTCTTCCTCGTCTTCCGGTTTGTCTACGCAGGGTGTGGTTAGCTTTTCTTGCCACGTATAATTGGTATCTCCTCCACAATGCCACGCGTAGGTTGCTTTGCCACATTCACATTCTTCTTTGTAGAAAGTTTCTCCTTCTGTATGTGACCCGTCACAAGCAGGCGGTTCTGGCTCTGCACATTCTGTACGCTGGTCATCCTCATAGGTGCCCCATACACCCGTCTCTGCATCACAATGGCGTCGTTGGTATAAGTATCCCCCGCATTCTCCAGGGGTTTTATCTACAATCTCTCCTTCCGAATACTCCGTACACTTTTCTGTTTCTGGTTCACAATCTCCCCCCGCACACGGGTTAGGGGAAGGCCCAACATCCGCTACCCCACAGTCACTGTTATCTGCAGGTAATTCATCACAGCTGGGATACTTCTTATTTAAACTGGCACAATAACTGTCCCCCTCTTCCTTCGCCTCACAGCATATCCGCCCATCTTCATACGATTTGATACGTAACTGATAGTTCTTGTCTTGGCTGCTGGCTGTTACCCC
>JAZUNI010000086.1:0-10773 GCA_045604045.1 Elusimicrobiaceae bacterium | reverse complement strand
GGGCCGGGCTATTTGGGTGGCTGACGGTGGGCCTGGCGCTGATTCCTATTATCCTAATTGTTATTTTTAGCGGCACGATTTTAGCTTTGTTGGGTGCCGCTATTGCCGCCGGGTAAACGGGAGTTTTCCCCTTGATATACGTGCCTAGAAATAGGCACGTTTTTTTGTTATACTATAAATACAATTTGAACTCTGTTTTTGGAACCGTATGAAGAATACGGATAGCTTTTAGGATACTAAAAGCCACGAATCAGTCCAAAAACAGCCGATATCAGGCACACAAAGGCGACGGCCTGCGTGTGCCGAGTGTTTCCCGTCTTAATGACGGGAGGCTGCGGCTGTTGTCCTAAGACCTCGAAGATACTTAGTGTCAATAGCCGTTTTTATGTGTTCCGGATGACAGGAAAATTGAAACTTACCCTAGGAGCACATACTATGAACCTTACAAACAACACCCGGCGGGGGAAAACGCAAATTGAACACGTAGGTCAGCCATTTTTCATTGTCCCCCATGTGGGGAAAATGTCCTGGAAGGACAAAAGGGGGTTTTTAAATAAGGAGTCCGCTTTGACAACCCCCCTACCCGCCTGCGGCGTACTTCCCCCACAAGGGGGGCAGAAAACAACACCCCCTTACCCCGGTGCTAAAGCACGCGGCCCTCTCCCTCATGGAGAGGAAAATAAGGTGGAGATTCCCGACTACAACACTCGGGAATGACAATTTATTTTGCTATCAGGTTAAAACCTAGCCTGTAAAATCTGCAGTTGCATACAGCTAAACAATTTGTTATAATAAAACTATAAATGACCCCTGCGGGGGTCGTTTTTATCGGTGCCCGCGTATAAAAAATGTTGAAGGCACGGTAAATTTTGCTATAATGTTAAAGTAGTTTCTTGCGGGCGTGGTTCAATGGTAGAACACTAGCCTTCCAAGCTTGTGACGAGGGTTCGATTCCCTTCGCCCGCTTGACAATTTAAGTTGCTGGGGTAGCTCAGTAGGTAGAGCATTTCCATGGTAAGGAAAAGGTCGTGGGTTCGATTCCCACTCCCAGCTTAAAATTTGAAGTAGATAATGCTGGGGTAGCTCAGTAGGTAGAGCATCTCCATGGTAAGGAGAAGGTCGTGGGTTCGATTCCCACTCCCAGCTTAAATTAAAGAAATAAATTAAGGAGAACTGAACAAATGGCTAAAGAGAAATTCTCTCGCAGCAAACCGCACGTGAACGTCGGTACCATTGGTCACGTAGACCACGGTAAGACCACGCTCACCACCGCTATTACCAAAGTATTAGCTAAAGAAGGTAAAGCCAAAGCCATGGCTTATACCGATATCGCCAAGGGCGGCGTAGTCCGTGATGCTTCCAAAATTGTAACGGTAGCCGTATCTCACGTAGAATACGAATCTGACAAACGCCACTATGCGCATATTGACTGCCCCGGCCACGCCGACTACATTAAAAACATGATTACCGGCGCTGCCCAAATGGACGGTGCTATCTTGGTAGTATCCGCCGTAGACGGCCCGATGCCCCAAACCCGCGAACACGTACTACTCGCCAAACAGGTAAACGTACCGAAACTCGTGGTGTTTTTGAACAAAGTAGACTTGGTCGATGATAAAGATTTATTAGACTTAGTAGAAGAAGAAATCCGCGACTTACTGGGCAAGTACGAATTTGATCGTGACAACACCCCGATCGTGCGCGGTTCTGCTTTGAAAGCCATTGAAGGCGATCAAAGCGAACTGGGCGAACCCTGCATTCACCGCTTGATGGAAGCTTTGGATAGCTGGATCCCCGAACCCAAACGCGAAACCGATAAACCGTTCTTGATGGCTGTAGAAGACGTATTCTCTATTACCGGTCGTGGTACGGTAGCCACCGGTCGTATTGAACGCGGTAAGGTGCACGTGGGTGATGCCTTGGAAATCATCGGTTTCCGCGACACCATGAACACCGTTGCCACCGGTATTGAAATGTTCCGCAAATTGTTGGACGAAGGTATTGCCGGCGATAACGTGGGTATCCTTTTACGCGGTATCGATAAGAACCAAGTAGAACGCGGCCAAGTTTTAGCCGCCCCCAAAACGGTAACCCCGCACAAACACTTCAAAGGTCAAGTGTACATTTTGAAGAAAGAAGAAGGCGGACGCCACACCCCGCTAGCCAAGGGTTACAAACCGCAATTTTACCTCCGCACCACGGACGTAACCGGTGAATTGTCTTTTGATCAAGACATGATTATGCCCGGTGACAATGCCGAAATCGAAGTAAAATTGATTACCCCGGTAGCTATGGAAGAAGGGTTGCGCTTCGCTATCCGCGAAGGCGGCCACACCGTAGGTGCTGGTGTAGTAACCAAAATTATTGAGTAATTGTAGTACTTTGCATGTTTAGTTCTCTACCGCGGGGCGGGGTAATACCCGCCCTCGCGGAGGTGAACAGACGGCAAAAATCCCTTTTGAAGGAAAGAAAACGATGGCAACTGAAAGAATGACAATCGCGCTGATTTGCACCGAATGCAAAAATAAGAACTATTATAAAGTGCGCGGTAAGAAGAAAGAGTACAAATTGGAACTCAACAAATTCTGCAAAGCTTGCGGAAAACAAACGGTACATAAAGAAGGCAAAGCCTCGTAACATTTTCGGGGGAGCGTCGGTTAACTGGTAAACCACCGGTCTCCAAAACCGGGACTGAAGGTTCGAGTCCTTCCGCTCCTGCCAGATTTATACCAAGGAAAACCAATTTTATGAATAAAGCAATCCAATTTATTAAGGATTCTGTAGCTGAGCTCAAAAAGTCTACCTGGCTTTCCAAGCAAGAGGTCATCCAGTCTACTATTTTAGTAGGCATTGTGGTGGTACTTGTTTCGGCCTATGTAGGTATTATTGACTTTGGGCTTACGCGGATCTTGGGTGCTATTGTAGGAGGGAACTAATGGCTGAAGAAACCCCTACTGCTTGGTATGTGGTGCATACGCAAACCGGGCATGAAGATAAAGTAAGAAAAAAAATTTTGTTGGATGTGCAAACGCATCACTTTGAGGACCGTATCTTCCGGGTGCTCGTACCGACGGAAGAAGTCCGCGAAGTAAAACAAAACAAAGAAATCCGCCATCAGCGTAAATTTTTCCCCGGCTATGTGCTGGTTGAAATGAAGATGACAAGCGAAGCCTTTTGGTTCATCCGCAATGTGACGGGTGCAACCGGATTTTTAGGCGGATCTACCCCGGTGCCGCTGCCTGAAGAAGACGTAGCGGACATTTTGGACCGTTTAAGCAACCCCGACGGTAAACCGAAATACTTAGTAGAATTTAAACGCGGCGAAAGCGTACGCATTACCGAAGGCCCGTTTAAACATTTTATTGGGGTGGTGGAAGAAGTAAACGAACAAAAAAATAAACTAAAAGTGATGGTAACGGTGTTTGACCGTTCCACCCCTGTAGAAGTGGACTTCCTCCAAGTAGAAAAGAACTAATTTTACCGCAATATGCAGTAAAAATGATGGAGTAACAAATGGCAAAAGAGAAAAAAATTAAAGGATACATTAAATTGCAAATTCCTGCCGGCGCTGCCAACCCAGCCCCGCCTGTGGGCCCGGCTTTAGGTCAGCACGGTGTAAACATTATGGAATTTTGCAAACAATTCAACGCCAAGACTGCTAAAATGGAAAAAGGAATCAAGATTCCGGTCATCATCACTGTGTTTGAAGACCGCTCTTTCACCTTTATTACCAAGATGCCGCCTATGGCCACGCTGATTATCAAAGAGCTCAAACTTGCAAAAGGTTCTGGCGCTCCGCACAAAGATAAAGTCGGCAAGATTACGCAAGCCCAATGTGAAAAAATCGCGGCGCAAAAATTGCCCGATTTGAACACCAAAGACATCAAACAAGCCGCGGAAATGGTAAAAGGTACCTGCCGCAGCATGGGCGTAGACGTAGTGAAATAATTTAAACTGAGGGAGGGCGAAAGCCCGTTTGAACCTAAGGAGTATTTAGATGGGAAAAAGACTAGAAGCAGCCAACAAAGCTTACGATAAAAAGAAAGTTTACACGGTAGCCGAAGGCGTACAAATCGTAAAAGATAACGCCAAAGCTAAATTTGACGAAACTGTTGAATTGCACGTGAAACTAGGCATTGATACCAAAAAAGCGGATCAACAAGTCCGCTCCACGGTAGCCTTGCCGCATGGTACCGGTAAAACCAAACGCATTGCCGTGATCGCCAAAGGCGAACATGCGCAGGAAGCACAAAAAGCCGGCGCCGATAAAGTAGGGTGTGAAGACATTGTGGAAGAAGTACTCAAAGGCAAAATTGACTTTGACGTGCTCGTTGCTACGCCGGACACCATGAAAGATTTGGCCAAAGCCGCCAAAATCTTGGGTCCGCGCGGCTTAATGCCGAACCCGAAATCCGGCACCGTGACCTTTGAACTAGCCAATACGATTAAAGCTTTAAAAGCCGGCCGTATTGAGTTCAAAGCCGATGCTTACGGGATCGTACACGCCATTATTGGTAAAGCGTCTTTTGATGCTGCCAAACTTACCGAAAACGCAAAAGCTGTGTTGGAAACAATTCTCCGCGTAAAACCCAGCACCTCTAAAGGGGTGTATGTGCAGAGCATTTCTGTAAGCTCTACCATGGGGCCCGGGGTGTTTGTAACGAACAAATAACAAACTCTCTTTTGCATTAATAGAACCCCTCGCTTAGGCAAGGGGTTCTTATATTTTCTGTGCGCTCTTTCAGTTTCCAAATTTTGGTATTGAATGGGTCTTTCTCTCAATGTGAGGTGAAAGATGCTAATGAATCGTAGTAATCACACATGTATTTGTTCCACAGTGGCCATCCGGCAAAACGACTGCTTGGCATATCGGTTTTAGATGGGAATATTCAAAGTGGTAACATTTTAATTCTCCGGTGTTAAATAAAAACTCAAAATTGGGTCCCTTCCAATTAAAATGAGAATAATATCCTAGCTTTTCAGATAATAAACAGGAGGAAGATCACTTATGTCCAATTCTTGGTTAGAACCATATCTTCCATGTTCAAGGTAATATACTTGTTCGGCAGCATAAAGCATTTTTAGTTTCAATAAGATACCACTAAATTGGCTTTTAAGAACAGCCTTATTATATTGCGGCAAGGCGACGGCGGCGAGGATACCGATAATGAGGACTACGACCAAGAGCTCTATGAGGGTGAAACCATGGCCCCTTGTTAAATAAGGATATTGCCGAACTTGTTTCGGCATCTTCAACGCCTGTTGTTGAGGCCTTTGTTGCACAGCGGTCTGCGTGGAAGACCCTGAAACAAGTTCAGGGATATTTACTGGATTGTTTTTTATTACTTTTTGCGTGAATCCCCGCCGGGTGTTTTTGTTTTGCATCATACGTCTCCTTTTTAACGTTGGGTTGCACCCAACCTATAATTTCAATTTGTTCCGCTTCTGAAGAACGCATGCAAAAACGGCTACTATCACTGAGCAAATTGAACTAACCCAATCATAACAGCCGCGGCCCGTTACGTGCGTAACAAGCACTCGGCACTGTACCAGGAAGGGATCAGCTTGCCAGTACAGTGCCTAAAACTGCTATTTTCGGAGTTCAATTTTTATTCTACCATAATTACGGATGAAATGGCTATGTGTAAAAGTTTTTATGCGCTTTAAAATGCTATGATATGAATATGACGAGAAAAAGCTTATTTGTATTATTATTTTTATTACTATCTACGGGGGTGTTTGCTATGCCAAACATGTTTAATAAAGACGGAGTACTTCACTTTAATTATAAAGCAGAGGACCTGGCCCCGGCTGAGGCTGCCGCCCGTGTAGAACTAGAAAAAGATTTGGCGGCGTTAATTGCGATTCCGGCAGATAAACGAACCTTTGAAAATACGATTTTAGGCTACGAAAAAGCCTTTGATAAATACGGCGACGCGCTAGGAATGAGCGGGTTTTTATCCTACGTGTCTACCGATAAAAAATTCCGCGACACGGCGCGCGATTTGCAAATGCAAATTAGCCAGTATATGGTGGACGTTGCCACCCGGCGTGATATTTATAAGGCCATCCGCGAATATACCGACACTAACCCGCAGCTTGGCCCGGTGGAAGCAAAACTTGTCAAAGAAATGCTCATTGGCTTTAAAAATAGCGGGATGGATTTAAACGACGAAGAGTTGGAAAAATTCAAAGCGCTTAATAAAGAAGAATCTCAATACGTTATTGAGTTTGACAAAAACATTCAAGAATATAAAGACCCTTTGGCCGTTACGCGCGAACAATTACAGGGGCTAGGAGAAGATTACATTGGCAAGCTGGAAAAAACAGCGGACGGGAAGTATTTAGTGACGCTGGATTACCCCGACTATGTGCCCTTTATGTTAAATGCTGATGATGAGCAGGCGCGTAAAGAACTGGAGTTTAAATATAATCGCCGCGGGGGCGAAAAAAATGTGGAGCTTTTGGAAAAAACGCTTACGCTACGCCGACAAATTGCGCAGCTTTTAGGCTATGAAAACCACGCTCAATTAAAACTGAAAAACCGCATGGCTAAAGACCCCAAAACCGTCATGACGTTTTTGAAAGATTTACAAAAAAAATTAAAACCCATGGGCAAGCAAGAGGATAAATTCTTAATCGCCTACAAAAACGAAAAAACCGGTAAAAAATACCGCACCATTTATCCGTGGGAATCGGGCTATTGGGCGAACAAATACCGCAAGGAAAATTTGCAACTAGACAGCGAAAAAATTAAGGAGTATTTTCCGTCTCAAGTAGTGATTGACGGGATGTTGGAAATTTTTGGCAATGTGTTTGGTATTACGTTTGAACCGGTTAACATTCCCACCTGGCACGAAGACGTGAAAGCATTTTTAATTAAAGATAAACAATCTGGCGCGCCGGTAGCGTACTTTTATATGGACCTTTACCCGCGTGAAGGAAAATATAAACACGCGGCGTGTTTTGATTTGGTAGAAGGAGAAGAAAAAGAGGACGCAAGCTATCAAATGCCGTTTGTGGCCATTGTAGCCAACTTAAATAAACCGTCTAAAGATACGCCTTCTTTATTAAAACACGGCGAAGTGGAAACACTGTTCCACGAGTTTGGACACGTACTGCACAACGCGCTTACCAAGTCTAAATACAAAGCTTTTAGCGGCACGAGTGTGAGTTGGGATTTTGTGGAAGCTCCTAGCCAGATGTTGGAACGCTGGGCGTGGAACCCGACGGTGCTTAAAAAAATTAGTAAGCACTACAAAACCGGTGAAGCGCTGCCTGATGAATTGATTACGCGTATGTTAAAAGCCAAAAACTTTGGCAACGGCGGGGCGTATTTGCGGCAAAACTTTTTTGCCCAGTATGATATGACGCTGCATATGGCTGATAAAACTACGCCCGATACCACAAAGCTCTATTTTGATTTAACCAAAAAAATCCGCGCGTTGCCGCTTACCAAAAACACTTATCCGCAGGCCTCCTTTGGGCACATTATGGGCGGTTATGATGCCGGATACTACGGGTATTTATGGTCCGAAGTGATTGCGGAGGATTTTTTTAGCGAGTTTGAAAAAAACGGAATTTTCAACCCACAAATCGGCCTTAAATTCCGTCGTGAAATTTTGGAAAAAGGCGGCAGCGAAGAGGAAGAAAAATTGGTGGAAAGTTTCTTGGGCCGCCCGGCACAAAATGGGCCGTTCTTAAAATCCATTGGTTTGGAGGGGAAATGAGTGTAATTATTGGAATTGACGTGGGGGGATCCACTACTAAAATTGTAGGCTATACCGACAAGGAGAAATTAGTCGGGATGCTAAAAGTGGAAGCCGCTGACCCGCAAACCTCCGCCTATGGGGCGTTAGGAAAATTTGTCAGTGAATATGGCCTAACCCTTACGGATATCCGGCAAATTATTTTAACCGGGGTGGGCTCTGCGCTGTTTAAGAAAAAAGTATATGGAATTACCACCTCCACCGTGGATGAATTTAAGGCCATCGGCCTGGGCGGGCTGGCATTATCCGGCAAAAAAGAAGGGCTGATTGTCAGTATGGGTACCGGTACGGCGTTTGTGCGCGCCGGGAAAAAGGGTATTTTTCACATTGGCGGTTCCGGCGTAGGGGGCGGAACAGTTGTGGGGCTGGGCAGCCAGCTGTGCGGTGTAAAATCGTTTAGAAATTTAGTAACCTTAGCCGAAAAAGGGAAGTTACATAAAGTGGATTTAAATATCGGCGACATTTCTACAAAAGCAATTTCTAATTTGACCAAGGAAATTACTGCCTCTAATTTTGGAAAAATGGAAGACGGCCTTATGCCGGCCGATTTGGCGGTGGGTGTACTGAATATGGTGTTTCAAACCATTGGGATGATGGCCGTGTTTGCTTGCCGTAACGAAGCCATGAAGGATGTAGTATTGACGGGGACACTGTCCCAGGTGCCCGGAGCGGAAAAAGTATTTAACATGTTACACCGCATGCAAGGAATTAATTTTGTGATCCCTAAACATGCCATTTATGCAACGGCTACCGGGGCGGCGCTTTCCTACTTATATCAAAAGGATAAGAAGAAATGAACGAACAACCTGCGTATAAGAAGTCCAGCTTTGGGCCGGCGTTTTTATTTTTAAGCCGTAAAAAACGTGCGGCCTTGGCGCATTATTATACGTTTTGCCGCCTTGCGGATGATATCGTGGATGAGCCGAATCAAAACCCGCAACAAGCACTCAAAAATTTAGCGCAGGAAGTGGAGTATATTTACTTGGGGGCGCCGCAAACCCCGTGGGGTCGTGAACTAGTACAGGATGTGCGGGATTTCAAGTTGTCAAAGGACCGTTTTACGCTCTTAATAGAGGGCATGCAGGCAGATTTGGAGCAAAAGAAATATGCTACTTTTGAGGATTTAGAGTGGTATTTGTATCGGGTGGCTGTGATTGTGGGAAAAGCCACTTTAGATATTTTGGGCGTGCGTGGGCCCAAGGCAGAGGAGTTGGCACAAACACTGGGATCGGCGGTGCAACTGACCAACATTGTGCGTGACGTATATGACGATGCAAAATTGGGACGCGTGTATTTGCCATGCAGCTTAACTGCGCAAGAAATTTTAACCCATCAACACCCCGATACCCTAAAACAAATTTGCCGCCAAACAGCACAACGGGCACGGGAAAATTATCGCCAAGCTTTTAATTTGATGGATGAATTTTGGCCTACTACGATGTTGCCTTGCCGGGTGATGGGGTATGTTTATCAAAAAAATCTTGCTAAAATAGAAGGGACGGATTTTATGAATAAGCGCCCATTAAAATTAACTAAATTCGAAAAAATACAGATGGTATTGTATGCGTGTATTAAAACACTTTTTTAGGATCAATTTTGTAGGGGTACTGTTGGCCGCTCCCGTGGCGCTGTGGGCAGTCCCGCAGCCCGAGACGCTATCAGCTTGTTTGGAGAAAGGAAAGGAGCAATTTGCCTCCGTTCAATATGCTGCCGCTGAAGTTACCTTTACCCATTGTGTTGCGCTGGATGAAAAGAATGTAGAGGCGCAGGTATCCTTGGCAGGGGTACTATTAACACAGGAAAAATTGGATGCGGCGCAGACCCATTTTGAGGTGGCTTTGAACCATATGAAGCGTACGTCGCCCTATTGGTCTTATACCTACTCTATGCTGGGGGATATTGCCCTTAAGCAACAACGTCACAAAAAAGCGTTAGAGATGTACTCCAAATCATTAGAATATAACGCGGCCAATGTGAATTCTTTAATTGGAAAGGGGATTGTGTTAGAAGTGCAAGGCAACACGCAAGGTGCCGCCGAAGCGTATGAATCGGCGCTAGCCGTAGAGCCTTTAAACTTAATTGCCCGCAAACGCTTGATACACTTGGAGCCGGAGTATTTGACAGATGCCGATATGTTACTGGCCCTCAAACAGCGATATGCTGTAAAACCGGATGCGACCGAATTAACGGACGCCAACCGGGAACTGTTTGAAAAAATTCACCAGGCCGAAGAACGCCGCGGCGTAGATTATATCAAAAACAAATATGGGGCCCGCACCGGTGAGTATATTGTAACGCTCAATAAAGATACTGATTTTTCCCGTGATATGTTAACCCTTGCTGGATATAATGCCTTGCAAAAAAGTATGGGGCAAGATGCACTGGCGGTATTTCGCAAGTTAAAGATTCCTGTACAAGATGTGTTTGCTCTGCGGGACAAACAGGGCAAGCCTGTGTTTACCAAAGAAACTACCCTGACGGAAGAAGGATTTTATGTATATACACAGGCTTTGGCCGGGAAGAAGGAATATTTGCTGCCGCATCAGGCGGTGCCGCCTACTCAAGCCGAAATAAAAAAAGCGCAGGCGCGTGCGAAAGCCTTGACGCAACAGGGATATGCAGAAATTTCCCGTGCGGAATTAAAAATGTTGGAAACAAAAACGCTCTGCTCGGAAGATACGTTAAAACAGTCTTTAGGCGTGCGCTATATGCCGGTTTCTCAAGGCAAATACCGTTATTTTGTGCGTACCAAAGATGATAAACCCATGCGCACGGTGGCGTATTATTACGTGATGCAAGCACGCCATAAACGTAATCCTAAATTGGAAGTACCCAAAAATGATGTGGTTGAATATTACAACTATTATGGGTACACTATTTGTTTAAGTGATGGCAATTTGACGCTGCCGGAAGAAGAAAAATAAGTTTGGTGAAACAAAAACTACCCCGCCAAGCCGGGGGGGGTTTTTTTTAGACAGGTTGAGGTAGCGTGCGTCCGAAAATT
>JAZUNI010000085.1:0-16777 GCA_045604045.1 Elusimicrobiaceae bacterium | reverse complement strand
TGCTCCCTTTAGGGAGCGGTCCTTTCTATATCATTCACTTATTTCTTTACAATCAAGCTTTTGGCTGTCATGTCGGCAGGTTTTTCAAGGCCCATTACGTCCAGCACCGTAGCCGCCACGTCGCCTAAATTGCCCGTAGGGGCCATTTGAGCGTTTGTATGGTCTTTGCTTACATACACAAAGTCCACCAGGTTTGTGGTGTGCGCAGTTTTGGGCATATTGATTTTCTCGTCCCACATTTCTTCGGCGTTACCGTGGTCCGCAGTGATAAACACCGTGTAGCCTTTGGCCAGCGCCGCTTCGGTTACCGCCCCAGTACATTCATCCACCACTTCTACGGCCTTGATAACGGATTTCAAATTACCTGTAGGGCCTACCATATCGCAGTTGGCAAAGTTGATGACGATAAAGTCATACTTAGCACTGTCAATTTGTTTGAGCGCTTCGTCCTTGACGATATAAGCTTCCATTTCTGGATGGTCGGCAAACGTAGCCGGGTCAAAACGGCCTTTAATTTCAATGCGGTCTTCCCCAACGTAAGGCTTAATTAACTTTCCGTTAAAGAAAGAAGTTACGTGTTTGAACTTTTGGGTTTCGGCCAAACGCAGTTGTTTTAAACCGGCTTTGGAAATCACTTCGCCCAAGAGGTTATTCATACCCCCACCGTCCGTCATGGAAGGTAACGCATTAAACGGGAACGCATCATAGTATTTGGTCAGCCCGCAATATACGCAGGGCACACGGGGACCGCGGTTTTTACCCGGGTAATCATCGTCAATAAACGCGCGGGTAAGCTGAATGGCACGGTCCTGGCGGAAGTTGAAGAAAATCACGCTGGAACCCGCTTCCATTCCTTTATAATCCCCCAGCACCGTGGGAGGAATATATTCATCCACCATAGGGCCACCGTCGGGTGTTTTCATGGTTTTGTAATCGGTAACCACTACTTCTTCGGCTGTCGTTCCATGCAACCCTTCCGCGCGCACGATTAAATTGTAGGCTTTGTCCGTTAAGTTCCAATCCTCCCCGCGATCCATCGCGTAGTAGCGGCCCTGAATGGTAGCAATTTGCCCCACTCCATATTCTTTCATTTTTTCCTCTAGCGTGCGGATAAAACCGATAGAGCTTTGCGGTGGCGTATCACGCCCGTCAGCAAAGAAGTGCACATAAACCTGTTTAATGCCTTGCTCGGCAGCAAATTTAATAATAGCATGCAAGTGATCTTGGTGCGCGTGTACGCCTTCATCTTGTACCAGCCCCATTATATGCAAGGGTTTATTATTTTTAATACAGTTTTCTATACAAGCAGCAAACGGGGCTGATTTGAATAAGGAACCATCTTCAATGGTATCTTTTAAGCGTTTGAGTTCTTGGATTACAATACGGCCTGCCCCCATATTAAGGTGCCCCACTTCACTAGAACCCATATATCCGGCCGGCAAGCCTACTTGCTCGCCGGAGGCTTCAATTTGCGTATGCGGATAGTTGGCTAAATATTTGTGCATATTCGGGGTGTTAGCGTTGGAAACCGCATTGTACGGCCCCGCTTTGGCATTACCCCATCCATCCCGAATAATTAATACTACTTTGTTCATAAATTACTCTCCTTCTTTACTACCTAATAAATCTTTCCATTTTTTGTACTGAAATGCTTGTAGTTGCTCTAGCGTAGTTACACCGTACTTGCCCAGCTCATTTACAAAATAATAGAAAATCTGCTCTGCCATTTTGGTATCTGCCATGGCACGATGCCAGCCGGAAGAACTAATGCCCAGTTTCTCGGCAATAAATCCCAAACGGTTTTTTTCAAAACGGCCACTTTTTTTAGCTAGTTTCAACGTATCTACCACCGGATATTTGGGGAAATGCATCCCGCATTGTTCAAATTCCCACTGTAAAAAATTAAGATCAAAATCCGCATTATGCGCCACCACCACACAATTATCAAGTACGCCTAGTAGTTTGGGCAAAACTTCCGCAAAAGTAGGGGCATCTTTGACCATTTCATTGGTAATACCGTGAATGGCAATCACGTCCGGATGCATAGGCATACCAGGGTTAATAAGCGTGGTAAACTCGTCCACCACGCGCCCTCCCTTAGATACGCTAACAGCCACTTCACAAATTTTACCGCCACCTTCAGGCGAAAGGCCCGTAGTTTCGGTATCTAAACAAGCAAAACGAAGTTCATTGAGTTGCATATTAATGAATTAAATAAAACCGTAACCGTACTAAAAACCCAATAAACGCAGCCCCTAACGACCCTAAGAAAAAGGCCCATGTGGGTACGTCCAATAGCCGGATGCGCCGTGCATATAGGCACGCCCCCATCCATACCACAAATACTACCACCCAGCGGATACCCGGTAATAACATCAGTAAAAAGAAAATCGCACGCACCAACGCTAAAAGCCACTGTTCATCAAACGACGGGTATTCCCGCCCGTATTTATCTTGCTCTAATGCAAAAATGAGCCACCCTAACCCGCGAGTGGCTAGCACTAGCCCCACTAAAAATACAATCCAAGGTTCGGCAAAAAAGTTGCCTGTTTCGTATAGTGTATTAAATGGCGCAATGAGCACCAAAAATAAAATATTTACAAAGTTTTTAACAAAAAACGTAGTAGTATAGCCATAGTTAAATTTGCCGCCAAATTGAAAATAATAATCCGTAAATCCGTGGAAAAGTGCAAATAAAATAATACATACCCAACCAGGGAGAGTAACCTCCTCCAAAAAGGGCCAACCCATGGAAAGATATCGCCAACAAAAAGTAAGCGCCAATACCGAAAATGAGGTGGAACGAATGGCCATGGCCTTCCAGTGGCTTTCCTGTTTCATTTTATACAATGTTTTGTGAAAGAACACGCAATCCGTTAAAAACAAGGCTAAAAATAAACGCCAAAACACAATCATACTGTCTCCTTCGGTAGGTGAATGATAAAATTACTTCCTTGGCCCGGCACAGAGGTTACTTCTAGCGTACCCCCATGCGCCTGTACTAGTTGCTGACTAATAAATAACCCTAAGCCAAAGCCGGGTTTATCCGCATGCACCTGGTGGTACTTGTGAAAGAGTCCTTTAATTTCTTGTGCCGAGAGCCCTATGCCGCTATCAGCCACTTTAATAGTATATGATTTTTCATCTTGTGACGCTATCACTTTTACAAATCCTTTTTCTGTAAATTTGATAGCGTTGGAAACTAAATTCATTAGCACCCGTTTAAAAAGTTTGGGGTCCACCGGCATGCTGCTTACTGTAACTTCACTAGTTAGCTCCAATTTTTTTTGTTGTGCAGTGGGGAGTAACGTGTCAATGACCTCTTGGATGAGGGCGGGCAAATCCGTGTATTGTTTTTGTACAGAGGTCATGCCTGCTTCTAGGCGGGAAACGTCCAATACGTCTTCCAACAACGTGGATAAATTTTGGGCGGCTTCACTCATTAATTTAAGGTAATTTTGCTTTTCTTGCGCCGTAGCATTGCCATGTTGCAAAATGTAAATATACCCCTGCAACCCCATCAAAGGGGCGCGCAAATCGTGCGCCACCGCACGGAATACTTGTTCTTTCATTTCACTTACTTGCGCCTGCAAGCGTAATACTTGATAATCTTTCAAATCAGCCGTCATTTGGTTAAAGGCCTGAATTAACCGCTTAAATTCCCCCCAGCCCATCTCCGGCTCCACGTACACCTCTAAATTACCTTGGCTGATTTGTGCGGCCGCTTGCGAAAGGGCTTCAATCGGCTCGCCTAGTCGCTCGGCAAAGGTAAGTGCGCCAAAATAGGCAAGCGTAAAAATCGTCAGCAGAAAAAGCGCCAGAATAATATTAGTATGATAAATGCTGCGGTAGGCTTCCGATTTTAGTTGCAATACAGCCACGTGCACACCAAGCACCGGCGTGGTAGCAAACGCACCCACGTAGGTTGCTTGCGGCGTTTTGATCGTTTTAATAAGCGATGAACCGGACGAAAAAGCGCGCATAAATTCCGCCGCATCAAAGGCGGGCGTGGGCTGATATTCACTAGCGTATATCTGACCGGCTTGATCTACAATATAAATATGTCCTGTATTACCAATACGCTGCTGTTGTACGCGGGCTAAAAAGCCAAAAAAACTTAACACACCGTACAGATAATCCCCATTGGCAAGCGGATATAAAAATTCACTAATGGGACGGCCGGAAACAACGTCAAAACTGCTAATTAGTAAATGCGGCTGGCTGGATAGCTGTGCCAATGAAGGGTCATCTGTTAAGTCTACAGGTGCTATTTGCCGGAAAACATCCGCAGATAACGTGGCACGATATTGCTCTTTACCTTCTTTAGATAAAACGGCCAGCATCACAAAATCCGGATTGGCCGCTAAAGCTTCCTGCAAAATAGGTTCGGGGGTAAGATGTTTTTCTAATGCTGCCGTAACTTGAGGCGCAAAAGCCAAGCGCCAAGTTAAATCTTCCATGTGCTGGCTCATGGACATTGCTACCATTTCAGCTAAGTTGGCATGGGTTTCCAAAATATTTTCTTTTAGGTGTAATTGATAATATCCCAACAATAACAGCATGGGAATAAGTGGCAAAAATACAACAGCCAAAAACACCTTAAAAAGTTTAGAAAAAATAGACATAAATTACCCTACTATCATTATAGCACTTATACTCCTTTGCTGCGTGAGCATATAGGCCTTTGGGCCCAAATAGGGATGGGCCAAAATTAAGCCCCTATACAGGACTTAGGACCCTGGGGTTTTGGGTCATAAACCAGTAAGATATAGTAAGAACAAGGAGGTATCCTTATGAACATGATTTTAAGTTGGTGTGCCCATATGTTTAAGCAAAATGACGGTGTGATCCGTGTACGGACGGCCTCGTGCCAAAACGGTGCTTTAAGTGCCGTGCGCCATACGGAAGGACCGGTGGAAATTATTTCCAACCGCTCCTATAAAGCCCCGGTAAAATTAGAAGAGAATATTATATTTTTAAACCGCAAAGAAGCCTCTTTTATTAACAAAGAAGTGCGCATTTTATTAAAAACGCAAATGGCAGAAGCCTCCCGCAAAAAAAGAGCCGGCATTCCCCCTCCTCCTACCCCTGGCAAAATTGCCTATGCGGTGTATCAGTAGATTCTTGCAAAAATAACCGTAGATGTAAACGGACTGGTGAAGCCCGTCCTCTTTTATTATAGTATAGGTACAATTTGATCTGTTTTTGGAACTGTATGTAGAATACAGGGATGCTGTTAAAGCAACATAACGAGCCAAAAACGCCTGTACAAGGCACTTGGTAGAAGGAAGTCATGAGCCTGATATCAAGTGTTTAATGTTTGCCTTTTTCTGATGGCAAAATACGGCTGTTTGGCAGAAGTTCCTCGTTATGTACTTCTAATAGATAGCCGTTTTTGCATGTGCTCCGGACAGAACAAAATTGCACCTAAACTGAAAGGAGACAAAATGAAAAAACAAAAACAATATGTTGGTTGTAATTGCTTAAAACAAGCCTGTCACCCCGGCAGTCTGTTGGCCGGGATCTCCCTTGGATTTATGCTGAAGGGTAATGAACAAGCAATTTGTATCGGGAAAGGGACAGCGGAAGATCCCGGACAGAAACCTTTCGGGATGACAGCTAATTTTAATCATTTCCTCATCATCCGGTCTTTGGCCCCTTTCCTCTTCATGGGGAAGGCATCCTCTATCTGGAGTTCCTTAGTGCACAGTGCCATTTGCTCTGCCCCCCTTGCGGGGGAAGTACGGCGGAGCCGGGTAGGGGGGTTGTCAATGAACATTCCTTCCGCTTTGGAGAGGGCCAAGTGCATTAGCACCGGGGTAACTCGAAAAGGATTCACCCTTATTGAACTACTCGTTGTCGTGCTCATCATTGGTATATTGGCGGCGGTAGCTTTGCCGCAATACCAGTTGGCGGTAGCCAAAAGCAGAACAGTCACTATGTTACCCATCATGAAAGCTATTACTGAAGCACAAGAAAGGTATTTCTTAGAAAATGGAAATTATGCGGAAACATTGAATGAACTAGATATAGATATTCCGGCAACCTGCACTACACTTGATGAAGAAGGAAACGAATACGACATACGCATATGCAATTCCTATTTTCTACTACTATATGAGCCGAGCAAATCCATAAATGCAAGCTATTGCCCACATCACAATACTAGCCTTAGCTCTTGCACAGATGAGAGAGATTTTATAATTAACTTTAAACTGCTACACCATGCCACCAAGCCCGAAAGGGGCGGGGAACGCATATGTACTGCCCGGAAAGGATCCACATTTGGCAAGGCCATTTGTTCATCACTAATTCTTTAAAAATATCGCCCATTGCTTAAGTAGGTCAAGTTTTACCTGATCTACAACTGCAAAACCTTCTTCTACACACAAAACTCCCCGGATGAAAATCCGGGGAGTTGTTTAAAACGCAAGTTTTCTTTGCCTAATTATTTAGCTTCTTCGGCGGGTTTCGCGTCCGCGATTTTTTCTGCTACCGTGGTCAAGGGGTTGATTTGCACCTTGATTTTGGCAAACACCGTGGGCTTTAAGTAAATGCTTACTTCAGTTTCACCTAAAGCTTTAATGGGCATATTGAGCTCAATAGCGTCTTTGCCCAATTTATGGCCTTGCTCGGTAAGCGCTTTGTAAATATCGGCTTTATTCACAGAGCCAAATACCACGCCGTCAGCATTGACCGTTTTGGTGAAGGAGAGCACAACGCCGTTTAATTTTTCGGCGAGTGTGCGCGCTTCCGCTAATTCCGCTTCAATGCGTTTTTGGCGGCGTTCGGCGCCTAATTGCCAATTTTTAATGGCACCTTCCGTGGCGATTTCCGCCAAGCGGTGCGGGACTAAAAAGTTACGGGCATAGCCGGGTTTTACATCTACTACCGTGCCCACCATACCTAAGTTTTTCACGTTTTCTTTCAAAATAACTTTCATGACAGCCCTCGCTTATTTCTTAGGTAAAGAATACGGCAAAATAGCCAAGTTGCGGTCACGCTTAATTGCTTTGGTAATTTGGCGTTGGTGCTTGGCGCAGGTGCCGGTAATGCGGCGGGATAAAATTTTGCCGCTTTCCATCGTAAAAGATTTTACGAATTGGAAGTTTTTATAGTCGATGCTATCCATCTTTTCAGCGCAGAGCTTGCAGACTTTGCGTCTGGACTCAAAGCGCCGTCTGCCCCCAAACGGACGCGCCGGGCGTTCGCCACGGGCGGCCGGAGCAACAGAAGCGGTGGCTTCTGCGGCCGGGGCTTGGGTGTTATTAATTTCTTCAGCCATTGTTATATCTCTCTTGGTTGTAATTAGAAAGGCACATCATCTTCCGCCACGTCAGTGGTAGGGACGTCGTCTTTCACAGCGGGAGACACTCCTTCGGAATCTCCGTAAGCGGAAGCGCCCGCTGCTCCAAATTCTAGAATTTGGACTCTAGAGGCAGTTACCTGCAGATTTCTGCGGGTCTGCCCGGTTTGTTTATCGGTGTATTCGTCCAACGTCAAGCGGCCCTCCACACTGATGGGGGAGCCTTTTTTGAGGCGGTCTTTACACCGGTCTGCTGCCGCGCCCCAAATGACAATGGGAACATAAACGACATCATCCTTCCACTCGTTTGTAGTTTTATCCATATATCTGCGGTTCACCGCAATACTACAACGGCACACTGCCTGACCCTTTTGCGTAAACGCCACATTGGGGTCACGTGTTAAACGTCCGACTAAAAGGACTAAGTTTTGTTCCGGCAGTCTAAGTTGAGCTGGCATACGTTTTACCTATTTTACAGGAGACGGCTTCGCTTTGATTTCCAAGGCTAGCATGGTCATCGCGCGAAGAACGTTGTTGTTAAGTTTAAGGGTATTTTCCAACGTTTTTACAAACTTGGCTTCTGCTTTAAACTTAAGATAGAGGTAGAAACCATCGCGAATATGATTGATTTCGTGGGTAAATTTGCGTCTACCCAGTTTTTCTTCGCTAGTTACTTCCCCACCGTTTTTCGTAATAAGGTCTTTGACCTTGGTTACGAATTCACCCACTTCTCCGTCGGAGAGTTGGGGTTTTACAATAATTACGCTTTCGTAAGTTCTCATAATACTTTTATTTTCTTGCGTTTTAGGTTACGTACCCGTGCGGTGCACCGGCACAATTACCTGTATATATTATAGCAAACTTTCTTTACGTTGTATAATTTTTGCTACTTAATCAACAAGCGTACATTTTTCTCTACCGCGTCCGTCTATTTCACAAGTGTATACTGTTATCCCTTGTGCCTTCGAACTGTTACATACAGCCTCAGCGCGGTCCTCCTTCGCCTTACAAGTGCGTTTCCACCCAGCTTCTGCAAAACCTCTGGTTGATTCTAAAACATAGTATGGATAATAATGGTTTAAAGTGATAGTACACGTCTTGCCAAAGGGTATACAAGAGGCTGCCGGATAAAAGCCCTGTGCTTGAAGGTCCCCATCTTCATCTGCTTCCAACCCCCCTGCCCTATAATTAAATTGTTCTGCAATATTTTATTAACCATTCTTACACTATCCGTAACATCAGAGGGAGTGCCATGTTCTAATAGATAATAGTCTACACCTTTTTGAAGGCTATCCATTAAAACAAGGGCTTCCACCGCTCTAGCTTTATCCACAGCTTTTTGATACTGAGGTTTGGAGATGGCAATTGTTTTTTATCTTGCATGGCCGATTCCATATTCATATTTTTCTCCAAAATGCCTATATTTCGTTCTTTTTTTGCATACATATCCCCCTATTTATATGATATTTTCGTTGTATATAGCTCAAATTTCCCCCCCCAAAAAAACAATGCAAGCCTTTTATAATTTATATGCAATAACAATCCCCCGGCGTGACCGGGGGTTTTATATGATATACTCACATCTATACATTAGGGACGACAATATGTAAATCCTCCCGCCTCACACAGAGAAGAAAATCCATAATCGGAGCATTCGTTGTCATCGGAACGGCACCGCAGTTCGCCATTAGGCAACCGCGTAAATTCTAAAACGTGGGACTGGGATCCTTCAGTACTTCCCGCATCAAACATTAAAATGCCTACATGCGTAAGCTCCTCTGTTTCCCCCACTATATACCACTGACACGTAGATTTTCCCGGAACTGGAGTACAGGCTGGAATTGTTACGTCTAGCTCATCTAACTCACAGGCCCGTCCATATTCCAGCGCACATACCTTAGCCACACGTGATAGAGTGGCCAACGTGCTCTCGTAACCACTTACACGACTTTTCTTAACCGCCTTTTGATATTGTGGCAGTGCTATCGCCGCCAAAATACCGATAATAAGTACCACTACTAACAGCTCAATGAGCGTAAAACCGGAGCGAAGCGTAGCCCTGAAATTGTTTTTGTTCAGGGCCTCCTCCTGTTTAATAGCCACTCCCGTTATAGGTTGGGTGTTAACCCAACATTTGTTAAGATGTCCTTTACAGGACATTGTCAGGTTTACACCTGACCTATATGATATCCCTTCACTTACTATTTTTTTCATTTTATGGTCTCCTTTACAGCATTTTTTAATTTGTCTGCTTAGAAACCAACAAAAACGGCTACTACGTATGAGCCTGTGATAATCACCCATCGCGTAACAGCCGTAGCCTGCCATTTTGTAAACAAAACGACAAACACTCGGCACAAAACAAGTGGGTAATTAAGCCACTTATTTTGTGCCTTGTACTTCGGCTATTTCTGGATTATCACAGTGCCTTTAGTTACTAAAAGCTCTCCGTCTTAAAACAGTTCCAAAAACAGATCAAATTGTATCTATAGTATAATAAAAAATGGCTCTCCATACAAATAATATGGAGAGCCAAATAAACTCTTACAGTAAGGGGTTCTATCTACCTCTTACAACCGTGCAGACTTCGGCATAAAGCGCGTAGCTCTTTATTTCTTTATCAATAGAGGCTACTTGCGTAATTTTGCCGTCTCTCTTGGCGGCGTCTACGGACATATCTCCCGTAATAAACAAGCCCAAATAGTTCTTTCCACACGCACGACCTACTTTAGTAGCCCCACTGTTGTTAGTCACCATAAGCGGTTGCACCGTATCACTAAATAAAGCAATACCCACTTCGGTGCTGGGGGTAGCACACGCCCCCAACAAAAGCGCTGTGCAAACTACAAATACACTTTTTTTCATACACCAAACTCCTTTTTTAAGATAGTTTATTATAGCATATTCAAAATAGCAACCTAACGCTATAGTGGAATGTTCCCTTGACGCGGGTTCTTTTTCGGATCTCGTTTGTGTTTAAGCACCTCAAACGCGCGAATAATTTTTTGACGTGCCGCGGCGGGCTCAATGACCTCATCAATAGACCCATTGGTAGCCGCTTGATACGGCGAGGCGAACTTATCAGAATATTCCTGTGTCATTTTCTGTTTGAGTTCCTCTTTCTTGGCCTCGTCAGTTTCTTTCTTTAAATCGCGCGAATAGAGAATTTCTACTGCCCCGCGCGGCCCCATTACGGCAATTTCGGCCGACGGGAACGCAAAGTTAAAGTCGCCCCGCAAATACTTAGACCCCATGGCAATATACGCCCCGCCATAGGCTTTGCGCAACACCAAGGTTACTTTGGGAATAGACGCTTCGGAATACGCGTACAAGAGTTTTGCCCCATGGCGAATAATGCCGCCATGTTCTTGTGCTACTCCGGGCAAATATCCCCCTGTATCCACCAAGGTAAGTAGTGGGATGTTAAACGCATTTAAAAAGCGGATAAAGCGCGCAGCTTTGTCGCTAGCGTCGCAATCTAACGCGCCGCCCATCACAGCCGGGTTGTTGGCTACTACGCCCACCACACGACCCCCCAAACGGATAAAGCCCGTTACTACATTTTTGGCAAAATTTTGGTGGATTTCAAAAAACCCAAAATCGTCGGCTAACCGCCAAATGACATGCTGAATACGAAAGGCTTTCTTCGGGTCCATTTCGCACACACGTTCTAATACCGGCACCTGCCGGTTTACTAAATCACTGGTAGTAACTAATGGAGCATATTCTTCGCAATTTTGCGGCAAGAAGGAAAGCAGCTCGCGCACTTGGCGAAAACAATCTTGTTCGGATTTAGCCACAAATTGGCACACGCCGCTTTTCTCGCTATGCGGTTGACTGCCGCCCAACGTATCAAAATCCACTTCTTCGCCGGTGGCCGCTTTCACCGCGCCCGGCCCGGTAATAAACATATGGCTAATGCCTTCCACCATAAAAATAAAGTCTGTCAGCGCCGGGGAATACGCCGCCCCGCCCGCACACGGCCCCAAAATAATAGAAATTTGCGGGATAATGCCGGAGGCTTTTACGTTGCGGTAGAAAATCTCACCAAATCCGTTTAAGCTATCCACCCCTTCTTGGATACGCGCCCCGCCGGAGTCCAGCAGACCAATCACAGGGATTTTGGCGTCTAGCGCACGGTCCATCAAGGCCGCAATTTTTTGCGCGTGCGCCAGGCCCAAGCTGCCGCCCAACTGCGTAAAATCTTGCGCATACAGGGCCACTTCGCGCCCGTTAATGCGGCCAAAACCGGTAATTACGCCGTCGCCCTTGATGTGTTTATCTTTAATACCAAAATCACTGCACGAGCTTTCCATCAGGCTCTTAATTTCAATAAAACTGTCTTTGTCTAGCAAGTAAGAGATACGTTCCCGCGCGGTCATCTTGCCCTTGTCGTGCTGGGCTTTGATGCGTTCCTCGCCGGCGCCCTTTTGCGCATCTTGCGAGATTTGGCGGAATTTCACCAATTTTTCCGGCGCAGGTTCATTTGACGGTTTATCCAACCGGGGGTCTTCAAATAGTTCTATCATAGTTCCTCCGTATTAGATATATTTTACTAAATAAACAGAACAGACGGAGAAATAAATCCCCGTCTGTTTTTAGGATACAGCCATATTAATCATCATATGCAGACATACTTACTCCTGCTTCTTCACAAGCACCGGCGGCTCTCCGTCCGGCTGAATAACCACGATCTTTAAGCCACTGGCAAATCTCAGCGATATTTGTGGCTTGATTTCCTTTCTCTCCTTCTCCAGATAATCCTGATATATATACATTCCCATTGGGCAACCGTCGTCTAGAAAAAGAGAATCTGTCTCCTAATATTTTCTTGGACTCTGTATCAAATATAGTGATACAAAAATCCGAATCACAACGTACTTCCAGATACCCAAATTCTGTATTGGCCGGCATTTGAATATCTCCCACACCATTTTCACCATTTAAATAGACATAGTCGTCAGTTTCTGGAAAACCGTTGCCAAGAAGATAACTTTCTATATTTTTCTCTGCTGTATCTAACAACACCTCTAACTGAGCTAAACGCGCCTTTCGCACCGCTTTTTGGTACTGTGGCAAGACCACCGCCGCTAAAATACCAATGATGAGGACTACTACTAACAACTCGATGAGGGTAAACCCTCTGTTCATCTCCCGCCCCTGTGGAGGGAGTACCGCCGTTAGGCGGGGTAGGAGGGGCAAATTCTTTATTAGATTTAGCCCCTCTTTTTGTCGGCAAGCCGACGTTTTCCCCACAAGGGGGACAAAAAACAACGTATTTTCTTCTTTCATTTTATACTCTCCTTACAATGAACTGCCGGACAGTATAAAAGAACACGGCTACTATGCCTGGGCTCCTTGTACGTAACCCAATACATAACAGCCGCAGTCTGCCGTTCTTACGAACGGCAAACACTCGGTACAGTACCACCGAGGGATCAGCTCAGCGATACTGTACCTATTATCGGCTATTTTTGGCGTACAAGGAAACCTTTGGCAAACCAAAAGTCACCCGTATTCTTCTATACGGTTCCAAAAACAATTCAAATTGTATCTATAGTATAGTAAAATTTAAATTAGAAGTCATCCCCGAAAGCTTCTATCGGGGATCTACCACGCACCCGCCGTTTCTATAAGTTTGCGAAAACAACCAGCGTCGAAGATTCCCGATTACAACCTTCGGGAATGACATGTTTTATTTTATTAAAATTAGACTGTGATATCACTAGGCCACCGCTACACTAAAGGCAAAGCCGTCTAACAGAGGACGCGTTTCTAAGGTAATTTGCGGGCAGCCCAGGCTTTGATAAATTTGCAGGGCGCGGTTAAAAAATTGCGGCATGCCGTTTACGCAGCGCACGTCAAAACTATTGATCGCAAGCCCTGTTCCTAGCAGCTTTACCACGGCTTCTTTCTGCGTCCATAATTGGGTTAAAAATTCGTCGCTCTGCCCCACTAATTCAGTCGGGTGAAAAAAATCAGTTTTCCACGCGTTGATGCGTGGGGCAATTTTTTCTAAATCAATGCCAATGTATTGGTGCGTTGGTGCCAGGGCGGCCACGGCATATCCGTGGCTATGGGTAATACTAAACGGCAGCGTGCTACATTTCCCGGCAATTAGCAGCTGCGGTTTGCCGCTTTCGGCGTGAGGAAGTACCTCAATTTGCGTAAGGGGCAAACGCACCTGATCCGCCACTAAGCGTTTTAATGCCAGCCTGCCCCCAAGCCATTCGGTACGCCGCTTGGGGAGTTTAAGCGTTTGGTAAAACGCTTGTTCCCGTTCACTCAATACCGTTTCGGCCGGGGGCAGACTATTTAAATCAACAACTTTCAGTTGATACGCCATTATTGTCCAATGGCTTGATACCCGTGGATTTCCACCCACACGTTGCCTTGTGCGTCAAACACATAGGCATCATGCAAGGTTTTACCGTCCGCCGTAGTACCTTTGTTTACTCCATAGAGGTATAACCGGGCCGGTGGCAACTGGTTATTAAGTACCGCTACTTCAGCAATTCCGTCGGGCAGTGTCATCTTGTGCGCCACGGACATATCCTGAAATCCGCAGCACTGGAACGCTGCTTCAATAAGCATCGGGTTGGCTAGTAGCGTACGCGGCACATCATTCCATTGCGGACGCGGGGTCGTGTTGTAAATGGCTAAAGATTCCTTGGCATCTACCCGCAAAATACCGCCCAGCACCTGGAAAGATGGCCCGTGGAAATACTTTTGATAAATCTCCGCCGGGGTTACTTGCAACTGCGCTTCTAAGCCAGTCATGGCTTGCGCTTTTACACTGTCCCACGTGGAGGTAAATTCAGCTAGTTTTTTAGCAGTAAAGTGGCGGCGGGTGTTGCCCATTTTGACCCCTTTACTGTTAATAAAATCGCTTTCAATTTCCATAGACACGTCGCTACCCACGGCCTTTCCAATCACACGCACCGCTTGCGGGCGGTTGCGCAAAAGTTTAATGGGCAAGTAGAAATGAACATCTTTGAGGGCCTTAGTTACTTCGCCCGTTAGCGCCGTAGAGGTTTCAAAGAAGGTTTCAATACCCATTACGCCCGGCACATACGGCGTCCCTTCAATGGCGTGGTCGGCTAGATACGGGTCAGAAGTTAAGTTAAATTCTTTTTCTACGTGGATTTCCGCCCCTTTGTCTAAGGACTTAATGACGCCCAAAAAATGCGTTGCTTTGGAAGCATCCGGCCCTTTCCCTTCCGCTGCAGCCGGTTTTACCACAGCCGGTTTGGGCGCGGCAGCCGTAGGAGTCCCGCTTTTCGGCGTATTATCGTCGGAGGCGAAATCGGCCGCGGAGCCGATTTCGTCCCAATCAAACTTTAACTGATGATCCCAGTCCAAACGTCCCAAGGAACCCGTCAGTACAATTTCCGGCACTTGACCGTATACAATTTCATCTAAGAAAATTTGCATGCCGTCTTCGGGGTCTACAAAGTCCACGCCGTTGGAGCGCAGGAAGGTTTCCACCCCGGCGCGCACCCCCATACCTACATTTTTGTAAGCACTCATGGCAATGCTAATGGCGCGGTAACCTTGGTTGGTCAAGCTCAGGGCCGACTTCGCCAAGTAATCGTTCGCGCTGGCGTAATCGCTTTGACCCAAGTTACCGTATTTACCGGCAATGGAGGAGGCAAAAGCGAAGAACCCGTCATCACGCACAATGTTGTTGGCTAGGAACGTACCAAAGCTGGTAGCTTTTACGTCAAAGATACGGTAATATTCCGCCGGGTCTTTATCGTAGATTAGTTTGGAGCGTTCCAACCCTGCAAAGTGAATCAGTCCGTCCACACGGCCATTTTTGGCTTTAATCTTGGTGCAGACTTCCTTCATCATAGCGGCGTTCATTACGTCGCAGTGATAGTATTCCACTTCACTGCCTAGGTCACGCAACTTTTGCAAGTTGTTGTAAAGAGTAATGGAATCCTTCACCCGTCCAAAGGCACGTTCCAGCATCACGGGTGTCGCTTTTTTGGTAGGATCCGCCTTTAATTCTTCCCAGATTTGTTTCTTTAAAGCCGCCAGTTCGGCTTCATTCATAGAAGCCCACAACGGCGTTTTTTCTTGAATTTCAATAATATCTAGGACGATAATTTTGCTATGGTATTGGGCCGCAATTTTTTGGCTGAGCATCGCCCCAATTCCGCGGCCGGAACCGGTAAAGATAATCGTCTTACCCGCTAGGTCAAAGTGTTTCACGCGGCGGTCCAACCGGGTCGGCAAGGACAAGATCGTAGAGCGCACCCCAGCCCGCGTACCCACCATCAGGCGCATATCGCCGTGGAGCACTTCGTCCATGGTTTTCTGTGCCATTTCGTCAGGTGTAGCGGTCGGTTCAAAGTCCATTAGTTTGCTAATGGCCCCCGTGCGTTCATACACGTCTTTGCGGTAGCAGGTGGTACCCCCCGTTAACGCGCCCACAATCGGGTTAAATTCATCCTTGGTGTAATAGCCAAAGTTCCCGTCAATTTTGGTGTTCACGGCAAAGAACGTATCGGCATCCGTGCGGTTAGCCAAGCCTTTTTCAAAGACGCGCAAGGCAATAAACAGCGGCATGACGTACTTGGTAAGCTCGTTATGCGGGCTAGCTTTCTTGTCAAACTTTTTGACCGTAGCCCCTAACAAATACACAATACCTTGGATATTGGGATCTTCCTGTTCGTACGCTTTCAAAACCGCTTCGGTTTCTTCGTACGATTCCCAATTCATAATGGTCGTATTTTTGCTGCGGGTTTTAAGCGTCGTAAACACGTGATATTTCACACCTAGCTCTTTGCATTCCTCCTGATAGGCTTTAATCAGTTGGGAGTTATCTGCAAAAATAAGCACCGTGCGGTCTTTAGACAAGCGGCGGTTTTCACGTTGTGTAAGCGGCGCATCGGCTACCGTGGTTACATAACGTAGTTTCTTCTCATGGCAGTGTTCACCCTGATAGCCTTCCCGTTCCGGGCGTTCAGCCAAAGATTCACGGCGTTCAATCGGCGCAGTGGGGTTGGTAATCAGCGCATCCGCCTTAGGTGCGTCAATGTGTTCAGCCACCACGTGTTCCGGTTGATGTACTAGTTTATGTTCCGGTAGTGCATGGCTGGGCTCAAAGGCTTTAGGCGCTTCTTGCACCGGGGCTTGCGCTACAGGAGCCACTACTTCCGTCTTTACTTCCACGGCCGGCGCCGGTTGCGCGGTAGGAGCAGCAGCCGGTTTGCCCGCATTGTTTAACGCAAAGTTAATGCAGTGGCGAATCGTCGGATAATCTTTTAATTGAATCCCGTCTTGTTGCGCAATCCCATAATGTTCGCGCATGGCGGCAAATAGTTCAGCTTGCTTGACAGTATCAATCCCCAGGTCAGCTTCCATGTCTAGGTCTAAATCCAGCATGTCTTCCGGGTAGCCCGTTTTTTCCGCTACCATTTTAACAATCTCTTTAGTAACAGATGCTAAGTCGGAGGCCAAGCG
>JAZUNI010000084.1:0-2134 GCA_045604045.1 Elusimicrobiaceae bacterium | reverse complement strand
CATTCTCGGAGAGCTTAACACACTCCCTGCCGTTGCCGGTCATAGCCCAGCGGCTTTGGCTCATATAGGCGCCAAAGGCCCACACGATTGTCCCGCGGGGAAGCTCTGGGCATTCCTGGCAGCGCTCCAGCTTGCCGGTGTTCCAGTTCATTTTAAAGGTGCCCTTGTCGATAATCTGATCGGCAACGTTGACAGTGTGAATTTTGGCGGTCTGTGCCATAATTGTAATGGCCTTTTTTATTCTCCCGGCCTCGGAGGTTATAACTTAAAACGATTCCTTTCTGGGTACAAATGTAAGTATTTAATATTACATTTGCAAGTAAAAAGTAACTTTTTTATAGAAAAAAAAGTGTAATTTTTTCCACTGTGTGCCCCTGGCCTCCCTTTCTGGCATGAACTGGCCGGGCCCCTGGGGACAGACTATTCCCCGCTTTTAAGCTTGTGGATAAGTACCGCCAGGGCCTGAATGATGACCCCAACAATGACCAGCACAATGTGCAGCGCTAAGATGATCGCCAAAACTATTAAAGTGCTTCCCATGACTATGCAAAAATAATAATATTATACTAATATACAACCCGTTAATTGATTTTTATAGGGGCTGCCTCTGGGACAGCCCCCCCGCCCCTTTCCTTTTTCTTAGGCTATTTTCTGGTAAACCGCCTCCCCGTTGCTGAAATGCCCCAGGCCAATGTATTTTTCCTCAGACAGCGCGGCGCAAATGTTCTCGCATTCCTGGATGATACCTTCCAGGGCCCTGGAAAGCTTCTCCACAAAGCGCGGCCGCATTATGGCCTGTATTCCCTTGTTCCAGTGGTTGTAATATTCCAGGCTCTCCAGATAGCCGGAAACAATTACCCCGGCGAAGTCTTCGGCGTCTCCCTTGTAGTCTTCCAGGCTCCCCGTGTATGCGTCGGCAAAGATATTCCAGTCCAGGACGGCCCCGGAATAGTAGCCCCCGCGGAAAATGATCTTAGCGGTAAGCGGGTACTGTTCACCGGCGCAAAAATCCACCTGGATGGACTTTTCCAGAATATAACGGCCGGGATAGGACCGGGAGAAGAAAGATTGCTCCCAGGCAGCCGGGCAGTCCTGGATGATTCCCCAGGACTGGAAAGATGATAAAACACTTTCGACGTTTTCGGGCACGTCGTTTACAACGTAATATTTGCGGGCATTCAGGACCGCGAAATTTGCAGCACTCATAACTCAGAGATTTTTTAGGTTTATTTACAAACAGGATATGGAGACAGCCAGACAAGGCCCCCGGCGCCCATGCATCGCTGGAGATACGCCGCCAGTTCAGGCGCGGGGCCGCTGGAAGATGGTTTCATGCCGTTTTCAAAACAGTGAACAAGATCACAGTAATACCCTGGAAAGCCGTCTATTTGGTACGGTTTAGTTACGTAAAACATTCCAGGCCGGCCAGCGATACGGAAAAGCCTACAAGACACGGCCAAAAATTCTAAATCCTGAATACTCATAAAACAATACTGTATTTAATTCGGCCCCGGCCAGGCAGACCCCGGCCAGGCTGAAAGACTAAAAGCGGGACGGGACCGGCCTAATATCCGGGAAAGTAACCAGGCGCCCGGACCGGATAACACAATCCAGGCCGCACGCATTTAAACGGGCTTTTGTGGTTACTGTGTTCCAGCCACAAGACTAGAAACGGACGGCGCCGGAATCTGTGTTTTTTTCGGCGATCAGATTCCCATGCAGATAGCACCGGACCAGGGAACCGGAAACAGATACAACCGTATTAGAAACGGAAACAGGACGACCAGCGGCAAAAGCGGCGGAGACGATTAAATCAATTTTACGAGCCATAACTCAAAACGATTTATTATTAAACATATCTAAATAGTCACAAACAAAACAGGCCAGGACCAGGACGGCAAAAACGGCCAAAACCACGATAATACAGGCGTAAAACATAACTAAACCAGATACAAACGGCCATCTATTTCAACGCTTACGGCCTCCTGTTTCATTTCGTCCCGTACTTGTTTAGCGTAATCCAGGACGGCACGACGACCACGAAGGAAAGCACGAAGGCCACAAAAGGCGTAACAAATAGTAACTTTTTCCAAGACCAGCCCGGCGAACTCAGAAACCCAGGCGCCGGAGGCGT
>JAZUNI010000083.1:0-8152 GCA_045604045.1 Elusimicrobiaceae bacterium | reverse complement strand
CAAGAGTTCAATGAGGGTAAAACCTATACGCCCGCTATATCCCGCATACCGACCTTGCGGGATGACGGAGCGGGCGGTAAAACCGCACTGTGTACCTCCTCGCCCTGGAGGGAAGGCGTCGTCCCGGGAAGTTGTAATCCGGGAATGCCCGGTAGGGCAGGTGAGGGGGTGCCTTACGCTGTTCATAAGAAAATTCTTTGTTTGGCTTGCCCCCTCATCCGGCCTTTGGCCACCTTCCCCCTCTAGGGGGAAGAAGTAAAATGTTCCCCGTTTGACCCTATCTACTACTGTGTTTTTTACTTGGTTTTTCATAAGTTTTCTCCTTTTCTATTGTCAGGTAAAACCTGACCTACACTCTAATTGTCATCCCCGCGTGTCTCTGTCGGGGATTTCCGCCTTTTTCAACTTGTCCACTTATGAAACCGGATGTTACAGGCCCCTCGCGGGGATGCGTCTTTAGATGGCTAGCTCGTATTACGCGCGGGGCTAGCCCGTGTGGCTCACACAAAAACGGCTGGAATACTTGAGCCAATTCTCCGTAACCCAAATATAACAGCCGCGGCCTGCCGCCTTACGGCGGCAAACACGTGGCACAAGAGGACAGATTTCGCGAAAAGTCCACCTCTTGTGCCCTATAATGCGGCTGTTTCTGGAGGAGAATTGGGCGGTTATCCCGCACACTGTATTCCACATACAGTTCCAAAAACAGATCAAATTGTCTTTTACTACCTCCTCATTATAACATAATTGAAAGGACAAACCCGCAACAGAAAAAATTTACCTATTTTGCCCAATATGATATATAATAAAAATAAGGTGTTTTCTTAGACTTAAGGAGCGTATATGAAAAAATTTTTATGTCTTATTTGTGCTGCTGCTTTAGGGCTGGCGGCTTGTTCTAAAAATACCAAGGCAGATGAAAATGCAGCTGCCTATGCAACGTCTACAAACGGCGGGAAATACACGGCGGATGCTAAATCCGCTAAAGACGCTAAATATCAAATTATTGACCAAGAATTTGACAATATGCTTGCCCCGGAAACGGATTACGATTCCGTCCCCGCTTACGAGTTGCAAGCGTGTGGCGATTCTTACTTGCCGCTCGTGGAGCCGGATTGCTGCGGTAAAGGTAAAGTAAAAGCGGCCGCTAAAGGCCAAGCTAAAGCCAAAGCCGTGGCTAAAAGCGTAGAAACGACGCGTGCTAAAAAAATTACTAATACCACTAATATCTATTACGTAGATGGCCCGAACCCTTCTGTGCCGGTCTCTTCTACCACTACCACCAAAACGGTGTATAAAAACGGAGCGGTTGCGTCTTCCACCACTACTTCTTCAAACCAAAAAACGACCGTAAATCCGGATGGCTCGGTAACCACTACCACCATTAACTACTAAGAAGGTTTCATGCCCACTGCTGAGCAAATTCAAACAGAAGCCCATAGACTATATGGGCTTCTTAAGTGTGTATCCAAAACAAAGGCCGCCAAGTGGACGCTGGCAGACTGCCAAGCCGCGGCCCCGTATACGCTGGCTATTAACCAACTAAAAAAACAAAAAAATGCAGTTATACTGGCGCACTCCTACACAACGCCCGATTTAGTATATGGCGTGGCGGACTTTCGGGGGGATTCGTATCAGCTTGCGCAGCAAGCGCGTCAGTGTAGTGCGGATCTAATTGTGTTTGCCGGCGTGTGGTTCATGGCGGAAACGGCCAAAATTTTAAACCCCACTAAACAAGTGGTAATTCCCGCTGGCCGTGCAGGGTGTACATTGGCCGATTCTATGACGGCACAAGACGTGCGCAACTTGCGTGCCCAACACCCTGGTGTGCCGGCTCTTTGCTATATTAATAGTTCAGCCGAAGTAAAAGCGCAGTGTGATGCGTGCGTTACTTCGGGCAATGTATTTGATATTGCACAAAAAATGCCGGGCAAGCAACTTATTTTCGTGCCGGATTTACTCATGGCGCAAAATATAGAGGCCGAATTAAAACGCCGCGGCACGCCCAAGGAAATTATTGCCTCGGGCGGTTCTTGCTGTGTGCACGATAAATACCGGGTGGAACACGTAGAAAAACTACGCACCGATCATTCGGGCATTGTGGTGTTAGCTCACCCGGAGTGCGCGCCGGACGTTTGCCAATGTTGCGATTATGTGGGCAGTACTAAAGGCATGGCCGACTACGTGGCCCAATCTACAGCCACTCAATTTGGGATGCTGACCGAGTTTGGACTGGTCAATAGGCTGGAAGCCGAACATCCGGATAAAACATTTGTGTGGCCCTTTGGCGTGTGCAGTTATATGAAGCGAAATACGCTCATCGGTACGCTACAGGCACTTACCGACCCGCGCCCCGATCAACGGGTGGAGGTGGACGCTACCGTAGCGGCGGCCGCCAAAAAATCAATTGATAAAATGTTTGAGTTAGCAAAATGATACTAGATAAAATTATAGAACTTGCCTTGCAAGAAGATTTAAGTTTGGGGGACATTACCTCCGATACCATTTTTACACCTGAAAATCAGGCCAAGGCTGTCATTCGTGCCAAAGAAGATTTGATATTATGTGGCCTAGAAGTAGCGCGTGAAGTCTTCCATGCAGTGGATGAAACCGTGCAATTTGCGCCGCTAAAAAAAGACGGGGACAGCGTGCACAAAGGCGACGTGGTGCTGGAACTTACCGGCCGCACGCTTTCTATTTTAAAGGCCGAACGAACGGCGCTAAATTTTATGCAACGCATGAGCGGCATTGCGTCGGCCTCGCGCGCATTTGCCGCCATTGGGCAAAAGTACGGCGTGCTCATTGTGGATACACGCAAAACGCAACCCGGCTTGCGCCGCCTGGATAAGTACGCAGTACGCGTGGGCGGTTGCCGCAATCACCGCATTAGTTTAGCCGATAGCGTGATGATTAAAGATAATCATATTGCTGCTGCCGGCTCTATTACAGCTGCCGTGCAAAAAATTAAAAATGCCATTGGTCATACGCCCAAAATTGAAGTGGAAACCACGAACCTAGACGAAGTAAAACAAGCCCTTACTGCCGGGGCCGATATCATTATGCTAGACAATATGACCCCCGCGCAAATTGCGCAGTGCAAAGACGTTATTGCCGGGCGCGCGATTATTGAAGTGTCTGGCGGAGTAAATGCACAGAATTTAGAGGCCTATTGCCAAGCTAGGCCGGATGTTATTTCCATGGGGGTGCTTACGCACTCCGTGCCCGCGAAAGATTTAAGCCTAAAAATAGTAGAATATATTAAGTAAAAGGAATCAGCAACATGAACTATAATGCATTATTTTCAAAGGTGGTCAGTCGGTCTAAAGCTTCGGCCATCCGCGAACTTTTAAAAGTAATTTCCCGCCCGGAGATTATTTCGTTTGCGGGGGGACTGCCGGACCCCAATTTGTTTCCTACGCAGGAAATAAAAAATATTTTTGATACGGTGCTTACCAAGTCTCCCAAGGAAGCGTTACAATACGGTACTACTGAAGGGCAAGACAGCCTAAAGCAAGAACTTGTCCGCTTTGTTAAAGAAACAGAAAATATTACGGTTTCGCCGGAGCAAATTTTAGTGGTTTCAGCCTCGCAGCAGTCTTTGGATATGAGTGCCCGCATTTTTGTAAATCCCGGCGATAGTATTATTACCGCTTGCCCGACATATTTAGGAGCCTTGCAGGCGTTTCAAGTGGCAGGGGCCGATATTTTAGGCGTGGCTAGTGATCATGACGGGGTGTTAGTGGAAGATTTGCAAACCAAGCTCGAGCTATTAAAACAGCAGGGCAAACCGTGCAAATTTATTTACTTAGTGCCCGATTTTCAAAACCCTACCGGAACTACAATCCCCGAAGATAGACGGGTAAAAATCTTGGAACTAGCCAAAAAATACCAAACGTTTATCTTGGAAGATTCTCCCTACCGCCAAGTGCGTTTTGAAGGCAAAGCCCCCAAAACATTTTATGAGCTCGACGGCGGACAGGGTAATGTAATGACGTTGTTTACCTTCTCCAAAATTTTTGTACCGGGCTTTCGGTTAGGTTTTGTGATTGGTCCGGCGGACGTGATTCGCAAATTTGTCATTTTAAAACAAGCCATGGATCTGTGTTCCTCGCCTATTTTGCAACTGGCTACGGGCGAATTTTTGCGCCGCGGGTTGCTGCAAGACCACATTCAAAAGATGATTGCGGTGTATCGGGAAAAACGTGACTTAATGCTTAAAACGTTAGCCGAATATATGCCGCAAGGGGTTACGTGGACGCACCCGGAAGGGGGGTTGTTTCTGTGGCTAACGCTACCTAAACAATTAGACGCCACACAACTATTGCCCAAGGCTATTGAAAACAAGGTGGCCTATGTGGCGGGGGTGGATTTTTACCCGGATGGTAACGTGTTTAATGATTTGCGTTTGAACTTTTCTTACTCCTCACCGGAGCAAATTGTAGAAGGTCTAAAACGGTTGGCGCAAACGATTAAAGATAATCTGTAAGGTAAATAAGTAATACTTCAAAAGGCCTCCCGCGTTGGGAGGCCTTTTGGCTTGTATATAGGGCTATGCCGGGGGATTGTTATTAAAACAGCCACATTTTAAGTAGATAAAACGTGGCGGATATCAGCCCAGCAGCGGGGATGGTAATAAACCAGGCCCACACAATGCGTTTGGCCGTTCCCCAGCGCACGCCAGATAAACGGCGAAGCGATCCAATCCCAACAATCGCACCGGTAATCGTGTGCGTGGTACTCACGGGGACGCCTAAAATAGAGGCAAAGAAAATAGAACATGCCGCGCCACTCTCGGCACAAAAACCGTCAATGGGGCGCAAGCGGGTAATTTTTTGACCCATGGTTTTTACAATGCGCCACCCGCCGGAAAGCGTTCCCAGTGCAATGGCTCCTTGGCATAAAATTACAACGGATAACGGCACTACAAATTGCCCTTGAGAAATGGCGTGCATTTCGCTATGCGTGAGGAAAAAATCCCGTATAGGGGCTACTTCCGCCCCGGCCATACCGCCTAGTAACAGCATGCTGATAATCCCCATGGTTTTTTGAGCGTCGTTTCCGCCGTAACCAAGCGCATAGGCCGAAGCAGAGAATAATTGCGCTTTGCGGAAGAAACGGTCCACCTTAACTGGTTTAAAATGGTTGGCAAGGTTAAAGGTAAGTACTCCCATGATGGTACTAAGTAAATAACCTAGTAATGGGGAAATAAAAATGAACGCCACCGTTTTTAAAATGCCACTGGCTACCAGTACCCCAAAACCACCTTTTACAATCCCGGCGCCCATCAAGCCGCCGATTAGCGCGTGGGAGGAGCTGGACGGAAGCCCAAACCACCAGGTAATCAGGTTCCACCCGCATGCGCCCATCAGGGCCCCAAAAATGAGGGTAGAATCCACTACGCTAATATCTACAATGCCGGCCCCAATGGTTTTAGCTACGCCGGTTTTAAAAATCAAAAACGCGGCAAAATTGAAAAACGCCGCCCAGGCCACGGCAAATTTGGGGGAGAGTACACGGGTGGAAATCACGGTAGAAACGGCGTTGGCCGCGTCGTGAAATCCGTTTAAGTAATCAAAGAATAAAGCAAGTAGAATTAAAAAGATAATCCACGTCATATTAGTTATTCTTGACCAAAATAGATTCCACCATGTTGGCTACATGTTCGCAAAAATCCGTGGTTACTTCGGCAATTTCATAGAGTTCTTTTTGCTTGATGACCATGATAGGGTCTTTTTCGTTAGCAAATAAATTAGAAATTGCTTCATCACGTAGTACATCCCCTTCATTTTCTAAGCGGTTAATTTCCACGCAGTGGCGTAGGGTATCTTGCATGTGTTTGTTGCTGCGTAGAGTGGCAACGGCTTTTTGCAACGCACGGGTAGATTGTTCAATGGTTTGGGCTAGTTTTTTGCTGTATTCCGTCGGTTTCGTAATTTTATAGAGGAAAAAGCGGTTGAGTAGCAAATAGATATTATCAATAATATCGTCCATACGGTTGGCCAAAGCTAGGATATCTTCGCGGTCAAACGGGGTGATAAACGTTTCGTTTAAGGTGTTAATAATGGCGTGGGTCATCTCGTCGCCGTAGTGTTCAAATTCGTGCATTTCGCGCACATTTTCCGGCGTGATCGTAGCTTCGGTAATGCACTTATTATAAAATTGGGCACTGTGGACCAAGTTGTCCGCTTGCTTATCAAATAAATCAAAGAATTTATCCTCTTTTGGTAATAACATGATGTCTTCTCCTATCTAGCTATTAAAAAGCCCGTCTGCATTACGCAAACGGGCGGCACAAATTATTTCTTTAACTCCTGTTTCAAGGCTTCCGGCAAATTCACAGCAGCTTTCAAGAGAGAGGGGCGCTTTTTAACCTCTTCTATAAACGCCGCATCCCGTAGTTTGTTGCGGTAACTTTTCTCTTGGAAGATGTACCTAAATTTGGGGTACACGTCATACGTTCCGGCCAGTAGTGCCACAATATCTTGTACGCCTACAATTTCCTCGTCGGTTGGGATGACGAAAATTTTCACCTTGGAGTTATCAGCCGAAATACAACATTCGGCTTTGTTGGTTTCGGCATTATTATTGCGCTCTTCGTCTAAAATAATGCCAAAATTTTCAAGGCCCTTTACGATATACTCGCGGATGTTTGGGGCGCGCTCGCCGATACCTGCCGTAAATACGATACAGTCCAGCCGTCCTAACGCCGCCATATACGCGCCGATGTATTTCTTGACGCGGTAACATTCTACGTCCAGCGCCAGTTTGCAAAGTTCGTCGCCGTTGGCGGCTTGTTTGCGGATGTCGCGCTGGTCGGAATAGCGGTCCCCGGTGAGGGCAAACATCCCGGATTTTTTATTTAAAATGGTGTACATTTCGTCGGGGGTCATATTGAGTTTTTTCATCATGTGAAAGCAGACCGACGGGTCAATATCCCCGCAGCGCGTAGCCATCACAAGCCCTTCTAACGGGGTAAGCCCCATGCTGGTGTCTAAACATTGTCCGTTTTTAACAGCGGTTACGCTGCCGCCGGCCCCTAAGTGACACACAATCGTGTTTACTTCGTCCACATTTTTGTCAAGCAGTACAGCGGCCCGGCGCGACGTGTAAAGCACGGACGAACCGTGAAATCCGTAGCGGCGGATTTGGTGTTTGGTGTACCATGCGCGCGGCAACGCATACATAAAGGACGAAGCCGGCATGGTTTGGTGAAAAGCGGTATCCATTACGCACACGTGCGTAACGTTGGGTAAGAGCGCGCGTGCGGCCTCAATCCCCATAATGTGAGCGGGGTTATGCAAGGGGGCCAAGTCGGCAATGTTTTTTAGCTCGGCAATTACGCTATCGTCCACGATAACGGACTTAGCAAATTTGCCGCCATGCACAATGCGGTGCCCCACGGCACTAATGACGTTAATGTTTTCAATGACACCGTGTTCTTTGCTGGTTAAAGTTTCAATGACTAAATTGATAGCATCTTTATGGTCTTTACAGTTGCGGTTAATTTCCACGGTGGGGAAGCCGTTGCGGTCGTGCGAGATAAACGACCCGTCAATTCCAATACGTTCCACGCCACCAGCGCAGAGGCTTTTTTTCTGTTCCCAATCGTACACGCTGTACTTAAGGGAAGAACTTCCACAATTTAAAAATAAAATAATCATAAAATCTCCTGTTTTCTCTTACTTTTATTGTACTAAATTTTCTTCCTAAATTTACGTAGTTATGCTACAATGTAAGTACAATTTTATCTGTTTTTGGAACCGTTTAAGAAACGGTGGTGTTTTATTAAAAACCCAGTCAAGGTTCAAAAACAACCGTGTAAGGCATAAAAGAGCAGATTAATTACCTGCTTTTTTGTGTCTAACGTTTACCGTCTTTTGATGGTGGGCTACGGCTGTTATTTTTAAGACCCCTTGACTGGCTTAAAGGTAAGCGGCCGTTTTTGTTGGTTTCATAAGCAGATGAATTGAAAATGTAGGTCAGGTTTTACCTGACGTAAAAAAGGAGAAAACTTATGAAAAACCAAAAAAATAACGCAGTCGTAAATATGGGGAAACGTGTAACATCTTGCCTCTTCCCCCTAGAGGGGGAAGGTGGCCAAAGGCCGGATGAGGGGGCAAGCCAAACAAAGAATTTTCTTATGAACAGCGTA
>JAZUNI010000082.1:0-20050 GCA_045604045.1 Elusimicrobiaceae bacterium | reverse complement strand
TAGGTCAGGCACTGCCTGACCTACAATAGCTTATACTCCTTTTGAGCTGAAAATTTTACAGCCCCGCTTATAGCGGGGCTGTTTGCAGGGGGTTACTGACATTGTTCTATGAAAGGATATAACTCGCACAAAGTACTGGTTGTCCCAGCTCTGGGTTGTCCGTCTGACCAAAATTCTTGGCCAAAGCCATTTCCAGGGTTATAGACAGAGATATAATATCCACCGGAAGTGTCTACCTGTATTGAGGTGTTTTCGCCTGTATAGCGTATGCAACTGGAACCACAACTAGATGTGGTATACGTCGGGGCGAAACCGCCCGCACTGTTTCCGCTTAACAAGTATAATGTATACTGCCCTTGGGTTGGTCCGCCCGTTTGCCCTCCCTCTGCTACACATAACGGATCATCTGCCGTTAGGGCTTCGCAATAGATATTGCTGGCAAAGTTTTCGCTATGATCAAAGTATATCCGGTAGCGGTTGGTTAACTTGTCGTGCCCTACGCTGATATACTCGTGTTTGTCCGTGCTGCTTAGTTCCTTATCTACCTCAGCCGGGATTGCAATAGGCAAGTTGCCTAGCTCTGCACTAGTAGCATAGTGGCCGTGTTCATTGTAATAGAACTCTTGCGCGTCCTTAATTGCCTTGGCAATTGGCTTCAAAGTAGCATACCTACTTTTAGTAACTGCTTTTTGGTATTGCGGCAGCGCCACCGCTGCTAAAATACCGATGATTAAGACAACAACTAATAACTCAATGAGGGTAAAACCCCCTTTTATACTACCTTTGTTCATAATAGGTTCCTTTATTGTGATGGTTAAGTTACCGGGTTGCCTTAATGTGAAAAACGGCCATTACGACAGAGCCCAGTAACTGACCCAAATCATAAAAGCCGTGGTTTGCCGCTCTTTAGAGCGGCAAACGCTCGGCACATTGTGAGCGGGGAGCTACCCTTTTCACGTATGTGCCTATTTACGGACTGATTTTGGCGTTACTGTTGCCTTTGGATATTTCCAAAAGCTATCCGTACCAAGTACGGTTCCAAAAACAGAAAAATTTGTATAGGTTTAGTGCTTGTGCACCGGAAAACATACCTCCTATTTGTATAATTTACGTTAAATTATTTCCCTTTTGTAACCCGCTCCCAGGCGGCCATAAAATCTAGCGGAACGGGGGCTTCAAACTTCAAACTCTTTCCGGTTAAGGGGTGCTTAAATTCAATGCGCCGGGCGTGGAGCATTAAGCGCTCGGCCGTTGCGCCTTTATAGAGCCAATCGCCTAGTACGGGGTAGCCGAGCCAATTTAAGTGGACGCGCAATTGATTGGTGCGGCCCGTGCGCGGATAGAGTTCAATGTAGGTAAATCCGTTTTTGCGCTCCAGCACTTTGTAATCGGTAATCGCTTCACGCCCAATTTCAGAGGCTTTGATTTTGCCGCCTGCCACGCGCCCAATCGGCACGTCAATCGTCCCCTTGTCATCCGGCACTTCCCCGCACGCAATGGAATGATAGGTTTTGTGTACTTCGCGGCTGGCAAACAGGGACACCATTTCGGCTTGAAACTCCGGCGTTTTGGCAACGATCATCACGCCGCTGGTTTCCCGGTCCAAGCGGTGCACGAGGCCCGCGCGCGGTGTTTCGGGGTCAAAGCCTTTGGGCGGATTAGCTAAAATAATAGAAACTAAGGTTTCATCTGTAGAGAACACCGTTTCGGGGTGTTCCTCCCAAATGGGGCTTTGTGGGTGGACAAGTAAACCGGCCGGTTTAATAACGACAAAAAAGTCTTTCCCGTCGTGAATCAGTAAATCTTTTAAGGGGGTTTGGGCGTGCGCTTGCGGCAGGGTAATTTCTACTTGTTCCCCGCGGGTAAGCGGCCAAGAGGGTTTAACGGTTTTGCCGTTTACGGTAATGCGGCCTTCCTTAATCATTTTTTGCACCAGCGCGCGGGAAAGATCCGGCAGTTCATCCGCCGCAAAAACGTCCAGCCGTCGGGTGTAGCCGTCAAATACAATGGTTTTCTTAGTTGCCATGGGAAGTACCTCTTAAAAATTTTGCCCAAATATAGATGGCTACGCCTGCGGTTAGTAGGGAAATAACTTGCGAGGGGGACAAGCCGAGTAAAAACCCACCCCGAAAATCCCCGCGGAAAAATTCAATAAAGAAGCGCATTACGGCGTAGCACAGTACGTATTCTACTAAAATTTTACCGTCTTTATGCGGTTTCTTGGACGCAAAGTGAAGGAGCAAAAACAGGGCAAAATTAAGCCCGGCTTCATAGAGTTGTGTGGGGTGTAAGGGGACGTTTAGTAGTTCCGGTGAGACTAGGGCGTGTGGGTTGGTAAAACGGACTCCCCAAGGGAGGGTGGTTGGCCTCCCGTAGCAGCATCCTGCTAAAAAGCATCCAATGCGCCCTAGGGCATGGCCCAGCGGTACGGCCACAATTAAAAAGTCCGACGTTTTAAGAAGGGGTAAATGTTTGCGGCGCATATACCATATTGTTAGGCTGACCGACACAATAAGACCGCCAAAAAACACAAACCCGTAACGGATATCCCGCACGATGGTGGACAGTTTTTGAGCTAGCGTAGTGCCCAGTTCCGGCCAAGACACGATAATAAAAAGGAGTTTGCCACCAACAATGGCCCCTACAAACACCATACACAAGAGGTTCCAAAACGTATCTTGCGTGAGGCCTTTAATGCCGCACTTTTTAAGCCGTGGTACTAAATACCACGCGGCCGCTGCGTAGCCTAGCGCCGTCATTAGACCGTAGCTGGCCAGTTCAAAGTTGCCAATGTGAAATAGGGTGGGGTGCATTAGTGATTCTCCCAGCGTAGGGCGTTACGCATAAATTGATTGTGTATTTTTTCTTCCGCCACTGTGGAGCTACAGCGGCCGCCGTAACTATGCCCGGCAAAAATGCGCGTATCGTCCGGCAGGCTGGCAATGCGGCGTAAACTAGCTAACATATCGCGCGGATTGGAGGTGGGTAAATCTACGCGACCACAGGCCCCGGGAAACAGCGTATCCCCGGTGAAGAGCGCGTCTTCCAGTTGAATACATACGCACCCTGCCGTATGACCGGGCGTAGCTAAAATACGCACATCAAACGGGCCGATTTGAAATTGTTGGTCTCCTTGATAGGTACGCAAGAGCTGGGTGGGAATGCCAGCCAGCGGAACATCTTTTTCTTCTAAATACGCTTGCAGGTGATAGTGTTCCAAGAGTTTTTGGGAAAATTTTACGTGGTCAAAATGACCGTGCGTAAAAAGCACGCCGCAAAGGTGTAACTTGTTGGTTTCTAGCGTGTGGATGAGATAATTTACGTCCCAGGCCGGGTCAATAAGTAGGGCCTCACTGCCTTTTGTAACGAGGTAGGTGCAATTGTCCATAGGGCCTAGGTTAATAACATCAATGTTCATCATTTGTGGTAAACCTAAATTCAATTTCGCCGGGTTTTACTAAATGATAGCGCATCCGGGCTAAAGTTTCCATATACTGTGGGTCTTTATCTTCCAGCAGTTTTTTTTCAGCAAGCAGACGTTCATACTGGGTGTCTAGTTGGGCGCGCTTTTTGGTAAGGCGGTGTATTTCCAATTTATTATGTGCTAAATTAACAATTCCGCCACCCAACCATAAAATAGCCACGAGCACTACACCAGCGATCGTAAACAAAAATTTTTGGCGAGGGGAGAGATGTTTGAACATAATTAGCGATGGAAAATTTTATCCCGTGCGTACGTGGCTTTGGGGCCTAGTTCCGCTTCAATTTGCAAGAGACGGTTATATTTGGCTGTGCGTTCCGTGCGGGCAGGGGCACCCGTTTTAATCGCGCCGGCGTTGGTGGCAACGGCAAGATCCGCAATGAAAGTGTCTTCTGTTTCGCCAGAGCGGTGCGAAACAATGCACGCGTAGCCGTGCTGTTTGGCTAGATTCATCACATCTATGGTTTCGCTTACCGTGCCAATTTGATTGACCTTAATTAAGATAGCGTTGGCGGCGTGTTTTTCAATACCCAGCTGTAGACGCTTGGGGTTGGTGACAAATAAATCATCCCCTACTAAGCGGATATTTTTGCCTAGCGTTTGGGTAAGGGCTTGCCAGCCGGACCAATCGTCTTCATGCAAGGGGTCTTCTATGGAAACAATTGGGTAGTGTTTACACCAGGTTTGATAAATGGAGGATAGCGCTTGCGCAGAGAGAGATTGCCCTTCAAAATGATAATGGTTGTCTTTAAAAAATTCGCTAGCGGCACAATCCATGGCCAGGGAAATATCCTCGTGGCCGGCTTGTTTGGCGGCTTGCAAAATGGTTTTCAGTACGTCCTCATGTTTGGTAATTTTGGGCGCAAAGCCGCCTTCATCCCCCACGGCAATAACTTGGCCTTGCGCTTTGAGTAGTGTGCGCAGGGAATGATACGTTTCGCTTGCTTCACGCAGGGCCTCTTTAAATGTGGAAGGGACTGTGGGAACAATCATAAATTCTTGCACGTCTAGGCCGGAATCCGCGTGTTTGCCGCCGTTAATAATGTTAAGCATGGGCGTAGGTAAAATATAGGTATCGTTGGACAAACCATAGACGTTGCGGATATGCTGGTAAAGCGGAAGGCGGGCACTTTGGCTGCCGGCACGTAAGACGGCCATAGAGACGGCCAAGGTGGCGTTAGCCCCTAAGCGGGATTTGTTTTCCGTGCCATCTAGCGCAAGCATTTTTTCGTCTATTTGGCGCGGATTATTTGCGTCTAATCCGGCTAATTGAAGGCTGAGATTTTCCACGTTGGCAACGGCTTTTAATACGCCTTTGCCTTGGTAGCGGGTGACGTCTTTATCGCGTAGTTCCAAGGCTTCGTGCGAGCCGGTGGAAGCCCCGCTGGGTACGGCGGCGGTACCTACGGTGCCGTCTTCTAACAATATATCGGCGGGTACCGTGGGGTAGCCGCGCGAATCTAAAATTTCACGTGCGGTGATTTGTTTGATGTGTGCCATCAGGGCCTCCTAGACAGGTAATTAAATAATGCTGTCTATAATTTTTTTGCCTTCTTTAATGAGGGCGGCCGGCGTTTTTTCATCTAAGGCTTCTGCGTAAAGGCGGATGATGCGTTCGGTACTAGAAGGACGAATAGCTAGCCAGCTTCCGCCTTTTAAGATGAATTTAAAACCGTCGGTAGAGTCAATGCGCCACACAGAAGTTTTGTTGATAGACAGCGGAGGCTTGATATCTAAACGCTCCATGATGCGGTTAATTTCAGTTTCCGTTTTAGGCATACTGACTTTTTGGTCAAAAAGTTGTTTATACTTTTTGTAAAAATCTTTTTTAAGTTGCTTGAAGGACTTTTTCTCCGTAGCCAGCATGTCAATGACGAGCAAGCACGAAAGAAGGCCGTCTTTATCCGGGATGTGATTGGCAATAGAAATGCCGCCGGATTCTTCCATCCCCATTACGTATTGCCCGGTGATCATCAGTTCGGTAATATATTTAAAGCCGACTGGCGTGTCGCGCAGCATCAGGCCGTGGGCTTTGGCTACCTGGTCAACCAAATTAGAGGTAATTACACTACGGCAGACGCGGCCTTTTTGCTTTTTGTTGCGTACCAGGTGGTCTAAAAGCATGGGGGCAATTTCGTTGGCGGAGATCCAATTCCCGTCCGCGTCAATTAGGCCAAATTTGTCACAATCCGGGTTGCAGGCAATTCCTAAATGTAATTTTTTGCTGGTAACCAGTTTGGCTAGTTCGGCTAAGCTTACCGGGCCGGCATTGGGCGTTTTGCCGCCAAAAAGGATGTCATCTTCTTCGTGAATTCCTTCCACAGTTACGCCATGTTTTTCTAAGAAAGCGCGCAAATAGTTTTTGGCAGAACCAAACAAGGGGTCCACCGCAATTTTTAGTTTAGCGGCCTTTAGCGCACGCACGTTGATGAGTTTTTCCATGCGGGCTAAATAGGCTTTGCGGAAATCCTTACTAATTACCACCGCGTCGTTTAGTTCGTCAAACTCAGTGGAAGAGGCTTTTAAAATTTGGGCACTGGCGGCGGGGATACGTTTTTCAATATGCTCCATAATTTCATTACTGGCAATACCGCCATAATAGGTGATCCATTTAAGCCCGTTAACAAAGTATTCGCCTTCGCTACCAGTAATAACGATACCGCCGACCGCGCATTCATTGACTACGCACCATTCCGCTACCGGGGTGGGAAGCGGCAGTTCGGCCATTTTTACTGAAATACCATTTTGCACCAAGGCATTGGCAGCTACGTAAGCCAGTTGTTTGGATAAAAAGCGCGTGTCAAAACCTACTAACACCAAGGGCTTTTTCATTTTTTTGCCCATGGCTTGACAGTGTTTTTTGTAGCCTTCCCCTTCAAAACCATAAAAGGGATGTTCCCATATATGTTCGGAAATCCCGTATGCTAAACGCTGTACAGACTGGGCCGTTAGCCCATCCGCGGTAACGGCCCGAAAGCCGGCAGTGCTAAATTTAATATCTTCACTCATCGTGCTGCCATTATAGCAAAAAATGTCAAGTTTTTGGAAGGTTTTTGAGAAGCCGTTTTTAATAGGCCCTTGACGCGTTTTTTTTGCTTTTGATACACTGGAGATAGCTCGGGGGATATACCCGGATATAGCCAGGCGTTGGCGGACGCAATATAAAGCTTTTAGGGCCGCTAACGTTTGTGCTGATTAACAAGAAAAGGAGAAGTTATGAATGTTATAAAAAATAATAGTCATTCCCGAAAGTCGGTATCGGGAATCTTCAACGCTTGTAGTTACGTAAGGGAACAACAAACAACGTGCGTGGAAGATCCCCGATTACAGGCCTCGGGGATGACGACTCATTGGATAACATCCTGCGGGTTCACCCTCATAGAACTGTTGGTGGTGGTGCTGATTATAGGTATCTTAGCCGCAGTAGCCGTACCCCAATACCAAAAAGCAGTACTAAAAAGTAGGTTTAGTGCTATGATGCCTATCGGTAAAGCAATAGCCGAAGGGAACGAAGTGTATTATATGGAACACGGATCTTATGCCAGTTTACCCACGCAGTTGGATGTATCCGGGCAGAGTAGTAAATACCCGGACGGAACACAAGTGTCTATACCGCAAGAGGAAGAATCTCTTAGTTATGTATTGGTAACTAATGACAGCGTACCCAATGCGCGTTACTTAGTGTATCAAAAGCATAGCCCCAATTTTGCGGATACCACGATGTGCGAAGCGGGAGATACACGTGCTAATGAGTTGTGCCAGGCGTTAGGTGGCCAACCCGTAGTGGGCGGCGGTAACAGTTTAGGGAGCACAGAATGGACGGCGTATTTACTTACGGGTAACCAAGGAAGTAGCAGCTTTATACCCCCTTGTCCAGAAGGTTCTGTATGTAACGAGGTAGGTACTGTTACGAGATGTGCCCCAGGGTATTATAAAAGTGGGGATTCCTGTATACCTCAACCTACACGATATGGTGATTGTACAGTAACCAGTTACAAAGATACATCTTGTGCAAATCAAAACTATGCTCTCGGTAGGCGATGTTATGCGTTCAGCAGAGGCTGTCAGGGATCTAGTTTTAGCGGAGAGAGCGCTTTCTGCTATGCGTACGATGTGGAAGGATGCAAAAATACTACCTATACTCAAGGAGCTTATTGTAGAGGAGACAGGGTTGACGGTTGCGTGGGTGCTACATTTTATGGGGGAAGTTATTGTCAGATAGGGGCCTCTAGAGCATGTGATAACACAACTTATTTGCCTAATGAACAAGGAGTGCTTGGCTGTTGTATCAATGGAAGTAGCTATTCGTGTCCTGTAGGTGTGCCTATATGTACGTCCGTAGGGAATACACCAAACGGTTGGCAAGGGGAGTGCTGTAATCCCGAGGCTGTGGGCGGTATAGTCAACTGTGGTTCAACCCCTACTTGTTAAAATAATGTATTTTGCCGGGGTGTTAAAACGGCTGACACCTTGGCTGTTCAAACACTACTAACAACACCCCCGGTTTCTAAAAGCACCGGGGGTATTTTATGCACCCGCTTGTCCCAAAATGTATAATATATATTAAGGTGTATTATGAATTTTGAAACCGTTAAAGAATATATCAAAACTGCCGGGCTGCCTAACTTCCGCATTAAACAAGTGCAAGAGGCCGTATTTAAAAAAGGGATTTCCTCGTGGAAAGAGGCCACTAACTTGCCCGCTGAACTACGCGAAAAATTGGAAAAGGATTGCCCTATTTTAAGTTTTACGGTAGCCAAGATTGTGGTCTCCCAAAAAGACAAAGTGGCTAAAGCACTACTGACCCTACGCGACGGACTGCAGATCGAAACCGTGCTCCTTAAACCACAGGATACATGGAGCGTGTGTGTGTCCAGCCAGGTGGGTTGTGCGCTGCACTGTAGCTTTTGCTCCACCGGGAAAATGGGCTTTAAACGTGATTTAACCCACGAAGAAATTACCGATCAAGTACTATTTTGGTTCCAGTATTTGCACCAAGAAAAACTGGGCGAACGTATTTCCAGCGTGGTGTTTATGGGGATGGGCGAGCCGCTACTTAATTATCTAAATGTAATTAAGGCCGCGCGCGAGCTTTCCAGTGAAAATCACCTCAATATTGGTGCACGGCATATTTCTATTTCTACCTCTGGCATTGCCGATAAACTACATAAACTGGCGGTGGATTTGCCGCAAGCCAATTTGGCACTTTCGTTGCATAATGCCGATAATAAAGAACGCTCTAAACTGATGCCTGTAAACCGTAAGTTTGATTTGGATGACCTCAAAAAGGCCCTGGAAGAATATATTGCTATGACGGGGCGACAGGTGTTTTTGGAATATTCGGTCTTGGAAAATGTAAATAGCCGGCCGGAACACATCCGTAAACTAGCGGATTGGATTTACAGTATTAAAGATAATTATCTCTTGCACGTCAATTTAATTGCGTGTAATTTGGGCCGGGGCGAAAAAACCGATGAGCGCGTAGTGAAAGATTTTGCCGCCGGGCTCAAAGGGATGGGCATTGGCGTTACGATCCGCAAAAGTATGGGTAACGATATTTTGGCCGCTTGCGGACAACTGGCCAGCCAAAAAAAATAGGAGAACGTATGAAAAAATTAGGGTTACTTACTGCGCTTAGTTTACTGGTAGGTTGTGCTACCATGGATACCAGTCCGCTGGATTGGATCCCGATCGGGCCGGAATTTTCACCCACCAAAGCGCAAAATATTGAAATTGTGGCTAGCGCCAAGGAAATTACGCGCGCCTATGGTAATATTGGGCTGTTGCGTATCCGCAATTTAAAGCCTGACCGTGAAGTGATGAAAATGGGCGTAGAAAAAGGCAAAAAATTTGCGGCTTCCAAAGGGGCGGATGCTATTTTGCTGGGCCAATATAATAGCGCTTCCGACGGGGCGCAAGATCCGCGCGTGACGCTAATTATCTATGCTATTAAATACATGGATACCCTTAACGAAGCGGATATGAAGGCCATTGAAGATTTTGAAGTGTTAGGCATTTTAAATGAACGCGCCCAAGATTAATATCGCTAGTCCGTTTTCCGTGCAGAAAACACCCAAAGCTCCCAAAAAAGCTATTGTGCTGTTTTCAGGCGGGTTGGATTCTACGACCTGTTTGTATTGGGCCATTGCCCAGGGGTACACCTGCGAAACGTTGACCGTAACTTATGGGCAGCGTCATGCGCGGGAAATTAAATCAGCAAAAAAAATTGCGCAAAGATTGGGCGTTCAAACCCATTTTGTAGATGTAAAATTGCCGTGGCTAGCTAGTAGCTCGCTAGTGGATACAAACCAAACGCTGCCGGAACATTCCTTGGCCGAAATTGAAAAACATGGCATTCCCTCCACATATGTGCCGGGGCGGAATTTGCTGTTTTTATCTATGGCGGGGTCTTTGCTAGATGCGGTGGATGCGGACGCAATTATTGCCGGGCCCAACGCGGTGGATTTTTCCGGCTACCCGGATTGCACGCCCGCATTTTATCAAGCAGCCGCGGATGCGCTAAACCGTGGCACTAAAAAAGGAGTTACAGAGGGCATTGAAGTGTTAGCGCCACTGATGTATTTATCCAAAACCGATATTGTGCGTTTGGCGACTCAATTAAACGTGCCGTTTGAACTCACTTGGAGTTGCTATGCCGGGGGAGATAAACCTTGCGGCGTGTGTGACTCTTGCAAATTGCGCGCTAAAGGCTTTGCCGAAGCCGGCGTGCATGATACGTCTTTAGACTAGGAGTTTTTTATGAAAAAAATACTTGTTTTATTCGTACTTTTAGGATTTACGGGCCCGGCAGTACTGGCCAAACATGCCCCCAAAACGGAGAATAAACCCGCTGTAGTGTCTACAGAAAAAGAGGCTTTCCAAGCGCGACGCAAGCAAATTAAAGAGCTTATCAAAAAATATAAAAAAGCGTCTGCGGCCGAAAAACCAGCCATAAAGGCTGCCTTAGAAAAAGTGGTCAGCACCCACGTGGACGCGCAACTGGAATATATGAAAGCGCGCATTGCGGCGGAACGCGCCAATTTAGATAATTGGGAAAAGAAAATTGCCGCGGATGAGCAAAATTTGGCCGCCGTAAAGGCACAACGCGTGGAAGATTTGCTTTCCGGCGCGGCTAAAAAGAAACAAAAAGAAGCTAAAAAAGCCTGGAAAAAACAAATTAAAGCGGTGAAGTAAACCGCGCTATAGTTCTTGCTAGAGAGGAGCTCAGTGGGGCTCCTTTTTTATGTTATAATGTAAATACAATTTAATCTGTTTTTGGAACCGTTGCAGAGACGGTGCGTCTTCGAAATAAAGGCACAATTCAGGTCCAAAAATAGCTGTTATAGGCACCAAGGGGTACTTTTTCGCGAGGGTATTTCCTTGTGCTCAACGTATATCGTTTTTAACGGTAAACTACGGCTATTGTATTGGGTTACCTGAATTGGCTCATTACGTAGCCGTTTTGTTTTAGTTTCATAAGCGGATAAATTGAAAATGTAGGTTGGGCGTAAGCCCGACAGTATAAGAGGAGAAAACTGATGAAAAACCAAGAAAATGTAGTTATCTGTCCCCCTTGCGGGGAACAGTCTTTAGCCCCGGAAGGTTTTAATCCGGGGGTCGCGGTAGCGACAAAAGAGGGGCAAAATAGGAACAAGACATCATGGCCCCTCCTACCCCGCCTAGCAGCGGTACTCCCTCCACAGGGGAGGGAGATGCGTAGGGGCTTCACGCTTATTGAACTTTTAGTCGTCGTCCTCATCATTGGCATTTTAGCCGCCGTAGCTCTGCCGCAATATCAAGCAGCCGTACTAAAAAGTAAAGCCCAACATGGGATTATTACCCTAGATGCGCTTGCCAAAGCCCAACAAATATATTATTTGACTCATGGTCAATATGCTGAGAATTTGGAAGCACTGGATATTCAGACAGAGGAAGACATTAGAGGATCTTCAAAGGCAACCCTTGGTATTATTCGGGTAGCGAGTGATTTATCCATTGAATATGTGTGGGGTTGGAATCCCATGCAACGAAGATGTATTGCTTATTCCGTGCGGGGACATAAAGTATGTCAGTCATTAGGAGGGAGAAAAATGAACCACCCCGACAATACAGACAGCGTCACATATTATAAATTACCTTAGGTAAATGATTACAAATTAGCTATAATATAACAGGAGAGAAAGACTCCTGTTATTATTATGTCCAACGTCTGTATTATGAAATTTGGCGGCAATACGCTGGCCAATAAACAAAAACTTTTACTGGCGGCACAGCTTATTAAATCTCGTTGGGATAAGGGCTTGGTACCGGTGGTGGTAGCGTCGGCCAATGGCAATTTGACAGATGTACTGTTAGATCACGCTTTTAGTATTGCCGCTAACCCCGATAAGCGCGAGCTGGATATGCTCATTACCACCGGCGAGCGCGTGAGCGTGGCGCTTTTATCTATTGCCTTGCGCGCCTTGGGGGTGCCGTCTGTGTCGCTAACTGGTTCGCAAATTGGGTTGGTTACAACCGCTACCCATAACGGGGCCGATATTTTGACTTTAAAGGGCGATCGCCTGGCTAAGGAAATTGAGGGGGGACACGTGCCCATTGTGGCAGGCTTTCAAGGCATTGGCGAAAATAAAGAGATTACCACGCTTAAACGAGGAGGGTCCGACGTGTCAGCCGTGTTTTTGGCGCATAAACTGGGCGCGGACCACGTGGAAATGGTAAAAGATGTGGACGGCGTATATTCTGATGACCCCAACAAAAATCAAAAAGCGCAACGCTACGAAGTATTAGATTTTGACGAAATGTACAAGTTGGCCTTAAATGGGGCGAGCGTACTTCACCCGGATGCGGTGAGGCTCGCCAAAGAAAAAGGCGTAGAAATCCGCATTGTGTATTATCAAACCGGGAAAACAGGAACGGTGATTAAATGAAATTGGAATTTAAATTTAGTTTAGGCAATTTGATTGCGTTTGCACTTTTGGGCGGGCTGTTTTATTGGCTTTGCCCGCTGCCGTCAAATGCCGTGTGGCGCGCGATTATTTGCGCGGCCGTGGGGCTGGTGCTTTTTGGCATGTGCTTTGTGGTAGTGAGCCACCGTTCTATTATTCGGCCTGCTCCCACACAGCCGGCCAAAAAACACAAGAAGAAAAAATAATCTTACAAATTGAGAGGAAAAGAATATGCGACGTATTTTTGTGCGAAAAACGGCTGTGATCCTGGTAATATTTGCTCTGATTGCAGTGTTGATGTGTGTGTCCCTTTTGCGTCAACATCCGGTTATTTGTAAAACTATTTTGGGATTAGGGATTGTATGGGGAATATGGCAGGTAGTGCGCTATTTCAGATCCATCATGGATGACCCTTTGTTGCGCCCGGCGCCTTATCGAAAAATCGAACTGCCAGAAGAAAAATCTTCTTCTGCTAAAAAGTAGGACGGATTTCTTAAAATATGATAATATAGGGCTATGGAAAATATAATCATTTGGCAAATTGTTGGGTTTGTAGTGTGTTTTGTGTTGCTGTTTGTATTTATTGCTAAATACCACAGCGCGCTAGAAGAAGAAACCGATTTTGAAGAAGAAGTAACGGGGCTAGACCAAGTAACGGTGAGCCAGGAACCGGTATTTAAGCCGCGGGCAGCCTTGCTACAAAGCGCGCAGGCTCCGGCTGCGTTGGAAGTAACTGATTTGAAAGAGCAAGTAAAAACCTTGCATTATCGTTTGGAGGAACTAAAGGCCTCCACCCAAAAACACGAAGCCGATATGGCGAAGCAAATGGGCCGTCTGGAGACACGCTTAGGCACGTTTGAGCAAGAAGTAGCCAAACTGCAACCCACCTTGCTGCGTGTCATAGAAGAACTGGAACACCTAAAAGGCGACGAACCCGCTGAAGCAAAAGCGGATGGGGCTGAAAAAGAAGCCGAACCTGCCGCCGCTGCTGCGCCGGACAAAGAGATGGCCATGCCACAGTCAAAGTCCCCGGTACCGGAACTACCCGAAGAAGAGTTAAAATTTTGAGGGTCCGTCTCTAACATTTTCCGTAATTTTTGCCAAATTTGGGGTGGTTCGTTGTTGTGAAACTTCTTACGTACTTGCCGCGCTTTGCGCGGTCCGGCGTACGTACGCTACGAAGTTCCACGCCTAGCCCCACCCTCAAATTTGGCAAAATTACCGTGTTATCTGTTTATGCGGTTTACTTGCGAATTTCTTCCTAATTTGCGTCACAACTTTGTTACGCGCTTGCTTACATACCTCTGCCCTAAAGGGCAGTCTAAGCAAGTATGCCGCGCAAGCGCAAGCCGCGTTGTGACGCAAATTATTTTGAAATTACCGGGTTGTTGCGTTTTACGGCAACCTTGCGTAAAATAAAAACCCCCGGTATCCCCGGGGGTTTGTTAGATTATACCCTTTTGCAATTATCACGAACTTGGTTTACAATTTAAGGATTATTTAACTTATATACCCATTTCCAGCTTCCATGAGGAGCATCACTTTCTGTTCCTTCTCCCAATGTGCGGCATACTTTGCGGGCAGTTTCTGTGCTAGAAAAACATGCAATCTGTCCTTTGCTATAACTTCCGCTAGGAGTATCTTTAAAAAACTGTAAGTAGGCAATTTCGAAACCATTGTTCCACTGTGCATTGGTAGGTCCGTCAAATATGCCTATATAGTTAGGTCCCGGACAAGCATAATATCCTGCGGATTTATAAGTGCATCCTTTCATAGGGATGTCAATGTCTAGGGCTGTTAAGTCATAGGTATAATTCCCGTTTTCCAAGTAATAAGTTTCTTCGGCTTGAATGAGTGCTTTTACAACAGGCATATAAGTAGCCACGCGGGATTTTAGGACCGCTACTTGATACTGTGGCAAGGCTACGGCCGCCAAAATACCAATGATTAACACCACCACCAAGAGCTCTATGAGGGTGAAACCCTTGGGTAAACGTCTTTGATTCTTTTTTTTCATTTTTTTCTCCTTTATTTTTTAAGTTTTCTTTTCAATTTAACCGTTTAGGAAGAAAAATTCGGCCGTTACGATTGAACCGAAATCAGGTCGTTCAAACAATAACAGCCGCAGCTTACCGTGCAAAACGATAAACACTGGGCACAATACAACCGGGTAATTAGTCCGTTTATATTGTGCCTGGGTACGGTTGTTTTTGGCCTGATTTCGGGCTTGGTTTGCCAAGCCGACTGTATTCTTCATACATTCCAAAAACAGATTAAATTGTGCTTACATTGTAGCATAAATTGCAAAAACGGAACTAAATTTGCAATTCAAAAAATCAAAATTGGGCTAGGATTTGCGTTTTTGTTGCTTTGCTGTGCCAACTTTTAAGGCAATAGCCCGTCGAACAAACAAAAAAGCTCCAAAATCTCACAATGTAAATTAAATTTTGTCAAGGAGTTTTAGGTAAAAATTACAGGCACTTTGCTAAATTTACTAAAATATATACATAAGAATATGTGGGGTAAAGGGCCCCGCATAAGGAGACATAATGACAAATAAAAACCTGGAACCAATTGCCGTAGTAGGGATTGGTGCTATCATGCCCGGAGCTTTAAATAAAGATGAGTTCTGGAACAACATTCAAACTGGAAAATATTGCATTACCGAAATACCTGCCTCTTATTGGGATTATAAACTTTTCTACAGCCCAGACCATAAAGCAGAAGACAAACTCTACTCCAAAATTGGCGGATTTATCCCGCAAGAATTTAAATTCAACTCTTTAAAATACCGCATCCCGCCGCAAATTGCCAAACAAATGGATACGGTGCAACATTTAGCCATTGAAACCACGCGCATGGCACTGGAAGATAGTGGCTATGACAAAAAAGAATTTGACCATAACCGCACCGCGGTGATTATTGGCAACTCCATGGGGGGGATGAAGAACGAGATGTCCAACACGCGCCTCAACCGCCCCTTTATTTACGAAATTTTGAAAAACACGACCGCCTACAAAGCACTGGCCCCGCAAGATGCCCAAAAAATGATGGATGAAATGGATGCGGGTGTGCGCGAAAAATTTACTCCCATTAACGAAGACTCCATGCCCGGCGAACTGGCAAACGTCATTGCCGGCCGCGTGGCCAACGTGTTTGACGTACATGGGACCAACTTTACCGTGGATGCCGCGTGTGCTACGTCTTTAGCCGCCATTGACCAAGCGGTTAATGGGCTACGCATGGGCAACTTTGATATGGCTATTGCGGGTGGTGTAGACCAGATGATGTCTCCCTCTGCCTACATTAAATTCTGCAAAATTGGTGCCTTGTCCGAAACGGGGTCTTATCCCTTTGATGCCCGTGCCAACGGCTTTGTCATGGCCGAAGGGGCCGGGATGGTGATTTTAAAACGCCTTTCAGATGCCGTAAAAGACGGCGACCGCGTGTATGCCGTCATTCGTGCCGTGGGTGCATCTTCCGATGGTAAAGGCAAAGGCATTACCGCGCCTAACCCCAAAGGCCAAAAAATTGCCGTAGAAAAAGCCTTTGAACAAGTAGACTATACGCCGGCGGATGTGGGCCTGATTGAGGCGCACGGAACCGGTACCCGCGTAGGGGATGCGGTGGAACTGGCCAGCTTAACCGAAACCTTTGGCCCGTATGCCAAGCCGGGCACCATTGGGTTAGGCAGTGTAAAGAGCCAAATCGGCCACGCTAAAGCGGCGGCCGGGATTGCGGCGTTAATTAAAACTTCCCTCGCCTTATATAATAAGGTATTACCACCCTCTGTCAATTTTGAAACCCCGAACCCGAATGTGGATTGGGCTGCCTGCCCGTTCCGCGTGATTACCAAGGCCGAAGCGTGGCCGGATGGAAAAATCCGCCGCGCGAACGTATCTGCTTTTGGGTTTGGCGGTACTAACTTCCACGTAGCGATGGAAGAAATGAACGATACGCTACTACATAAGCCAGCTGCTGCCCCCGTGGCTGCTGCGACCCCTATTTCTACTGTTACGAAGGAGCAACCTATGTCTTATACGTTACACGTGCCGGGCGAAAAAATTCAAAGTGATGTGCTAACTTTCTCGGCCGCTACGAAAGAAGAACTGTATGCGGTGTTAGATAAAGCCGCGCTAGCTGTGCAACTAGACCCGACGTATTTGCCGAGTATTTCTTATAAAAACCACGTGGCTGCCAAAGGGCATTTTGCTGTAACCATTAACGTGGAAAGCCCGGAAAAACTCAAAGAAAAGATTGAATTTTTCAAAAAAATTGCTGCTAAACAAGATGTGTGGGCGACGGATTCCTTGCACTTGCGCATGAAATCTATCTATCCGTTTACCCCTAGCGAAATTAAACCGAAAGTCTGCTTTATGTTCCCGGGACAAGGTTCACAATATGTGGACATGATGAAAGATTTGGCCTCTAAATATAAGGTAGTACAAGATACCTTTGACGAAGCTGACCGCTTGCTAACAGGTATTATTGGCCAAACTTTAACCGAGACCTTGTGGAGCAAACCCGGTGAAACCAAAGAACAAATTGCCGTGCGCGAAGCGGCGATTAAGAAAACTGAAATGACCCAGCCGGCTGTACTGACGGCAGATATCGCGATGATGCGCCTCTTGTCGTCTTTTGGCATTAAGCCCGATGTAGTGATGGGACATAGCTTGGGTGAATATGCCGCTGCCGTAGCTGCGGGGATTTTTGATTTTGAAAATGGCTTAAAAGCCGTATGTACGCGCGGGAAAGTGATGAGCGAAATCCGCGTAGAAGATAACGGAAAAATGGCTTCTATTGCTGCCCCAGTGGAAAAAGTAGAACCGGAACTAAGCCGCATTAGCGGTTATGTAGCCGTAGCCAACAAAAACTGCCCCACGCAGACCGTGATTGCCGGGGCAAGTAAGTCTATTGACGACGCGATTGCTATGTTTACGGCGATGGGTATCCAAGCGGTGCAGATCCCGGTTTCCCACGCGTTCCACTCCGCCATTGTGCGCCCGGCGATGCCGCAATACCGTGCCTTCTTAGACACGCTTACCTTTCATGCGCCCAAGATGCCTATTACCACCAACGTAACGGCGGAATTTTATCCGTCTGACCCGGAAAAAATTAAGGACTTAATGGTGACGCAAATTTCCCATTCCGTGGAGTGGATTAAACAATTGCAAACCACCTATGATTCTGGTGTACGCTTGTTTGTGGAATGTGGCCCCAAACGCGTGCTTTCTGCCTTAGCTACCAGCACATTAGCGGATAAGAAAGATATTAAGGTAGTAGCTTCCAACCACCCCAAAAAAGGCGGTATTGTGGAATTTAACGACTTGTTTGCCAACTTTATTTCTTCGGGCATCCACGTAGATTGGAAAGGTACCGACGTGTATGGCGACAATAGCACCTTTAACCCAGCCTTTGTAAACTGGGTAACTTCCAACGCTTCGGCCGCAATTCAAGCTGAAGGCAAAACAGCTGCCACTTGTGCGTGCAGCGTAACCAAGGACGAAAAACCGATGAACCAAAAATCCATTGTTATTAGCGGGATTGCTGCGGGCGGCCCCGGCAGCTGGGATAAAATCTTCCGCGAAGGCGTATTAGACGAAATTCTATCCGGCCGCAATATGATTGAGCCTGTCAGCTCGGAAATTCAACAAAAACAAATTGATAAACACGTAGAATTTGTGATTAAATCCAAAGACGGAAATCACCGTTTTGAACGCTTAACCTCCCCGGCCCAAGCTATTAAATTATCGGCCCGCGGCGGCGCGTTTGACCTGGAAAAAGAATTTGGCTTGCCCGCTAAATGGGTACGCTCGATGGATCGTTCGTTCCAGTTGGCCATTGCCGCCGGTATGCTGGCTTTGAAAGATGCCGGTATTCCGCTAGTGCTATACTACAAACCAACCTCTACGGGGGGCTACTTGCCGGACCGCTGGGGATTGCCGGCTGATATGATTGACGAAACCGGGGTTATTTTTACCTCGGCATTCCCGGTAGCTAACAGCATGATGGGTGATTTAACTAAACGCGTAGAAGGCCTTTTAAATAACAAGACCGCCAAAGAAGTGCGCGCGTTCTGCGATAAATTTATTGCTCAAATTACCGACCCGGCTTTGAAAGCGGAAATGGAAGCTTGGTATCAAGCTAACTTCAAAGAAAAAGAAGTAGAACCCCAGGCTTTTACGTCTGAATTTATTTTAAAAACCATTATTATTGCGCACTCTCACTTCTGCCAATGGATCCGCGCCCGCGGACCAGCCACGGCCATGAGTGCCGCCTGTGCCTCTACCGCGCAAGCGATTTCTGTGGCCCAGGACTGGATTAAACTGGGCCGCTGCAAACGCGTCATTGTCATTAGCGCAGACGATATTACCAACGACAATGTAAGCGAATGGATTTTAACGGCGTTCTTGGCCTCCGGCGCTGCTACGACACAAGCCGATGTAACAAAGGCTGCTTTGCCGTTTGATCGCCGCCGCAACGGAATGATTGTAGGTATGGGGGCGGTGTCCTTAATTGTGGAAGAAGAAAGCGAAGTTGCCAAACGCGGTATGAAGCCGCTAGCTAAACTGTTGGAAACGGAAATTGCCAACAGCGGTTTCCACGTAACCCGCTTGGATGTGGGCCACGTAGCCAAAGTAATGAACCGTTTGGTATCGGCCGCGGAAAGAGATTACGGTCTAAATCGCAGCGATATTGCCAAACAACTTGTGTTCATTTCACACGAAACTTACACGCCGGCGCGTGGCGGTTCGGCCAGTGCCGAAGCGTATGCACTGAAATCTACCTTTGGGGCGGACGTAAGCAGTGTAATCGTCAGCAACACCAAAGGCTTTACCGGCCACTCCATGGGGGCTGGATTAGAGGACGCGATTGCGGTGCGGTGCCTCAACACCGGGCTTGTGCCGCCGATTGCCAACTTTAAAGAAGCTGACCCGGAACTGGAAGGGATTACCTTAAGTAAGGGTGGGCACTACAATTTTAAATATGCCTTGCGCTTAGCCGCCGGGTTTGGGAGCCAATTAGGAATGACGTTACTGGAAAGCATGTGGAAAGAGGGCGAAGCCCGCATTTGTGATAATGCCACACATGAAGCCTGGCTTAAAGAAATTTCCGGCCAACAATCCCCTGTGCTAGAAGTGGTGCAAAACACCCTTCGCATTAAAGATAATTATCAACATGGAGTGAAACCGGCCTTAGTCATGGAAGGTTCGCAAGCATTTGTAGATAAGGTAAATGCCATCCACGCGCAGCCAGCCGCTCAAACGGGAACATCGGTCCCTCAACCTGCACCGGTAGCCGCGCCTGTGGCGACCCCTGCTAAAGCGTTAGATGAAGCCACGGTGACTAAAGAAGTAGTAGCTATGGTAGCGGAAAAAACGGGCTACCCGGAAGACATGCTGGACTTAGACCTAGACATGGAAGCTGACCTAGGTATTGATACCGAAGTCGGATCGTAGCCATGTCGTTCTGTGAGCCAAGGAGTTGGGTCTAGTCATTGTCTTCCTAAGACCGCTTGGCCTCCGACTTCTAAAGAAGTAGTAGCTATGGTAGCGGAAAAAACGGGCTACCCGGAAGACATGCTGGACTTAGACCTAGACATGGAAGCTGACCTAGGTATTGA
>JAZUNI010000081.1:0-3072 GCA_045604045.1 Elusimicrobiaceae bacterium | reverse complement strand
CCATTTGCATACGATTTGTGCCATAATTCCCCCTAGTTATAACGCGCTCTGCGTTCCATATATTTGCGTTGCCGGGCAGGTTTGCGCGTTGTAAGCCACGCTCTAAACTCGGCAAGGTCTTTCTTAAAATAGGTAGCTCCGGCGTGTTCAAAGCACGGGCAACCTTCGTCAACATACTTCAGCAAGGTGTTTGCCGTAATGTGGGACCCTTTCGTTCTGCCGGGGATTTGTTCCGCCATACCCCACAGGGTGTAAAAACTTTCCCCGCAGATTTCCCGTTCTTTATCGTATTGTCTAGCCATTTGCTAACTCCTTGCTAATTCTTTGCTAATCAAAATTACTTGATTTTGCTTAATTTTTCCGCTATACTATGTATAAGCGGTATTAACAAAAAACGCACAAAGCATTAACCTTACCCAAAAGGCGGCAGATTAACTGCCTTGCTCTGTGCGTGTGCGCGTGGAGTATAACAATTCCAAGCTACATATAAAAACGAAAAATCGTTATACTACCTTTTGCACACACTTTCCCTTTTTATGGGAACCTGTAATGTTGGGCCATTTACAGGGTTTGATACTGCTCTAAGTACTATTTGCTTAACTACTGAAAATAGACAGTATGTTAACTAAATATAACTTACAAGTTAATTTAATAAAAAAAAAGTTATTTTGTCAAGTACTTTTTTCAAATTTAGAGGTTTTATGACGAGAAAAAAAACGGAAGATATAGCCAATAAAATAAAAATTTATATGCTCAAACACTATATTTCCCAACGCACTTTGGCTAAAAAACTGAACATTTCCCCTGCAGCTGTAAGTAAATTTCTTACGGGCGATAGTGCTATGCGTACAGACACCATTTCTAATATCAGCGAGGCACTCGGCGTGCCTGCTAATTATTTTTTTTCTGACGACAGTGCGTTGCAAGTTGCCAATGGAAATAATAATCAGCAAACAAACGCAAGTAACACCGATTTAGAACTTATGAAAAAAGATATGGATGTATTAAAAAAGACATTGGAAAACTTAGATTTACGTCTAAAAATACTAGAAAAAAATCAATAAACCAACGGCAAATTTCCCGGGCCCCCAAATTAACATACTGTCTATTTTCGGTAGTTAAGCAACTGGGTCCCGGCATCAAAACTGGAGCCCGGTTTTTTGTTTGTAAAATTAGGAGTAAAAATGAAAAAACTAATAGTAAGTCTCTCAATGGGATTATGTGTTATAATCCTTTCGTTATTATTTATGCGTACAAATATTTTTGGAATAGTCGGAAAAATCCATGTGATACTTCCAATGGTAATAGGGCAGTTAATTTCCTTGTATTTGCTTACGATACTTGCGGTGTGGATATTAAAAAAACTCAATTCCACAATAGAGAAGCAATTGTTAATCGCTATATTTATGCTTGGTTTTGCACTCCTTTGGAAAATAAGTTTTATTGAAAACGTACAAAATGCTTTCAAAGAAATACAGCAAGAAGCTAGGCAAGAATTTGAAAAATTTGCAGAAAAAAACAATCAGGAATGTTTTGACCTAATGGAAATGGCAGGTGTCGATTTAGAAGAGTTAAAGAAAAAATTATGAAGATTCTTACTTACTGTTCCATTATATTTGCTTTTTTGCTTTTAACCGTTGGAATTTCTATTAGTATTTTATCAACAGATGGAAGGTTTATAGAAGATTCCTGGGGGGCAATTGCTGGAATTGCTTTTTGCACATTGCTTATTCCGTGGGTTTTAGTTGGTTTTGCAAAATTAATATGCTTTGCTATATATGAGGGAAGGAAAGCGTGGTTAAAAGCTGCAGAAGATTTAAAAGACAAATAAAACTCACTCTTTTGTTTTTGCTTCTTTTCGTTCCGTTATATGCACAAGAGGTAGAATTACAGGGCTTTAACAAAGTTACACTTGCCTCCGTGTATGATGGGGACACTTTCCGCGTTAATTTGTCTTGCAGATATGGAGTATTTTGCAAAACAATTCCTATCCGCGTTCGTGGTATTGACTGCCCGGAAATGCGCGGCGTACCACCAAAAACTAAAGAACTTGCCAAACAAGCCAAACAATTTACAAAGGATTTCTTAACCAGCGGAAAGATTTTGCTTCGTAACTGCTCGCGTGATAAATACTTCCGCTTATTATGTGATGTAAAGGTAAATGGTAAAAGTCTTTCTGAAGAATTATTAAAATCAGGCCACGCTATCCCATACGACGGAGGAACAAAACAATGAAACTCCCTTCCGTATATAAACGCCCAGGTAGCCCCGTATATTGGGGATCCATAATGATAAAAGGCCAGCGCAAACAGTACGCTTTGACCGAAAATAAAGTTGCTTCCCAGCGTATGCTTGCCGAAATCAAAGAAGGCAAGAAAGAACTTACCAAATACGGGAATGTTACCTGGTCCGCTTTTAAAGAAAAATTCTTTAATTGGGCGCGTGCAAACAAAAGCCCCAAAACAGTACGCCGTGATAAAACTTCCGTTGAATACTTAGAGGAATTTAATCCAAATATAAAAGAACTTGCCGATATTACACCGCCTTTAATGGAAGATTTTAAAACCTGGCTTATCAATATGTCGGCTGATTACAAGGCAAAAAAGAAAACTCCCTACAAAAAGGGATATATCGGCCCGGAAACCATTAACAGAACGCTTGCAAGTATCAAAGCTATGATGCGTAAAGCAGAAGACTGGAACCTTATTGCCACGCAAAAATGGCGCACTATTACAAAGATTAAAACCGCCAAAGGCCGTATAGAGTTCTTTACGCCGGAAGAAGTCGGTATTTTAATGGCGCATACCGCCCAAATGGGAAAGGAACGCCCAATAGACAAACGCCCGCCCTGGCTGACAGTTACCTATTTGGGGGCTCGTGCCGGATTAAGAAGGGCAGAAATCCATAATCTTTTATGGGCAGATATAGACTTTGACCGTGGTATTTTATCAGTTACCCCTAAAAAAGACTGGCATCCAAAGGATTATGAGTGCCGGGATATACCTATGCCGGATGACTTATTTAAACACTTAAAAGAATTGCCAAGTCGGATCGTAGCCATGTCGTTCTGTG
>JAZUNI010000080.1:0-31705 GCA_045604045.1 Elusimicrobiaceae bacterium | reverse complement strand
CATTTGACAAGACCCCATGGGATAAGAAGAAGTAGAGGATACGCAAGCGACAGGTAGTTGAAGCTAATTCCATTAGCAGCTAGTAATGAGGGGCAGGGCCCCAATGTGAAAAACCCCCGGCTACGCCGGGGGATTGTTATTCTTATACTATAAATACAATTTTATCCGTTTTTGGAACCGTATGTAGAATACGGGTTCTGGTCTGTACGACCAGTCCATGATCGCCAAAAATAGTCGTTAAGGGTGCAATATAACCAAACTGATCCTTTGGAAATGTTGTACTTAATGTTTGTCGCTTTATGCGGTAGATTACGGCTATTGTTATTGGGTAAGATCATGGACTCAATAGCAGAGGCCGTTTTTTACGGGCTCCTGGCAGGTAAATTGTGAAATCAAACTGAAAAGGAGTTAAACAAATGAAAAAAGAGAATAGGTTGTTCTTTGTCCCCCTTGCGGGGAAAAACCTTCAGCCCCGGAAGGTAGTAGTCCGGGGGTCGGCTTGCCGACAAAAAGAGGGTCATCAAACTAGTAAAGACAAAACCCTCCTACCCCACCTAACGGCGGTACTCCCTCAAAGCGGAAAGGATATTGTTGTAAAACCCTCCTTCGGCACTGCGTGCCACTTCCCCCACAAGGGGGGAAGAGCAACAGGCAGTACACGCTATTCAACACAAGGGCGGGAGACGAAAAGAGGTTTTACCCTCATTGAACTCTTAGTAGTAGTCCTCATCATCGGTATCCTGGCCGCGGTGGCGCTGCCACAGTATAATAAAGCCGTAGAAAAGGCGCGTATGACGGAAATGGTGACATTCATCAACGCCGTAGAAAAAGCCACGGATTTATGGCTCTTACAAAACGGCGGATTCCCGACAGAAGACACAATCTTACTGGGTAAAGATGTAAACCTGTTGGATTTGGATGTATCGGGTATGTTAGGTACATTTGATAACGGAAATTCTGCGGTCAGTAAAACGGGTAATTTCACATTCTGGGGTGGTGCCTCTTGTTCAACTACGTTTTGTAGTTTTATGATGTATTCTAATAACCCTTCAAGCCCCGATGTCTCTGCAATTCGTGATTCAGCTGGTTGGTCTGTAAGTTGTGACCCCGGGGAACCTTGGTGCCAGCGGTTTAAGTCGCTCTATCAGCAATAAGTACACCATACAATGCCCCGCCTAATTGGCGGGGCAAAATTTAGGACCGCAACAATCAGTTTTCCAGTTGTTTTTTCTCTCTTAATTTGCGGTGGTAGGTAATGGCAAAACGGTGCACTTCGTCTCGTATTTCCATCAAGAGATTAAGCGCCGGGTCCCCAATAGGCAGCTTAATGCTTTCGGCCTGGCCGGGGATATAAATCCCCTCGTGCGTTTCGGCGAGCGAAATAAATGGGATGTACATATCCGCGCGTTCAAAGGCGTTTAGCGCGGCGTGAATTTGGCTCTTGCCGCCGTCTAATAGAATTAAATCGGGCGTTTGGCTAGGGTCGCGCTTAATTTGGCGCAAGCGGCGGTACACGCTTTCTTCCATCATGGTAAAATCGCTGCCGCCTTTATCGGGCATTTTGGTTTTAATTTTAAAGCGGCGGTAGTGTTCGTGGTTTTTCTCTCCATTTATAAAACACACCATGCAGCCTACGGCCTCGCGCCCGAATAGGTGCGAGTTATCAAACGCTTCAATATGTGCGGGCAGCTTGTGTAGGCCAATCACTTCAGCCAGGCGTTTTAGTTTGTCCGTGTTTTCCATGGCGGTAGTGATATAGTCATCCTTAAACCGCCCCACCAGCACGCGCTCTTTCATGTGGTCCAGCGCGTGTAAGAAGTTGCGGTACACCGCCGCTTGCTCATACTCCATGTTGGCGGAATGTTCCTTCATAAGATGCGTGAGACTTTCAGTTAGGTTGCCAAAATTCCCGTCTAAAAAATCAGCCATACGTTGGGCGTTTTTGCGGTAGTCTTCATAGGAAATTTTACCCGCACACGGGGCCGGGCATTGGCCGGTATGATAGTAAATACAGGTGTTGATTTTGATGTCTTGCAGTTTTTTCTCGCGCGAGAATTTCCACTTGCACGGGCGCAAAGGAGCATAGCCGCTTTTCCACAAAAAACGCATTAAACTTTTGACGGTGTAAGATTTGGGGTACGGCCCGTAATACGCGTCCACGCTACGTTTGCCGGCGTCGGCCGCGCTTTTGCGCACCAGTTGCAGGCGGGGGAAATCCTCGCTTAATGTTAATTTTAAATAGGGGTAGCTTTTGCCGTCCTTTCCTAGGGAATTAAAAAACGGTTGATATTGCTTGATGAGCTTTTCTTCCAGCACTAGGGCGTCGCGCTCGCTCATGCAGGTAACGTAGTCTATCTTGGCAATCAGTGGCAGTAAGCTGGGCAGTTTCCACCCGCGGGAATAAAGGTTGGACTCTTGAAAATACTGTTTTACCCGGTCCGATAGATTTTTTGCCTTCCCGATATACAAAATCGTACCGTCTTTGGCACGCATGATGTAGACACCGGGAGATTTTGGTAAAATAGAAATACGCTCATCCATACAGTTATTGTAACATTTCCGTTAGCAAAAAAAATTCCCCCAAACCCGTTGCAATAAAGTATAATATATGTACCGATTTTTAGATAGAGGTAATATAACACATGGCAAAATTGAAAACGGGCCGCCATACTAGCGCCCTTAAAGCTCAGCGCCAAGCTGAAAAAAGAACTTCCGCCAACAAGGGCTTAATTAAAAAAGTCCGCGTGGCCACCAAAACGGTAAAAGCTTCTGCTACCAGCAAAGCCAAAACCTTAAAAGAAGATTTGAAAAAAGCGAATGCTTGCATTGACAAGGCCGCCAAAAAGAAAGTGATTCACTGGAAAACGGCTGCCCGCAAGAAATCCCGCTTAGCTAAGGCCGCTAACAAAGCTGCTAAATAACTTTTAAGTGGATGTAAACACCCCGCTTTATGCGGGGTGTTTTGCGTTTCTAATCAATTTTTATGCTTGCGGGAAAGTAGCCGCTTTAGTTATAGTAGTATCACACCAAACAAGGAGGTTTTTATGTGGGAAAAAGAAATTGATATTCACCAAGTGCGCGAAATTCGCACCCGCACCACTGTCTTTTTAGGCGTGGGTGCAATTCAAAAAATAGACGACATCTGTGCCGATTTAAAGGCCCGGGGATTAGATAAACTAATCGTTGTTACCGGCAAAGGCGCGTACAAAAAAACCGGCGCGTGGGGCCACGTGGTCAAAGCGTTTGATAAACACGGCATTACTTATGTGCATTACGATCAAGTAACGCCCAACCCCAACACGCACCACGTCAATGAAGCTGCTAAAATGGCGCACGAATTTGGCGCCAAAGCAGTGCTGGCTATCGGCGGCGGATCGGCCATTGACGCGGGGAAAAGCGTGGCAATTTTGATGAAATATCCCGGCAAAACCGCTGAGGACGTGTACGAGTTTAAGTTTAATCCCACCGAAGCCGTACCCATTGTGGCGATTAACCTTACGCACGGAACAGGGTCCGAGGCCAACCAGTTTGCGGTTGTGTCTATTGAGGAGAAAAACTACAAACCCGCCATTGCACTGCCATGCATTTATCCGCTCTACGCCATTGACGACCCTGCGCTTATGACCGGGCTTAGCGAGGATCAAACGCGCTATGTGTCCATTGATGCCGTGAATCACGTCATTGAAGCCGCCACCACCAAAACCACTTCGCCTTTTGCAGTGCATTTAGCGATTGGAACGACGTGGATGGTTTATAAGTATTTGCCGATGGCACTCAAAGACCCGAAGAATTTGGAGGCGCGTTACTTTTTAACGTACGCCGCGCTTATTGCCGGGCTCAGTTTTGATAATGGGCTACTGCACTATACGCACGCGCTGGAGCACCCGCTTTCCGGCGTGAACCCAAATCTCACGCACGGGCTTGGCCTAGCCATGTTGCTGCCGGCGGTCATCAAGCAAATTTATAAGGCTAAACCAGCTACGCTGGCGGAAGTGTTAAAACCCATGGTGCCCGGTTTAAAAGGAACAGCTGACGAGGCGGATCTAGCCGCCCACGGGGTGGAAAAGTGGTTGTTCTCCGTCGGGGCCACGCATAAACTAGCCGATGAGGGATTCACGGAAAGCGACGTAGAAAAACTAGTTTGCCTGGCGTTTGAAACACCGTCGTTGGGTGGGCTACTGTCCATTGCGCCTACGCAAGCTAGTAAAGACGTGGTATGGACGATTTATAAAGAATCGTTAAAACCGTATAGTAAATAGTATTGAAATGAATTCCTCCCCGGAAGGATAACCTTCTTTCGGGGAGGTTGTGTAATATACTATAATTACTACATGGGCATGTTACTTAAATGGCTTACTGAGAAGTTCCCTTTTTTGGAATGGATTGTATATCCAATAATTTATATTGTTTGTTTTTTATGTGGTCCTTGGGCTTTGTTCCAGCGGTATAAGTTTTTTAGAAATGCTATTGTTGTAGAGGGAATAATTACTGCAACATTCAGAGAATATGGTGGCGAATTTGCGGAAGTAGAATATATTTTTGATGGGAAAAAATTAACTTCTGTAGTGGATTGGATTCCTTCTATTAACGGAAACGACAAAGGAAAACACGTCAAGTTAATGCTTAACCCACAAAATATTCAAGAAGTGCAAGTTAGGCAATTTAGCGCTGGTCTTCAAATTTGGGTATTAACTATTTTTTGGGTAGCTATGACGGTGTGTTTAGTCGTCCTAGCTTGTATAGGGTTTTAAGCTGCTTACCTTGCCCCTCTTACGTATTCAAAGAACTGTTGCACACGGTTATCGCACTGCACATCACTCGTCAAAATAGGGCGCTTTAAGTGCACCCCGCTAAGCGTGCGGCAGCGGCTTAAGGCCACATAAGTTTGCCCGGTGGTAAACGCACCGCGGCCCATGTCTAAATAAATGTTATCAAACGTGAGCCCCTGGGATTTGTGAATGGTAATGGCCCACGCCAGTTTTAAGGGGTATTGCTTAAAAAATCCTTTTACCTTGGGGGCTAGTTTTTGCGTGAGGGGGTTAAGCTCGTAGCGTACTTCTTCCCACACGTGCGGCTGTACTTCGTAAATGGCTCCTTTTAATTCTACTTGGATAAAGTCCGGCCCTAGGTCGTGCACGGTGCCAATGTCGCCATTTACCCAATTATCATCATTGACTAGCATCATAATTTTAGCCCCTTTTTTTAGGTGAAGCTCGCGGTCAGCGGGTGGCGTTTTGGTAAATGTTTCGTCTGCCGTAGCGGGATAAACATATTCTGTGCCGGGCAGTTTAGCCAGTTGGCTGCGGTTGCGCCACATGGCACTTTGGTTGGTGGTGGCTAGCAAAATAGCATTTTCTACCACGTCGGGCGTTTCGGCCGATACGTGCTTATTAAGCTGGCTGTCTAGTTCCGGCTGGGAGATTTTGCCCTCGCGGATTAAGTTTAAAATACGGGCATATTCCCGGTCGGCCGATTGGCGGAAAATACGCTTAAGCTCAAAGACCTCTAGCGGCAAGCGGCGCAAGGCGTTTGCTTCAAAAAAATAGGGGCTTTTATAGCGCGCGTTAAAATAATTAAATAGACCGCTTTGTTCGTTTTCTTCAATGGGGGGGAGTTGGAATAAATCCCCACATAAAATGAGTTGCTTGCCGCCAAAGGGTTCCTCGGTATGAGTGGAAATTTGCAGGATGTGGTCTATGGCGTCTAATAAATCGGCGCGGAGCATGGAGGCTTCGTCAATAATAAGCGTATCAAAGCTGTCCACGGTTTTGCGTGGCAGCCGGCGTAGGGCACTTACATCTAATAAATTCCCCGGCTTTAAACGGAAAAACGAATGTACCGTTTGCCCGCGCACATTGATGGCGGCCAGCCCGGTGGTAGCCAGTACCACCACATTTTGGGCCGTATTTTCGGCAAAGTATTTGAGAAGGGTGGTTTTACCTGTACCGGCGCGCCCCGTGATAAAAATAAGGGGTTTAATGGCGGGCTTACTTTCCAATAGCGCCAGCGCATCTTTAAATTCATCAGTCAAGATAATAGGGCTTTTACCTTCGGGCATACCCTTATTATAGCTTATTTGAATAATGGATCGTTTTTTATTATACTATAAACACAATTTGTATCTGTTTTTGGAACCGTTTAAGAAACGGACTGCTTTTGTACACATAAAAGTTGCGATGAAGCCAAAGACTGCTGTTAAAGGTACAAAACTGAATATGGGTAGCTCCCTGACGGTTTTGTACCGAATGTTTATCGGTTTGATAAGCTACGGCTGTTCTATAATTGGGCTGTTCATCGCACTCAAATATAGTTGGCCGTTTTTATGTGGTTTCATAAGCGGACAAATTGAAAATTAAAAACAAAAGAGGAAAAACTTATGGAACTGAAAACAACCAAACAAACTGTCATGCTGAACTCGTTTCAGCATCTCCACCTTAATCAAACACTTTGCAAAAAGGATGAGATCCTGAATCAAGTTCAGGATGACAATAGAATGGGCTTCACGCTTATTGAACTACTGGTCGTAGTGCTCATTATCGGTATTTTAGCGGCTGTTGCCTTGCCGCAATATCAGTTGGCGGTAGAAAAAAGCAGGTTTGCTACACTGAAAGATTTGACTAAAAGTATTCTAGAAGCCCAAGAAGTATATTATATGGAACACGGTACATATGCCAGCTACTTTAAAGACTTAATCATTGATATGCCGGGCAACAAATTAGAGACGAGTACTCTTAAATATTATGCCTATGATTGGGGTTTTTGTTCGCTTAATACGAGGGAATCAGACGTGTATGTGGTGTGTAGCAATGATAAGATGCGTTTACAGTCTTATCCTACACACGCACCGGCTCTTCCCAATCATAGCGCTTGCATGAGCAAAGGTTCCGCCACGGACTCCATACATGCCAAAATATGTAAACAAGAAACAGGTCGTGCGGACGATGGCAGAGAAAATGGGGGGTATAGGTATTGGTTTTACGAGTAAAACAGAATTTTCTTTATCTCAGTAGCGTAAGGACAATACCTTTTAAGGTGGTTTTGGGGTCCAAATTGGCGCCGCTCTTAAATCCGGCGTCCGCTTCTATTAACTTATTAAGCGTAGCCAAAAAATTCTTTTGCGGGGGGAAGTTACGCGCACTTTGCACGAGGCGGGACTCCCAAAACATAAGGCCGGCCGCACGCAAAATTTCAGCTTGGCTCATGCCCGCATCGCTAAAGCGTTTGATGCGCGCCATTTTTAAAATAGGATAGGTCATTTTGCTCAAAATAGCGATGGGATCTTCCCCGTCGGCAACCAGCTTATCAATTTGCGCAAGCGCGCGAGGCTTGCTGCACGCGGTTAAGGCGTTAGAAAGCTCAAAGGGGTTTTCTTCTTTCTTAAAACCAATGCACGCCAGTACATCTTCTTGGGTAATAGATTTATCTTCTCGTTGGGCGGTAAATAAATACAGTTTTTCAATTTCATTTTCCAAGGCGGCTAGTTCGCTGCCCACACATTCACACAGTAAATCTACCGCATCAAAGTGGGGTGTTAAGCCTTTTTCGGTCAGTTTTTGGCGTACCCAGGCGGCTAGGTCATCACTTTTTAGCTCGTCAAAATTTACCACGCGGCCTGTTTCCGCACAGGCGTCTGCCAATGTTTTATCCGTCTTTAATTTTTTGGCGTCATTGTGTGTGAGTACCAAGGTGGTAGTTTCTAATGGGTTTTGCGCGTAAGCCACCAAAGCGGCTTGTTCTTTAGAACCCTTGCGTAGTTTATCAATCCCTGTTAATATGATAAGCCGCGCGTTGGAAAAAACAGGGGCCGTATTGGCCTGCGCGAGGCCTTCGGATACGTCAGCCGAGGTTGCTTCTGCCTTGAAAAAATTAAAATCGTCCGGACGTACCACATCCCGCAGTTGCTTTAAAATAAGCCCCTTGCGGTATACGTCCTCCCCTGTGAGTAAATACACAGGGGCTAGCGTGCCTTTGGTAAGTTCGGTTTGTAATTTTTCGGCAGAAATTTTAGACATTAATATGAGTCCGTAATAGTGGTATATTCCGGGTTGTTCATGACTTTGCGTTTATCTTCACTACGTACAGAACCATACCCGTCCACGGTGCGCTTGACGATATCTTTGGAGAGTTTTTCAAAGATAATATCGCGCGCTTGCTGTTCGGTCATGCCGCCCGGCAAGGTGCTAGCTGCATAAATTTGCGTGCCTAACAAAGCCGGTTCACGCCATACGGGGGTATTGGTCGTAGCGTCCATAAATACCACGTCTAGCCAAATATCCATTTTGTACACGGTGGGAATCAACTGGCTATCGTATTGAATTGGTACGTTTAAATAGCGCGTAATGGTAGTAACCACTACCCCTTGTGCGCCGCTATTTTCGGCCACGATTTGATAGGTGCCGTTGCGCAAAAACGTGTCATAAAGTTCGTTATAGAATTTATCTTCCAGCGCAAATACTTCCGTGCGGTTTAAAATAGGACGCACGGCAATTTTTTTAATGTGCTGGGGCATAATTTGGGCTTGGGGGGTATACACCACCGATCCCGGCGCACAAGCTGCCATGCCGGCACACGTACACAACCAAAGACAGAATTTTTTCATACTTTCTCCATTTAGGCCGACGGACGGCTTATTTTTTAGGGGCCGCTACAATGCTAACCATGCGGCCAGGTACCACAATTACTTTTTTAATTTCCAGCTCGCGCAGATAACTTTGTACTTTGGCACTGGCAAGCGCTTTTTGTTCAATTTCTTCGCGCGGTGCGTTGCGGGAAATCAGCAAGCGTTCGCGCACTTTGCCGTTAATTTGCACACCCATATCTACCGTGTCATCTTGCAGGAGGGCTTGATCGGCTACCGGCCAGGGGGCATTTAGTACAAAGCCTGCGTAGCCTTTAGTTTGCCAAATTTCTTCGCTCAAGTGTGGTGCAAACGGGTGCAAGAGTTTAATAAACGTTTTAAACGTTTCTTCTTGCACGTGGGGCAATTTGCTTAAATCGTTAAACAACACCATCATTGCTGAGATGGCGGTATTGAAACGTAAGTTTTCAATATCGTCGCCTACTTTGGCGATGGTTTGGTTTAAGAGGATGGCGCTCTTGCGCGGGTCGGCTTGGGTAGAAAACTGGACTGTTTCGCTCCAACCGTAAATGCGTTTTAAGAAGCGGTTAATGCCCTCAATACCTTTCATATCCCACGGTTTTTGCGCGTCAAACGGACCCATGAACATTTCATACATGCGGAAGGCATCGGCACCGTACTGGTTTAAAATATCGTCGGGATTGATGACGTTTTTCTTGGATTTGCTCATCTTTTCCACCATAGAGGAAAGTTCTTCCCCAGTGGTTTTTAAGAAGGCTTTTCCGTCCTTAAAATCAATTTCATCATAACCGTGATAGTTGCCCATTTTGTCCCGGTACGAAAACGCTAAAATCATGCCTTGGTGGCGCAATTTGTGGAACGGCTCTTTATGAGAGACTACGCCTAAGTCAAACAGTACCCGGTGCCAAAAGCGTGCATACAACAGGTGTAGTACAGCATGTTCGGCCCCACCAATGTAACAATCCACTGGGCCCCAGGCTTTTTCTAGCGCCGGGTCCACGAGGGCTTTATCATTGTGCGGGTCCATATAGCGCAAATAGTACCAGCACGAACCCGCCCATTGGGGCATGGTGTTGGTTTCGCGCTTGGCCGGGCCGCCACAATGTGGGCAGGTGGTGTTTACCCAATCGGTTACTGTGGATAAAGGCGATTCGCCCGTGCCGGAGGGTTCAAATTTTTCTACTTCCGGCAAACGTAAGGGAAGTTCGCTTTCCGGCAGTGGAACTACGCCGCATTTGGCGCAATGTACCACGGGAATCGGCTCGCCCCAATACCGTTGGCGGGCAAATACCCAATCGCGCAGTTTGTAGGTGGTTTTAGCGTTGCCGCAATGGTGCTCGGTCAGCCATTTAATCATCGCGGCTTTGCTTTCTTTTACGTGTAACCCGTTTAAAAAGCCGGAATTGACTAGTTCGCCATCGCCGGTAAAAGCTTCTTTTTCTACGCCTTGTTCGCTTTTAATGACTTCTATAATTTTAAGACCAAATTTTTTGGCAAAGGCATAGTCGCGCTCGTCGTGCGCTGGCACAGCCATAATGGCTCCGGTGCCGTAACCCATCAGTACATAGTCGCTCGTCCATACGGGGATTTTGGTGCCGTTTACCGGGTTAATGGCGTAGGCCCCCGTAAATACGCCGGTTTTTTCTTTGTTTAGTTCCCCGCGTTCCAAATCGCTTTTCTTGGCGGCTTCTTTTTGATAGGCGGCCACAGCGGCTTGTTGTTCGGGCGTAACAATTTTGTTTAAAATGGGATGTTCCGGCGATACAACCATATACGTAGCACCAAATAACGTGTCCGGGCGGGTGGTAAAGACGGTCAGCGTATCTTCGTGTCCGTCCAGCTTAAACACCACATTTGCTCCCTGGGATTTGCCGATCCAGTTTTTCTGCATGGTAAGGGTGCTTTCCGGCCAGTCCAGCTCGTCTAATCCTTCCAGTAGTTTTTCGGCATAGTCGGTAATTTTTAAAATCCATTGGCGCAGCGCCTTGCGTTCAATTTCGTGGCCGCAGCGTTCGCATTTGCCGTTAAAGACTTCTTCGTTAGCAAGGCCCGTTTTGCAGGACGGACACCAGTTTATCGGTACGGTGGATTCATAGGCTAAGCCTTTTTTGAAAAGTTGTAAAAAAATCCATTGGGTCCATTTGTAATAGTTCGGGTCAGTGGTGTCAACTTCGCGCGACCAATCGTAGGCTAGACCGATGGACTGAATTTGTCTTCTAAAATTATCAATGTTTTTTTGCGTAGTAATGCGCGGGTGAACCCCGGTAGCAATGGCGTAATTTTCCGCAGGCAAGCCAAAGGCATCCCAGCCCATGGGGTGCAATACATCATACCCGTTCATGCGTTTGTAGCGGGTAAGGATATCGGAAGCGGTGTATCCTTCCGGGTGGCCTACGTGCAGACCGGCCCCCGAGGGATACGGAAACATATCTAAGCAATAAAATTTTTTACTGCCGGGCATTTTGGGGCTGGCAAAAAGGTTGGCCTCTTTCCAGCGGGCTTGTTGTTTTTTATCAATTTGCGGAAAGTCTTTCATATTACTTCTATTGTACTAAATTTAACAGCGTACGCGTGGAAACTAGGGAACTTTAATTGATAGGTTGATAATTTCAAGGAGTATACTGTCGACACGCGCCCGTAAGGGCGGAGGTATTCGAGCAGCCGAACAACGACGAAATACGGCAAATTAGGAAAAAATCAGCCGTGCGGGTGGTACTTTTTGTGTTTCTCTTGCAAGTCTTTTACATCTAAATGCGTATAAATTTGCGTAGTGGCTAGATCGGCATGGCCCAGCATTTCTTGCAAACTGCGCAAATCCGCCCCGCCTTGCAATAGGTGTGAAGCAAACGTGTGCCGAAATAAGTGCGGGTGCAAGGGGGTGGAAATGTTGGCTTTTCTACCTAGGGAGGCTAGGTCTTTCCAGACCGATACGCGGCTAATTTTTTGTCCGCGGTTGTTTAAAAATAACTCACTGGCTACCTCCTTGCCGGCGAATCGATTTTCCCGCGCAGCTAAGTAGTTTTGAATGCGGGCACAGGCTTCGTGGTGAATAGGCACAAAGCGTTGTTTGCTGCCTTTGCCAAAGGCCAGCACCCACCCTTCTTGCAGGTTGACGTTTTCCAACCGTAGGCCAATGAGCTCGCTCACGCGCAGCCCGGCGGCGTAGAGTAAATCAATCATGGTAACCGTGCGAATTTCCTCAAACGTTTTGGCCGGGTAGGAAATGAGCCGTTCCATTTCTTCCCGGGATAGCTGCTGGGGAATTTTTTGTGTACGCTTGGCTGACTTTACAAAGCGGGTGGGGTCTTCCGTGATGCGTTCTTCAATCAGTAAAAACTTGTAAAAGCATTTAATGGCCTCTAACTTGCGGAAAATGCTGGCGGGGGCAAGATGCTCTATTTCACGTAACTGCACGTGGTATTGATCCATAAATTCCGGGCCGATGTGTAGCGGGTCTTTTTCGTTAGCCTCGCAATATTCTAAAAAACTTTCCGTGTCGGAGCTGTATGCTTCCACCGTAGCAGGGGAGAGCTGGCGCTCAAAGGACATATGGCTTTTAAAATCGTCTAGCAAGTAAGAATCCATACTTGTATTATAGATTTTTTTGTGATAAAAAACGCCACCCAGATAAACTAGGTGGCATATAAGACGTATGGCGTTTTATTTTTTGGTAGCTTTAACGGGCTTTTCTGCGGTTTCTGTTTCCGCTTTTTTGCCGTTGTAGTGAATCCCTAAATACTTCACGTACAGTTTGTCTTCAATTTCGGCGGCCAGTTGGGGGTTGTCCTTTAAGTACTGGCGGGCATTTTCGGCCCCTTGGCCCAGTTTTTCTTCTCCATACAGGAACCAGCTGCCGCTCTTTTCCACAATGCCAGCTTCAACACCTTTATCAATAATGCACGCTTCCCGGCTAATGCCTTGGCCTAAAATCATGGTAAATTCGGCCTGGCGGTAGGGCGGGGCTACTTTGTTTTTAGTAACTTTGGCGCGCACGCGAGTGCCGATCACTTCGTCGCCTTTTTTGAGGTTTTCAATGCGGCGTACATCAATGCGCACAGACGAGTAAAATTTCAACGCCAAACCACCGGGGGTAGTTTCCGGGTTGCCAAACATGACGCCAATTTTCTGGCGCAACTGGTTAATAAAAATAATACTCGTTTTAGTTTTATTTAAAATGCTGGTTAATTTGCGTAGCGCCTGGCTCATTAAACGCGCTTGCAAACCGACGTGGGCATCGCCCATTTCGCCTTCAATTTCCGCCTGCGGGACAAGGGCCGCCACGGAGTCTACAATGATTAAATCAATCGCGCCCGAGCGGACCAATTTCTCAGCAATTTCCAGGGCTTGTTCACCGGAATCAGGCTGAGAAACTAGCAGCTCATCCACGTTTACGCCTAAATGTTCAGCATACACCGGGTCTAAGGCGTGTTCGGCGTCAATAAAGGCCACCGTGCCGCCCATTTTTTGGGTTTGCGCGGCTACGTGTAGCGAAAGGGTGGTTTTACCGCCCGCTTCCGGCCCATAAATTTCAATCACGCGTCCGCGGGGCAGCCCACCTACGCCCAGTGCTAAATCCAGCGACAAAGCGCCCGTGGGAATAGCTTCCACTTTTTGTACGCTACCGCCGCCTAATTTGCAAATAGCTTCTTTACCAAAGGCTTTTTCAATTTGGCCTAAGGCTAAATCCAACGCTTTTTGTTTATTTGCGTCCATGTATAAGTCCTCCTAGATAAGTACCGTTTTTCTTTTTCCTGCTGCCGCGGTAGCAAACGTTAACTTACCGGCAGTTGTGTCGAAATCTACTTTAATGTGGGACCCGGCTTTCGGGCGCGAGACTAAAATATGCTCGGCCAGCGGGTCTTCCAGTTCGCGCTGAATGGTGCGCAACAGCGGGCGTGCGCCAAATTTAGCGTCAAAGCCTTTTTCCACCAAATAATCTTTGGCGGCTTGCGTCAGTTTAATAGAAAGCTGGCGGTCGGCCAGTTTGTAGTCCACTTTTTTAAGGGCCACATCCAAAATGGCGCCGATATTTTCTTTGGACAACGCGTGGAACACCACAATTTCATCAATACGGTTGATAAATTCCGGGTTGAAGGTTTTTTTAACTTCGTCCATCACGTTTTGGCGCATGTCTTTGTATTCTTCCTCGGCGGATTGCTGCGCGGTAAAACCAAGCGAGTTACCTTTATTGGTAATTTCACGCGCGCCGACGTTGGACGTCATAATGACCACGCAGTTTTTGAAACTGACTTTGTGGCCTAAATTATCACTAAGCGCTCCTTCGTCCAATACTTGCAGAAGAATGTTGTAAATATCCGGGTGGGCTTTTTCCAACTCGTCTAGTACCACCACACTATACGGGCGGCGGCGGACGGCCTCGGTCAATTGGCCGCCTTCTTCATAGCCTACGTAGCCGGGCGGCGCCCCGATAAGGCGGGAAACCGCAAATTTTTCCATATATTCAGACATGTCTAGCCGGATCATGGCGTCTTCGTCCCCAAATAGGAAGGTAGCCAAACTTTTGGCAAGTTCGGTTTTACCGACCCCGGTAGGGCCTAAGAACAAAAAGCCACCAATCGGGCGGTTGGGGTTACCAAGCCCGGTGCGGTTGCGGCGGATAGCCTGAGAAACCGCGCGTACGGCGTCATCCTGCCCGATAATGCGTTTGTGGAGGTGTTCCTCCATGTGTAAAATTTTATCCGTTTCGCTTTGTGTTAAACGGGTAACCGGGATGCCCGTCCATTTAGAGGCAACCAGTGCAATATCTTCTTCGGTTACTTTGGGGTTTTGCTTGGCGTGTTCTTCTTGCCATTTCTTTTTTAAATGGTCAATGTATTCGCGCAGGCGCGTTTCCGCCTCTTTGGTTTGGGCTGCTTTTACAAAATCTTTTTTGGCAAGTAGCTCGTCTTTTTCTTGCACTAGCTGCGCTAGTTCCGCCTGCTTTTGTTTGATTTCCGGCGGTAAGATGGCGTTTTTTAGGCGTGCTCGCGCACCGGCTTCATCAAATAAGTCAAGGGCTTTGTCCGGCATGGCGCGGTCGGTAATATATCGGTCGGCAATAGCCGCGGCGGCACGCACAGCCCCGTCGGTATATTTCACATGGTGATGCGCCTCATACTTGGGGCGGATGCCTTTTAAAATGGTAATGGTTTGGTCTACATCTGGCGGGTCGGCCACCACCGGTTGAAAGCGGCGTTCTAAGGCGGTGTCCGCTTCAATATATTTACGGTATTCGTCAAAAGTGGTAGCGCCAATGCACTGCACTTCGCCACGGGCCAAGGCAGGTTTTAACATGTTGGAAGCGTCAATAGAGCCTTCCGCTGCACCGGCCCCAATAATGGTGTGCAGCTCGTCAATAAATACAATGGCGTTTTGGGCAGCGGCCAGTTCGTCAATAATATTTTTAAGGCGTTGCTCAAATTCACCGCGATACTTTGTGCCGGCCACGACGGAGGCTAAATCTAACGCCAAGAGGCGTTTGTCGGCCAGTACGTCGCTAATTTCCCCTTTGGCCATTTTTTGGGCCAGGCCCTCTACAATGGCGGTCTTACCCACACCGGGTTCCCCGATAAGCACCGGGTTATTTTTGGTGCGGCGGGCTAAAATTTGTACAATGCGTTCAATTTCATCATCGCGCCCGATCACCGGGTCCAATTGGCCTTTGGCCGCTAGGGCGGTTAAATCGCGCGTGTATTCATCTAGCGTAGGGGTTTTGCTTTTCTTTTTGGGTTCGGCAGCTGGGCGTTGTTCAAAGGTTCCATCTTCCGCTTCGGGTTGGCGGAATATATCGGGCGTTTTTTCTTCGTCGTTAGCGTTGCCTTCCCCTACAAAATTGATAATGGTTTCGCGCACCAGGGGCAAGTTAAGCCCTAAATTGGTTAAAATTTTACCGGCCATGCCTTCTTCTTCGCGAATTAAACCCAGTAAAATATGTTCCGTACCGATGTAATCACTATTTAACAACTGGGATTCTTCTACAGATAGTTCTAATACTTTTTTTGCACGCGGGGTAAATGGAATTTCCCCTAGCAGCATGATGGTGTCACCAATGCCTACCATTTTTTCAATTTCCAGGCGTACCTTACGGAAAGTAATCCCCAGCGACGTTAAAATCTTGTTAGATACAGTGCCTTCAATCGCGCACAGACCTAGTAAAATATGTTCTGTGCCCACGTAGTCGTGATTTAGGCGCTTGGCTTCTTCCTGCGCAATTAAAATAATTTTTTGCGCATTTTCGGTAAATCGTTTGGCCATAAAATATAAAAACCTCAGTATATTTGAATTACACTCATTATATAAAAAAGAATTTACTTTGTGTTTGCTTTTTGAGAAGCCGTTTTTAATAGGCCTTGACGCGTTTTTTTTTTTTGATAGGCTAGACTTTGTGCCGGGGATGTACCCCGATACTGGTAAGTGTTTCCGGCCACTGTATAAAGCGGTTAGGGCCGTTAACGCTTGCGCAAATTAAAAAGAAAAGGAGCAATACTTTTGTATGAAAAAAATGAGAAACGGGTTCACGCTCATTGAACTCTTGGTAGTTGTTTTAATTATTGGTATTTTGGCGGCGGTGGCGCTGCCGCAGTACCAAAAGGCTGTTACTAAATCACAATTATATTCTCTGGTCCCAATCGTGCATTCCTTGCGTTTAGCGCAAGAAAATTATTATCTAGAACATGGACAGTATGCCGATTCGCTAGCAGAATTAGATGTCTCATATCCACAATCAAATGATATTACTTTCTCTGTATTAAGAAATGGTCCTAAGTTCTTAGCAGTACAAGCCCTATATAAAAAAGAAATCTTTGGTTACAGAGAAACACTATCTCATGCGAAGTTAGCCTGGAATTTACAAACTAATACTGGATTTTGTATAGAATATTCTGCACTGAGACATAACAAATGTACGCAATTAGGAATTCCCTCAACTTTTGAGAACTGGTACCAAGACTGGCACCAAATGGATTAATAAAAATAATTGTAAACTACCACGGGTTCCCACCCGTGGCCTTTTTCGCTTCGCGCGTTTCAAATAGCTTTGCTATTTGTGCGCGTTTTGGCTCAACATGGGATGATAACTTTTACTCTGTAGATGGTTTTAAGATCAATATATTGGGTCAATTCAAGCCCAGTACCCAAACTGGGCCTTTTTTATGTGCCGGGCTAAGTTTTGTATAATATGATAAAGGAGTATTTATGCAAAACGCCCAAGAACGCGCCAAGCGCATCAAAGTTATTTTAACCGACGTGGATGGTATTTTAACGGACGGAAAAGTTAATTTTTTTGTAACGCCCGATGGCAAAATAGAGGAATTTAAGTCTTTCAACACGCAAGACGGTATTGCCGTGTTGTTATGCCACAGCAGTGGGATTTTATGTGGTATTATTACCGGGCGTCGCCACCCCACCACCGTGGAACGTGCCCGCGCGTTGGGTTTTAAATATATCTACCAAGGCTTTTTAACAAAACTTGGCCCGCTGCAAGACGTGCTTGCCAAAGAACATATTTGCGCGGACGAAGTGTGCTACATTGGTGATGACATCACCGATATGGCCCTTTTTGGCCACGTAGGTTTTGCCGCTACTGTTCCTAACGCATTAGATGTGGTAAAAGCCAAAGCTCACTACGTAACTAAGCGTGTAGGGGGGGATGGCGCGTTGCGGGAAATTATTGATTTTATTTTGGACGCGCAAGGCAAACTGACGCCCCTTTTAGCCCAAGTAGAGGCCAGTGCCTGGAAACACGGCCCTAAACCACAGTTAGAAATTATTACTTCCCAAGAAGGAATCAACTAGACGTATGAAAGGAAAGTTTATTGTTTTAGAAGGGCCGGACCGCTGCGGCAAATCCACCCAAGCTAAGATGTTATTTAACGCGCTGTTAGAGCATGGCAAAGATGTGGTGCTCACGCGCGAGCCGGGTGGTACGCAAACGGCGGAACAAATCCGCCAAATTGTACTAGAGCCGGGGCTAGATGTGCGCCCGATGGCGGAGCTGTTTTTGTATGAAGCGTCGCGCGCGCAACACACGCAAGAGAAAATTTTACCTGCTTTAGAAGAAGGCAAAATTGTTATTTGTGAGCGTTATACGATGTCCACCTGTGCCTATCAAGGGTACGGGCGCAACATTGATTTAAAAATCATTCACACGCTTAACAAAATTGCCACCTTGGGCCTAGTGCCGGATTTAACTTTAGTGTTTTTAATGTCGGATAAATATTTTACCGAGCGCGGAGAATATTTGTTTTCGGATCGGCTGGAACAGGAAGATTTAACCTTCCGCCAAAAAATGCGTAAGGGATATGTGGAACTCACCAAAAAGACGCCGCACGCGCATTTAATAGACGCGGATAAAAATGTAGATGTCATTCAGGCCGAAGTAGTAGAACTTTTACATAAATATAAAATTGTTGACTGATGTTTAGCGAAATCCTCGGGCAAGAAAAAGCCACCGCCTATTTACAAAAACTGGTACGCCAAGAACGCGTGCCGGGAGCGCTTTTGTTTTGCGGCCCAGAGGGAATTGGCAAGCGTAAGGCTGCGCTGGAATTTGCCAAAGCGTTAAATTGCGAAGATTATTTCTCGCGCCAAAACGGCGAAGCGTGCGGCGCGTGTGCCAGCTGCCAAGCCATTGAAAAAGGGACGCACCCAGATGTAACCTTGGTAGATTTTGTCTATCAAGCGCGCTTAACCGTCAAAAAAGACGATGACGAGGAAGAACTGGAAAAAGAAATCGCGAAACAACAACATTTAAGTGTGGATAGCATCCGCGAAGTGACGGCCAAATCCCAACAAAAAGCCGTGGGCTCAGGCTGGAAGGTGTTGATTATTGACCAAGCGCAAACCATGCAGGGGGCGGCGGCCAATGCGCTTCTTAAATTCATTGAAGAACCACCCGCCAAAACCGTGTGGATTTTAATTACCAGTAAACGTGCTACCATGTTGCCGACTATTGTGTCGCGCTGTCAGCCGCTCTTGTTTGCGTCACTACACCAAGCGCACGTTACCCAGCTGCTGAGCCAATACGCGCCGGACGTGGAAAACCCTTCCCGCGCGGCCCGCTATAGTGGCGGCAGTGTAGCGGGTGCGTTAAAGGCGGCGCAAGCACTGGAATTATTGGAAAGCGGTGATTTTGGCACCATACAAGGGCCTGCCCAGGTGGCAGCGGGGCTTTCCCGCACGGCTGCCACTGCCCGGCGCGAAGCGCAAGGCGTGCTAGACGTGCTGATTGCGGCGTTGCATCTTCAGTGGGCGGCCGCTGACGAAGTGCACCGCGCCAGCTTACAGCAAGCACTTTGCAAATTTGAAAATTATAAACGTAGTATTGGGCGCAACGTATCGCCCGCGCTGGTGATTGAAACCGCGCTGATGAGCCTGGATGGGCTAGACGTAAAATTATAAGAGGAACTTATGACGAAAAAAATGTATATCACTACTCCTATTTATTATGTAAATTCCGTGCCTCACTTGGGGCATGCGTATACCACGATTGCGTGTGACATTTTGGCCCGCTATAAACGCCAACAAGGGGTAGATATCCGCTTTTTAACCGGCACGGATGAGCACGGCGCGAATATTGAAAAATCCGCCGCTGCCAAAGGGGTTTCCCCCAAAGAGTGGACGGATGAAGTGTCTGCTAAGTACCGCGCGTTGTGGAAAACGCTAAATATTTCCTACGACGCTTTTATCCGTACCACGGACCCGGCGCATGAACACGTGGTGCAAGCTATTTTTGAAAAACTGTTAAAAAGCGGAGATATTTATTTAGGCTCTTACTCCGGCAAATATTGTGTGTCTTGCGAGCAGTATTATGATGAAAGCGAAATGCTGCCTGGCGGCATTTGCCCGGTGCATAAAAAGCCGCTTACCGAAGTGCATGAAGAAACGTATTTCTTTAAACTTTCCCGCTATGAAAAACCCCTCTTAAAATACTACGAGGAACACCCGGAATTTTTAAGCCCTAAAACCCGTGCCAACGAAATTATCAATTTCGTTAAAGGCGGGCTGCGGGATTTGTCCGTTACGCGCACCAAGGTGAAATGGGGCGTGCCGGTAAAAAGCAACCCGGCTCATACCATTTATGTATGGTTTGATGCCCTGATTAACTATATTTCTGCCGCGGGCGCGGGGATGTTTTTGTGTGAAGGCGATAAGGCCGAGCATCAAGAAAAGCTAGATCTTATTAAAGTGCAAAATTTTGAGGAACTATGGCCGGCTGATTTACATATGGTGGGGAAGGAAATTTTCCGCTTTCACACGGTTATTTGGCCCGCCGTGCTGATGGCGCTAGGGCTACCTTTACCGAAAAAAGTATTTGCCCATGGATGGTGGACGGTAGAAGGGGAAAAAATGTCCAAGACGCTAGGCAACGTGATTGACCCGGCGGAACTGGGGGCTAAATACGGCGTAGACCCGGTGCGCGCGTTTTTATTTCGTGAAGTGCCGTTTGGCCAGGATGGCGATTTTTCCATGACTAGCTTTAAAAACCGCTACAATGCCGATTTAGCCAACAACATTGGCAACTTGCTTTCCCGTACACTTAACATGGTAGCTAAGCAACGGCCGGACTTGCCGCAAGTCATAGATGTGGATGTGGAAGTGGTGGAGAAAATTGCTGCTACCGAGGCTGCTATCGCTAAAGCTTACGATGAGCTAGCCTTTGATAAAGTATTAGAAATTATCTATGGCTATTCGGCAGATTTAAACAAAAAAGTGGCGGATACTAAACCGTGGGAATTAACCAAAACCAACCCGGCAGAAGCCTTGGCCATTTTGCTTGAAATTATTGCCTGCCAGCGCAAAACGGCGCAGTGGATTACACCCTTTATGCCTACGATTGGAGCAGAAATGACTAAGCGTTTGGCGGCGGGTGAAATTCAAAAGTATGCGCCCTTGTTCCCGCGTATTGCGGCCTAATTTGCGTTATAACTTTGTGGCAACTAGCAGAAATTAGAACGGATAATGAATTAAAAAGTTAGCTACTTGTAAGAACGCACGCCCCCGGTGGGAAACGGCGTTTTTTTCGTCTGCGGTAAGCTCGGCAAAGCATTTGCCTACTTCATCCACTACAAAAATAGGGTCATAGCCAAAGCCGTTTTGGCCGTGGTGTTTGCACGCAATGTGGCCCGGGCAAATGCCTTCAAAAAGTTGGGTGTGCCCATCCGGCCAGGCCAAACACGCCACCGTGCGAAAACGTGCCGTGCGTTGCTCTGTCGGCACTCCAGTAAGTGCTTGCAACAGTTTGTGATTATTCGCCGCGGCATCACAAGCAGGGCCAGCGTAGCGGGCGGTGTGCACCCCGGGGGCACCGCGTAAAAAATCAACCTCTAATCCCGTATCATCTGACAAGGAAATGAGCCCGCTGGTTTGAGCGGCGGCTAGCGCTTTTAAATGTGCATTTTCCGCTAACGTAGTACCGGTTTCTTCTGGTAAGGTAATATGAAAATCCTGCAAACCGGCATACGTTATTTTTTCTCCGTTAGATGTGTAAACGGGTAACAGTAGTTTAAGTTCTGCTAACTTATGGCTGTTACCCGTGGCTAGTAAAATGTGCATGAGGTTTAACGTGCTGCAGGGTGGATATAGTCTAGCTTGTGGTGTTGCGCGGTAAGCTTGCTAGGAATAGTAGTTACTTCGTCAATCAAGTTGAGCGCAACTAAATAGGCTTTGTACATGTCTTCTTCACTGAGCCATTCGGTAAAGTTATGCGCGTTTTGTTGGCCGGTAAAAACAGTATAAGCGCCTTTGCCTAGCTTTAACATCAGCATGCTGGCGGTGGTACCGGCACGTTCTTCTTGAAAGTGGGGAGTTACATCCGCGCGTTTGCAGGCATTGGCTACCACGGTTTTGGCAGTCGGGTGAATATTTTCCGCTACGTTTTGGTATTGCTTAAATACTTGGCGTTCAATTTTTACGCCATAGCGGGCAGCCAGGCTATCTGCTTTTTGTTGGGCAAAATTTTTCCATGCTTCAATGTCACTTTGTTTGAAGGAACGTAAACGGAAATCCAGCTCGGCCTCTGTCATTTTCCCATCTACCATGTTCATATGGTGTAGTTCCGCATAGCCTTGTGTGCCGTCACTATGGTTGGGGAGCCATTCATCCTTAGCGCACGCTGCGCCCAATTCGCAGGCTGGCTTCCAGGCGTTTTTGTAGCCGTTGTGGGCCGCGTGGGACTGGTGCCCATTTACACCGGTAACGCGGTAAATTACTTTTTCTGCATTGAAATTTCCTACCGTTACTTCCCCATTTACTTTGCCGTCAAAATCAAAAGCCAAATCCGGACGGTAAGGGGTTTCTTCAATATAATCAGCACTGCGGCCCACATCTTCGTTAGGGGTAATTACGATTTGGATTTTTCCGTGTTTTTTCTCAGGGTGTTCCGCCAAGGTTTGCAGGAGTGTAACCATAATAGATACGCCGGCTTTGTCATCGCCGGAGAGCATGGTTGTTCCGTCGGAAGTTACAATTTTTTTGCCAATCATTTGCTGTAAGTAAGGGTCAGAATTAAAATCAATGGTGTGATTATTTTTAAGTACAATGGGTTTGCCGTCATATTTTTCAATAACGTTGGCTTTAATGTTCTTACCAGCCACGTCAGGGGTAGTATCATAGTGGCTGCTAAAGCCTAGGGTGGGGACATCTTTTTCCATATTGCTAGGAATTTCTACATAAATATAATAATGGGCTGTAAGTGTGGTAGAAAAACCTAGAGCTTTAATTTCTGTATATAGTTTTTGGGCCGTTTCAATTTGCTCCGGGGTAATGTCCAGGTCGTTGGAGCTTTGGCTATCATACGTGGTATATTTCAAGAAACGCTCAAGCAGAGTGTTTCGGTAAGTTGCGGCAACTTGTGTGTTGTTGGGTAGTGGATTGGATGCAAAGCTGGGTAAAACCAGGCCCAACAAAATAGTTAGAAGTAATAACAATTTTTTGTGCATAAAACGCTCCTAGATAAAGTGTATAGTTGTATTGTAATAAGAATTTAAAAACCCGTGCAAGGGAATTTGGACCTATTCTTTAACTAGGACTTCTATCAAAAACCCCGAACGACACGTTCGGGGTTTTTGATAGGCTTACTTGTTTTGTAGTCCCCACAATTCTATTAACCGTAGTACCGTGCGTAAACTGGCTTCCATCACATCCACGTCCGTATATTCGCGCGTGCTGTGGATGTTATACTGTCCGGCAAATAAGTCCGGCGTGGGCAGCCCCATAAACGAAAGGGTACTTCCATCCGTGCCGCCGCGTGCCGCATGTAACACCGGCGTAATATCTTCCTGACGCATCGCATTTTGGGCTAGCGTTACCATTATGGAGGGGAGTTTCTCATTAAAATTGCGGTACTGATCCGTAATTTCCAGCGTGGCTTTGCCTTTGTAGTGCATGGCTTTTACAGTGCGCAGGGCTTGGTTTAATTGGCTGGTTAATTGATTCATTTCTTCGTCTGTAAATGCACGTACAATGCCTTTTACGGTAGTGGTATCCCCTTCTGTTACAAAGGTGTCCAGGTAAATATATCCGCGACGGCCGGAAGTAGTATCCGGGCGCGATTGGCGGGGGAGTAGCGTGTGGAAATCAGATGCCATTAAAATGTTATCGGCAAAGGGGGAATTCATCGCACTACCCGGGTGTACGGCGCGGTTGCCGGTGAACACCGCGGTAAAGGCTTTGGCGGTAAAGGTTTCATTAGTTAGTTCGCCTAAATCCCCGCCATCTAGCGTATAGGCATAATCCGCCCCAAAAGTTTTAACATCAAACTTGTCAATTCCGGTCCCCACTTCCTCATCCGGCGTAAAAGCAACTTTAATTGGGCCGTGCTTAAATTCTGGGTGATCATACAAGTACTGCACCATGGTCATCACAATGGATACCCCTGTTTTGTCATCAGCGCCTAACAAAGTATCGCCGGAAGCCGTAATAATATCGTGCCCGGTTGCTTTGGCTAGTTGGGGGGAGTTTTGGGGATTAATAACCAACTTTTGCTCAGCGTTAATCACAATATCGCCCCCGCGATAGTCTTTATGTACTTGCGGTTTTACATCTTTGCCGCTAGCTTCTAACGCTGTATCTAAATGTGCCAAAAAAGCTACGGTAGGGGCTTTTTTTGTAGTGGTAGCAGAAATGTCCGCCGTTACAAACCCGTGCCCGTCTAGCTTTACGTTTTGCGCCCCGTATTTTTTAAGTTCCTTGGCTAATTCCTTAGCCAGTTTTAGCTGCCCAGGTGTGCTGGGGGTTTTATCGGTTTCGGCTGATTGTGTATCAAACGTTACGTAGTGGGTAAAGCGTTTGGTAAGTTGTTCTTTAGCAGATTTTTTGTCATACTTGGTGGCAGATTTCCAATCCGTTACTTGTGCGCCCACCGAAAGGGCAAGCGCATAAGTAAATAACACAACGAGTAATTTTTTCATTAGGCAAGGTCCTCTAACGAAGCCGTTACTTGCGCCAAGGTAAGTTGGGCAGCGGCTAGTTCAGCCTTGGTTTTGTCAATTTGCGCTTGGGGCGCATTTTTAAGGAAGTTTTCTTGGCTTAAACGCGCCTCACGCGAAGCAATATTGGCCTTGGCAAGCGCCAGGTCTTTTTCTAGGCGTTTGCGTTCTTTGTCAAAGTCAATCAGTCCGGTAAGCGGTACGTAAATGGCCACATTTTCAAACGTGGCGGTAGCGGTTTGTTTGGGCTTAGCCTCGTTGACACCAATGGTTAAGTTTTCCACTTTGGCCATCAGTTTAATGTAACTTTCGTAGGCGCGGACTGTTTCCAATTCTTTTTCGTCTTTGGCAGAAATGACCGCGGAAATCTTTAACGCGGGCGGCACATTAAATTGGCTACGAATCGTACGGATTTCTTTGGTCACGCCTTGGATGATTTGCATTTTGCGTTGCGCATCCACATTCACCCATGCTTCATTGGCCACGGGGTAAGAGTCGTTGAGCAAGAACTCTTCTTTCGCTCCTACGTATGGGCGCAAACTGGCGGCAATTTCTTCGGTCACAAACGGAATAAACGGGTGAAGCGCTTTAAGTGTGTTGTACAAAATGTGCACGCATAGCGCCATCACTTTTTCTTTTTCGTTTGTTTGGAAGCGTTGCTTGGCCAGTTCAATGTACCAATCGCAAAAATCGTCCCACAAGAAGTGATAGAGCGTGTTGGACGAAAGCGCGAGGTTGTATTTTTCAATCCCTTCGCGCGCGGTTTTTATGGCGGCAGTATAGCGGTCCAAAATCCACACGTCGGCCAGTTCTTTTACATCTGTGGGCATGGGGAGCGGGCCGTTAATGCCTTCCATATTCATTAAAATAAAGCGCGAAGCGTTATAGAGTTTGTTGCAGAAGTTACGCGCGCCCGTGATGCTTTCTTCGCTATACGGGATATCCTTGCTGGGTACCGCTTGCATGAGGAGCGAAAAGCGCACCGCGTCCGTACCGTACTTGGCGGTCATATCTAAGGGGTCAATGACGTTTCCTTTGGATTTGCTCATCTTTTGACCGGATTTATCGCGGATGATTCCGTTCAAATAGACATCTTTGAAGGGGAGTTTGCCCGTAAAGTTAAGACCCGTCATCACCATACGCGCTACCCACAGGTACAAAATTTCGTACCCGGTGACCATGACAGAAGTGGGGTAGAAGTGAGCCATTTCGGGTGTTTTTTCCGGCCAGCCGAAAACGGACATGGGCCACAGGGCGGAAGAAAACCACGTGTCTAACACGTCGGGGTCTTGCACAAGGTTGTGCCCGTGACAATGGGGGCACTGTGCCGGTTTTTCAAAGGACACAATCGGCTTGGCTCCGTCCTCAAAAGAGACTTTAGTGAGTTGCTCTTTGCCTTGTTGGTCGGTGGCAAATGTGAGGCCGCTCTTACTGCACTCCCGGCAATACCACACGGGGATGCGGTGGCCCCACCAAATTTGGCGCGAAATGCACCAATCTTGAATATTTTTGAGCCAATTTAAAAACGGATTTTTCCAGTTGGCCGGGTGAAATTGCAGTTCGCCCGTTTCGGCGGCTTTAATGGCCGGGGCGGCAATTTCGTCCATTTTCACAAACCATTGTTCGCTCATAAACGGCTCAATGGCACTGCCGCAGCGGTAACAGGTGGAAACCGCGTTTTGGTATTTTTCTTCTTTGACTAGTAGCCCGGCTTCGTCCAAATCTTTGACGGTTTCTTTGCGGCACAATTCGCGGTCCATGCCCAGGTATTTTTCGGGGCAGTTGACCATCTTGCCTTTGTCGTTGATGACCGTCATAATGGGGAGGTTGTGGCGTTTGCCTACTTCATAGTCCGTGGCGTCGTGCGCGGGAGTGATTTTAAGAGCGCCTGTTCCAAATTCCATTTCCACGGCTTCGTCGGCAATAATCGGGATGGCGCGGTTAGCTAGCGGAATAATTACTTTTTTGCCGACCATGTTGGCAAAGCGTTTGTCTTTGGGATTAACGGCAATGGCGGCGTCTGCGTAAATGGTTTCCGGGCGGGTGGTGGCAATCACAATGCCTTCACTTCCGTCTTCGCCTTTGTAGCGTAAATGCCATAGTTTGCCGTTGTGTTGTTCGTGTTCTACTTCAATGTCGGATAACGCGGTGGAACAGCGCACGCACCAGTTGATGAGGCGCTTGCCGCGGTAGATATATTTTTTATCCCACCATTGTTTGAAACACTCATAGACAGCGCGGGCGCGTTTTTGGTCCATGGTAAAGCGGATGTCGCTCAGATCTAATGCCCAGCCCATTTTGCGAAATTGGGTATAAATGGCGTTGCCGCATTCGTTGTACCAATCCCACACGACTTTTACAAATTCTTCGCGGCCCAGGTCGTGGCGGGATTTGTGTTGTTCTTTGGCCAGTTTCTTTTCAATGACGTTTTGTGTGGCAATACCGCCGTGGTCCGTACCGGGCACCCAGTAGGCATCCTCGCCAAACATACGGTGGGCGCGGATTAAAACATCCTGTAAAGTATTGGTGGAAGCGTGACCCATGTGCAGGGCACCCGTAATGTTGGGCGGCGGAATAACAATCACAAAGGGTTTTTTAGACGGGTCAGCTTTGGCGGCGAACAAGTGGGCGTTTTGCCATTTGTCCGCGAGTTTTTTTTCTACTTCTTGCGGTTCATACGCTTTTGGTAACATGTTTACTTCCTTGCGGTTTTGAATTTACGTGATGTGACTTCACGCGTAACCTAGATATATTTTAGCAATTTTAAAGAAATGTATTATAATGTACCTATGGAAAAAATATTACCTTTTGTATTCATTGGGTTCTGTGCAATTGGTGCCTTTGGAATATTTTATGTTATTAAAAGGGAAAATATCCGTTTGTTTACTGATAAATATGCTCGGTTAATAACGGAGTATGGAAAGCCTTTAAAAGAATTTTCTTTTTTAAGCGGCTGGCTTGGACCTAATGTCGTCCCTTATATACAGTTTAGAGGCTTGATTAAGATTAGCGTATATGCTGACAAGTTATTTATAACCGTTTTGGGCGATTCTTTGTGTGTTCCTTACGCGCAAGGCCGGATTCGGTCGGTAGAGCGAAAGTGGCTGTGTGATTATTTAATAATAGAGGATATTCCGGTTTCTCCAGAAATATATGAATCTTTGCCACCAATATTTAGAAAAAATAAGCCGTCGAGTGTTCCTTTGTCTATTTCGCTCTCTAGAAAGAAAATAGATTTCATTATGGATTTTGTGCGTCAGGCTCAGCAAACTTCAAGTAAAAATTAGGCCGAACTTATTAAACTTCACGCGTAACCTATTTATATTTTACCAAAATAAAAGCACCCAGCTACGGGTGCTTTTTAGTAAGAAAACTGGCGGTGCTTGTAGTTTCCCTAGCACTATGCTGATTTTTCAAACAGGCAATAAACAGACAAAATGGGTAGTTTTTTCTTTTCAAAGCGGGAGTGAAACAGTAAAAAATTGCTTTGAATAATTATATTTGATAGGATAAAAGGTAGTACCTCTGTCAACTTGATTTAAGGAGAACAAAATGAAAAAAGCGATTCGCTTAGTTGGACTATTAATGATAGGAACATTCGTAATAGGGGGGTGTGATGACCCTAAACCAAACTTAACGCTATCCGAAGCAGTAGAACAACAAAGGGAAAAAGATATCAATATTTTGCTTAAACACGGGGCACAGGTAAATACAATCAATTTTGATGCAGAAAATAGTATCTTGGAAATAGCTGTCAAAACGGGCAATAAAAAGATTGTTAAAAAATTAATCAAGGCAGGGGCTTTTGTAAATGGCCGCAATCACGATGCTCCCTTAATTTACGCGGTACTTAATAAGGATAAAGAAATGATCCGTTTACTCTTTAAAGAAGGAGCCCTGGTTAACGGAAAAAATAAAGAAGGATATACGCCGCTGATGGCTGCCGTCCAAACCGGAGATGTATCCATTTTAGAGATCTTGTTTAAGGCCGGCGCGAAGCCAAATATAGCAGATAAAAACGGCATTACTCCTCTTTTAATTGCAGCTAAAAATAATGATGAGGTCTCTTTACAACTTTTACTCAAAGAAAAGGCAGACATTCATGCCACCGATAGAGCGAAAAATACCCCATTGATGGTTGCTGCTGAAAAGGGAGATGCCGCCATCATACGCACGCTTATCCAGGCGGGGGCGGATATTAATGCAGTCAACAGAGCAGGGGAAACCCCGCTGTTAATTGCCGCCAAAAGTGGGAACGTTCCTGCCATGCAAGAGCTCATTAAAGCGGGTGCAGATGTTAATTATATGACACCGGCCCGCAATCCCATTTTGTTAGAAGCTATTGCAAATGGCCAATTAGAAAGTGTAAAAGAATTATTGCGCAATCAAGCAGACACGAATGTGACGAACAAACAAGGCTATAATATCTTAATGGCTGCCGTTGAAGCGGGAAACGCTCCGCTTACAGAATTGTTTTTGGAATATGGAGCAGATGTAAATGTCAATTATCCCAATGGACATAGTGTGATCAGACGTGCGGTTGAAAAGGGGTATAGTGAGGTTGCCAATGTATTACTGAAACATCATGCCAATGTAGAGGAAAAAGACAGCGACTACGAAACTCTTTTGATGATGGCAAGCCGAAACGGAGATGTCGAAATGGTCCGTGTATTGCTACAAAATAATGCGAATGTAAATGCAGTGTCTCCCCGGGAATGGACGGCTCTCTTAATCGCCAGCGCAAAGGGATATGCTCCAGTGGTTGAGGCCTTACTACAAGCGGGGGCTGATAAAGATTTTGGCTGGAACCAAAACATAGAACGTTGGGTAATGGAGCACGATCGTACCCAAATTAGTAAGTTTAAAAATATGCATTGGAAAACCCCCCTATTTGAGGCCGCAAAGAATGGACATACCGAAGTTGTCCGTTTGCTATTGGATGCGGGGGCCAACATCAAGGCGGGAGATGATTATGAAGGAGATCGCCCGCTTGATGTAGCTGCCTTGAACAACCATGTAGATACTGTAAAGCTTTTGTTGGAAAGAGGGGCCTCTTTATCTCCCATGAAGTTTCCATCCGATAGAGAAGTTATTTTTGCCAGAATTGTAAATAAAGGAAGCACAGAGGCTGCCGTGGCCCTCATTGAAGGCGGAGCGGTGGATCCTAATTTGAAAGGAGAGGATAGTATCCTTGGTTTTGCGGCTTCACGAGGAAATTTAGAGCTTGTAAACGCACTGCTTAAAGCAGGAGCAAATGTGAAGATTCGCGCAGGAAACACTCGCAATCCAGTATTGTTTTATGCAGTACGAGGAAGAAACGCAGCAGTGGTACAGGCCCTTGTAGATGCCGGAGCGGAAGTGAACAGTCAAGGGAGAGTTTACAACACATTCTGGAATAAAGTAGAAGGGCCGGAAGATACTCCGTTAATTATTGCTAGCAGAAATGGTTTAACGGATATTCTAAAAATATTACTCAAGGCAGGAGCCGATGTAAATATGCGCGGACACTCCGGGGCTACCGCTTTGCAGGTAGCGGATAATCAAGAAATCAAAGAGCTCTTGTTACAGGCGAACAAAGAGCGTGCTACTGCCGCTTCCGATAAAAAACCCCAATAAAATCTGAGATTTTCTCCATTTAGTTGTAAAGGCCCATCAATTAGATGGGCCTTTGGCATATGTTCAATTTAAACTTAGGCCTAAACTTATCATTACTGTCCTTTTTGACCATTAGACCTCCTTTTTAGATCGGACAAAATAGCAAAATAAAAATCCCCAAAGCCTAAACTGTTGCGATATTTTGATAATTTCTGTAAACTCAAAAACCTCCTTGATGAAGGTTTTCAAATTCATACGGTGGGTGTAGTTTGGGTAGCAGGATGCTGATTTTTAATAAATTTAAAGCGGGGGAGAAAGTGGCAAGATATTTTCCCTGTTTAGCAGGGTAAATACAGGGAAAAACAAGGAATTTCTTTTAAATTATAAAGGTTTTTCGTACTAACACCCCATATAAATTTACCCAATTCCCTACAATCCGGAACAGGGAACATTATTTGCCAAATCGCCGGACGAAATGGCGGCAAATAACCGATTTCACAAATATTCTACTGGGATAGCCGTTACGTCTTGTGTAATAGGCAAATGCGTACTCGCCAGACAAATAACCGCGCCCACACCGCGTTCTAGGCCGATCGTATCTAGCACTTTAAAGGCACGGATATCCTTACTATCCGGGTTGGACTTCTTTTTAATCTCTATCGGGCAGAATATCCCGTCTTGTTCTAACAGCACATCTATTTCCCGTTTGTCTTTATCTCGGTAGTAATAAATATTGGTCTGCTTTCCGTTGTGCCAGTAGCTTTTTAAGATTTCGGACACCACATATGTTTCCAACATTCCTCCGCTCATGGCTCCGGCTTCTAACGTTTGCGGTGTTTTCCACCCGGTTAAATAACAAGCGAGACCCGTATCCATGAAATAAACCTTTGGGGTTTTAATAAATCGCTTCCCTACATTGTTGGAATAGGGTTGCATTACGTACACAAGCCCAGACGCTTGCAAAATAGACAACCACGATTGAATCGTGTGCACGGTAACCCCTACATCATTGGCAATTTCTGTATAGTTAATGAGTTGTGCCGTCCGTGCCGCTAGGGAACGCATAAATTTAACAAAGTTTAACTCGTTCCCTACGGCACTCAATGCCTTGATATCCCGCTCTACATAGGTTTGCAAATAGGAATCGTAAAATGCTTCCCAGTAGCTATTATCTGCGGGGTATAGCTTAGGATAAGATCCCTTCCAAATACGCTCATATACACGGTTTAGGTCCGTTTCCGGACTATGTGCAGCTTTGCTTTGGATATATTCGGCTGTAGGCAAGAATGGGGCAGAATCAGCTCGATTTTCCTTTTCATCTTGGGACAGACCTTGCAGGTGCAAAATTCCCACCCTTCCGGCCAAACTTTCAGATACGTTCTTCATTAAATGGAATTGCTGCGAACCCGTCAGCCAAAACATTCCCGGCTTGTTTTCCTTATCTACCAGGACTTTGATATAAGGCAACAGTTCCGGGGCGTACTGGATTTCATCTATAAGGACCGGAGCCGGGAACCGTTGCAAGAATAAGGCAGGGTCTTGCTTGGCAAGCGCTCTATACTCCAGCGTATCTAAGGAAACGTACATGCGAGATTTTTTCTCACAGTTTTGCAAAACGGTAGTTTTTCCAACCTGCCGCGGCCCGGTAACCAGTACCACCGGGAAAAATTGACTCATGCGTTTAATGCTTTTTTCTAGGGTTCTTTTAATGTACATAATATCGTCCAATTTGTAGTATAAATACATAATAGATGAAAAATGTTGGTTTGTCAAGGGTTATTTGTTTAACCTGTATTTACGGGCTTTTTTGGAGGGATCTGCTACCACCACAAAACCTTGCTTTACCCACTTTTGGAGCAACTGGCGTGCTGTTCTCCCCGCAAAGTGGAACAGCTCTTCCACATCTTTGGCCGTGATAAATTCGCTCTTTTCAAACAGAATGAGAGCTTGTTTTTGGCGGGCATCTAGCGCGTTAATGGTTTTACTTCGGTCCTTTTCGGTGCCCTGTAACTGTAAATGTTTTTGCACACTTTGGAACGAATAGAGCATACCGGACACAAAGAATTCAATCCAACCCGTTATATCG
>JAZUNI010000079.1:0-5250 GCA_045604045.1 Elusimicrobiaceae bacterium | reverse complement strand
CTGCTAGAAATGGGGGGCAGGCCCCCATTGTGAAACCCCCCCGGCTACGCCGGGGGATTGTTATTATTTTTGCTTGGTGTTATTTATATACCTTATTACCGGTCTTGACTTGTTTTTTTTTGATATCCTGAAATGGTTGTGGATACTGTGGATAACTATTTTAGGAGACAAAAAAATGGAAAATAAAAATGTAGGTCAGGTTTTACCTGACAATAGGAAAAACTTTGTAGAAAATGATAGTTGCGTGGTAGGTCCTGAGCAACCACTCCTCAGGACGTCGGCCTTATTCAATAACACCCCCTCATCTGTCCCTACGGGACAACTTCCCCCTCATGGGGAAGTTGCTAGTTTTAATGTCCTCTCTAGCTTGAGTAGGTCCGGTGTAAACCTGACAATGTCCGGTAAAGGACATCTTAACCAATGTTGGGTTAACACCCAACCTACAAAGGGTTTTACGCTTATAGAGTTGCTAGTGGTTGTACTTATCATTGGTATTTTAGCGGCCGTGGCGCTGCCGCAATATCAAAAAGCCGTAGAGAGAGCTCGGATGGCAGAGGCTGTTGCAAACGTACGTAGTATTGCCCAGGCACACCAAGTATATTATTTAACTCATGGAAATTATTTGACAGACCAAGATATGGAAAAGTTGGATATTACGATTCCCGGTGGAAAAATTAATGGTAAGCGTATTTTAACAAAAGATTTTTATTATGCTCCTTCTGGGATATTCGATCAGTACTTAGCTACTGCAAACAGATGGGACGGAAAACATGATCTATACTTTATTGTAATTCGGAGGGATAGTCCTTCTCGTATCCGTTGTGGTTCTTATGATACTGCTAGTATTATTCAAAAGGAATTGTGTAGACAGTTAAATGCCACTGGTGTTTTGTAAAAAAACATCCCCGCTCTATTGAGCGGGGGTGTTCACATCTAACTTAACCTAAAAGTTATTTGTTGACAGAGGCCATGTGGGCGATTAAATCCAGCACTTTGTTGGAGTAGCCGATTTCGTTATCGTACCAGGATACCACTTTTACAAAGGTATCGGTGAGATACACGCCGGCATTGGCATCAAAGATAGAGGTGCGTTTGTCGCCCAAGAAGTCGGAAGACACGACGCTATCTTCGGTGTAGCCCAAAATGCCTTTCAGTTCGCCTTCAGCAGCTTTTTTCATAGCGGCGCAGATGGCTTCTTTGGTAGCCGGTTTGGCCAAGTTTACGGTCAAATCTACTACGGACACGTCCAAGGTAGGTACGCGCATGGAAATACCGGTTAATTTACCGTTAAGTTCCGGGATTACCTTGCCCACGGCTTTAGCAGCACCGGTGGAAGAAGGAATAATGTTGCCGGAAGCAGCACGGCCACCGCGCCAGTCTTTCATAGACGGGCCATCTACCGTTTTTTGGGTAGCGGTGGTGGAGTGTACGGTGGTCATTAAACCGTTTACGATACCGAAGTTATCGTGTAATACTTTGGCAATAGGAGCCAAGCAGTTGGTGGTGCAGGAGGCGTTGGATACAAATTGGGTACCTTTTACATAGGTTTTTTCGTTCACGCCTACGACGAACATCGGGGTGGTGTCTTTAGACGGGGCAGACATCACTACGTATTTAGCGCCGGCTTTGATGTGAGCTTGCGCTTTTTCTTGCGTCAAGAATAAACCGGTGGATTCTACTACGTATTCAGCGCCTACTTTGTCCCAGGCTAAGTTGGCCGGATCTTTTTCAGCAGTTACGCGGATTTTTTTGCCGTTTACAATCAGTTGGCTGTTGGCTACGTCGGCTTCTACAGTGCCTTCAAATTTGCCATGCATGGTGTCGTATTTGAGCATATAAGCTAAATAGTCAACCGGGCACAAGTCGTTAATACCGACAATTTCAATGTCTTTGCGTTCTTGAGCCGCGCGGAATACAAAACGACCAATGCGGCCAAAACCGTTAATACCTACTTTAATCATACTTGGTACTTCCTCCATGGATTTTTAATAACGTATAGTTACTTGTATAACTTACGTATATATTTTATCATTTTTTGACAAAAGCGGGTAGCGAAGATTTCTCCCCCCGCTACCCGCGTTCCTAAAGCGTAGCTGGCTTATTTTTTATCTTTAAACTGCATAGAATACAGCGCCGAGTAAGCCCCATTTAGCTTGATAAGCTCCTCGTGCGTGCCGGATTCGGCAATGTGGCCGTCGTTAATGACCACAATTTTATCGGCATTTTGTACCGTAGTTAAGCGGTGGGCGATGACGATAACGGTGCGGTTTTTCATCAGGTTGTCTAGCGCCTCCTGGACCACGCGTTCCGATTTGTTATCCAGTGCACTGGTGGCTTCGTCCAAAATGACGATTGGGGCATTTTTTACAAATGCCCGTGCGATGGCCAAGCGCTGTTTTTGACCGCCGGAAAGCAGGATGCCGCGTTCGCCAATTTCGGTATCTAGTTGCTCTGGCAGTTCTTTAACAAACTCGTCTAAACAAGCGTTTTTAAGGGCAGACCAAATGGTTTTTTCGTCAGCGTGTTCATTACCCAGGAGAATATTTTCCCGAATGGTACCCGAGAATAAAAAGTTATCCTGAAATACCATGGCAATTTGCTGGCGCAGGCTTTTTTGCGAAATATTTTTAATATCACTTCCGTCAATTTTGATAGCGCCTTTGGTTACGTCATACAGGCGCGGAATAAGGGCGGAAATGGTGGTTTTACCCCCGCCGGAGTTTCCCACCAAAGCGACGGTTTCGCCGACGGGAATAGTGAGATTAATGTCGTGCAGTACCTCGCGCCCGGGAACATATTCAAAATGGACGTGGTCAAACTCAATCGCTTTTTTGATTTCTTTAAGTTCTTTGGGCGTTTCACTATCTTTGATGGTGGGTTGTAAATCTAAAATTTCAAAAATACGATCGATAGCCATGAAGGAGTTTTGGATAGCAATATAGTTGTTCCCGACGGATTTAAGCGGTGTGTAGAGCATCATTAGAGCGGCGATAAACGCCACGAAGTTACCACTGGTGATGCGGCCACTGACGATGAGGTAACTCCCCCCTCCAATGACGAGTGCCACACCGATAGACATAATAATGTGCATAAGTGGGCTGAGCCAGTTGGTGCCTTTGACCATTTTCATGGACAAATAAAACATAAAATCTGTGGTTCTATTGAATTTATGCATGAGTTGTTCCTCCAATGTGAAAGAACGGATCGTTTTATTTCCTGCAAATGTCTCATTATAAATGGTCATAATATTGGCAGCGTTTCCTACCGTTTTGGTGATGATATCTTTCATTTTTTTTCTGACTAAAGACATTGGATAGATAAAAAGAGCCAATACGGCTATGGCAATAATTGCTAATTGCCAGGAGTTATAAATTAGTACACATACTAACGAGATTGATGAAAATGTCTTTGATAAAAATTGTTTTGCATTATTGACAAGCCCAGTGGAAGCTGCTTCAGCGTCGTTAGAATAACGCATCAAAATCACTCCGGAATTACTTTTATCAAAGTAACTGGTATCCATGGAAAGGAGTTTGGCGTATAGTTTACGTTTAACGCCGATCGTAATTTTTTGGGCTACCCAGGTATTGAAATAGTTAGAAGCGTAAATGAGCACCCCTTGAACAACGGTAAAACCGACGATAAGAAACGGAATCATGGCAGAAAAGTGGGGCTGTTTATCTACCATTACTTTGTCCATAAATGGTTTTAAAAACATAGCTACAACGCCATCCAGCGCACCCACTGGAACGGTTAAAGATACCCCCAATAGAGTGCGGAACCAATATGGTTTAATATAGGGCCACATGCGGCGGCAGTTTACAATCAGTTGATTTGTTGAAATCGTTTTTTTAAGTAGTTTATTCATGATGTTTAATCCTTAAAAAAATTTAAAATTTTAATTTTAGCAAAAAGTTCATCATATTTTTGTTGATATTTATTTTGGTTCTTTCCTATTAAAAAAGTTTTGCCTAACCAATAGCGTACAATTTTTAGGCGTTCTTTCCAAGGAAGATTCATAATAAATATACCATTCATTTCTATTATATGCACGTCAGTACGTTTTTTTAATTTCATAATGAATAGAGAGAGCGTGAATTCGCCTAAATAACCTAAAAAACGTTTTTTGGCTGTAGAAAAATTTGTAGAATCAATTTGCTTATCTACAGCTTGTAAGATTGTAAAAAGGAAGTTGCTATACTCGTCAAATAAATCTTTGCGCATAACAAACATATTGCAAAGATAACCAACATGCCCTTGTGTAAATTGTTCAAGTTCCAGCGCGTAACCGGGGAATAACTTTTTTACCGTGTTGGCCCAAATATCATAAATTTCGTAGGTCATTTCTTTGGATTTTAGAAATCCATCACGCATATTACTGTTGCCGCATCTTGGCCTGACATCATAAGGTTTAAATACCATACAGTCATATTTGGGAAAGTATGGATGAATACAACTATCAGAAATATAGTTCAAATACTTTTTGCATATAGGTGGAAACATATACACCGGGGATTTGGGAAGCCACGTTAAATTTTTATTGGGAATAGGTAATTTGGTATTAAACAAAAAATGCCGCCGATCATGCAGGAGACCTATAAAATCTGGGTTGCCAAGTTTTTCTTGATTTTTCCATGCCCAATACAGAGCAGAAAGTTCATTGTATTTTGGGTTTTGATCGGAAATATTTTCTCCGTCATTATCGTGTAACATATTCGGAAATAAATGCGCAGCATTGGCACAACCTGTTTGCACGGAGTGCAAAATATTGGTGTGGATAGCTGGGATTCGCTGATCATGATGCGTGAGAATGATTTTAATGGTGAAATGTGCGGACATATTTATTTTGAAATTCTTGCTATTTCTTCCTCTAAATCAATTATTCTGTTTTCTAAGATTTGTAACATTTTGGCCTGTTCTTTCAATTTGTTTTGCAAAATATTTATTTTTTTTCGCTTCATCAATTTAAATTTTATGCCACATAAAGTAATCATCTTGTATTCTTGCATATTTGTGATTGCAAAACAAAATGATAGGAATTTTTTGAATTCATATAACACTTTTGTCGTATCAGGCGAGTCAATAAAAAAAGCATCTAAATATTGTATTTTTGTGCCCGATTGTTGTTGTTTTAGAATAAAAATTGTCAATAAAAATTCACCAAAAAAACCAAGAAATCTTTTTTCTTGTCCTTGGAATGAGGAACTATCTATTTTTTGATCTAATTCATTCAAAACGCCAAAACAAAAT
>JAZUNI010000078.1:0-1603 GCA_045604045.1 Elusimicrobiaceae bacterium | reverse complement strand
TTGGGCGCGCAAAGCGTGATGAGCGCGGTACTACTAGCCTTATCCGGACTCATTTGTTTTTACGCGTTTATACACGCCCCCCAGGCAAATAACTCGTTTTTCATTTTGTCTTTACTGGGGTTTTTTATGGGGGCCTTTGTGTCTGCCACGTTAGATATTGCAACCGACGGTTATTATTTATTGGCTTTGACCCCGCAAGAGCAAGGATATTTTGTAGGGGTCCGCACCATTTTCTACCGTATCGCCATGATTTTGGGTAGCGGTATTTTGGTGTCCGCCACGGGATATTTGGCAGAACATGTTGTTCCTTCTCCCTATAACTGGTCAATTTTTTTAGGGGCTTTAGGGTTATTTTTTGCAGGTTGTGCGGTCTACCACCACGTGGTTTTACCTAAACCCCGTGCCGATAAGCCCGCCGCTGTAACGCAAACACGCGCGTGGAAGGAATCCTTTGGCGAATATTTCACGCAAAAAAACATCCTCTATATTTTGCTTTTTATTTTACTCTACCGCTTTGGCGAGGCATTATTGGAAAAAATTGTTCCGCTCTTTTTACTCAAACCCGCCGCCGAGGGAGCCTTGGGGATTTCCATGCAAGATTTTGGGCTCATTAAAGGGACCCTGGGCCTGGGCGCGATTATTGCCGGAAACCTTCTGGGAGGGTGGCTGTTAGGCAAATTTGGCTTTAAAAAATGTATTTGGCCGTTTGCGGTGGCACTGGTACTGCCCAACATTTTTTACGTCTATATGGCCGCTACAAAACCAGGCTTATCCACAGTGGCTACGCTGATTACGTTAGAAAATTTTGGCTACGGGCTTGCCATGATGGCCCTAACCGTGTTTATTATGTACGTGTCGCAAGGTACGTATAAAACGTCGCACTATGCTATTTCCACGGGGATCATGGCCCTGGGGATGATGGTGCCGTCTATGCTATCGGGCAAAATGCAAGCCGCACTGGGGTACGAAAATTTCTTTTGGGTTGCCTTTGTAATTAGTTTAGTAACGTTTGCCATTGTACCCTTAGCCTTTCATATTCAAGCAATAGACGAGGCGGAAAAAAATAAATGAAATTACCCGCAACCGAACAAACCAACCCCCACACCACCCGCTTGGACGCACTTACCCCGCGCCAGTTAGCGCGCGTATTTAACGCGGAAGATTTTAACGCGGCCCGCGCCGTTAAAAAAGCCGCCAAAGAGATTGCGGCGGTAATGGTGCAAGCCGCCCGCACGTATGCCAGCGGACACAAAATTATTTTTATTGGGGCCGGTACGAGCGGGCGTTTAGGGATTTTAGAAGCCGTGGAATGTGTGCCAACCTTTGGCACAAAGCCCTCTCAAATTATCGCGCTGATTGCCGGGGGAAAGAAGGCAGTGTTTCGCTCACAAGAAGGGGCGGAAGATAATGCCGCACAAGGGGCCCAGGAAATTGCCCAACAAGCGCACGAGGGCGACTTAGTGATTGGTCTTGCCGCCAGCGGTAATACGCCGTATGTGCAAGGGGCACTGCAACAGGCGCGCCAACTAGGGGCACATACCGCGCTTCTTTCGTGCAATAAAAACGCACGCACCACCTACGCGGATATCCACATTTATTTACC
>JAZUNI010000077.1:0-1716 GCA_045604045.1 Elusimicrobiaceae bacterium | reverse complement strand
CCCAAAAACCCCGGCAATGTGTGCAAAAAAATAGACGCTCCCAAAACCGCACGGACGAGAAAACGCAGTTACCCATAATCAAAAACATGGGTAAATCAAACATGCCATAATAATAAGAACGGCAATTGCGCAGCGCAAGCCCCCCAAAAGGGGCTTGCTAAAAAGGCGCAATTACCTACATGCGCAAACACGCGCCCCCAAAAGGGCGCGGTTAAAATGCGCGAAATCGGCAGAGACGGAAGCCAGACACAAACCGCCCCAAAAGGCGGTTTGGTCAAAATGGCTCCCTGTAATGGGTGCTCACAAAGGAAGGTAAATGCGTTTTCGCGTCCGTGCGTTTTTGGGAGCGTCTACTTTTTTGCACACATTGCCGGGGTTTTTGGGGGTGTTTGGTTGCCCTACTATGTTGCTCCTACTTTACGTGTTTTGTCCGTACCGCTTCCGTGCATTTGGGGGGTACTTGCCCACCAGTTTCCAGTTAAAAAAGCTATCTGCCATAAGCTGTAAAAAGCCCTTTTTCCGGTTTGTAGAGGGTGTTTCCTTGCGTTTTTTGGTCAATTCTGGGTATTTTTAAGGGCTGGCTGGAATCACTGGGGGTTTTCGGCTCATCACCTGGAAACGTCTTCGGGGGTGCCTACGCTTCCAGATTCATACATTGACCGTTGTTGCATTAAGCATGTGATTACGTTCCACTTCCCAAAATGATTCCCAAAATTGTTTGGGTGGTCGAGTTTTCTATTTTTTATATAATTTTCTTTTTACAAAACGTTGTAAAATGCATAAAAAAAGCGGTAAAACGACATAAAAACACTGCCGTTTTACCGCGCTTGCACGATTACCCCAAAAATATTTCTTTAATGTTTGGGTGAGTTGGTTTTCCCGGAAAAGTTTTTCCCAAGACTACATACGGCTTCTTCCAAAAGTGCAAACACTCGCTCATGCTTTAAACTCCACTCTGCCTTTCTGGTGCATTGAATGTGAATAAAGCCACAATGGTAATACACGCCAATTACCGTAAAGTGCAAATATGACGTATACGACTTTAAGTACACGTCCAACACTTCCCCAGAAAAGCACTTAAAAACGTTCTTCCCAACGCAGTCTACAATTTCCACTTTGTCTTTTTGTTCCAACTTTCCCAAAAACTCTTTGACTGTCATATTAACACCTCTCTTGCATTGCTTGCTCTGCACAATAATCCGCGTCTGCCATTAAATCTTCTACTGTTGGATATTCTGCTTTAAGAACCTCTATCCAAAGCATAACACCTTTTACGGCTAAATGATTGTTTATAGTCCATGATTCCGATACCACCTTATATAAAAGATGTACCGGGACATTAGCCTTTATTCCAGAATAACGGATTTCCCAATTTTCTTCCGAACCTTGCGCAATAATTACTTGCGTCTTTTTCCCTTTACCCATTAAAGCCATTTGCACATTCATGCTTACTCCTTGCAATCCCCTTGCCTTTTTTTGCCTTGCGCAGCTGGGGCTTGCCGTCCACAAATAATCGCATGGTGCGCAAAAAGCAACATAATTTTGCAAAATATTTTTGCGCTCCGTTCCGTAAAGGGGCAAGACACTGGCTTGGTGGGTAACCTTCTTCTATCTTGTTCCGCGCGGGGCGGGCGCGTCTGCACTGGCTATCGTTGCTTTCTTCCTTTTGTTGAAAACGGAATCGCTCTAGCGCGTCATATATAAAAACTTTCCGGC
>JAZUNI010000076.1:0-3980 GCA_045604045.1 Elusimicrobiaceae bacterium | reverse complement strand
CACGGAAAAAGCTGCAAAAGACAGCGGGTTAAGATCCGTGGAAAAAGCGGTTAAAAATATTAATGAAGGGGCAAGCGATACGGCCATAGAGCAGGAACTAGCCCGCATAGAAGAAGATCAACAAAGCGTTAATAGTAATACAGCAACCGTACCGGGATTAAATACCTTAAAGTCTATGTTAGACAACGGAAGCCAGGACACGGGAACCGCTGCCACAGGGGGCGGGGAAGTTGAATAGATTAATAGATGAATTGGAACTAAATAAAATTCATTTAATGGATTGTTTGGAAGGCATGAAGTTAATACCAGATAAATCAATTGATATGATTTTATGTGACTTACCATATGGGACAACCGCCTGTAAATGGGATATAATCATACCTTTTGAACCGTTATGGAAGCAATATGAAAGAATCATAAAAGATAATGGCGCTATTGTGTTAACCGCTTCCCAACCATTTACTAGTTATTTGATAACGAGCAATATAAAATTATTCAAATACTCTTGGTATTGGGATAAGGGGAGAGGTACAGGGCATTTAAACGCAAAAAAACAGCCATTGAAAGCGATAGAGGAAATTTGTGTTTTTTATAAAAAGCAAGCTAAATACAATCCACAAATGAGAAAAAGGGACAAACCGAGAAGAAGTTCAAACAATAATACACAACAAACATACGGGAAAAGTAAAACAAATTTCCAAAGTGAATGGTTAGAAGAAAAATATCCAATCAATTTATTAAGCTTTTCTAAATCAAGCCAAAAAGATTTCAGGTTACACCCTACACAAAAGCCGGAATCTTTATTTGAATATTTAATTAAAACATATACCGACGAAGGGGAAATAGTTCTGGATAATTGTATGGGATCCGGGACCACAGCCATAGCAGCAATCAAGACAAGGAGAAACTTTATCGGCTTTGAAAACGACGAAAAATTTTGGAACGTGGCGAGTGAACGAATAGAAAAAGAATTATTAACTGGAAACACGGGAAAATAAGGGGGCGTTAAGGTATGGCGGACGAATTTAACCCTTTTGAAGACAAAGACGAAACACTTAAACTAATTCAACAAGTGGTAACACAAATAACAAATAACATTGTGAATGCTGAAGATCTATTTAACAGCAAAGAGCGAAGCCGAATAATGGCCAATTGCATAAACCTATTGGAGCAATTAGAAGTAAGCATAGCCGAATATATAACGCCTGAAATCTTGGAAGCATACCGGGCCGGGTGGGAACTAGGCGGGGACCTATTGGCAGAAACCGGAATAGAAGCCATACAGGGGAATTTAACTTCTTTGGTTCATGCCACGGCGGTACAAGCCATTGCCATTGAAGCCGTGGACGATATGCAGGCCGCTATTCGTACCGCTCTTATGACATTAAGAGATATTAACGACACGTTACAGGCCGTACATGACCAAATAGGGACCGGGTTAATACAAGGGAAGACTACCCAGGATATGACCAAGGCCATACAGCGGGAATTTTTAGAAGCGGGGCTAACTTCTTTTGTCACGATTGATAACAGGCGGCTTCCTTTAGACTTTTACGCTATGACCGTAACCCGTACCAAAGTAAGGAAAGCCCAGGTGGAAGGATCCATTAACCGCTACATTGAAAACGACCATGATTTAGTTCGGATCAATAAGCGGGCTTTCACTTGTAAGGTATGCGGGGCCAGGGAGGGGCTAGTCGTATCGTTAACAGGCAGCGCGCCCGGTTATCCTACATTTGAAGACATAGGCGGGAAACCCCCTTTCCATCCGAATTGTAGGCATTATATAATCCCGATTAGTGAAATGGAGCGGGACAAGTACCCGCCCCGGCCATTTACAGGGGCGGACAAGAGGACCGCTGCCAGTAAAGAAACATATGATACAGAACAAAAGATCCGGGTTAAGGCGAACCAGGAAAAGAAACTGTATGCAAAGATGAAAGCGGAAGCGGCGGCCAGTGGAGAAGACTTCCCCAATATTGGCGTTTGGCGACGTATGAAACGGAAGAATGACCAATCTTGGCAGGACCTACAGGGGAGATATAGGGCTTCTATAAGGCAGCTTCCTAACTTCAATTAAAAAGGTGGATTATAACATGCTGAAGATAAAACAATACTTTTGTGAACATGTTTATAGACGAATCGGAGAGCATGAACATACACAACAAAATTTATATCAATGTCGAAAATGTGAAGTCTTTTATATTAAACATTATGGAATTGGCATAAGTTACAAGTGTAAAACGCCTAATATTGGCGGGTGGAAACCTGTTAAAACATAACCATTATATTGGTACTAATTGAATGGTATAAATAAATTTACAAATTAGCGAAAAATTGGTAATTTTCTATTGACCACGGTAAACATAGCTTGTATTATAAGAGTATCACTTGCGGAAACAAGTGGTAGTTCTTAAATGAATGATGTATAGTCAAATCTAAATTTTTGTTGTAACGGTGGTATGGGTAGACCACAAAAAAAGGCCCAATACAAGTAAATCCAGTCGTATAGGTTTAAGAATAATTAACAACCGCATAGCAAGGGACTATTTTGACAAATCGTTTCCCGACTTTTACCGGGGTTGTAGATATAACGAGCGGGTTGTATCTATGACAATAGAATAGTAAAGGAGCGACCAGGCGGCTAATAGCAGGACAAGGCGCGCGACTTGTTAAGAGATCTTATCCACGAATGGGGATAGGGTCTTTTTTTGTGCTGCAATCATTAATTACATAGTTGACTAAAGTAAACTAATGATATATAATTAACTTATCAGGTAAAGGGAAGGGGAAATATAAAAATGAAATTACTAAAAGATCAAACGGTAACGGTTCTAAAGGATTTCACGGCCCAGGGGAAAGAAATTAAGAGCGGCAAAGTTTACAGGGTCTATATGGGTAGCGAGAAAAAGGCAGCGGCCTTATTAATCGAACTAACCAAAGCAGGTAAAGATAAATCAGTTATGAATATGAATAATGTAAGGGCTATGCATGAAAGCCAAATAGATCAAGCTGTAAACGGTTCATATATCGAGATCAAAGGGGGAAAAGAATAAATGTATAAGTACATAGTTTTATATCATGAATATTTAGGTGTAATTAAGGAGTTTGACCAAATAATAGCGGTTTTGATAAAGCAAAGATCTACAGGCCGCGCGCTTAACCATAAAGAAAGAATAAGGACCCTGTTAACGGGGTCTTTTTTATTTGTCCATTTACATATATATAGTTGACTTCAGTAAACTAATGATTTATAATAAGAATATAAGGTACTCAAATACAACTTAAAGGGGATATGAAACATGATGAAATTTGAAATAAACGAAAATTATTTAGCCCGTAGCGTATGTGACAGTAATTGTAACTTTACTATAAAGGTATTAAGCAGGACGGATAAAACAATAACATACATGTACGAAGGCAATAAAAGAAGAAGTAAGATCCAATTTGATAATGAAAATAACGAATTTATTGTACCAGATAACTACAGCATGGCCCCTGTTTTCAGAGCCGGAAGGAAATTAACCGCATAGTCCAGGTAAAGAGTGGTATATAAACCGCTCTTTTTTTATTTATAAGTAGACTAAAGTAAACTATAATGTTAAAATTTAACTATGATAGTACCAAAGGGGAAGGGGAAACAATGCTATGGATATTGGATATATTTCAAGTACTGAAAAGAAAAAATGTGTTATTTGCGGAAAGAAAACAGGGACATACAAAGCTTTTGAACAAACTAACATATCCTTACAGATCCCGGCTTGTAATGGCGAATGCTACAGAAGTGTCAATGTGAAAGAATTAGCGGACATTGCAATAAAATTGATTAAAAAAGCGATTGATAAAAAAAGTGGATTCTAAGGGGGGAAAGGTTAATGGTTCAAAAAAAGGATTTAGTTCATAAGGCTATTCGTATGGGTATAAAACAAAATGATGAACTTTTGAGGAAATTAGATGATAAAGCTTTTTTAGATTCTTCA
>JAZUNI010000075.1:0-2612 GCA_045604045.1 Elusimicrobiaceae bacterium | reverse complement strand
TACAGCATGGCCCCTGTTTTCAGAGCCGGAAGGAAATTAACCGCATAGTCCAGGTAAAGAGTGGTATATAAACCGCTCTTTTTTTATTTATAAGTAGACCAAAGTAAACTAATAATGTTAAAATTAAACTATGCTAGTAATAAGGGGGAATAGTTAAAATGGAATTAGAATTGGATGAATACGAAAGGGAACAAATTAGGGAAGAAGCTAAAAAAATCGAGAACGCAATAAACGATTATACAGACGGAATAATACAATCATACAATGAATCATTACAAGAACTGTTAAAAGTTAAACTGTTAAATTTGTCTTTTAAGTGTGTTATGGAAGATAAAAAGGAAGTGGCCGCGCTATTGGATCAGATCAATTACACGTATTCAAAGGAAGCGGCGGCAAGTTTACGGCGCATGGGGTACGAACTAACAATTATTGAACCAGTAATTACGGATCAACTTTCCATTGAAGAACAAATGGCCTATAAATTAAAACATATTAAGGTTAGGCTTACCAGGACAATAGTAAAATTGATTGCTGAAGTATAAAGGGGGAAAGGTTAATGGTTCAAAAAAAGGATTTAGTTCATAAGGCTATTCGTATGGGTATAAAACAAAATGATGAACTTTTGAGGAAATTAGATGATAAAGCTTTTTTAGATTCTTCAGTAGGTAAAAAAGGTTTATGGGAGGAAATGAGCAAAGCCCCAACATTGGAGCGATTGGATAAACCTTGTCATGATTGTGCGGTAACTACAGGATTCTATACACCTATTATTAACGAATTATTAGAGCAAGATATAACTATACAGGATAGAGCGCTAAACGCCTGGGATTGCCACAATGAATGTAATAAGGCTTGTAAAGGCGCTTATAACTATATCCATTCAAAAAGGAAGAATCAAAAAAAGAGCAGCCTGTAAAGCCGCTCTTTTCTTTATTTACTTAATATCATAGGACCCGCCCAGGAAGTCTTCCACGGCCAATACGTCGCCTTGGCTATCTCTTATGGTAACGTGTACCCCGTCGCCGTCTTCCACTAATCCGCTGCCAATGAATTTACCTTCTACCATTTCACCAATCTTTTCCGCCCGCGCTTCTTTATCCGCTTCCAGGAACCAATGAGAATCATTTATATATATATCCGCTTCATAACGGTCTTTAATTTGTTCATATTCTACCCGGCTAAAAGATCCCCCGGAATCCTTAATAGTTTTATCAAACATGAAATCCAAATTTTCCAATGCATCTTTATGGGCTTCTTTTTCTTTGACGACAGATTCAGGGTCCTTAGTAGCTTCCTTGGCCTTGGCTTCTTTCCTGACAGCTTCCTTAATACCTTCCTTATCAGTTATTTTAACGTCGCCTGGCGGGGCCTTTATGAACATTCCCGCAATGGATATGGCAAGAACAAAAACGAATATACCGCCGATAATATACAAACAAGGTTTAATTAGCTTTCTCAAAATTAACACTTCCTTTTCGGTTTTTGTTTATCTTATACTTATAGTTTATTACGGTAAATTAGTATTATGACTAAAGCGGGGAAGCCCCGCCTATTTTATTTCTTAACGACTTTATATTCTTTTAAGTTAGGGAGCGCCTTTATTGTTTCCATAAGTATTGCGGTGATTGCAAAGGCTTCTATATCATCTTCTTTCAAGTTATTAATTTCTTTAAGGAGGTAAACCGCCTTGGCTTGCGTCCGCGGATCGTTAAGTTTCTTTTGTACCTGTTTATTAAAATCCTTATTTGATAACTTCATTTGGATCCGCCTTTTTTATTATGACTTCCCCTATACGACTAACCGGGATTAAGCCGCCGGGGTATTCAATAAATTTTTTCTTTTCCAATACACGGTCTACAGCTTCCGCGATTTCACTAATACTATTACCCTTTGCAGCTTCCGTAAATTTAGAAGGCCCCATCTTTTCCATAGAGTGATAAACGAAAGTAACGCTATAACTATCCATTTTATAATCCCCTTTTTAAAAACCCAATAGTTTAAAACTTATATAGTAAAGCAACGACATAACCATAGATATACGGGCTATAATATCAGTCCATGATAAAACCTTTATGACTTCTTCAGACTTAACAAAGGGAGCAGCAAGCCTTAAAAGGATAATGATAAAAGCCATGATAATAGCAATAATTAAATAATCATTCATCTTCATAAAAACCCCATTTACGCTTTACTTTGTCCCTTAAAATCATTTGATTTAGTTTCTTGCTGCCATTGTATTCCTTCATATCCAGTAAAACAGCGATAGGAACGGATATAAGGTTTATTTCTTCCTTGTTAATAAATACCCAATAGTTATAAGTCCGCCCGTCGTGGATCCGTGACAATTCCTTGTAATAAGACCAAGTGGGACCCGGTGAGCGCTTCCACCCCCTAGCACGTAATAAATTGATTATGTTTTTCCATACGGTGTATTCCATTACTGTTAACCCCTTTTTAATTGATAACATGCATTAAATTTAACATATATTATAATAAGAGGATAAGAATGGAAGCTATAGGCCAAGTATACTACCTTTATTTACCAAAGTAAACTATATTAATTAATAATTGCCGTGATATACTGTAAATGTACTCGCAAGGTACAAAGGCAA
>JAZUNI010000074.1:0-8582 GCA_045604045.1 Elusimicrobiaceae bacterium | reverse complement strand
TCTGTTGTGTGATGAGGAGGAACAGAAAGAAGACCCGTTAAATCTTCCAAATTCGACTTATACAGGGCGTTAACGGATTGGATACGTCCCCCCTCATCTACATCGTAAAAATCCTATCAAAAAAAAAAAACGATTGTCAAGTGAACATTTTAAAACAACTTTGCAAAAAGAAAACAACCAGATTTGCTATACTAATGCTATGAAGAAATTACTTCTTTTAATGCTGGCCGCTGGTAGCTTGGCAGCTTGCCGTTCCTCCCGAACCATTCCCGTTACGTTACCGGACGGGTTTGTTGTGCAAGCCCAAGTAGCCAACACGCCTCAACAGCAGGAACACGGACTAATGTTTGTCACCGATTTACCAGAAGACAAGGGCATGATTTTTATTTTTGATACCGAGCAAGACCAACTGTTTTGGATGAAAAATACCCTCATTGACCTAGACATGGTTTTTATTGATTCAACCAAAAAAGTAACTCAGGTAGCTAGCGAGGTACCCCACTCCTACACGTACACACCAGATGACGAGGTTGCGTATGCCGTTGGATATGGCCAATACGTGCTAGAACTTGCTGCTAAAACCGCCCAAAAGCATCAGGTTGTTCCGGGAAGCACGGTGCAATTTTCTTATGAATCTTTATAAACACATCTTGGTTGGATTACTACTTGCCTGCGGGAGCACGCTGTGCGCAGCGGATTTATCACCCTGGGAAACGTTACACCAAGAGGCTAAAACCCATTTAAAAAAACTCATTTCTATTGATACTTCTATTGCCAACCCCGACGAGATTACCGCCGCACGCTATATCTATAAACAATTTAATAAACATCATATTGACTGGGATATTTTCATCCCGCACAAAGGCCGGGCTAACTTAATGGCACGTTTGAAAGGAACGGACCCCACCCAAAAACCACTCTTGCTGATTTCTCACCTAGATACGGTTAACGCGCAGGAAGGTTGGACGGTCCCCCCCTTTAAAGCCCTTGAAAAAGACGGCAAAATTTACGGGCTAGGCGCCACCGACGCCAAAAACTATACAGCCGCTTACTTGGCCTTGTTTTTGTGGCTAGCCCAGCAGGAACAAAAACCGGTACGAGATATTATTTTTCTGGCAACCTCCGGCGAAGAATCCGGTAGTGAAAGCGGCCTATTATGGTTAGGAAATACACATTGGGAAAAAATTGCCCCAGGTTTTGCCTTAAATGAAGGCGGCGGCATTATTAAAAATCAAAGCGGGCCGGATATTGTATTTGCCGAAGCGGCCACCAAGCTATATATGGACGTAAAAATTACAGCGCGCGGTACCGAAGCGCACTCGGCTTTGCCCACGGAAAACAACGCCGTGTACACGCTTTCACAAGCCTTAGCTAAAATTGAAAATTGGCAACGCCCCGCCCACGTAACAGCGCCCACGTGCACTTTACTTACGGCCATTTTACCCCTGCAAGAAGAAGACGGACAAACTACGTTGCGCATGCTACTAGAAGATGAACACCCGCAAAACCGCCAAAATGCGGCCGAGCTGATGGCGCAGGATCCGTTTTTTAAATCCCAATTAAAAGACACCATAAACCCCACGACGGTGGCTTCGCAAACCGATGCTGGGGCGGCCAGTGCAACCGCCAGTGCCGTGCTTAATGTGCGCCTGTTACCGGATACGGACCCGGACGCTTTTTTTTCTGACTTACAGGCACTGTTTCATGAAGATGAAAACATTGTACTGGAAGTACTAGAACGCCCTCAGTTCCCGGCCCCCACCCCCATGGACGGTACAGATCCTCTTTTTGTTTCTATTCAAAAAACGGCCCAAAAAATGTTACCCGGGGCCATTACCGTACCGGGCCTGAGCCCGGCTTCGGGCGATAATGAATTTTTGCGCAAATTGGGTGTGATTACTTATGGCTTAGGGCCGGATATGGACCCGCTGGAAACCAACCCCGCCCATGCAGCGGATGAGTTTATCCGCGAGCAAGATTTTTATCATCAGTTAGATTTTATCGCAGGCGTAGTTTTTGACTTTGCCTACGGACAAGATTTACTGCCGCTAGTTACGCGAGAAAAAGAAGCTAATACACAATCCATAGCCGATTAACAAGGATGTGTGATACAAGTAGAAACGCCCCCGTTAAAATGAGGGCGTTTGCGTTTAAAAATTCCAGGCTGGGTACGTGTTACCACGTTCCCCCACCACATTTTGGTTTTCCCGAGCCTACACTACAGTTCCCGCAACAGGCGTTACCTTGGTACACAGCGTCATCACAGCCCTCCCCGTTACAGGAGGCGTTTCCCGTAAAGGTTGAGTTTCGACAAGCACCATAACACCTGGAATCATCATTAAATGTGGATGTCTCACAATTGCTATCGCTTTCACAAGTGGCATTGTCATTAAATATAGCATTCAAACAGTCTCCCCCATCACAAAAAGAATTGCCGTTAAGTGTAGATCCATCGCAAACACCTCCTACGTCACACCCAGAATCGCCATTAAAAATAGCGCCATAACAATCAGTATTCGTACATATGGCCATATCTCCAAAGGTTGTATTAGGAGCGGGGTTACACCCTTGTGCACATTGGCTTGTACCGGCATAATCATAATTTCCCTCTTTTGCACACTCATCAAGAAAATTCATATAATACCCGCTACTACAACCTGTAACCTCCCCCGTCTCACTATCGCATGTGGAAGCCGTCGGGCAAAATGTATCGGATGATTGGCCAGCCAGTATAAATGTTTTATAGCCACTACCTTTTACACTACCCGTAATGGACTGGCCGTTTAAGCCCTTTTCACACAACCACAAAGCCATTTCATCTGTGGACGCAGCTTCACAATGAATATTTCCCGCAAATTTGGGACTATGCTTTTGGTAGATTATATACCGTGCGTGCGGAAAGTCTTTGTGATAAGCTTCCACATAATTATAATTTCCCTGTTCCTCTGCACGACTCAGGGACACTTCTGCAGGAGTGGTATTTTCGGAGGAAATCTCCAAATTGGTTTTAGTAAGCGCATATTGCCCGTTGGTCAAATAATATACCTCTTGGGCATCTGCTACCGCTTTGGCAATAGGCATTAGAGAAGTGTACCTACTTTTAAGTACCGCTTTTTGGTATTGCGGCAAAGCAACCGCCGCTAAAATACCAATAATAAGCACTACCACTAACAGCTCAATAAGGGTAAAACCCCTTACAGAACAACGAGATCCTGAATCAAGTTCAGGATGACGACCAAGGGTAAACCCTCGTTTTTGTTTCAACTTCATTATTTTGTCTCCTTTGTGTTAATTTTCAATTTGCTTGTTTGGAGACCATAAAAACGGCCGCCTAGTTCTAAGTATATTCAACCCCTTGAACAAAACAGCCGTAGCTTTCCGCGTTACACGGAAAGCATCGGCACACAGGGATGGCCGTCCTCGTGTGCCTATATACAGGCTATTTTTGGATTGAATATATCTCCGTTAGGAGAGGGTCGTATGCAACATACGGTTCCAAAAACAGATCAAATTGTACCTATAGTATAATAAAATTTACCTCCCTTGTCAGTATGTACCCAACAAAACAGGTACGTCCTTTTAGGGGCGTACCTGTCATACTTATAAACCCTTTAATTTTTTATTGAAACTGCGCAATATGGCGCCCCGTTTCTTTGAGTAAGGCCTCAAACATTGCTAGTTGCGCGGCGTATTTCTCGCGCGCTTCTTGCGGGGTAACGTCGCTGCGGTAAGTCCAGTTATGTTCCCCCACTGTTCCCGGCGTATTGACACGCTCTAACGTGCCAATAATATCCTGCCAGGCAAACAACGTAAGGGCAGAGGCACTGTCCAGCACGCGTTTTAACATGAGGCGTTGTGTATCCAAATTAAAGGGCACATTGCCGTCAGTTTTTTGAGCAGAAATCATTTCCCAAATATTACGCCGCTCGTTAATATCCATGGTTTCCCACCAGCCGCGTAACGTTTCGGTATCGTGCGTGGAAGTGGTAGCCAATGAAACCACCGGGTAGTTTTTCGGCTCGCGATACCACCCGTTGTCCTCACGTTCCCAGCGTAATACTTTATAGCCGGGAATGCGCAAATCCACCAGCATGCGGCGCACATAATTGGGGATAACGCCCAAATCTTCGCCCACCGGCAGTCTGCCTTGGGCTTCGTCTAGCACCATACGCAAAAACGTGTATCCGCGGTCAATTTGGTTTTGCTCACCTTCCACATCAAACGCACCTTGCTGCGCGTTGGGCGCAAATACGTACGTGCGGAAAAAACCCACCAAATGGTCTAAGCGGAAAATATCGTACAGTTCGGTTACGCGGCGGATTTTACGCCGCCATAAATCCAAATGATGGGCCAGCTGATAATTCCAATCATACGCCGGGAGCCCCCAGCGTTGGCCATCTGTAGAAAATTGATCGGCCGGGGCTCCAATTTCAAACCCGATACGGTAGTTCTCTTTTTCGGCCCACACTTCAGCACTATCTAAATTGGTGGCAAAGGGAATATCGCCAAAAATATACACACCTTTGGATTGGGCAAATAGCTTAGCCCGACGGAGCTGCTGGTCTAAAATCCATTGGCAATACTTAAAGAAATTCACAAACTCTTGGTACTGAACTTCAAATTGTGCCACCGCTTGCGAGTGAAAATCTTGATAGGGTGCGGGCCACTGCGTCCAGCTTTGCCACTTGTAAAAATCTTTCAGGGCCCGAAATAGGGCGTATCCTTTTAGCCACGGTTCCTGCGCGGCACAATAAGCCTCAAATGCGTGTGCACGCGCGGTGCGGGCGGCTACCTCGTGCATTAAAAACGCTTGGTATCCCAGCCACAACGCTTTGTATTTGGCTTCTTTTACAGCCGCAAACGGGGCTTGCGTAGCGGCCTTCCACTGAGCTAAAGAATTGGTTAGCGAACCGATAAACTCTTGCGCACGTGAACTACTTACAATATCTTCTACCGCGTCAATTTGCGTGTACACCGGGTCCACTGCAAACGAAGTAAGGGCACTATAGGGGCAATTTTCACCGGGGGCAGTTTCCTGCAGGGGTAAAATTTGGATAAATTTAACACCTAGCCCAGCCAAAAACTCCGTCCACTGCTGGAGCGAACCCAAATCACCCACGCCCCAATCCTGTTGGGTTTTCATGGCCCCCAACGGGAGTAAAATTCCCGTCGTGCGTGCAGCAAGTAGTTCGTCTTGAATACTCATAGGCGATTATTTTTTGGCAATTGCTTCAATTTGCACTACGCCCCCTTTGGGCAGGGCAACTACTTGCACGGTGGTGCGGGCAGGCGGATTTTCTTTAAAGAATGTTTCGTACATAGCGTTCATTTCAGCAAATTTGGTTAAGTCCGTCATAAACACGGTGGTTTTGACTACATTTTTAAGCGTGCACCCTGCTTCTTTTAGAATATTTTCCAAGTTGTGCAAAATAATTTCGGTTTGCACCTGTACGTCCCCACTGTAAATTTCCCCGGTTACGGGGTCAATAGGCAACACGCTAGACGTAAAAATAAAACCGCCGTCTTCTACGGCTTGGGAATACGGCCCAATTGCCTTGGGCGCGCGGGAAGAACTAATAATTTTTTTCATAAACCCTCACTTGGCGTCAATGCGCCGAATATAATTATATGGTATTAAAGAGCGCAGGCGTGTGTCAAATAAGCCAAAAACGCGTAACAAAGTTGTGGTGCAAATTAGAAAGAAATTATATAGAATGACAGTGAAGTAAAAATAACAATTTATCTTGTTTTTGGAACTGTACGCAGAGTACAGGGAGTTTGCAAAAACTTCATGGAGGTCCAAAAGCAGCCACCTGGGTACAACTTACAGAAATAAAGCTAATTTCTGGGGTTGTACCAAATGTTTATCATCTTTTGGATGATAGATTACGGCTGTGTTGGCTAGGTCCCTCCATGAACTTGGCACTTACGGCCGTCTTTGTTTACTCCATGCAGATAAATTGTAAGGAGATAAACATGAAAAATAAAAATGTAGTTGTAAATAAAGAGACCGTTGTAAAACAAAGCTGTCATTCCCGAGGAATGTTATCGGGAATCTACAACGCACGTCGTTGTCAAAAGAAGAAAAATGCCTTTATTAAATAGGGGCGTGGAAGATCCCCAACAGAAACCCTCGGGGATGACTCCTAATTTTAATCAGGAGGAGGCCCTGAATAAAAACGCTTTCAGGGCTCCGCTTCGCTCCGGCTTTACGCTCATTGAGCTCTTGGTCGTTGTACTTATCATTGCGGTGCTTGCGGCGATTGCTCTGCCACAATATCAACTCGCCGTAGCAAAAGCCAACTATGCCCAAGCGCAGGCCCTAGGAGATGCATTAATTAAATCTTATAAATTATACGTGTTAGAGACCGGGAATGAGGATCCTACTACATTTGAAGGATTTATTAATTTACCGGGGACATTGGCTAATAATAAAATGAGTTTTTCGGCCGGGGATTGGAAATGCCAATTCTTTCCCCCTTATAAATCATTTCTCTGCACATCACAAAAAGATAATGCCCCTCAATGGCTCTATAACTGGCCCGTAAGCACACAAGAAGGATTTAGATCGTGTGTAGCCAGGGGAGACCACTTTGAAATGAAAAAGAAAGTATGCTTGGCGAATGGTGGAAAATTTCTAGGAGGCTTTACGGGATACGCGTCATACAGTCTTCCCTGACCGACTCTAAGTGTACCGCACCGCACAGCTTGCAACGCTCATGGATACGAAAGAAGTTGCCCTCGCATGACAAAAATGCTATAATAAATATAGGGTTAGTAACTGTGTATTCCTTCAGTAAATCAACTAAAAGATTTGCTTGCACGTACTAAAAAATTTTGATATACTATATGTGTTGGGTTTAACTCGACGCTTGATTAGACCCAGAAAGTTTTTGCGCTCGTAGCTCAGTGGTAGAGCATCCGCCTTTTAAGCGGGGGGCCGTGAGTTCAAGTCTCACCGGGCGCACTTTATAGTGCCCTCTTCGTCTATCGGTTAGGACGTCGGATTTTCAATCCGAAAAGAGGAGTTCGATTCTCCTAGAGGGCGTACGATTTAAATTACCCATTCTCAGACGAGAGTGGGTTTTTTCTTATACTTCCTCGACGACGCTTTTTGAGCAAAATGAGCAAAATTACGCTAATCTTGTATATTGTTAGTGGACCCTGTATGGTGTACAGTAAACGCTCAAATTATCTATTTCTCTCGTCGACAAAATGTCCGTTATACTACCCAAAATCGCTTTTACTATTTGCGACACTCAAATTCCCGGAAAATTGACTTTATGTATAATTTTACTCTCTCGACGAGAGAAGTATAAGAAGCCTCAAAAAATTCTCAAAAACTATGAAACTAGTGGTCACAGTTTGGACACTATAATGGCACAGTTTTTTCCGTTGCGAAAAGGAATTCTTACGGCTTTTATAGTGACCTTTTTATATACTTTTGGACACTATATCCATAAAAAACCGCCCCTACCATTAAGTAAAGGCGGTCAATTTTTTTCACAATATGTTTATTACTATTTTATCAAGCGTGCATAATGCGGAAAAAGGAATAAAAGCACATAAACAAGGTCACATAAATAAACTATAAACGGAGTTTTAGTTCGTGTTAAAATGTTTTTCTTGTTAGCTAATGCTTCTTTTGACGCTCGATATGTTTTATAAGAGCCATAAATAATCAAAATAAGTGCCAATAATGGCAAGGTAACCAATAAAATTAAAGACACAACAGCAAGCCCCGAATTATGTTGGGAATGGGCTATAATTATTGCATAGCGCATAAATAAACCAAGGAGAATCCAAACAAAACAACCTAACGAAACTTTTCTATAAGAGCCAGATGTTTTGCGTTTTTCCCATAAATACTTAAGAACAAACCAAAAGTTCGAATAGTTGTTTTTAGTTTCTTGAGGTTTACGAATATAATTTATAAAAATAAATATCCAACAAACTAATATGATGCCCCAGAAAAATATTTTATTCATAAATGTTCCTCCCGTTAATCTTTATTTAAGTACCACAAATCGAATCTTAGTAAATTATCAATTTATTTCTTTTTCTTCTGCTTTATAAATTTTATTCTCTATCCCATTGTAACATATTCTCTGGTATTGGTACACAAAGTGGGATAGTAAATAAGAAAAAGCTGTTAAACAAAGTGCCCCGAAATCGGCCTACAAACGGGGTTTAAGGCCCTAGACCTGGGTTTCTCCGCATGAGGGGTATTCTTGGCACGTAGGGCAGAATTTTAAATAGTCGCTAATCTTTGCTAGGCACTGGTGAAACTCGAACTAGCCAAAACCCACCGATGATAACACCGAGTGAGAAAACGGAGTATAAGAACCAGGGTACACTATAGTGGACACCCTCTCGACGATAACTCGGCGCACCTAGAGGGCGTACGATTTAAATTACCCATTCTCAGACGAGAGCGGGTATTTTTTTGTGTAATGAAAACCCCCTGCTAGGCAGGGGGTTCAATCTTGGTTATACCGTTCCGCAAGACAACAAAAACTCCTTGTGATACAATTAAATTACCTGTGCTAGCAGGTAATTTAATCACAAGGAGGTCCTTAACA
>JAZUNI010000073.1:0-7808 GCA_045604045.1 Elusimicrobiaceae bacterium | reverse complement strand
GCGTTGGTATTTTAGGACAAACCAACCAACCGTTAGAATTTTACGGATTAGAAGCCAAAATCAAGGTTGGAACGGGGGACACATGGTAGTAGCCGATAACGACCGCCACGAAGTTTATGACTGGCTTTGCAAAAAGTTAGGTTTTCCCGTGGCACAAACCGTTACTGTGGCAGTAGTTGATGAAGATAAAAATATAATATCTGCCGTGAGTTATTTTAAAAAAGGAAAAGTGTGTTTAATTACTTCGGCGGCTGAAAATAGCTCCTGGTGCAAGCCTGGCACATTAAGTGCCTTGTTAAGAATACCGTTTGACGATTTAGGGTGTAAAGTAGCACGATTTGAAACGAGTAACAAAAACGAACAGGCCAACCGATTTTGTAAAGGTATAGGTTGCGTAAAAGAAGGAATTTTACGGTTTTCCCACCACGACGGAACGCATCAGGTAGTGTGGAGTTTAACCAAAAAAGAACTTGTAAAAAAGAAGTGGTATAGATTGAACCAAAATTTATAAAAGGAGTAACTATGGGAAGCAAAGTTAAATATAACGAAGGTGCGGCAATGAGAGCCCAGGAACACGCTGCACAAATGCAAGCCAAATACGCCACTTACGGTGTCAATTCGGCTTTGGGGAATATGGGGCTTACGCAAAATGCTGACGGCACATATTCTTTGAACTATCAGATGAATGATAGTGATAAAATGCGTCAAAACCTTGTTAATCAGGGACTATCAACTTTGAGTTTAAACCCCCAACAGGCACAACAGGCGTACTATAATCAAGCAACTAGCCAGCTTTTGCCGCAATTTCAAACAAACCAGGACCGCTTGCACGAGCAGTTAATCAACCGTGGAATTACGGAGGGAAGTTCTTTATATAACGACCAAATGAATTTACTACGGCAGAACCAAAATAACCAACTTTCCAATATAGCAAATCAGTCCGTATATGAGGGGCAAAATTATTTAGGAAGCCAAATTGGAAATATTGGTGCTTTGGCAAGTCAGTATGATTTGCTTAACTTGCCTTCTATGAGTGGAAGTACCGGGGCAAGTTTTAATGAAACTTATTCAAACAAATTTGCGAACCAACAGCAAAACGCACAAGCTAGAAATGCCATGTATGCTCAAATTGGTAGTTCTATCGGCGGATTACTTGGAAGCAGATGGTAGGAGAAAAAAAATGTACGACAAATTATCTTTATATGGAAGTTTAGCAAATATGATGAACGGGATTGCACAAGACGAAGGGCCGAAATACAATAATGTTCAAAATAACAATAGTGTTGCGGCGGTACTGGCAAATCAAAATAAACAAAAACAGTCTAATTTGCCTGGTATTGGAGCGCAGAAGTCAAACTACCAATTTCAAGTTCAACCTAATAATTCATCCATTGGATATTTGGGCGGAGATGGAAACTGGGCATCTGCATTAACCGGGCTTACAAATACTTTTTTGGCAACAAAAAATCAAAAAGACGCCGAAGATAAACAACTTATCGGACAAATAATTGAAGGAATTGGAAAAGGGGCAGGCGGAATGGCTATGTCTGACAAACGATTAAAAGAAAATATACGCCCTGTTGGAAAATTAGATAACGGTCTAACGGTATATGCTTTTAATTATAAAGGAAATGATACTACGCAAATCGGGTTAATTGCACAAGAAGTGAAAAAAGTAATCCCTGAAGCCGTAATAGAAGGTGATGACGGTTTCTTGCGTTTAGATTATGATTTAGCAACAAGGAGTAAATAATATGGATGCAAAAGAAATTTTGGCTTATAGACGTGCTAATTCAAACATAGCTCCTATTGCTCGTATGGGAAGACCTGTAAAAAGCATCAAAACGCGCTATGCAGAACTGATGCCTAAGAATGATACACGCTTAGGGTTTTTGAAACATGGGGACCTTGTTTCCGGGCTTACGGGGGCTGTTCAAGGGTTTCTTGGGTTTTCAAGGGCTAAGCAAGATGCTTTGAATGAAATGGCTTATTATGATTACTTAGCGAAACAAGCCGAACAGGAAAGACAGGATAAACTGGCGCAACAAGCTTGGGAACAAGACTATAAAGAACGCGCTTTGGCGCAGGATTTAGAAAAAGCGAAGTTGGCAATAGATGCAGATAAAGCAAAAGCGGCATTATTAAGAGAACAAGCTTTGCAAGATGCCGCTGTGAAACGTGCGCAAGCCATAGAAGATAGAAACGCCCAGTATGCACATGAACGAAGCATGTACGATAGAAACCGCGCTAATGCTGTTGCTGACAGACAAGCAGAGGCAGAAGCTAAAGCATACGCACAATACTTAAGCGATATGAACGCGCAAGCCGCCAAAAACTTAACTGCTGGAGATTACGCAAAATGGCGCGAAAATCCGTCTGCCTATGATATTGACGGGCGTGGTTGGTGGGGGCGCAAATTTGGGGTACGCTCTAGCTTAATCCCAAAAGTAACTTCTGCTAATTTTGGAGTAAATTCTCAGCAAGCCGGAATAGACCCTTTGGCAATTATGCCTATTGATGTATATGAGGGGAAATAAGAATGGATATTCAACAATTTAGAGAATTAAATCCCAATTTTAAGAGTATTGGCGATAAAGAACTTTCCCAAAAACTCTATAACACCTATTATGCTGACAAAATGGACTTTGACTCATTTGATAGGAAATTTAGACCGCTTGCGTATAAGTATGGTGCTTTGGACAAGGCCAAATATATGGGCCGTGCAGCTGGGGAAGGATTAACCTTTGGGCTTGGGGATATTGTAGGCGGTATAACAAATACGGTAATGGCCCCCATTGGAAAAACTGTCAACCATTTTGTAGAAGGAGCTCCATTAACGGCTAGCGACTTTAATCCCGTGAAAAACTTTACAGAAGGGCGTGGGGATTTTGTACGTGAACAAGACGAATTTAAAGAAGCGCATCCTTGGTTAAATGCGGTGGGAGAACTTGTCGGAGGACTTACAACTGGGGTAGCAGGGGCAGGGAAAGCAATTGCAGGAAATGCCGCAAAAACGGGCATTAGAGGTGTTTTAAACGGCGTAGGAGTAGGAGCGGCTTATGGAGGTGCTTACGGAGCAGGTAGCGGATTTACCGAAAACCCTGATGAGTTTAGCATAAAAGGGGCTGTTGAGGGGGCAATTCCAAGTGCGCTGTTAGGCGGGGCTTTTGGCGGTGCTGTGCCTGTTGCAATAGGTGGCGTTGGAAAGGTAGGCAAAGTAATTAGAAACATTAAAAACAAAGACTTTAGAGCTGTTGAAAAGTTGGCAGGGGCTGATTTGGCTAAAGCCGCAGAAGAAGGCGTACCTCTGATTGACAGCGCAAATGAAGGCGTAATGGACTTGGCTCTTGCTACAAAGCAAGCAGACCCGAAAGCCGCGCAGATTTATGCGGATTATGCAAGGGCTAGACAAGGACAAAGCATTAAAAACATTTCTAACGCTATTGATGATAACTTTGGAAATAAAGGATTTAGTCAAGCTATTGCAGAAATGGATGAGAAGGCGGCGCAAGCATATCAACCCGCTTACGAGAAAGCTATGTTTGATAAGAACGGACTTCCTAAACGGGTAGATTTTAACGCTACTATTGATGAGGCAGATTATATCGGTAAAGTACGCAGAACTACCGGGCTTAAAACAGAAGTGCGTGGGCTTGCTGACAATGATATGCGCGTATTGGACTATGCAAAACAACTAATGGATGACGATATTAACAAAGCGGTCAACCAGGGAGATAATGCGAAGGTTCGTGCGCTTACTAAATTAAAAAATCAGTTTTTAGAAAAAATTGATGCCAAAAACCCTGAATATGCTACTGCGCGTAAAATCTTTGCCGATAATCAAGCAAAACAAGCCATTATGGAGCAAGGGCAGAAAATCGGGCAAGGTAGTCAAAGCGAAAAAGCGTATGAGCTATCACAATTAGCGCAAGAAGATTTGCCTTTTTACAGACAAGGCGTGCGTGAGGCGTTGCTAAAGAAATTCAATACGCAAAAGACTGCTGGCGGGAATGTGAGCCAAAAGATTTTTGACTATGACACCATGCAACGGCTTAAAAATGTAGGACTTTCTGATTATGAGGCGTTAAATGCTATTGCAAGGCGTGAAAATATAGCAAGTGCAAATATGCAACGTCTATTACAAGGCAGTCAAACAGCCGAAAAGGAAGCAAGCGTTGGACGTTGGTTCACTAACCCAACTAAACAAACAAAAGGGCTTGTGGCTAGAACCATAGACAACATATATGGAAAAGTAACAAGGCCAAACCCGTTAGAAGTTGCTCGTATGCTTACAGATAAGAACTATCTTGCACAAAAGCAATTGCAAGCTATGCAAGGGGATATTGGGCTTGCTAGAAGGATAGGAAAATATAACTTTGATTTATTGCGTTCAGGTGGGATTATTGGCGGAGATATTGTTGCAAATGGCAAGTCTTGGCAACATCTCAGAAAAAGCCCCGATTGGCGTACTTTTGCTGGTATTCCAAAAATTAGAAACATTGTTGAAGAAGGAAAAGCAATAAACAATATCCCAAATTATAAAGCGAGAGGGGATAATTTTAATGGGTGGAATTACTACGTAAAAGAGGTAGAAACGCCGCAAGGGATGAAAACACAGCTTGTAACGGTAGGACAAAAACCTGCCTGGAATGAACTGCACGGATTTAACCCGGATTTAATTGAATGGGCTCAAAAAAACCCTGACAAGGCAAAAGATATAGCCGACTTTATCAGCATGCGTATTAGTGCTTCTGACAAAGACGGCTACACCAATAGTATAGCTGATATTCTCAGAAATGTCAAGGCCAAAAAATGGACAAAAGAGGATAGAAAAGCAATACAAGAAATTTTGCGCCAAGCTGGTTATAAAGGGCCAGTAATTTTAGAACAACAGGAGGCCAAATAATGAGTTTTGACGGAAACGGAAACTGGAGTAGCCCGTTTTACCCGGTACAAGACCGAGATAACGGAATAGCTATTTTGGCAAGTAAATTTCAAACGCTGATACAAACAAACCTGAAGGAGAGTTTTGAAAACTGTATCACGCGCGACGGAGCCGGGAAACCGACTACCAACATTAACTGGAACGGAAACAAGATTACTAACCTTCAAAACGGTACGAGTTCTGCGGATGCTGTAAACAAAAGCCAGTTGGATACAAAAGTAAGTAAATCCGGGGACACTATGACAGGGGATTTGACTGTTTCAAAGTCTGATGCCTCTTTAAAGCTAGTAAATGACAACAGCGTAGAGTATGACATTACCGCTAATGATAACGGGAACCTGGAATTAGTCCCGGTGGCAGGTAGTGGGAAAAAGGTGTACTTAAACGCTACCGATAATTATGAGCCATATTACACTGACGGTACTTATAACCACAAAATACTTAATTCCAATGATCTTAATAACGGGAATGTAGTAGGTTTCCCCGATTTAACTGCTCCTGTAGATATTACAAGCGGGCATATAACTACTCAGAATGGGTGGATTTATGTATACGGAGAAGGTGGGAACGCATATTCTGCAGAATATCCTGTAACTATGCTTTACGATACAGTTACAGTATGGTCTTCGGCGACTGCTGCTAGAGATGGGCGTGATGGTATGGGATGGTTTGGAATAATGTTACCAGTTAAAGCAGGAGTTACTGTAACTAATACAAGAGCCACCGTATTCCGTTTTTACCCTAACTTATAGGAGAGGAGTTTTTATGATTAAATACGCAAAAGTAATAAACGCAGAAACGAAACAATGCGAAGTTGGTGTAGGTTCAAATACTGAGTTCTATCAGTCTATTGGTATGACAGAAAAGGATGTAGAACAATGCGAATGGAATGGAAAATGGTATTTAACAGGATATTGCCCTGCAAAACCTGAGCCAACAAAAGAAGAAAAGATTGCCATACTAAAGCAAGAATTGGCTACTTTAGACGAAAAATCAATCCGTTCCGTGAGGGCAAAAATTGCCGGGACCGCTACGGCTGAAGATGACCAGTTTTTAGCGCAATTAGAAGAACAAGCCGAAAACTTACGGCAACAAATTAAGGATTTACAAGGAGAATAAAAATGTCTGAAATCAATACGCAAATTTTACAAGACGGGCAGTTGGCAATTAGAACGGTAGTGCAAAACGGGACTGTTGTTTCCGGCGTGAGTGCAACCGATACTACGGCATTAGTACAAACCGCTGAGGGGAAACAATTATGCGTTAAAACCGTACTTGTAGGGCCGGGCGGTGATCCGCACACGCAAGAATATGCCTATATGGTCCAGCAACTTGTGATGAACAAATATCAAACGCAGACTATTATCAACGCGAATGATTTGGTGCGTAACACCGCCTCATTAAATCCTTTCGTGCTTGATTTGTCTGAAAATACTGTACTAACTAAACTTACTGCTACTGGTACTTCTGAAAATGTTGAAACAGGTCTTACAGGAGTTATCGTTTCGCCGCAAGCTCCGCTTGATAATGTGACCAGCCCGCAAATTGACGTAAGTTATACCGGGCTTAATAAAGCAGCACTTGTAAACCTGTTTAATTCTATGCCCTATAACGTCGGGTATACCACCGAGGGAAGCCCTACGATTACTGACGGCGTAGCAAGCGGGTTTAGTGATAGCAATTATTTGAAGGTAGCCGGCTCTTTCAGTGAAGAAGGCGATATTGACATTGTCGTAGAACTCACAACGGATGACTTAACGGCACAACAATATCCTTTTTCGTGGAACTGTAAACCTGCTAGCGCAAATAGACACTGCGGATTATATATTATACAAGACGGTAAATATGGATTTCTTGTAAGAGATACAGCTGACAACAATTACCAAAATACTGCCCCTTTTGCGTATGCTCTGTCTGCAAATACTACATACTCTCTACGCTTGTCATTTACGGCTGCAGATAAATCCTTGAAAATGGGTGCTTCCACAGATGGTGTGAATTACACCTACGGAATAAATATAACCTTGACGGCTAATCTGTGTCCGATGAACGGTAATGTCATTCAGATGGGGAGGGCAATACCTAGCAACAATTCCTTCTTAGGTTCTATTGATTTAAACGAAACCTACATTAAAGTAAACGGTAAGCCGTTTTTTAGAGGCACTGCAGCTGTAACGAAAACAGTGTCCGTTGTAGGATGCACCGGGACGGCCGATTTAACAGCTGAGGACAAAGCGATTGCCGAAGATAAAGGATGGGCTATTACACTGTCTTAAGGAGTGAGTTATGGTATATCAAAAACAATTAAATGAAGAAGGAAACTACATCGGGCAAGACGGCAAACGCTATGAAATCCTCTCTTGCAACGTAACCGAAAGTAAAGAGTGGTACGAAACCGGGGAAGTAGACCAGGACGGCAACCCTGTTATGGCGCAGCGTGTGGTAATCAATAAGGGCTGGGATGCGTATGAGAGCATTGAAGCGGCTGCGGCGGCGTATGGGCTGACGTATAAGCCGTTGGAGCGCGTATGACCCCGGAACAATTCGGAATGAGCTGGAAAGAAGTGGTTGGGCTTATATCCATGTTTGCGTTTATGTGGTATGAGCTGAAAGCTATCCGGCGTGACATTAAGCGGCTTGAAACAAAGGTTGAAAAGCATAATAATTTTGACCGCCGGATTATCCGCTTGGAAACGATGTTAGAAGTCAAAGGTGGAAAAGATGCCGAAATTCGGTAGAGCCAGCGCGCAACGTTTAGCTACCTGCCATGCCGACATCCGCAAAGTATGCGAGCAGCTGATTAAAACGGTTGACTTCTCTGTTACGTGCGGACATAGAAACAAAGCAGACCAGAATGCTGCCT
>JAZUNI010000072.1:0-7975 GCA_045604045.1 Elusimicrobiaceae bacterium | reverse complement strand
CGGCCATGAATATGGCCTACAGCCCCTTTTATAGCCCCCCTGGCACTGTTTGAGCACCTCTTGGGTGAGAGTGACGCCCCTGGCTTTTGTGCAAAAACGTTGCCGAAAACCTGCACCGATTGCGTTTTGACCTGCTGGAAGCCTGCTAAAAAAACCCGCAAACCTGCTGGCTTTTTGCGTAAAAACGGCAAAACCACACCACGGTAGGCCCCCCGGGCCCGACACCGACCGGATAAACCTACCCCCAGAAATGACCGCCGCCCCGACCTTGCGCCCGCAAAAAACGCTTGACAAAACGCCCTGCAGTGCTTACCATGTAACCGTGCGCATAGCGCAACCTACACCACCAAAAAGGAGTTTATAGCCATGAAAACCGTTAGAACCACCCAGAACCTGCTAGACGCCCCCGGTCTTGCCTGCAACACCTGCCCCCGCAAAGGCCTTTGCGCAAACCGCCCCAGTATTGGCAACCAGTACATAAGGGGTAACACCTTGGCGGCAAACATTTTATGCCTGCTGGAAGAGGTAGATTTAATTACCTATACCACCGTAGGCCAGAAAGACGCCCTAGACCTAAAAGACCTTAACGCCCGCCGGATGCATTTACGCAAGCTTTTCTTGCCTGCCCTTAATGGACGCTTTAAGGCATGGCAAAAGTATGAAAGCAAGCACACCATGAGAAGTGACCGACTGGAGCTTGTTATAACACTAATTACCACGCTTGACCGCTGGAGCCTTTTAAGCTACTTTGACACCATTTACAACCACGACCTAGAAGCCCTCCGGGAAGAAATTTTATCCGCTCCAGAAAACGCCACACCCCAAAAACCCTGCCGCCCGGGCGCTACAGAACCCCAAAACCAAACACAAGGGGGTGCCGCATGAAATCTGGAGCCTACTACATGTACAGACAAGCCAATTTTTTGGCCTTTATAGCCCTGTTGCCGTTCCTGCTTGCCATTTGGGCAATAAAAAAGCTTTGGGCCACCGCCCGGGCCAGATACCGGGCTAGAAAACACACGCCCTCCGCACCGCAAAACTGAGCGTGTTTAAAACCAAAAAGGCGCACTGCCTAACGGCATAGCGCCTTTTTTTTACGCCCCGGCCCCCGCCCCTATAGCGCCATCTATAACACCCCGCCGCCCGGAACACCCGCCACACCACGCCCACCGCCTACACCACCGCCCCCCGCCTGTACCACGCCCCCCGGCGCCCATTGGTATGTGCTACGCCCGCCCCGCTCGCGGGCTATCTCTCTCACAGTCGTTATTTAATGGTGTGTCACGTTGTTTATATTTCCCGGGGCTCACCCCCCGCTGGGGGGCTCCCCCCGGGTAAATCGCTACCGCTCTTTTTGCGTCCAGTGGCCACCTTGCCGTGCAATTACCTTTACATATTGCTAACGTTCTCTGATTTCTTCCTTGACCGTTAAAGCGGAATGGTTTATTATTCCGAGTATGGGAAAGATGAATCTATTGGGAGCAGGTTATGAAGGAAAGTTGGCACAAAGCTATGGCGTTCGTCAAAAAGGGCGGTTTTATATTAAAGCCGTTCCTTTTAGTCATACTCCGCATAATACTAATCAGACTAAAGCAAAGGACGCTTTCACTGGACTTAACAGAATTGCAAGCAGAGTAGTAAAAAGTATGTGGCGGTATTTGGGTTTAAGTGATAAGACCATGTACCGCAACAATGCTTTATGCCAGGCCTGGAAAGGGGCCCTTAGCAATAATTCATTCTCGCTGGAAAACCTTAAACAGGTTGTAAGCGAAAATGACGCCCTTAAAATTGAGACTGTCTTTTTTGAAACAGACGGCCTTAAGTTCTCTTTCTCTGCTACGGAAGAAAACCCTAGCGCAACTACAGAAAAACAGGTTATTTATTTGGCGGTGGTGACAAATAAATTTGTGACAAAGGGCGACATTGCCGGGGTGGGTAATGCCGTTCTTTTAAGTTCTATTTTCAATTACATTGATTTTGCCTATTTTCGGGTATGGGCGTTTAAGGCCGTGCCGAATGGGAAACGTTGGAAGTTGGAGGGGCTGGCGGTTACAGATGCAGTGTTTATTGTAATCATCAATGAAATCTTTTATACAGGTCGTTGGCATTGGACGGCGGGGCTTTATGTGGAGGAAGAAGTATTGTTTCTTCCGGCGGAGCCCTCCTACATTGACAATGAGGTATTATATTTGAATTAAGGTGAAAAGCTGGCAGGAGGTTAAATGCTATGGCGGAAGTTTCTAAAATTGATATTGACGGCGTTCAATGGGGTATAAAGGACGCTACAGCCCGGGAGCAGGTGGCGGCGTTAAATGAGGTTGTAGAAGAGCATTCTAGTAGCATTGAAGGTATGGCTTCTCGTATAGATTCTTCCTTTTTTGCTAAACAAGGAGCAATAAGGGTAAAAACTATAGATTACAGACCATTCATTATTTCGGGATATATTGAAGGAATCGGTATCTTTTTTGCCGTTGCAAGGTCAGAGGGGGCGCAAAACCTTGTTATAACCAGTTTATTAGGTTCCGTTAGTGAACACTTAACCGTAACAGTGAATAGTGATTTCGATTTCACGTTATCATTGAATGGGGAAATAAACATTATGGGTTTCTTTTCGTCTGTAGAGTAAGTTTTTTTAAAATCTTATTATTCAGTTGGCAAATTGTTAATGCTGTTATTTTACTTTCCTTGCGGAAAGTAAAATAACAGCCACGGGCAGTTACTTTTGGAGTACGCATAAGGCCCGGGGGAGGCGTAGCGTTTCACGCACCGCCACCCCCGGGCCTTTTTTTGCATAAAAAAAACTTGACAACTCCGCACAAATACCGTACAGTAAAACTAACGAACGGTAGCCATGGGGGGCGTTGCTTTCCTAGCCGGTCGAAAAATAATTTAACCTTTGGGGGATTCCTATGGGAAAAATGAACCTTTTGAAAGGCAACTGGGAAGGCAAAGTTGGCCAGACCGTGGGTGCCAAATGGAAAAACAAGTCAACAATTCGGACTTACACTGTGCCGTCAAACCCGGATACAGCCGCCCAGCAGCTTGTGCGTGGTGTTTTCGGTAGCATGACCGCTTTTGTGGCTCTGTTTGCTGACCAGATTAAGTATCTGTCAGCGTTGGACACTTCCGGCCAGTCTGTCAGAAATGCTATCATTTCTGTAAATAAGGCCCAGATTGCGGCTGGCGAGTTCGACAAGTCAACCCTTGTTGTTTCTAAGGGCGGCCTGCAGAAAGTTTCTGGAGAAGCCGCAACGGCAACTGACGGCGTTGTTACTGTGACATGGACAAAGCCGACCGCTACCAACTTCACCAGCAATGCAAAAATCGTTGTTGTTCTGGTGCAGGAAGCAAGCGGTTTGGTGGAGGTTGTGACAGCCGCCGCCGACGCACAGACTGTTACAGGCACAATCACCTTTGCTTCTGGCTCGGTTGACGCCTACGTTTACTACCTTGACACACGGGGTAGCAACAAGGTGGCAAGCATCAGCGACTATATCAGCGTAACGGTCGCCTAGGGTCAGTAGGGGGTGGCTATGACTGATGTTCAGAAAACCGCTTTGAAGGAGATTCTTACAGCCTTTGTGGGGTTTCTCGGTGCTCTTATCGGGGCTGTATTTGGTGGTTGATAGGCTCGTGTGTGCGCTTATGTCTTAGCTAGGCATAGGCGCACAAGGGTTTTCTTGTAATTCCTATGTATTACCTTTAAAAAGGCAAGTTTTTACTTGCCTTTTTTTATTGCCTAGTGCTATAATGTGCGTATAGCGCTATAAGCGCATGTATAATTCTTTTATGGCGCTACTCGGGGTATGGGTAGCAAGGAGTTGATAGCCTATGGCAGTTCAAAACTTTCTTTCTGGCGGGTATTACGGTAAGCTGGGGGCCACGGTGGGCCAGCGCTGGAAGAACAAGCGCACAATCAGAACATACGTTATCCCGCACAATCCGAAAACGGAAATACAGCAGGCAAACAGAAGCAGGTTTGCCAATGCAGTGTCTTATGCACAAATGGGTCTGCAAATGAACTATTATGCAACTTGCTTTGAATCCACAAGCATTACAGGCTGGAATTATCGCATGAGCGTTGCACGTGGTTTAAGAAGCGCCGGGTTTTCGGATTTGGATTTAATCCCGCTGTACCCCTTGGACTTCACGCCGCCCACATTGGTGTCGGAAATCAGTATTTCTGGAGTGTCGGGCGATAAGCATATTACTTTTGCGGTACCAGAGCTGACCGGGGAAACAGACCGTGTTTTCTCTATGATGTTCGCCCTGTATACGCAGGCGGGAGTATATCAAGGCTTAAAGCTGTACCTCGGCTATTACTATGCCAGTAATCCGGGCTATCTGGAGTGTGATGTTGATTCTGTTTCAGAAATCAATGAAAACTGCTTTGTACGCATGGTTACAAATGATGATACAGATAGCAGTACAGATATGATTGCAAGCGCTAAACTGCAGGTACAGGCCGGAAGTATCGATATCCGGGAGTTCGATACCTCTATTGTGTCGCTCACAAAGGACACAACAGGCATTACAATCTGTTTTGCAGAGCCGTGGCTGGACAGCCCGACTGCAAACAGTATCGACCTTACGGTGCATTGTGTGGTTAACGGCGGTTTGGTGGATATCCCCCTTTCCGGCGGTGTCCTCTCTTCCGTAAATGGCTATTGTGGTATTACGGTGCCCTACACAACGTCCTACAATTCGGATTTACCCGCTTTCCCTTCTGGCTCCTATGTCTCGGTGTCAACGGTAAGCTTCTGCGGGGCTACATGGCAGTATACTGCAAGCAATATCACGGTAAGCTACAGCGACAGCGACCTTGCCAGAACGTTGACAAGAAGTTTCTCTTACGATGCATCCAGCACAAGCGCTATTGCTTTCTCTATTCCGTTTGCCGGGTCAGTTTCCGACCAGTCAATAACAGCATATCTGTATTGCGGCGGGCGGCTGTCAATTGGAGATGAAGTCCAGCAGACATTTGCCCTTTCAACGGACGGAAGCAATTTAACGTTTACCTGTACAGGCGAGTATGCCTACTATCCCATGTTGAACGATGCAAATTATGTGGGTCTTTCGTCTTTCAGCATTGTAAGTAATGGTGTAACTTACAGCCACGGCTCCGAAGAAGTCATTATTAACAATGCAATTCGGGAAAGTCCTTGGCTGGAGAAGTTTACTTTCGACTGGGCCTTGGAGGGCTCCGGTACGGAAGATGACCCGCTGTTGGGTGCATACATTACGGCCATCGGTGCGGCGGGGGTTTCTTCTCCCAGCTTGAGCAGTCCAGGCGACCTGTCATTTAACTATGGCAGTGGCACCCGGACTTGTGTACCCGGCAGTAAAGATGTATATGTGAATGACTATACTGTTTCAACATCGGAAATTGAATTGCAGATGTACTACAGCTTTGACGGGTCTGCAAATGCAGACAATATGCCCTCAAGCTCTGCTACTGTTTTTGACGGCGTGTGCTTTACATCATCGGGAATTACCTATAAAGTAGGCACCGCATGGCTGGCGGCAAATATGCCTGCAACTCTGGGCAACTGGGGCACGTATTAACAGAAATCTAAAGAATTCCAACGGCGGGAAACGTTCGTGTTTCCCTATTTATAAAAAAACAGCCCCGGCGGGAGGCGTTCGTGTTTTCCTGTCGGGGCTGTGGGTGGGAGCAAGGTTATAAAAATGAAGAGTGCAAAAAAATCCCGGGCCTGCCAGCCCGGAAAAAAAGAAGTTTTGAATAGTCCGTTTCCGTCGAACCAACGACAGGTTAACGCCAGTGCGGACTTTTGTCAAGCACTTTCTAAAATAAAAAACGTTATGCACCTTCTGGCTGGGCACTCTGAATGCTGGGAATGGTCAGAAGATTTTTCCTGTTTTCAGCCTATTACTCTAGAACATAAAAAAGCCGGGCCTATCCATCCAAAGCTGTTAACGCATTTACAGGAACGCCCCCCGGCGGAAGAACGAGTAACTCAATACGATTTATTAGCGTGGTTCCGGGCAGTGTGTACTGTACGAATGCCGTCAAAGGAAGAGGAACTACTGGCGTTGCGGCAAATATCATCTAGGCGCATGTGGCTTTGCTCCAGCAATTCGGCGGGCAAATTTTCGTCTTATGAAGCTTACGCAAAGGGCACGGAACGCTACAACCGCAAACAGATAGGCCATATGCTGGACACGCTTAAGGAAATTGGCGCTAAAGATATGGATTGCGCTTTTCTTACTCTCACATGCGACCATACAAAATACGAGAGTTTGGCAGACGCTTGGGAATCGTATAGAGAAAAGGAGATTTCCCCAGTTGTGGAAAACTTGCGGAAAAATCATGCTGTAGAATACGTTGGTGTTTTAGAGAGTACAGCCAAAGGCTGGCCGCACTTGCATATTTTGCTTTTCTTCCCTAGAGGCATGTTCCCGGAATTGCGTAAATGCAAAAATGAACAAGTGCTTAATTTTGGCAAGCTGTTCAATTATGTAAAATCTCATGTTACAAGCCGGGTTTTTAAGATTAAGGTGGTAAAGGGTGGTAACAAGATTCACTATCTTACGAAGTATATAAGCAAGGGTGCAACGAATGGCGTTTTTAAGCTTCTGGATAAGAAAGGCAGGTTGTCAAAAGAAGATTGGAAGCTTATACACGAAACAGTATTTTTGGCGGCCTTTAGAAAGCGAAAGGTCATTAAGACCCGGCGGGGGTGCAAGGGTAAGGCGGCGGATTTGCCGTCAAGTCATGACGCTGTTGTTTTTGAGAAAGCGGGCCGAAGTGGTGCGCCGCTTATGGCTTCTGATTTAGGCGGGTGGGAATCTTTGCCCGCCGCAGAGCGGCGGGCTATCTTGAATAGTCTATGTACTAATTCGCTGGTATCTGTTCCTCGGGTTATTCGTTCTATGTCGGTTTCGGAATTCAAGGAGCGTTTTCAGCGGTTCCCGGAGCGTCAACAGGAGGTTTCAGACGAAGATTTAGAGGTCTGGGAGCGTTCCGGGCGGTTGCTTTATTCAAGTGAAAGTTTTTACACTCTTTTTTGTGAGTTTGTGGCATGTCCGAAAACGGCACGGCTTAACAGGAAGTTCTGGCGGGATTATGATAGTAACGAATATTCGCTTTTTACGGACGGTTACAATTTAAACGATGACGAAGATTTTCTTCTATGCTGTAAGGATTTAATCAATTATTACTTGCAGGAGTGCGTTATAAAGGGCTATTGGATTTGTGACGTTATGGAGGGGAAACAGGGCTTTACTAATATGCCAAAATACGAACATTTGGGAAATCATCAGTTTGCGCCTATTGTCAGTGAAGATTCGTCGGAAGCATATTTTTCTTATGCGGAATGGGAGAACACCACCCACGCCGCTGTAAAGGCTCTTATGGCGTATTATAGTAATCCAAAAAGTTCACTTAAGCGGCTGGGGGATAAAAAAGAAAGCTTTTTTAGTTGACAGATTGCGCATAGCGGTTTATACTGTAAGTGCGCAAGCGGACTATTTGCATTGCGTAAGGAGTGTTTAAGATGTTTGGACAAGGTTATCAGTATGTAGCCCCTGCAAGGGTTTTAGACTCGGGCGTTTATCGTGTTGTGTTGGGGCGGCCACGGCTTACTGTTCTAAATGGATATGAAGTCGTGGTTTTTCCTTTCTCTGTAAAGGGGGTACAGGAGCCGGTCAAGCCGAATCAGTTTACGCTTTTCGACTGTGACGACTGGAACAACAAAAAGAAAGCGGCGGCTTTTAACTATCGGGCAAGCCGCATCCGGGATTGCTTTAAGCTTGCCGGGGGTTTTTCTGAACAGTATTTTGACCTCTGGGAGGGGGCCGAAGGAGTGGTGGGGGTAGCCAAAGATAAAAATGGCTATATGGACGTTGTGCAGTTTTTTGCCCCGGGTTCCCCGGAGGCGGAAAACATTTAGCGTAAAGCGGGCAGGGGCCCTGCGGGCGGTAGTGTTTCACACACCCGCCCCCCGGGCCCCGC
>JAZUNI010000071.1:0-9980 GCA_045604045.1 Elusimicrobiaceae bacterium | reverse complement strand
CACAGAACGACATGGCTACGATCCGACTTTGTCCGCTTGAAATTATAGGGCTCATAATAAAGCGGCGACAATTTTATGTCAAAGCGTTTTATGAACTCATCGCAAAAAAAATCATCACACGGCGCTAACGGCTGAAAACGGTGCAGCACCCCGCTTGTAAATACAAGACATTGTGCATTCTCGCGCATTCCCCGCTCGCCCCGCCGTATGCCCACAATGCCAATATGCCGCCTGTTGCGGGTCTCATATTCTGCAATAGGCTTTTTCTTGAACTCCGTACAGCAATAATCAGACACCGGGAAATCTAATTTTTCGGTCGCTTGATACTGCAGGATTTTGGGGCATGAGTGCGGCGTGTTTGCCTTTGGATAAAAATATTTTTTTGCGCTTTCGGTCATGCCGGTTTTCTGCAGTACGTGCACCTGCCGGGCGTGGAATTTCGATTTGAAGGGATAGCCCACGCGCTCCAGCGTCTCACGCACGTTTTTTGTAGGTGCAATAATTTGTATGCGCGGATCTTTTTCCGCGCATTCTTTTACAAAACGCACCTGCAATAAATATTCCATGCCTGTGTTGATGTATACTCTAGGGATTTGGTTCCCCGGAAGCGCCATATCAATAAGCGCCGACATAATGCAGGAATCTTTACCGCCGGAAAAAGACACATAAGCGTATTTTTCCAAATTGTATTCTTGCGCTATCTGTTTGATTTTCTGTATGCGGTCATTGAGCAAAAAATCAAAGCCCATTGCCTGCGGTTCTTTTTCATCAATGTGCGTACTCATGCAAAACCTCGTTGCCTGTCGTTCTGTCGAAAACCCAATATTCACGCGTGTACGGATATTTTCTAAAAGTTGAAAATGCCCAGTTAGCCGCGTCCGTTGCCGTTTTGAATGCCAGACCCTCTTTCATTTCTTGTGTGATTAAAAAGCGCTTTGTACGCTGGCGCACAAGCGAGGGCTCCGCTGCGCAAACAAAACCCTTTAGGTCATTGATTTCTTTGCAGCCACGCTGATACACCAACACGGAAAAATTGTTTTCACTCATTTATTTTTTCTCCTTGCCAACTGGCGGAATTGAATTGTAAAACCCGCAAGCCGGGCAAATTACAAGTTCTGAAACGTGCAAAACGGCCTTTTGAAAAACCGTTTGACAATTACAGCATTTTATTTTGACGATACGCATTTTCATTTCTCAGCCTCACAGCATTTTTATTTCGCAATTCGGCAAATCTGCCAGAACCTGTGCGGCGGTAGGCTGCACAAGGTTTTCTGCTTCAAAGCCTATCAGCGACTTTGGGCTTCCCGGGCTGTCTCTGTCAATGTGCACAAATGCGCGAACCCGCCGGACGGACATCATTACAGCGGCGTTGTTTTCCGGGCTGAAAAAATAAACATGCTGCGGTTTTGCAAAAATAATGCCTTTTTCAGAATTGAGGGCGTCAAGAAAATCTTGCGGTAGCGCTTCCTTGAACTCCGAAAAATACAGCTCTTGAATGGCAAGAAGCACATCGCTTGAATACTCAAAGACAGCGCGGCCTTTCTTTGCCAATATTTTTGCAAGGCTTGTTTTTGAAGTCGAAAAAGAAAATATTTTGCGGCCTCCTGCTTATTGCTAGCATTCCCAGCGGCGGCTTACATATTCCCGCGCCTTGTAAAATTCATCGCTTCCGCCGCAATCTGCAGTGTCCGTCAAGTCGCCGATAAAACCATGCAAAAGCTCTTTTGCAGTGGGCTTATCGCACCAAGTTGAAAGGTCTTTGATGTACATTTTCAGTGCGTCATATTCTTCCTGCGTTAAATCAACCGTGATATGTCGTTGCATAAAAAACCCCCTTGCTAGTGTATTGTTAGTGCATTATACATTACATAATGCAAATTGTAAAGCACTAACAAGGGAAGTTAAGGAAAATTATTTTTCGTCTTTTGCCGCAGTCTTTCCCTCGATAACGCTACAGATTTCTATAACGCACGTTTCGACCGCGCCAATTACACCAACGTATACCGCAAAATTAGGCGGCTGTATTACGCTTAGAATTGTGCAGGCGCACGTACACACGGCACCAGTACAACCGACAATAATGTTAAACGTTCTTTCTGACATCTTTGTTTACCTCCTTTTTGTAACCAAGAAATCAAACCACAATATCAAGTTCTACAATCGTTCCTTTTTGCACGAACGATTTAGGCCTTAATCCGAACATTAGCACCTGTTCCGCATGTTCCCGCGTGTTGAAAACATAGGCGTCCGCTACATTTTCCGTGCACACATAGCGCTTTGTTTTTCCACGCACCGGCACCGGCGCAAGCTCTTTCAAATAGCCAGAAAGCAAGCAAGCGTTTTTTGCCTCTTTCTGTTCAATCTCGATAACGTATTTTGCCATGTCAAAAACTCCTTTATTGCGCTTTTACTGCGTGAATTAGTACACATTCATTGTGCCTGTGAAGGTTTGTGCATTAGGAATGCGAACGCCGCGCGTAAATCCCCCGGAATTAGGAACGGTATAGTACATTTCATAGCCCTGCGGAACGGTAATGCTATATGTCGGCGCATTTGTATAGCTTGGTATTGGCGTTATGTCCTCTGTATTCATAAATTCGGAATAAAGAATCGCCATCGCCGTTGTTCCGCTCGTTGTGCCGCTTTCGGTTGTAAGTGACCACTGAATAGTATTTGCACCGTGGGTCGTAATGTCTTGACTTTGCCATGCTTGCGACATTGTAAATTGCCAGCCAAAGTATGGGCCGCCGGTTTCAATGAATGCATCATTTACAGTAAGTGTTACATCAAGGCTGTATTTCGTGTTTGTCGGTGCAAGCGTCCAATCTGAATAAGTGTTCATTTGGTATTGAACGCCGTTTTTGCTTAATGTTGCTGTAATAGAATTGCCGCAACTCTGTGCAATGCCCCAATTTACTACGCCCGCCGTTGTATTGCTCAGATATGTTGCGCCGTTGTATTCCGTAACTTCTACATTAGAGTGGAAATAGTCGATTGTATCATCATCCAACACTGTAGAAACGTCTATTTCACCGCTTACGCTGCCCACTGTCCAGCCTGTGCTGTCGAAAAGTTCAACTCTAAAGCGGTCGCCCAAATACTGGAATTGCCGGGAAGCAATCGCAAAGCGCTGTGTTGTTGGCGTCTCCGCAATGGCGAATGTGCCGCCCTCAAACATGTATTTAGCTTCTTCGCCCTCAAAGGAAAAGGCACCAACCTGGACGGAGGAGCCCGACACGAAAAGCGGGCGCTGTCCTAAACTGTCCAGCGTTACTGGAACTGTAGCGTATACCGTGCCGTCAATTACTGAAATTGTGGCGCTTCCGCTTTCTGACGTGAAAGCGCCCTGCAGAACGCCGCTGTTTGTTTCTGCGGCCGTAATGTTAGATGCATCTTCGACTGTTTCCGACGGCGTAAAGCTGAATGTAACGCTTGACGCTCCAGAAGTCCAGGAAACAGTATTGCTTGCCGTAAGCGTAAATGTAACTGTTGGCAAGACCCTGCCAATTGAAAATGGCGGCTGATACAAGCACACATCGTCATAGCTCGAATCATCGCGAGAAACCGCCGCAATATAGCTTTCATCGCCGATTTCGTAGCCGTTTGGAACCCTCGCCGTAACTGTCCAGCTTCCGGCGGAACCGGCAACAGAAGCCGTAACAAGCTGCGCTGTGTAAGTGTTCGTAGCCGTTTCTTTTACATACAGCAAAACTGACATAGCCCGCCCGCTGATGTCGTCGGTTGTGTCAAACGCCAGTATCACGTTTTGGCCGCTCGTTTCGGGGTCTGCAGATGTAACGTAAGCGGGCGAATATCCGTAAGGAATGAGCGGCGTATACTGCAGAATGTTCTTTGTATCGCTGTACATTTGCGAACTACTGGACATCATCAAAGCCCATTTTGTGTTACTGGTGCTTTCCCAAAAATTAGCGTTGTAATTTGCCTGCATTGCAAGCTTGCAGGCTTCCACCCTGCGGGCAAAACCGGCGCGCATTTTCTGTTGTTTTTCGGTACGCGGGTTGTTTACTGTCGGCGCGGCTTGAATAACAAGCATGTCTTTCCAGCCTTTGCCAACAAAAGCACCAACCTTGCCCTTGAAGCCGCCTTGCAAGAAATTCTGTTTTCCCATAGTAAAAATGCTCCTAAAAAAACATAAATATGCTACAGTGTCGGGCACTGTAGCGCATTTGTCAAGATTTATTCGACCTCTGTAATGTTAGCCAATACTTTTGTAACCGTTATTGTGTGATTTACCCATTCCGTGCCGCCTGCGTCTTTCAGTGTTATTGTTACGCCGTAATTCAAGGCATTAAATGTGTAATAGCCTCCTGCTGTAATTCGGCTTTTCATTGTTTCGTTAAGCACATCCACCGTAAACTGTATGTATTCGCCTGTTTCATCGAAAAATTCCAAAACTTCCCAAGCGCCAGCGCTTGCGTAATACGTTGCGGCCGGACTTACAAAAGATACATAAGCGCCGGACGGACGAGTGCCGCCGGTGTATGTGACTGGATATGCCTGTGTCGGAAAGCCTGCAAGTGTCGGGTATTGCCAGAATATATCTATCTGGCCATCTGTCATTGTGCCGGTAAAGGTCAAAGCGTCTACATCTTTTAGCGTGATTGTTGCATTTAGATATTGCCAGCCGGTTGCTTCAAAGAGTTTCCAAGTAACACCATTGCAAACAAAGGTGGGAATGTCGCTAATGTTTATCAGCGGCTTATTGTTTTTTCCAAGCGCACGTTGCGACATCGACATGTCCATTACAATTTGGCCTGCCGTTCCGCTGTAGTAAATGTCTACTTCATCATCCCATGCGGGCGTAAAGTTGTCTTCATCGTCCATCTTAATTGTGAGTGCGCTGCAGGTTTTCTGCACAAAGTTTGTAATACCTGTGAGTGTGCACGAGAAAAGCGGCGTAAGGGAGTCTGCATCTTCTGTCCAAGTGGCAAAATACACTTGCGCCGGAATATTGCTTTCAAGCGCTGACAACGTGGCACCTGTCAGCGTAAACGTGTAGCCGTCTACGGTTTGGGTCATTGTCGGAATTGTAATTGTACTGCCCGCCGGAAAGTGCAAGATTTGATTGTATGTGTCTTTTGACAAAGTGGGCGTTGCCGTTAAAGTTGCACCACTTGCCGCCAGTGTTCCTGCAACTTGTTGCGTAGTAAAAACTGTCTGCATGACGCCGTACAAGGTCAATGTGCCGGAAAAGTTGAGCGATGACGGCAGGGCTATATCTGCCGAAAAAGTAAATGTATGCGCATTTGTCGTTGCATTGTAAGCAATGGAAACCGCAGAAACAGAAACCGAAAAGGACGAGGCACCAGCACCAACAGAAACGGTTTGCGATGGGTTCAGCGTGTACGTAACGCCGGATTTTACAAAAGTCGGCAGGGCTGACGGTGTAATAGTCTGTGCACTTTTGTTGACAATCTCTGCAATTGCCGAACTTGTGGAAAATGCAAGGGTCGGCGATACCGCACCAACGGAGCAATTTATAGCAATGCTTTGCGCAACGAGTTGCGAGGTGTAAGAAACTGCAGAAAGGGAAAGGCTTCCGGCGCTGCTGGCCGCTCCTGTAATGCCGGTGTCGACCGTAAAAGTATTGTCCGCATTGCGGACTGCTGACAAGGAAAGTAGCGGCCAGTTTTGAGTAACAAGCGCCGCCGAAAAAGACAATGTGGCGGCGTTGAGCGTGTAAATGTAATTATCGCTTTCAAAAGTCGCCGCCGCAATTTCGCATGTGCTTCCGGCGGGAAACAAAACCCGCTGACCTAGTGCGTCCGTGTGCGGTGTAAAAGTAAATGACAGTTGCCCGGCGCTTGTAACCGTCTGTATAACTGTTGATTGTGTCGCCGCAACGCCCAGAAGAACGCCCGATAAATTGGCGGTTGTGAGTACGGCGGCGCTTGCTTCCAGTGCCGTGTTGAGCGTTATTGTGCCGGTGTAAATGCCTGTAGAAGCGTTCCAGGACAAGCTAACCGATTGCGGCGTAACCGTTACTTTCTGCTTCAAATCTGCCAGCGACATAGCAGGCAAGTAAATTACAGGCATGTCCAAAACGTCATCATCATAAGAGACGCCAACTTGCCAGCTTTCGTTAGTAATCTCGTAGCCGGTCGGAATTGAAAGCGTTAATGTCCACGCACCAACACTGCCGGTAATAGTGCCACGTGCGATATGCCGGACGTTTTTAGACGTTGCCGAATTGTAATATTGAATTGCAACGGCCATTTTCCGCCCACCTAAATTATCCGTGCTTGTACAGGTCCAAGTTAGCGTATTGCCGTTTTTCCAAGGCATAGCCGCAAACGAATAAGCAGGATTATAGCCGTATGGCAAAACCGGGATATAAGTATAAAAAGCTCCGCCGTTGTCGGCGAATTTCCGGCTTTCGCCCACGCGAATGTTGAAGGCCGTATTTTTTGACGCATCCCAGATACGTGAAGCGCCGTTTAGCTGTAGGGCAAGCTGCGTGGCGCCTGTACAGTCCGCAAAGTTTTCACGGTTTTCCTGTTGTTTTTCCGTGCGCGGGTTTTTTGGGATAACGTAAGTACGCACGTTTCTTTTATTTCTCCATCGCTGGCCGACCGTTTCGCCAACTTTGCCATAGTAACCACCCGAAACAAAATTAAACTTTCCCATGCCTTGAAAACTCCCGGAAAAACAAAATTATAAAAAACAAAGGGCAGCACTGCCATTTGTTGCGGTGCTGCCCTCCGGCAGAAAAAAATACGCTTTCCGTTGATTACGATACAGCGGCGCTTGCGTAAACGCTATCAGAACCAACCTTGTTGGTGCCCCGGTAGTCGATGAAGTACATGTACACATCTGCGGTGACGCCTGTCGGAAGTGTGACGGCAACTGTCTTTGACAGTGCGCTTACTTTTTCCGTTGCCACGACTGCAATGTCGTTTTCCTCTTCGACAACAACAATGACGGCAATTGCGTCATCAGTGAAGTTTGTAGCGGTCGGCGCTGTCCATGACACACTTACGCCGGTTGCGCTGGCAGTGGCCGTAAAGCCTGCGGGCTTCTGCAGACCACCTTTTGAGATAAGCAAGTTAGCCTTTGTCAGCGTTCCAGATGAAACCATCTCAGCATTCAGCTTGATGATTGCATTGCGCACGGACATATTGCGGGTCTGCAGTGCGGACAGATAGCGCAGCTGATCAGTGAAACGTGCGACAAAGCTAGTGATTTCACCAAAGCCACCGCGCACGGTCTGCTGTTTAGCAGTGTCTGGATTTGACGGTTTTGTGTACGTGCGAATTGTGCTCGTACCCTTCCATTTGCTGCCGACTGTCTCGCCCACTTTGCCTGTCCAGTTGGCTTTCAGCAAGTTCATTTTTCCCATAGGTCTACCCCTCGAAAAATATTTTTATCAGCATGGGTGATGCGCAACGCGCTGCACCCATGCCATATATGCAAGCCGTTACCAACGGCCAGACTACCTAATTAAGAATAGGTTGCTTCCAACAATGCCCAACTGTTGGGAATCCATTTGTTATTTATTTTGTCGCTACGCAACAAAATACAGTAATACTTATACGCTTCGTTAAGGCGGGCAACTCCTGCCTTTGCAAAAGACTGGGAAACGAAATCAGAACCAAAAATAACCTTTCCGAACTCGTCCACAAGCAAAACTGCCGCTGCGGTGTCTTGCACATCCAATGTTGCAGGCGAAATTGAAACTTCCAGCGCATAGTTGCCGGTTGAAAAATTCACGCTCACGGCGTCTATGGTACTTGTACCATAGTCGCCAACAATGCTAGTTATAGCCGACAGGTTGAAAACGCCGCCGGTAAGCAGCGGCTTTAACATCTGAGCTACCGCGTTGTGTTTAAGCATTTTTTTGTCGGAAAGATTTAGGTATTGCCAGAAATACTTTGCCATGCCACCAGCAACACGATTAACACATTCAAAAGCCCGGACTGCGTTCGTCTGTTTTTCGTTATGAGGAGCATGTGAAAACGGAATAGCCTTAACAACGTTTTGGCTTTTCCATTTTGCGCCGTAGACTTCGCCGACTTTGCCAATAAAGTTCGCTTTTAACAGATTCATGTTTCCCATACTCCTTATTGTATGTAGCATGTTTGTAGATTTGTCAAGAAAAAATTAAATATTGCGACATTTGATTTCAATGACGCGCGTAAGCGCTGTGGCCTGTGAAGGCGGTTGCAAGGGCGTAAGCGGCCCAGCTGGGCCGCTTCAACCGCAGCAATCCGACTGAACGGGCCGCAACCGGCGCGCAGCGCCGTGCCGACCGAAAACCACCTTGCACCGGCATACAAGCCGGCATTGCCGGCTTGTGAGGTGCAACGGTGGGGTGAGGGAGGCAACCAAATACCAAAACGCTCGTGAATGCCAGGAGGCGGGGCAAGGGGTGGCGGGGCGGCTATTTGCATGGTTTCTGGCGGCGTGGCGGCGGGCAAAAACCAGCCTGCAGGCGGTTGTTCCGGGCGTGGGTGTCGCTTCCGCTGGAAATTTCCAAGCCCGGACGGCCGGGAAATTGGAAATTTCCAAGCGGTAGCCGTTTCCGGCGGGCGTTGGTGCGCTACGTCCTTCCGGGGCTCAAATCGTGCGTGTTTTTGGGTTCGTTCCGGGCCTAGCGGCGGGCGGCAGGCGGTTGCGGCGGTCGGGTTCCTGTTCCCGCTCTCGTTTGTGTTCGTTCCGGGCCTGTCACCAAAACAAACGCCGCCGGGCGGCGGCAGTTTGTGCGGGGTTGGCTTGCTGTGTCTTGCGCTCGTCATTTCGTCTATGTAGCAGTGCATTTATCTTTTTGAGGGGTCACGCTGGCAGTAAAATTGCCCGCTAAGCCCTCTAAACGGCTCGCACACACGTGCGCCAGCAGTTGGTAGTGTTATTTCATCACCCGCCCGCAAAAAACCGTTTTGCGGGCAATTTTGCGCAAGGCGGGTGGCGTACAAAATGGCATAGGCTACGTGGTAGTTTAGGGCAATTGCGGCCTCATCATTACGGGCGCTTTTTCCGTGGCGGCAGTTCAAAATGCGCACAAGGTCAAGCACGTGCGCGCATTGCGCATACAGCGCCGCTGTTGGTGCTCGTGTGCTCGTGGCGGCGGGCGGTTCGGTCGGGTGTTTGGTCATTCAGTACCTCCTTGTTCGTTTCCGGGTTTCCGGCGGCTGTTACCGCCGTGTTTTGCCGGTTTTTCGGCTCGCAAAACATACAATCATGCTTTCCGGCAGCCGGTCGCTAGTGCGGCAAGGCGTTGGTGCCAGCCGGTCGCAACAGGTTGTAAACGCACTAAAAGGCAAAAAAGCCGTATGCTTTTGCAATCGTTGCGCCGACTTCGGGCGTGTTCACATGGCACCAAAAAAAAAGCAAATTGCGCATTTTACCAGGCCAATAAGCACCAACACCGTAAAAACGTCCCAGTACAGGCGCACAAGCTTGCGCCCTAGCTTGCTTCGTGGTGTTATGCGCATGGTGTTACCTCCCAGTTTTTGGGCCAGCTTTCCCCGGCTTTTTTCGCCTGCTGCAGTTCTTTGTCGCATACGCCTGCAAGCTCAAATTTCAAGTGCAAGACAGCTTCATAGGCGGCTTTTGCAAGCTCCCCTACCCTAGGGCTTATTTGCGCATATTCTTCTGCAGGCGCAAACCAATGGTCTGGCTTTAGGTCCAGGTACTTGCTGTACACGTCATCAAAAAAATCTGTGTGCTCGCTCATAGCTCCTCCTTCATGACTTGTAATCACAATACACTAACATAGCATATTCAGCAATATAGTGGCACTATAATTTTCAAAATATTTTTTATAGTGGCAGTATATGCACAACAATCTGCAGGAAAGCATGTTTTTGCTCTTTATGCACTGTAGACAATATGTACTTAATACGCTTTACATACACACACACGCACCGCCCGCAAAATCTACAAAAAATTAAGCAAAAATTAAGCCAACGCACACACGCACCGCCGCCGCAACCGGCGCAAAACCTCACAAAAAATAAACC
>JAZUNI010000070.1:0-3543 GCA_045604045.1 Elusimicrobiaceae bacterium | reverse complement strand
CTTCGTTTCAATGATAGGTAATACATACATACCGGTATCAAAATTTTTCTCAACCGTTGGACCACAATACAATTTACCAACTTCTCCGCCACCTAAAGCTACAAGTCGGATCGTAGCCATGTCGTTCTGTGAGCCAAGGAGTTGGGTCTAGTCATTGTCTTCCTAAGACCGCTTGGCCTCCGACTTGCTTCGTTTCAATGATAGGTAATACATACATACCGGTATCAAAATTTTTCTCAACCGTTGGACCACAATACAATTTACCAACTTCTCCGCCACCTAAAGCTACTACGCGGCGTTCTGGTAATAGTCTTTCTAATCCTTTGCCGTTGTCAATTTGTGTATCTTGAACAACGATTGGCGGAAGGTCCAAGTTTTCTAATACGCTTGTTAGATCCGCATTAGAGATAAGGCGGCGACTATCAGCATCTCCATAAACCTGAAGGATAACCGCTTTGGATTTCAATAGATCATTTTTAACTTTGCTACTTACGTGAATCTCCGCCGGCGCTTCGCCTTTGTTAGCGTTTTTAAATTGAGTAACAACCGCTTGAAGCTCGACTAATGGATTAGAATTAATATCTGTCCATGACGTCGCCGCTACCATTTTATTGGCCGCCGGGATCTGATAATCTACACTGATAACGACGTCATTTTCTGAATAGTCTAAGCGGCCTTTGTACATAGCTTGCGCGCGCATCCATTCTTCAATGTCGTAAACCCCTTGAATAAGGTTATCCGTTTGGTTATATACATAATCAATGGCTTTTTGACGTTCTTCTTCACGGCGTGGGTTTGCAAAGCGTAACAACTCATATTCATCTACACGAAAACCATGTTGTACCTTAGAAACTTCAGCAAAAGCTTGGCTCAACCCATCTTTGTCCCTTAGTGGGGCATCTGAATTGAATCCAGTGATTGAAGCGGTACGGCCATATTTTTTATCAATTACGTTGTAAGCAAATTTAAGATCGAATACCGGTTCTATTGGCATGAAGCGGGATAAGATATAATTTCTAGCCGGCGGAACGTTTTCGATATAACCCAAAAACTGATCGCCTGCAAATTCGTCAAGTGTTAACATTTGTTTTCCTCCCTCATAAACTCATAATTTACTATTTGATTGGTACTATTAAAATGGTTATCTAACTAATAAACGATATTCGCTATCTAGTGGAAGACGCGCATTAATTGCCGCCGTATAGTTAGAAGCCTTTAAGTAAGCTTTTTCAATCGCTCCCACTTGTACGTTACGCTCTCCAATCGTAATATCGTTGGCAATAGCGTACACAACCCCTGCAACCGGCGTTGTTCCCGCGGAAGCTACATAAGGGATGAATAACCCGTCTGCTCCCTTCATAACTAAAGTACCGCCTTTCAGGTTCCCTTTAGGAAACGCGGAAGCTTTTAACGTTACGTTACCAACTTTATAAGTTAGTCCCGCCGTGGAATGCAAAAATTCTTTTGCAACTGTAATTTGTTCAAAACGTGGTTGTAAATCCATTCTTTATTCCTCCTTCTTACTTCTAATTTTTCTGCTTATTATGTCTAGCAAGCGCTCTTTGTCTACCCGCTTCTTTTGGATCTTTAGGCGTTGGCGGGTTTCCATTCTGTCCCGGCGTTTTGTAGCTAGGCGGCTTATTAGTCCCTGCCCCTTGGTCCGTTTGCTCTTGAAACAATTGGGGAAACTCTGATTTAATTTGTTCTACGGCTTCCGCTATGCCTTCAAATTCGCCGCTTTCCCCTTTCTTAATGGAAGACTTGTCCACTAATCTGGAAATAAGCTTAGGATCCAAACCGTTATCAATGGCATGTTCCTTGATTGAAATATCCCGCTCTTTTGCTTCTAAAGTCGTTTTCTTCGCTTCCATGGCCTGATGCTTCAATTCAAGTTTTTGCGTATCTGTTAGCTCTTCCTGCTTTTTCTTGTCTTCAGCATCTTTCATGCGCTTATATTCCGCGGGATCCACGTCTTTATATTTCTTGAAGCGGTCATTCAAATGATTTTGTAAGGTTGCTTCATATTGGGCTTTTATAGCCGGGTCCTTTAGTAAATCGTCAAAGCTATTTGTTTCCGGGTTGCCCGCTCCCGGTTGTCCACCTGTCCCCGGATCGGTTTGGCCGCCTGGATCACCTTGGCCGCCGCCGCCCCCTGGATCGGCATTCAAATAAATTTCCCTGCCTACATATTGGCCCAATAAAGACCGTAAAAACATATTCATCGTGTACCCCTTTCTACTATCCACTTTAGGCCGTGAATGAAAGCCGATTCTATCCACTATTAAACGCCGTGAATGAAGGCATTTCCTATTATTTCCTACTCTAAAAATTATACCATTATTAGACTAAATCTTACAATAAATACTTAATTAGGGTAAATTTGGTTTACCATAGTAAGTTAACTGTATATTATAGTTTACTTCGGTAAATATATATGTTAAAATTAAAGCATCAAATAGATAAGGTGGTTTTAAGGAATGGCTAAAATAAAATTAACTTGCGGAAAATGTAATGGATCTGGATTTTTAAGTCATTATAGAGCAATATCAGGCGGTACTTGCTTTTCTTGCAACGGCAAAGGTTATTATTTTAGAACGGAAAAAGCCATTCAAGATAAACAAAATCGCGAAAAAGCGAAAAATGAAAAGGCCGCAAAAATCAAAGAATATAACGAAAATAAAATGGAGTATTTTTTAGAACAATTTAAAAATGATAGCGACTTCCTAAAAAGAATGAATGGAATGGATCCACTGGAAAGGGGTTATCAATTGGCATTCAATATAATGAGTTGTTATGAAGCGTGGGGAAGGTTCGAATATAAAGAACCACAACCAAAATAAAATAAATAGCCCCTTAATTGGGGCTTACAAATAAAATAGAAAAGGGGTTATGTAAAATGAAGATAAGTTTAAAAGAATATATCCAAGCCGCTTTAAAAGGCGTCACCCCATCACGTTATAAAAAAAGGCGGTCCTACAATTGGACACACGAAAAAGCTATAAGCGTTCCAATAAAAATAAAAATAAAAATAAAGGTAATGAAATGAAAAATTATCTCTATATAATAGAAGAAAAAAATCAGGCTTCCATTCATTGGGGCCTTTTCCTTTGTCCTTCCAATATTTTGTCTAAATTATGACGGTTATTTTCAAATATTTCTGTCATGTATAATTATACTAAAATAGCTACCCATAACTTGCATTATGTTAACTAGCTACACCTTCAAAACCGCGCCGCTATTGGGTTTTTGAAAAATGACGTAAAAACACGGTATACATAAAATATACATGGCTCTATATCAAGGGTTTTCGTGTCAAGTCCTTTTTTGAAATGAATAAAATTTGCATAAAAAAACCCTTAAATATTTATAACATTTAAGGGTTCAACTTAGTATTAATCAATTTACATTTTACTTCATATTTAGAATTTTGTAATTTTCCTATATTTTCGATAACTTTCCATGTTTTAATCGTTCCGTACCCTAAACTATCCACTGTTTTAAAAATACTTCCCGGCTTTGGTTCGTAATCAAATTTTTGAATAA
>JAZUNI010000069.1:0-45806 GCA_045604045.1 Elusimicrobiaceae bacterium | reverse complement strand
AAGCCCGGCCAGTACGCGCGGCGTTAATGGCATATCTTTGACCTGCTCTTTAATTTGGTCAATCTTATAGAGTTTCTCTAGGATAGATTGGGTAATTTGATAATTTGGATGAAATGTTATTGGCATATATATTGGCGTTCCAATATGCCATTATTATGCCATTAAATAAATGGGGTTGTCAAGCGTTTATTTGGGACTTGACATTTCAATTAAAAAGAAGTACACTATTTTTGGTGTAAATTAGTAAAAATTAGTATTAAAAGGGATACTGCTATGAACAACAAAGAAAACTTCGGCCGTTTAGTACAGAGATTAAGGAGGGAAAATGGCTGGACTGTTAAAGATTTTATTGAAAAAATAGGTACCATCGGGGAAGATAACAAATTACTATCTCCCAGTTATATTTCAAAGGTAGAAATATACAATGAAATCCCACAACCGTGGATAATATACCGTATGGCAGAAGTTTTTGGAGAAGACCTACAAAAATTTGCCGAAGTGGCTAAAGAACAAAAAAAAGAAGAATTTGCTCTCAAACTTGAAGATCGGTTTTCCGATGATTTTGTATTGTATCGAAAAACCAAGTTGAAAAAGAATGGTGGAAAATGATTTAGATAATGTGAGCCAAGCAGAAGAACTTGCTAACAGGTATTTAATTACATGTAAGCAAGAGGGGCTTGTTCCCCATATTGATATTGATGAAATTTATACAGGGATAATTTATCCGGAATATAAAGAATTTGAGTTGCGTTTCGCAAAAATTTATAAAAAGACAGATACTGAAGAAAGATGGGCATTAACGGATGGTAAAAAGAAATGGATTGTATTAGACGAATCGTTAAGGCATATAAATCGGTGCCGATATGCATTTACATTTGCTCACGAAGTGCGGCATGTAATTGATTTTTGTGAAAATCCTGGTCTCAATGTGAAGCAATTGAGTGAAGAACAGCTAGCGTCCTTAGAACACAGAGCCGATGTATTTGCAGCTCATTTGCTAATGCCAACGCAATTTGTAGTGCAAAAATTTTTGGAAAAGTACGGGCGGGGATATGTTTTTGATTTCTTTGGTCCCGGAGATTATTATTGCGATGGCAAACGAAAACGTTGGGTACAAAGCCAACAAGAACTAAACCGCTATTTTGCACAACCGCTTACTCCCTACTTTTCACATGTTTCCGCAACCAGTTTGTCTATCCGTTTGCAAGAATTGGGATTGTTACCTAGAACATTTAGCAGTGGATTTAGAGACCCCGATTTTATAGAGCGAAAGAATCAAGAAAGAGTGAATGACTTAAACCAACTCCTTTCCAAATGGACAAACATTAGCTTGGCATGTTCTTTGTAAAAATACATTTGTTGCTTTGACTAATTTTTATATTTACTTTATGTTGCTTCATTAAAGTGTTCAATATATCTATAGTTCTATAATGGGTTTTGGACGCTTGTAAGTCTACGTTTAACACAACACTTGACAAATAAAAAGTTTCTTAGTAAACTATTTATATGAAAAGTATAAATCTAGATCCTAGTTTTTACGCAATAGACCCCTCTAAGGGGCGTAAATACGAAAGTATTGCTTATGTATTTGCTTTATTATACAATGTGCTGCAATCGCGTGTAGAACATTATTTGCAACCGTACAACTTATCTGTTGTGCACTTCAACTTGTTATTGTTGGCGGCATATCTTAACCGGGGGCGCGGTATCAGCCAGGTAGAAATCTCCAAACACTTAATTGTTTCAGCCAGCAATATTACCAAATTGGTAGAAAAATCAGTTCATGCCGGTTGGATTACACGCCAAACTAACCCGCAAAGCCGCCGCGAAAATATCATTTGCATTACTCCCAAAGGGCAAGATTTGATTGATGAAATATGGCCGGGATATGACGAACTAATGCGCGGTTTGACGGAGAAAATTCCGGAGGCAGATCGTCCCCGGTTGGAACAAATTTTGAATAATTGGTTTGCATCTTTGCAACAGGAGAAATAATATGTTATCCCTACTTAAAACTTTCTTTAACCGTTCGTTTTTTGCGTTATTTTGTACACAGTATTTAGGAGCATTCAACGATAATTTCTTCCGCACGGCTATGGCTACTTTTATTACTTACAAAGTAACCACCATGGCTGACGGGGATAAAGCCGTCATTGTGGCACTGGCAGTGGCGTTATTTATGTTGCCGTTTTTCTTATTTTCGGCGTTAGCCGGGGAACTGGCGGATAAATTTCGTAAAGATATTTTAATTAAAGCCACCAAGGGATTGGAAGTGGTTGTTGTTTTGCTCGCGGGGGCCGGGTTCTTAACCACCAACGTGCCCTTGTTATTATTTGTTTTGTTTTTAATGGGTACGCAATCGGCCTTCTTTGGTCCGGTCAAATACAGTATCTTGCCCGATATCTTAGGAGAGCAACAACTTATTGCCGGGAACGGTATCATTGAAGCGGGGACGTATGGAGCCATTTTACAAGGGACTATTTTTGGTGGAATTATCATCATGGCAAACGAATATCTATTGCCCGGTGCTATTTTGGGTGTAGCGGTGTTGGGGCTCTTGGCCAGTTTGTTTATTCCGGCCCAAAAGCCGGCGAACCCGACGCTGCGCGTAGATAAAAATTTCTTACGAAGTACGTGGAAAAATATGGCCTTTGCCAAACAAAACCACGATATTTTTCTATGTATTTTAGGTATTTCTTGGTTTTGGTTGTTGGGCACGGCACTCATTGCACAGATGCCCGCCTTAGCACACGATATTTTAAATGGTACCCCGGGGCTCTTTACCTTCTTGCTTACGCTTTTTTCTTGTGGGATTGGGCTAGGGTCTTTGCTCTGCCAATTTTTAGTGAAAGGCGAAATTACCAGTAAGTACGTTCCTGTAAGTGCCATTATTATGACCGTATTTTTGGCAGATTTGGCGTGTGCTACCTCGGGATATATATCCTCGGATATTCCTGTTGATTACAAGGCATTTTTGATGACTTTTGCCGGCAAACGCATTACGTTTGATTTACTCGGTTTTGCGGTATGTGGTGGTTTATATGTAGTACCGCTTAACGCCATGTTGCAATTTTTGGCTACTGGGGATACTCGTTCGCGCGTGATTGCTACCAATAACATTATCAACGCATTGTTTATGGTGGCGGGAAGTGGATTTTGTGCACTTTTACTCGCTATGCATTTTACGATACCGGCCGTCTTTGGTATCATTGCCTTTTTAAACGCGTTAGCAGCCATTTATATCTGCGGATTATTGCCTCAGCATATTATTCGGATGGTTTTAACGCGGGTGCTTAATTTTGTGTATGGTGTAAAGGTAAATGGTCTAGAAAATTGGAAAAATTTAAAAGGCAACGTGCTCATTATTGCTAACCACACGTCATTTTTAGACGCGGTCTTGTTGTGGGTATACTTGCCGGATAATTTGTATTTTGCTATTGACACGTATGTCAGCCAAAAGTGGTGGGTCAAACCTTTCTTACACCTCGTCAAATACTTTCCCATTGACCCCACCAACCCCATGGCCGTGAAATCCATTATTGAGGAAGTAAAATCCGGTAAGCCGGTTGTTATTTTCCCGGAAGGACGTATTACCACTACCGGCGGACTGATGAAAATTTACCCTGGCCCGGCTATGATTGCAGACAAAAGTGATGCCCAGTTACTTCCGGTGTATTTGGAAGGAAGTCAGTATTCGCTGTTTTCACGCTTTGGAACGCAATTTAAAACACGTCCGCAAAGCAAAATTACCATTACCATTCAACCGCCTACCACGTTACAAGTAGATCCGTCTATCAAGGGGAAAGCGCGTCGTTTAGCAACCGCCCAAGCGTTGTATGATTTAATGGTAAATATGAAATATACGGCCGGTAATATAGAGGAGACCTTGTTTGATTCTTTGTTGGATACGATGGACTTGGTCGGCCGTGATAAACGAATTATCAACGATATTACACGCAAGCCGCTTACGTATGGACAATTTGTAACAGCCGCATTTGTACTAGGTAAAAAGATTGCCAAATACCAAAAGCCGGGCGAATTTGCCGGACTGCTGTTACCCAATATGACGGCAAGCGTAGTGGCATTTTTCGGGATGCGTGCGTTTAGTATTACGCCGTGTATGCTCAATTTTTCAACGGGCGTAAAAAATATGCTTGCCTGTTGCAAAGCGGCTAAAATATCTACCGTATTTACTTCTAAAGCGTTTTTGGAGCAAGGCGGACTGTTGGAAACGGCAGCGGCTTTGAAACAAGCGGGGCTGAAACTCGTTTATTTGGAAGACCTCAAAAAGCAGATTACGCTGTGGGATAAATTAGTCGGGTGGGTGGCCGCTTCGTTCCCTCGTCGTTATTACAGAATGGTACGCGGCAACGCAAGCCCCAAAGATCCGGCAGTGGTACTCTTTACGTCGGGTAGTGAGGGAACGCCTAAAGGGGTGGTACTTACGCACGAAAATATCCAAGCTAACCGTTTACAAGTGCTCAGCGTATTGGACCTAGGCATTAAAGACCGGGTATTTAATGCTATGCCGATTTTCCATTCGTTTGGACTCACGGCCGGTACATTACTGCCTTTACTTAGCGGGGTACCTGTATTTTTCTATCCGTCGCCTTTGCATTACCGTATTGTACCGGAACTCATTTATAATCGCAACGCGACTATTATTTTCGGTACGGATACTTTCTTTAATGGATACGCGAAAATGGCCCATCCGTATGATTTTTATTCCGTGCGGCTAGCCGTAGTAGGGGCAGAAAAACTAAAAGAATCTACCATCCGTAAATACTACGACCAATTCGGTTTGCGTATTATGGAAGGGTATGGTGCCACGGAAACATCCCCGGTAATGGCATTAGACACGCCTATGTACTTTAAGCGCGGCAGCGTTGGGCGTTTCTTGCCGGGTATTGAATATAAGTTGGAACCGATCCCCGGTGTGGAAGATGGTGGCAAACTGCTTGTAAAAGGCGCCAACATTATGGCCGGATACCTGCGCGATAGCAACCCTGGCGTGTTGGAGCCGCCGCAAGATGGCTGGTATGACACCGGCGACATCGTGCGTGTGGATGAGGACGGATTTGTGTTTATTTTAGGCCGTGCCAAACGCTTTGCCAAAATAGCGGGCGAAATGATTTCCTTAACAGCGGTGGAAACGGAAATCAATGCTTTGTGGCCAGGCAAAATGCACGCGGTAGTAAACGTTCCCGATGAGAAAAAAGGCGAACAGTTAGTCCTATTTACCACCGAACCTACGCTAGAACGCGGGGCACTACTTGCTTCCTTCAAAGAGAAAGGACTTAGTGAGCTGGCTGTCCCCAAAACGATTCGCGTGGTAGAAGAAATGCCTCTCATGGGTACGGGAAAAGTAGATTATGTAAAATTAAAAGAGATGGCATTAAACAATTAGGATTATTCATTATGAGACAAGAAACAAAAGCATTATGTCCCATATGTTTAAAAACAATTCCCGCTGTAAAGGTACAACGGGGAAGTGAGGTGTGGTTGGAAAAAAACTGCCCCGAGCACGGCTCATTCTCCGTGCAAGTTGCTAAAGATGCCGAGCGTTTTTTTGATAAAACGTATGATGTGGAAGGAAAAGCCTTTCAAGCGGTTACCGCCTTTAAGGGTAACTGCGGCCCCGATTGCGGTTGGTGCGACGCACATAAACAGCATATTTGTACCGGGCTTATTGAAATTACTGAGGAGTGCAATTTGGCGTGTCCTATTTGCTACTTCGGGAAAAAATCCCCACAGCATATTTCGGTGGAGGAATTCAAAGCACGGTTACAAACGCTGCTTACCGTAGAACAGGGCCACTTGGATGTGCTACAAATCAGCGGTGGGGAATGTTTGTTACATCCGAAGTTTAAAGATATTTTGCAAGAGGCATTGCAAGCAGACATCGGGCGTATTTTAATTAACACCAATGGGCTTAATTTGCTAACCGATAGGGGGCTGTTTAACTTTATCCAAAAACATAAAGACCGGGTAGAAATTTATTTGCAGTTTGATGGTTTTGATGACGAAGTTTATCAAACGCTTCGCGGTCAACAACTCCTCGCACAAAAACGGGAGATTTTGCTTCGGCTTTTCTCGGCCGATATTAAAGTTTGCCTGGCGGTTACCGTTTATCAAGGGAACTTAAAGGAAATTCCGGCTATTTTGAAACTAGCGGTGGATTTTAAAAATATTTCCGGCATTACGTTTCAGCGTTTAACTAAAGTGGGCAGTGCCGTGGGAACGGAGATTGCATCGGTTATGCAAGAAGATATGTTGCTGGCGATTGCTAATAGTGGTTATATGAAATACAAAGATTTAATTCCGCTGCCTTGTTCACACGAAAATTGTACCAGTTTGGGATTTCTATTTTGCCAAGGAGATAAAGTATATTCCTTGGGAGATTATATAGATTATTCCAAATGTAAGACGCAAATTTCCAACCGCATTGCATTTGATAAAACGATTTTAGACTATATGCAAAAAAATGTCTGTAAATGTTTTGTGGGGAAAGTGCTGGGCGACAATTTTATGTTGGAAAAGTTGCAGGAATTTGCCCAAGGAAACGGTTCTTCTTACAAAGACATGAAGATTGTGCGCATTATTGTGAAAAATTTTATGGACGCAGATACCTTTGATTGGCAACGCGCCCAAAAGTGTTGTACGGGTGTCAGCGTCGGTCACGGAAAAGTGATTCCGTTTTGTGTATACAATACATTAAAAGGAAAAATACTATGGTAGAAGAAAATACAACTCAAACATGCCCGGAAACAGGGCAACAACTGCCAGTTAATTTATCATCTGGCCCAACCGAAAAAGCAGGGAAGCCGTATTCTGCTAAAAAACAGATTGGAATTGTGTTGCTTATTTTGTTGGGAATAGTAATTGGATTACCCTTTTTATTATTTATGACCTGCTTAGGTATAGCAGCTATTGCAGGGTAATACTATGTGGGCCTATGCTATTTGTTCTGCTATTGGTTTGATGGCCGGCGGTGTGGTGGCGTGGAAACTACAAATGCCACGCCCGCCTGAGCGGGTGCGCTTGCCCATTTATGTATGCGCCTTTATCGGGGCCATTTTGGGAGCCAAAATACCCATTTGGCTTTCTTATGGCTGGCGCGACTATCTCATACAGGGCAAGAGCGTAATGGGCGGTCTATTGGGGGCGTTTTTAGCGATTAACTTGTACAAAAAATGTAGTGGAAACGCAGGCGGTTTCGGTGGACGGTTTGTGATTCCGCTAGCCGTGGCGGTTGGGTTTGGGAAAATTGGTTGCTACTTAAACGGTTGTTGCGGCGGAGCGCTTTTTATTCCTGTGCAACTAGTAGAAAGTATATTTCAGTTTAGTATGGCAATCGGTTTATACTTTTTTTATCGGCATACACAACGGCCGGATTTATTATTTCCCATCTATCTGCTTGCCTATCTGATTATGCGTTTTGTGATTGAATTTTGGCGGATAGAACCCCGCATATGGGGTGATTTAACGGTGTATCAGTGGTTAGCTGTTGCTTTTATTCCGGTATGTATTTTAATTCTTTGGAGGCGCACGCATGATAACGTGGTTGTTGCGGGCAAGTGAACATGCTCATAATCCCGCTCTTTTTTTAGCGGGAATTATACTTGTTTATATAACGGGTGTAGCTCTTTTAGCGGCGGTAGTGTGGAAATTTTATGAATACCGCCACACTTCCCAAACACTGGAAAAACAACGCACCCACTTTTTTTCTACGCGTGAGATGTTGCTGTTGGTTTTGTTGTTGTTTCCATGTTGGATTGGCTCTTGGGGGCAAGTAGCCCTACCAATAGTGCCCTATTGTTTTTTCTTTGTACTGGGTAGCATCGGGCTTTTGTTTGCTACCGGGTGGCACGTGTGGGCCAAACTAAATATCGGACGCCTATGGTCAGATGGAATAGAAATTAAACAAAATCATCCTTTGCGTACTACGGGGGCGTATGCGCTGGCACGCCACCCGATGTATGCTTCTCTTTTGCTTTGGTGTTGGTGCGGAAGTTTGATCATGGCTAATGCGCTTACGTTAGTACTAGCAAGCGGACTATTTTTGCCCTTGATGGTGCGTCGGGCTAAAGCCGAAGAACAGTGGCTTTTACAAAAAAACCCGGATTATGCTTTGTACCAAAAGAATGTGCGGATGATGAGTATTACATTGTCGGGGGAATGGAGTGTGGCAGTGCGGTTGGTATTAGCGCTTGCTTTGTGTTATTTTACGGCGATGCACCAAATCACATTGGCTGTTTTAGGTGGCCTGGTATTTATTCACTTGTATTTGGGATATAGTCTCAAACCGGAAAAAACGGCGTTTTCATACCGTTCCAAATCGGGCATGATGACGGTATTTGGGCTACTGGGATTATATATACACCCGGCGTTCTTTTATTTTTTCTATGTAATTGTTGCTATGTGTTTATACGGGTTAAAGTGGAATTGCCCGTGTATGTGGGTATATGAAAAATATCACGGCTGCCCTTGTTTTATGTGGATTAAGAAGTATCGGTGTAGTAAATAATTTTAAAGAGAAAAATTGAACTGATCATGGTATTTAAAATTTTACTGTGTGCCGTTGTAGGATATGTGCTGGGTTGTTTCAATGCCGCGTATTATTACGCTAAATGGAAAGGAAACAATATCTTCACATTAGGAAGCGCAAACGCCGGGGCTACGAATGTGGCCCGGTGTTACGGACTGCGAGCAGGTATTGCGGTAGGCCTATTGGACGGTCTGAAAATGATACTGGCTCTTGTCCTAGTACATGAACTGTTTTCTTCGTCTGATTTGCTACTGGGAATTACGGCTGTAAGTTGCGTGGCAGGGCATATTTTCCCGTTTCAATTAGGGTTTTGCGGTGGAAAGGGTGCGGCCTGTTTATTGGGAGCCGGGCTATATCTGCTGCCTTGGACTTCGTTATTGATACTTGCCGTTTTGTTTGCAACCTTTTGGCTGGCGTTAAGAAATTATAAACGGGCTGCTTTTGTCGCCATGCTGTGTTCTCCGATTGTATTGTGGTTTTATATTTCGGCCACCTTGTGGATCCTTTTAGTAGCGGCGATTTTGCTGGTGGTGTATGGCCATTTGCCTAAGAAGATCAAATTTAAAGTAGCAAAAAATACTGATGAATTTGATCAAATTGCTCGTCTAAATTATCAAACCTTTGTGGAAGAAATCCCACAGCACGAAACGAACGATAAACACAGTCTAACCGATAAAATGCACGCAAAAAATAGATATATCATTGCAAAAAAGGGCGGACAAGTTATCGGTATGGTAGCCCTAAATGAAGAACGGCCTTTTTCTTTGGATCAAAAAATACCTAACTTAAATGCGTATATTCCCCCACATTACAAGCGTTTGTGTGAAGTGCGTCTCTTAAGTATTAAACCTCAGTTTAGAAAAGGCAAAATTTTGGTGGGACTTATCAAAGCGATTTGTAAATATGTACTAAAAAACGACGTAGAATGTCTGCTAATATCCGGTACTACCCGGGAACTGAAAATGTATCGTTCTTTTGGTTTTAAGCCGTTTTACCAGTTAGTAGGCAAAGAAGGAGCATGGTATCAACCCATGATGTTGGAAATAACCCCTGAGGAGACAGACAAATGGAATCATTAAGTTTTTTACCGGGACCTGTGAAATTACATCCCCAAATTTTTGCAGATTTGGCCGCTTTCCCGCTATCCCACCGATCAGCTGAGTTTAAAGTAATTTTTCACGATACGTGTAGTTTGCTGTCTCAAATGACGCACACCAAACATACCGCTTTGCTGATGGGCAGCGGAACCCTGGCCAATGAAGTAATCGCCGCTCAATTATCCACACTAAATGGTAAGGGGTTAATTCTCAGTAACGGCGAATTTGGGGAACGGCTTGTGGAACAGGCCCATCGTTTTTCACTGGATTTTGAACATCTGTCTTTTGCGTGGGGAGACAGCTTTGACTACCCCCAACTGGCGGATTATATTTTGCAACATAAACCATCCTGGGTATGGTTTGTACACGTGGAAACTTCTACCGGAATTTTGAACGATTTACCGCAACTACTCCAAATTTGTAAACAAACTGCTACAAAGGTGTGCGTGGACTGTATGAGTTCCATTGGCAATATGCCGCTAGATTTATCGGGTGTATATTTGGCGGCCGCGTCCAGCGGGAAAGGCCTGGCCGGTTTTAACGGAATTGCGCTGGTGTTTAGTAACCATATCCCCGCGGCACATCCCCGTTTGCCGAAGTATTTGGACTTGGGATATTACTACACCAAAGATAAAATCCCGTTTACGTTTTCATATAATTTGCTATTTGCTTTGCACGAAGAATTAAAACGAACGTCCTTAGAGGATAGATTTAAAGAAGTGGCGGATATTCATCAATCGTTTTTACCCGTTATAGAAAGTTGTGCTTTGTCTCTTTTAGGCCAGGAATCCAAACGGGTAAATTTTATTTACACATTGGTTTTTAATACTCCCGGCGAATCAATCCGTTTCGGAGATTTCTGCACGCAACACCATATAGGGGTTCATTATCAAAACGATTACCTCAAAGCACGTAATTGGGTGCAAATTGTTTTTATGGGACATCATTCTTTAGCGGAAACCCGCAATCTATTTGCTGTTCTTATGCTTTGGCATAAAAAGCAGCAAAACTTAGTTCATTATTGCCGAGATGAGGAATATGTCCTGAGTAAATAACAGAAAATAGGCCCCCGGGTGGGGGCCTTATCTTTTAACGATTCATTACTGTACTTTTTGTTTCTTTTGGTACCAAAACGAGGCGACAATCAGTAATACCGCTAGACCAAATAACCCCAAAATGCGGTATAACGCTTGCAGTTGCCAAATATCGGAGAGGAAAAACTTGGCTAGTGTGAGCCCCATAATACCAACGCCCACTTTAGAAACCACACTTTTTTGCAACCGGAGCCCCAAACCAATGGTGCAGAACCCAAACAGGCCCCACGCCAGCGTATAGGTCAGTGCTTGGGCTAATTGCCCGGTAAAATCAAAGGTTAAGTAGCTTCTCGTATTAAACCAGTGGGCAATTTCTATGTTAAGCAGCCAAAACAGCATACATCCGCCCAACGTGTAAAACGCATTTTTCCACCCTGTTGGTTTTTCCCACAGATAAGCTGTTGCAAATAGCGCACTTGCCGTGAGCCCATAGATCCACAGGTACCAGTTCCAAATACGCACGGTCGGCAACGGGAAAAAATCCCCGCTTAACAGTAGCCAGGCAGACACCATACACAACAACCCCGCCGTGCCGATCTGCCATCCCCGGTAAGGCAACTCTTTGTATAAGCGCGCTAGGAAGACGGCCTCAACTGCCCAGGCCACACATAACCAGTAATCATGGATTTGCAGCGGGAAAATAACAGTTAAGAACACCAGTGCAGCCCCGCTCATGAACCCAATACTAATTGAATGGGCTTTGCCCCACAACCTGCGTAACAATAAGCCATAAATACCCAGTAACGCGGCCGGGATAAGACCCAATAGATTGCAATCCCAATAATCAGCCAAAAGCAAACATTCTATTAAACAGGTGCTAAGCCCGGCTAACGCACAGGCAATCCACGGACCGATTTTATTCCAAAAATGTTCTTTGCTTACAAAAGGAATTATGACAAACAGGGCCAGGAAAAGCGTTCCCCAGAGAGATAACGTCCCTATGGATGCGGATGGATTTTCCCAAGCCAAGCGGCCCCACAAAGCCAGCTGTACCATGCCGGCTCCTACGGCAGCAGCCGGGAGTGTAAAGGTCGTTTTGTATATGCGGGCGGCTAGGGCTGTTAACACACATACCACAAAGGCCGTAGCTAGTATCCAATTAGCGGAAAGTGTATGCCCGGTTTGGGCGATGACCGTTAAAATCAGTACAAACGGGGTCAAAGCGGTTACGGCTCCCACGCCCTTTTCTTCTGCGGCAATTCCGGCAAGTTTTCCAACGTGGCGCAAGGCAAAAAATACACCTGCACACAGTAATAATGGAATAAAACCGCTTAGTAAAACCAGGAGAGAACATCCGCAACCACCCGTTCCTATCAGTAAGCTAATGAACAGGAATAGAAATAACACGCCCACCGCCACAAAAGCTACCCACAACATACCGGCCAGTACGGCAAGCACTAAAGTTCCGGCTAACAGCAAACTCAATATGCCAAATACACTGATAAAATCAAGCGTGGCTGTTTGTCCGGGCAAGAGGGATAATATAAGTAGTCCAAGCATAGTAGCAATCGGGTAAAATACGGAAAATCCGTCCGGTTTTTTGCCATTGTGGCACAGGGCCAGTTCCACCCCGCTGTTTAATGCCGCAAACAGCATACAAGCCCCTAACGTAAGCCAAAGAGGCAAGTGGGCGGATTGGTTCATCATCCAGGTACATAAAATGAGGAAAGATAACACTTTGGCAATGCGTGCAAAGAAATACGCTATGTAATCTTTCCCGGCCAGTACCAAGATAAGTCCGTTTACAAGTAGTGCGTAGCCCAATAATTCCAGGGAAACAATTATTGTAGAAGGCATATTAGCTACTACCGGGGCAGACAACCACGCTCCAACCGGTAACATGAGTACTAACCCCGCGGTTAAAAATCCACCTACTGCGTACGAAATGACACTAGGGGTTTTGTGTCGGCGTGCTAACCAAGCGCTGGCTACTGCATAAAGCGAGAAGAAAATCACAACCCCCAAGAGTTTGTAATTTTCTAAGGGGAACAGCCAAGCCGCTTGGCTAAGCCACGTAAACGATAAGGTGCAAATTAAAAGTCCGTTCCATCCTTTTTTAACAGCTGCGTAAGCGGCGGCAGCGTTGATACAAAATACGTAGAGGAAAAACGCCACCCATGCATCCGAGCCGTTACTTAGCAAAATGGGCGTCAAAAATGCAATAATGGCCCCTAAATAGCCTACATATTTAGCATCTTTTTTAAGGGAAGCTCCTAAGGCGGCAAAAGAGGTAATTGCCATTAAAATAAAAGCGGGTGTTAATCCGATGAAATGATAGAAGGTATGGGCGCAAAAGATAGCTGCGTACACAATAGCTAACCCGCTACCCAGCAACGTATGGGCTGTAACGCGGTATTTAGTGCTTTTGATAAAATAACCGACCAGGGCCAAGGCCATGCCGCTTAGCGTGCTTAAGGAGATGCGTAGTGCGGGGCTGAGGATGCTATTTTCTACGGCATATTTAATACCAAACACCATTCCCAAAAAGAGCATAAACCCACCAATCCACGAGAATAGCTTGGCCGCTGTAATTTCCACTGGCGGCTTAACAGGTTCTTTGGGCTTTGCTGTATATACTCTAGCGGGTTGGGCCGCTTGCGGTTTTGGAGCTTCTTTTACTTCGTGCGTTTCAAAGTGCGCATTTTCCAAGGCCGGTTGTTCTTTGGTTTGTTGGACCGTTTGTGTTGGTGTTGCGGGCGTAGTATCAGCCGAAACAGGCGATTTTTTTGCAGAAGTTTTTAAATCATCAATTTGCTCTTGCAAACGGTTGACAGTTACTTGTAATACGATAAGCCAAACTAGGCCTATAAATGCGATTAAAGCCATAGAAATCCTCCTTAAGAGTATATGTTTCATTATATAATAAAAGGACCCAAACCGTGATAAATAAGCTACAATAAGGCAAGGTATAGTTAAGGAGAACAACATCATGAAGAAAACTTTAATAATTGTTTTTGTGGTAGGACTAGTGGGAATTGGGTTTTTTGCTTACCGTTCTACAGGGATACGTACGATTTTATCAAACCGATATAAAGAGGCCGGTTTAGCTGAATATAACAAAGGGAATTATCAAGGGGCCGTTATTAATTATACACGTGGTATTAAATTAAACCCAACTTATGCACTTTTATATAGCTATCGTGGCGGTGCCAAAATGGAGTTGGGCGACTATCAAGGTGCCGAGGAAGACGTAAACCGTGCCATTGAATTGGAACCTAATGGCGGTGGTCATTGGTTTGCCCGTGCATTATTAAAAAACGAAATGAAACGGTATAAAGAAGCACTGGCAGATATAAACAAAGCCATTGAATTAGAACCGGAAGCGGGTGCAGAGGTTTATTTAAATCGTGGATTTATCAAAGAAGACCTAAAAGATTGTAAGGGAGCAATTAAAGATTTTACCCACGTGATTGAATTAAATCCTACAGAGGTATTAGCATATACTCGGCGCGGGCTTTGCCGTGGTGCGGTAGGAGAGTATAAAGCAGCGATTGCAGACTTTACGCGAGTGTTAGAATTAGATTCATCTTCCGGTTTTGCATATTACATGCGGGGGAATCTTTATTTAGGAAGAAAGAACTACCCCGCAGCGGTGGCTGATTATACGAAAGCGATAGAGTTTTCCGCCGGCGAAAATCGTACCCAAGCCTATCAATTCCGTGCACGGGCCAAACAAGCCTTGGGTGATCTAGCCGGAGCGCAAGCTGATATGAAAAAAGCGCAAGAATTGGCCATCACTAAATAGAGTTTACAGAGCAGGTTAGTTTTCATTTCAGGAGAAATACATGCGTGTTAATCAAATGGTGCTCAGCATATTGATAGGGCTTGGGCTTATCTGTTTATTTTTATGCTTTTTAGCCCTCAAACCAGCTTTGAACAGTTTTCACAAAATGTTCGCTCCTGCGAAAGATTCTGAAGAGGTGGTACAGAAAGAAGAATCATCCGTCCCTCTGCAAAAATCTACCTGGGGAGATGACTTGTCAGTTGAAGTTCGGCCATTAGTTGCATTAAGTGGAGTTTCCAAGCAAAAGGTATTTGCGTTACGCAAACAAGCAGTAGCTTTCTCTCCCTTTGCTCATCAAAATTATGAGCCTTCTTCGGAAGTGTTTGGAGGAATTGTATCCGGAAAACCCTGGATGGCAGCCACCGCTTGTTCTGACCCCAAAACGCGTAAGCATTATACACAAGGACTTTCTGAAGAAACTCGATTCATCAACAACCCCACAGCTCTTGTAATGTTGGAAATGCCTTTTGTTTTTCCTTCAAATGCAAATTGGTGTACGCGGGAGGATGCCAATTTGTTGCCTCAGAAAATTACATATGATGACTTGCGTGGAGAAATAACCCTTACGTATTTAGCTTTGCCTTTTCAAACACGTAAAGATAACACATTTTATGCCTTCAACGGGCTTAACGCCCGTGATTTGGGCTATCCCTATATATATGTGGATCCTAATCGCTCTACCTACCATGTAGAGTTTCTAAATAAAGACAATGTTTCTACCGAAGTTGTAAAACTACAAAATTATTTGCATGTAGGACCCTCGTGCGGTGCAAGAGGTGGATGTAATAACGGTTCTCCTCGACAACCTATGTTGGAGTTCCATGAAGATATATCTCCGAATTCCAACGGAAAGGAGATATATATTAAATTATGGAAAGAAAAACCAAATAATGTTAACGACACCGCTGATATGGTAGAACGCATTATTATTGGAACATCAGAAATGTAAGTTCGAAGACGTTGTGTTCGTTTTTAAACCATACAATAAATTTTTGTGGGCAAAATTTAAAAATTTGTTCGTCGATGACAGCAAGTATCAAATATTAACTTGACTTCTGGGTCGTTATAAGCGGTAATGTGTATAGGAGGGAATATGACCGATTACACACAATTAACCGCACGGGAATTACGTTTAAAATGGGCCGAAATCATAGGCCATCCTATGCCACCAATCGGGCGAAGTTTAATCATCAAATACCTGTTATGGTATGAACAAGCCAAGCGTGAGAGAATCTCTCCACTTGGATTTTTAGGTAGGTGGTGCACAAAAAAATCCCCGTCGGGCAAAATGCCTAACGGGGATTTATGCTATAAACTTAAAACTAAAATACGGTGGATGTAGTTTGGGTAGCATGGTGCTGGTTTTTTAAACAGGTAGAAAAATTTAAATTTACCAATCGTTTTGTTTGTCTTGTTGAAAACGTTCTCGATAAAGGGTATCAGTATTCCACTCATAGGGGAAATTTTTAAAATTAAATAATGTTGGAATATTAAACAAGAAGGAGAGCTGTTCATAAAATAAGGGGGAAGTCCACTCGTCTGTTTGAGGAATTAAAACAAACAAGTAACTATGCGAAAATGAAATAGCAAAATGACTTAAAGGGATATCTTTAAAATTTTGGGCAAGTATTTCTATGGTATCCGGGGTTAATAATTGCCGGGCCTCTATTTGGCTTGTTGTAAACACATCAAATTCTTTTTCAAAAGCAGTACTTTCTAGATTTGCTTTTTGCCAATTCTTCATATATTTAGGCCAAATTTTTTCCTTATCATGACATAAAATAGTAGAAGAGGAAAAGTGAGTTTTTAACGGAAATATTGCCAATAGACCATATCCCATAAAAAACCGCTCTATTCTATTTTGTTCATCTGTATTTTTTGCAATTTTTTGTAAAAGGACAATTTCACCCAGTCTGTCTTGTATTTTGCCATATAAAGTCCCCAAGACTTCAATTGTATAACAGCTAAACCAGTATGGATGTAGAGCTTTAGCCAATATGTTTATTTCGCAGCAGGGATGTTCGTCCAGTGTGAGGTTTAGTAAACGTGTCAGTGTTTTTAAGTTGTGGTCATGTTGTTGGTCTGTTTGTGTATCTGATTTTTGAGAAAAAGAAATAATTGCTCCTATTATAATCAGACATATAAAAATGACAATTACAATTCCAAATAGGGACATTACATCTATCCCAAACCATTTCCATAGAGGGTCAATCCCTTGGTTTTCTAAAAAAATGAGTCCCATATAGCCGAGCAATACAAATACACCCAGAGCCACTAAAACGGGCATTACATCTAGTCCTACGAAAGGAGAATGAAGAGTCGTTACCGAATGTTTGAGTAAATAATCTCTATATTCACTATAAGAAGGGAAATTTTGTTTCATACCTCTATTATATCAAAAGCAACCGATATAATAAGACCTTGAAAAATTTACCTTATACCCCTATACTATGTATTATGAAAATGCGCGGGATGTTACTTTTACTGGGTTGTATGCTCTTTGGGGTGCTCGGTGTATGGGCAGCCCCGTGGGGTGCTATGGCCGATTATGTGGATGAATACACACCCTCTAAAACGGGGGAAAAGTATTTGTTGCGTAAAATTTTAAATGGGCAGCCTCTTTCTATTGGGTTACAGCGGGATGCCTATACCGATAAACACTACGATAAACTAAGCCGCTTAATTGTGGACTCATATAATGATTGGTTCTTTAATGCGGCCCGGCACATTGAACAGACTGGGCGCGATGACGAATTTGTGGATATTTTACCAATCCTTCGCCAAGGGGTACGTGTGCAAATGAGCGAACAGGGCAGTGATGTGAACTTTGTATTTATGTCGTTTAGAGATATACAATGGCAATGCGGTCATGGTGCCGGGGGATGTTATACGTTAAACGAATCTATTCCCCATATTTATTTACCCGCCGATACCGGGTTACTCAAGATACTGAGCTTAGGACGTGAAAGTAAAAAACGGCTTGGTACACACGAAATAGGCCACTCGCTTGGATTTTCGGACCAATACTTTCAAGCTCGTTCGGTTAATTCGGACGTCATGTACGGCTCTACCGAAGAACGGGAAACGATTATGCAACATGCCGGGCACTTGACTTGTGATGACGCAGACGGAATGATTAACCTCATAGATATTACCCGGGGTACGCGCCGCGGCGGAGACCGTGGGTGGAAGACATTATGCCCCAAATCACAAGAGTATTACATAGGCGGCATGTCTGCCGGGAAAGGTCCGTACCGTATTACGTTAAGCAAAGATAAAGGGGCCGTAGTGCTTATGACGTATGATAAAGGCCGTAAAGTAGCAAGTGAAGTTTATCCGTTTGCTACCCCGCAAGGTTCTGTACAATGGCAAGAGACACCTGCACGTACTATCTCTAAAAAAGACCGTTTTGGGCGGCCGATAGTGGCCCATGGTCCTAATGGGGAAACCATTTATTATGCGTATTTATATGACCGTGTAGAGCGTGTATCGGTACAAAATGGGCTTGCTTTAAATTTTGTAACGCAAGTTAATTACTTGCCTAAACAGCGGTCCGGTTCCTTAAAAGACTATAAGGAAATGTTTTTTGGGCAACAGGGAGTTGTGTGCTTATTAAAAACGAATATTTTTACCAAACGTGGGTATGCCAGTGAGTATGTAGAAGGTGTGAATAACCCCGAGATTAGCCGTTATATCAAACGCGGTTACGACAGACGTGGGCAATTGGTGGAAAATGTATATGAAGAACCCAATCAACAAAAAAAACCACGCCATACGTCTTTGCGGGCTATTACGGAAAAAAGGCGTGGATTTCCGATAGAACAACGGCTTAGCCTACAAGTGGACAGACAAATGGAAGCAGCCAAACAAGGCCAGTTGGTAAAGCAGTTAGATCACTGGACCCAAAATACTTTACAAGAGTTTTTGCATCGAGGAAAATAATTGTTCACAGAACAACTTTCTATCTGCCCTTGTCAGCATGAAAAGAGAACTTTTTCCGAAAAACTTGAAAAACTGCCAAATTTTCCATGCTATTAGTGGTTTACAAAAAAATCCCCGTCGGGAGTTAATCCTAACGGGGATATATGCTATAAACTCAAAACTAAAATACGGAGTCGACGAGATTCGAACTCGCGGTCTCTGCCTTGACAGGGCAGCGTGTTAACCAGGCTACACCACGACTCCTTAAACTACCTATATAGTATATCTTATTTTTAGGGGCACGTCAAATTTTACTTACTGAAATTCGCCCCACAAAATTTGCTCTAATTCCAGCTCCACACCAAATTGTGCGTGTACTTTCTGGCGCACTTGGTCCATCAGCGTTTTAATATCTTCGGGTGTGGCGTGGTTGAAATTGACGATAAATCCGGCGTGTTTTTCGGACACTTTGGCCCCGCCTACGGATAATCCGCGTAGCCCCGCCACGTCTATCAGGCGCGAGGCATAATCCCCCACCGGGCGTTTAAATACGCTTCCTGCCGACGGAAATTCCAAGGGTTGTTTTTCTACACGGCTGTGTTGCACGGTACTACGGGCCGCCAGTAAATCTTTGGAGTTGCCCAGGGTTAATTTAAACCCGGCTGATAAAATAATACACGGCGCTAGCCCCTCTACCTTGCGGTAGGAAAATTTAACATCACTTTTAAGTAAGGTGGCCGGGCGACCTTCCAAATCAATAATGTCAAAATACTCCAAACAGTCGGCGGTTTCCTGCCCGTATGCGCCCGCGTTCATATATACCGCACCGCCTACGCTACCCGGGATGCCGGACAGTTTTTCCATACCAGCGAGCCCGGCTTTGCAGGCAAGTTCACACACTTTATCTAGCGGGGCACCGGCTTGTGCTTTAATGCAATCTTCTTCCACTAAAATGCGGTTCATTTTCTTCGTGGAACACGTAATGCCGCCCACGCCTTTGCCGCTTACCAAAATATTGGAACCGAACCCCAATACGCGCAAGGGAATGTTTTCCGTACGGGAAATTTTGAGCACAAACTCCCACTGTTCGGGCGTTTGCGGATATACATACACTTCCGCGTCGCCACCCGCCCGATAGGTAGTGTGCTTGTTCATGGGTTCGTTGAACAAGCAGTTTTCCCCCAGAAATTCTTTGAGTGCGTCCTTATAATTACTCATTAAAAGCTAAGCCCTACACCGCCGGTAAAACCGTGGCTATCCTTGGTAATGGTATACGCCACAAAACCGGTTAAGAGTGGAAATGGATGCACATTTACACCTACCATCCCGCGCGGCGTGCCGTTGGAAGCTGATTCATTGTGCGCATAATGACGTGTTTTTAATTTGCCGTAGTCGTAGCCTACGCCAACATACGGGGTGAAAATTAATACGTTGGTGGACGCAATAGCGGAGGCAGAATAATGGTCGTTGGTGTACCAATCCGTACGGCCATTATCATAGAAAGCCCCAAAAGATAAATTGACCATTTCCAATACTCCCATCTGGTAGGTAAGCCCCCCACCCAAAGAGCGGTAACCGCTTACATCGGTCCCGCGGGCTACCACACCCACACCCAAATAAGGGATTTTGGTTTCAGCTATCAAAAACGGAAGGACGGTGTAACTATCACTGGAAATATTATTTTCAGACGAAGGTTTAAAGACGCTCACGCTGGCTCCCACATTGATGCCCGGAAATTGCTTGGGGTGGCCGGTATGAAAATCAACAGTACCTACCAGCCCGTTTAAGTCGCGGTTATAGGCCTTTAAGTTGGATTTACCTGGCACGTAATGATGATGAAAATCATCCCCGATATTCCCAGCCAAAGCAGCCAACGGGGCTAGTAACATAGCCGCAAGTAACAACGTAAATTTCTTCATAGTTTCTCCGTTTGCAAAAAAATTAGATATATAATATGATAGAAAATGACAGAGGCACTTTCAACCCTGCCACATTTTTTACCTTATTGGGAGAACGTATGATTAGTCAATTAGCCGGCACGCTTACAAAGAAAAAGATGGATGTGAAAAAGTTGCGTCAGGAGTTTTTTACGCCCTCCAGCACACCTGTTCCGGTCAAGTTTGGTACGTCAGGTCATCGCGGACAATTAGGGGCCGGATTTTGCGCCCTGCATGCCAAAGTCATTGCGCAAGCAGTAGCACGCTATCATCAAGAAAATAAAATTACAGGAGCCGTATTAGTGGGGGGCGATACGCGGCTTATGTCGCGCGATACGGCTATTCTGTGCGCAGAGGTATTGGCGGGTAATGGCATGACCGTTGTACTACCGGATTTGCCCATTCCCACCCCGGTGTTTTCCTTTGAAATTTTAAGCGGACGCGTATGTGCCAGCTTGAACGGCACCGCCAGCCACAACCCACCCCAAGATATGGGGCTCAAATACAATCCTTCTCACGGAGGGCCCGCCGATAGTGCCCTTACGAGTGTAATTGAAAAATACGCCAATGAATATATGGCACACCCGGAACAAATTAAAAGCTTACCGTTAGAAGAGGCCCGCGCCCAGCATTTAGTACGGGAGGCAGACATTATTACCCCTTACATCATTGCGCTTGCCAAATTTATTGATTTTGATAAAATTGCCCGTGCACCCTTAAAATTTGCGGTACACCCGTTGGGGGGCGCTAGCTTGGCTTTTTATAAAGCTATCAAAGAAAAATATAACCTCAAAAATTTGGATATCGTCAGCCAAGAACAAGACCCTACGTTTTATTTTATCCCCATAGATCATGACGGTAAAATTCGCATGGACCCGTCGTCCAAATATCCCATGTCTGCGTTAATTAAGTATGTGGAAAAAGGAAAATATGATTTTGCCGGCGCCAGCGACCCGGATGCCGACCGCTTTGGCTGTGCCACCCGGCAGGGGGGGCTTATTTCCCCCAACCATGCCTTGTGCGTAATGGCGGACTATTTAATTCGCCATCATAAAGTGCGCGATGCCTATGGCCTAGGCCGTACGCTGGGGACAACTTCGTTACTGGACCGCATTGCTGAAAATGACCATTTGCGGGTAGATGAAGTAAATGTGGGCTTTAAATATTTTGTAGAAGGCTTGCAAAAACGTAAATACATATTAGCCGGGGAAGAAAGTGCAGGCATGTCTGTGAGCGGCTGGACCACGGAAAAAGACGGTATCTTTGCGGTGTTATTACTTATGGAAATTACCGCCACGGAAGGAGATATTGCCCAACTATATAAGGAGCTAACGGCTTTCTACGGGGCCCCTTATTACACGCGGGTGGATGTCCCCACGGATGAAGCAACCAAAGCACGCGTCAAGGCGTTAAAAGCCGCTGATTTTGAAAAAATAAAACGCGTAGCGGGGGAGCGTGTACTGCACGTGCGTGATACCGACGGGATTAAAGTGTATTTGCAAACGTCGTGGTTTTTGGTGCGACCGTCAGGCACGGAAAATATTTTAAAAATCTACGCCGAAACGTACGTCAATTACGAGCATTTAAACCGTTTAATTGAAGAAGCCCAAAAATTGTTAAAGTAAAGAAATAGGCAAATAACAATCCCCCCCGGCATAGCCAAAGGTTTAGTTGCACAACAAACACCCCCTGGTTAGTTCCAGGGGATTTGTTGTTAAGAATTATGTTTTTATTATAACAGCTTACCGGCCAGGTCCGCCAGACGGCTACGTTCGGTCTTGGTAAACGTAATATGCCCGTAATTTTTTTGACCTTTCAACCGGTCCACCAAATACGTAAGCCCATTGGAGGCTACGTCTAAATACGGTGTATCAATTTGGTACGGGTCCCCGGTTACCACTACTTTGGTGCCTTCGCCGGCGCGGGTTAAAATGGTTTTCATCTCGTGCGGCGTGAGGTTCTGCGCGTCGTCTACAATCATATATTGCCCCGGCAAACTGCGCCCGCGCATGTGGGTGACAGAGGCAATTTCAATCTTGCCGCTATCCAGCAGATAGTGCGCTTTTTCTTCTCCTTCGTCCGGGTTTTTACGATCGGCCAAAAAGGCCAAGTTGTCGTAGATAGCCCCCATCCAGGCTTCCAATTTTTCCTCTTTGGTACCCGGCAAAAACCCAAGGTCTTTGCCAACGGGCACAATGGAGCGGCACACAATCATCCGGCGGTATGCGTTATCATCCATCGTACGTTGCAAGCCGGTAGCCAGCGTGACGAGCGTCTTACCCGTACCGGCCGTACCTACTAGGGTCACTAAATCTAAACTGTCATCCAGCAGTAGCTCCATCGCAAAGCGTTGTTCTTTATTTAGAGGTTTAATGCCCCATGCCACCGGCTCTTGCGAAGAAAGTGGCCGTAGTACAAACTCCCCATTGTTTGCTACACGCCCGATGGCGGATTTTTTGCTACCGTCGTTTGTTTTTAAGATTACAAACTGGTTTGCCATAAAACGCTCCGGGTCTATTTCCAGTTTTTTGGCACGGTAAAAAGCATCTATTTCTTCCGGGGAAACCTCCAGTTCACTGACCCCCGTATAGAGTTCATCCACATTTACTTTATCGGTGGTGTAGTCCTGCGCGTTAAGGCCAAGGGCTTCAGCTTTAAGGCGCATATTGATGTCTTTGGTAACTACAATGACCGGGGCGGCATTCTTTTTATAGGAGCCTTCTTTTTTGCCTAGCGTATAGGCAATGTTTAAAATGGAGTTGTCTGCTTTATTAAAAGCCATCGAGTACGGAAGGGAGTTGGGCAAGTCCAGCACAATCTTTAGCACGCCCCCTTTGTCCAATTTAACCCCTTCGTTTAGGCGTCCTTTTTTGCGCATATCGTCCAACATGCGCGACACCATACGTGCGTTTTTACCGCGGGTATCCCCTTCTGTTTTAAACGCATCTAATTCCTCAATCACCGCCATAGGAATAATAATGTCGTTATCTTCAAACACGCGCATGCAGTTTACATCATGCAACAGCACATTGGTATCCAAAATAAAAGTTTTTTTCATAAGCGCCTCCGTAGGCATTACCCAGATAATTATAGTATAATCCAATAAAGGGCAAAATCAAGAACCCCTGTGGGTATTGTAGCATTATTGGAAACGATTTTATGAAATACCTTTGTATTCACGGACACTTTTACCAACCCCCGCGCGAAAATGCGTGGCTGGAAGAAATTGAATTACAGGAAAGCGCGCACCCTTACCACGATTGGAACGCCCGCATTTGTGCGGAGTGCTATTCCCCTAACGCGTTGGCGCGCGTGTTAAACGGAAATAAAGAGTTAACCGATTTAGTAAATAATTACGCCCATATTAGCTTTAACTTTGGGCCTACCTTGCTTTCTTGGATGGAAGAAAAAGAGCCGGAAGTATACCAAGCTATTTTAGAGGCGGACAAACAAAGCCAAACCCACTTTGGCGGCCACGGCAGTGCCATTGCCCAGGCCTACAATCACATGATTTTGCCACTGGCCAACGGACATGATAAAGAGACCCAAATTAAATGGGGTATTTATGATTTTGAAAAACGCTTTGGCCGCAAACCCGAAGCATTGTGGTTAGCCGAAACTGCGTGTAATACCGAAACGCTAGAAGTATTAGCCGCCAACGGGATGAAGTTTGTCATTTTAGCCCCCGGCCAATGTGCCCGCGTGCGTAAAATGGGTGAAACCAAATGGCAAGAAATCGGCGCTGGGGTAGACCCCAAACATGCCTACCAATGCAATTTACCCAGTGGAAAAAAAATTGCTTTATTCTTCTACGACGGGCCCATTTCGCAAGGGATTGCCTTTTCGGACACGTTATCCTCCGGTGAAAAGTTTGCTACACGTTTATTAAGTACGTATAACGCCGGTGACGAACCCCAACTGATGCACATTGCCACTGATGGGGAAACCTATGGCCACCACCAAAAATTTGCCGAAATGGCCCTGGCCTATTGCCTTAAAACGGTGCAAGAAACCCCCGACGTACAACTAACGGTATATGGCGAATTTTTAGAAAAAAATCCGCCTCAATACGAAGCGCAAATTCATGAAAATTCTTCCTGGAGCTGCTTCCACGGGGTGGAGCGTTGGCGGGCCAATTGCGGGTGTAATTCCGGCATGCACGGTTCGTGGCATCAAAAATGGCGCGCCCCCTTGCGCCAAGCACTCGATTTCATCCGCGATGAAATGATTAAAACGTTTGAACAGCTGGGCAGCCAATATTTTAAAAATGTGTGGGCGGCGCGAAATGATTATATTGAACTCATTTTAGATCGCTCGTTAGATGCACAGCACCAGTTTTTCTTGCGCCACGCTACGGAGAAAGCCTGGCGGGACCGCTCCGGCGCGCTTAAGCTGTTAGAAATGCAACGCATGGCCATGCTGATGTACACCTCTTGTGGTTGGTTCTTTGACGAAGTAAGCGGCCTGGAAACGGTGCAAATTATGCAATATGCTTGCCGTGCCATGGAACTCAACCGCAGTCTATGCGGCGTAGATTTAGAGCCGCAATTTATCAAGCGTTTAGAAAGTGCGCCTAGCAACTTGCCCGAAATTAAAACCGGGGCAGTAGCGTACGAACGCTACGTAAAACCGCAAGCGGCCAGTATGGAAAAAATTGCGCTTTCGCACATTGTTACGTTACTGGCGGATGAAACGGCCAATCCTCAAAAGGCCTACGCTTGTGACGTGCTTTCTTACACGCCCACTAAATTAACAGCGCCCAATTTTCAGCTAGTTTATGGAAATATTACGTTAAAATCCCGCGTAACGCTGGAGGAAAAACCTATTGCTTTTGCGGTATTACGCAAGGGGATGTCTCATTTACTTTGCGTAGCAGGAAATGAACAGCCCGACACTACATTTGCCCAGCTTAAAAACGCCTTTGAGGCCCACAAATACGACGAATGTGCCACCTTGTTGCATACCCAATTTAAAACAGAAGTCCCATTAAGCAATATGTTTATGGATGTGCGGCGCAAAGTAGTAGAACAAGTGCTTAAACGTATGGAACAGGAATCCACCCAGGTATATGACCAATTATTTGAAAAACAATACCCGGTAGTACGTGGGCTACAGTTGTTAGGCACGCCAATTCCACCCTCTTTTTTGCACGTAGCCAACAGGGTGCTATCGGCAGATTTAGCCGACGAATTCCGCGCCGCCGAAATTAATGGAATGGAAGTGGAAGAACTGCTAGAAGACGTAAAAACCTTAGGGTTGGATGTTTCTCACGGCAAGGTAGCGCAAGCAGTAACGGATAAACTTACGTTGTTAGCGTTTGCCTTTGCGCGTAATCCTGCCGATAAACAGGCAGCCTATAAACTGGTGGATTTTTTAAATTATACAGAGATTTTTGGTTTTCATCCCGATACTGTAAAAGCGCAAGAATTTGTGTATTTTGGTTTAAAAGCGCTAGGGGAAGAAGCCAAAAAGAAGGATTTGCTACGTGCACTGGCGCATAAACTCAAAATTGCGTTGTAACACATTTTCCCTGGACAAGACTACAAAATCATCATGCTGTCGCCAAAGGAGTAAAAGCGGTATTTCTTTTCTACCGCTTGCAAGTAGGCTTCGTAAATAAAATCTTCCCCGGCAAAGGCACTCGTCATGCACAAGGGCGTAGAGTCGGGGAAGTGAAAGTTGGTAATTAAGCAATCAATGGCTTTAAATTGGTAGCCGGGATAGATAAACAAATCCGTCCATTTTTTACCGGCGCGGGTAATATGATTTTCGTCCGTAAAACTTTCCAGCGTACGGGTAGACGTTGTTCCGCACGAAAACACGCGCTTACCCGCCGCGCGCACAGCGTTTAGTTTGTCCGCCGTCTCTTGGCTGATTTCCCCCAATTCCGCTAGCATTTTATGCTCAGTCGGTTCCCCACGTAAGGGTTTAAAGGTTCCCCAACCTACGTGTAGGGTAATGTAGCAAATTTTAACACCTTTATCGCGCAATTTTTGCAAAAGCTCCGGCGTAAAGTGAAATCCGGCCGTTGGGGCAGCAATAGAGCCCTCGTATTTCGCATACACGGTTTGATAGCGTTCTTTGTCTGTTTCAATACTGGCGGTTAGCCCGCTGTGCTTGCGCGCTTTTTCAATATATTGCGGCAAGGGCATAAGTCCATGTGCGTGGCAAAACGGCAAAATATCTTCGTGGTTAAATTCCAGCAAAAACTCTTTGTTTTCAGTCGTGCCCACCATAGTAGCTTGCAGCCCGTCGCCAAAATCAAGCGTGAGGCCTTGCTTATATTCGCGTGTGAGTACGGCCCATACATTTGGCTTTTGCATGGGACGTACCAGTAAAATTTCCACTTTGCCGCCCGTAGGTTTATGGGCAAATAGTTTGGCCGGAAACACTTTGGTGTTGTTAATGACCAACGCATCCCCGGGGTTAAAATATTCGTGGATATCGCGGAAAATACGGTGTTCAATAGTGTGTGTATCGCGGTGCAAGACCATTTGGCGCGACGAGTCGCGCGGGGTGGCCGGTTGTTTGGCAATTAAGGGTTCTAAATCTAGTTTTTTAAATCGTTCAAAAGCCATCGTTATTTCACCTGTGCAAGGGTGCTCCCGGGGTAATAGTGTTTTAAAATTTGCTTATATGTGTAGTTTTGTTTCGCCATGCCATGGGCTCCGTCCTGGCACATGCCAATCCCATGGCCGTAGCCATGGCCTTCCAGGTGGATTTTTGTGGTGCCCGTAGAAATGGAAGTTAGTTTGCAGCTGCGGATACCGGTTGCCGCGCGAAAATCCGCGCAACGCACTTGTTTACTGCCTTTTGAGGTTTTGAGTGTCAACAAATTAGCACGCCCAGAGCCTGTTTTTTTAGATACTTTGATACTTTTCAATGTTCCTTTTAGGCCTTTACTGCGGGCGAATTTTTCTGCGCTGGATTTGGCGATATCCATTTTCCAATTATAACTTTTAGAATGTGCATCAAACTTGCACGAAGCCCCTGCTAATGGTTTAATATCGGGTGCTTTTTCATTCCAAATATGCACGTGATCGGTGCCGCCGCCACAGTTACCGTGATAATACGTATAAAAGAGTTCCCCTTTGTAGGAAAGCACCAACCCACGTGTTTGGTCCACGGCTTTTTTAACCGATTCATACACTTGCCCGCTACCTTTGTACATTTGACTACGTACATCACTATATAGGTCAAAAGGTTCGTCCGCTTTTTTTTCAATGGATTTTAGTGTATAAGTACGTGCCGCCACCGCCTGGGCTTTTAATGCTTCCAGTGCCCACGTAGGGTGCATTTCATACGGGAGCACCCCATAGAGATATTCTTCCAGCGGGGTAAGTTCAAGGATTTGAAACGTACCATTGCCAGGCACAATTTTAAATTTGCCCGTATATTTATTTTTATTCAATTCAATCGTCGCTCCGCCAATGGGCTCCACCATAATTGGCTGGGCGGAAATTAGGGTGCCCACTTGCACTTGGTTATTTCTGTGTGCTTTAACAGACACGGTCCCAGCTTGCGAAATTTTGTATTTTTTAGATAAGTCCACTGTATAAATGTTTACCCGTCCAGAATGTTTTAAATAAGCAGATTTACTATTTTCTGCAATTAACACACGCACGGTTTGGGATGGCTTTTTTGCCGTGGAAGCTGAGGGTGTTTGTACAGTCGTAGCAGAGGGAGACTCTTGTTCCTTTTCTGTTAAGACAGAAGGCTCCTCTAATTTAAATCGTTTTTCAGTAGGCGTAATAGATGTTTTGGAGGAGGCAGATTGAGTTTGAACCCGCGCCGAAGGCACCATACAGGCCACACTTAATAAGGCCAGTATGCTTAGTCCCGCCAGTTTTAATCCACCCTGCATCATGACCCCTAAAAAGGCAAATCCTGCGCCACCTTGCGCCCCATATGTTCGTAAGCTTTGCGCGTGGCCACACGTCCACGCGGGGTGCGGGCAATAAAACCCGCTTTAATTAAAAATGGTTCTATTACATCCGTAAGCGTATCTACCGATTCACTGACTGCAATGGCCAAATTTTCTACGCCCACAGGCCCGCCGGAAAACCGGTCGATCAGTGCTTCTAAAATCCGTTTATCTACACTATCTAACCCTTCGCTATCAATATCTAAACTATCCATAGCAGTGGTGGCAATATCGTAGGTAATAACGCCCTGTCCTTTGACTTGGGCAAAATCCCGTGCGCGTCGCAACAAGCGGTTGGCAATACGCGGCGTGCCGCGGGAACGCTTGGCAAGTTCGGTAAGTCCTTCGCGGTCCGCCTCAATATTTAACAGCCGGGCCGAACGCGCTAAAATATCGGTAATTTCGGGCACTTCGTAAAAACCTAAATTAAACACAATGCCAAAGCGGTCGCGCAGCGGGCCCGTTAATAACCCCGAACGCGTAGTAGCCCCTACGAGTGTAAAATGGGGTACAGCTAGTTTTAACGTCGTGGAGCCTGCGCCCTTACCCGTATTAATAAAAAACGTAAAATCTTCCATGGCTGGATATAGGGCTTCTTCCACGGCCGGGTTTAAACGGTGGATTTCGTCAATAAATAAAATATCCCCTTCCGCTAGTTCTGTAGTAAGCATGGCGGCCAAATCGCCCGGGCGCGCCAGCACCGGGCCGGAAGTTACTTTGATATTTACTCCCAGCTCTTTGGCTAAAATGTTGGCTAGCGTCGTTTTCCCTAATCCGGGCGGCGCATAAAATAAACAATGGTCCAGCGCTTCTTTGCGGGATTTGGCCGCTTGAATAAAAATGCGTAAATTTTCTTTCAGTTTTTCTTGCCCGACAAATTCATCCAACGTGCTAGGGCGCAGTGCCGCTTCCAGGCCGGCGGATTCATCGGGTAATTGGGTAACATCTAAAATTTCGTTTTGATTACTCATTTGGTTAACACCCGTAGGGCCTCTTTAACGATATTTTCCAACTTTTCAGTGGGCTTAATGCCTTGCGTGTGCAGTTTTTCAAGCGCGCGGCGCGATTCTGCCGGCGAATAACCAAGCGCGCTTAGTGCTTCTAATACGCCGCTCATATACGGCACATCACTAGCCACTTTAATTTTGGTTTCCCCTTGAATAGACACACTATCCATCTTGTCTTTTAAGGAATTGATAAGTTTTTCCGCCGTTTTGGCAGTAAACCCAAAAATACTGGTTAAAATTTTAGGATCCCGCGCCAAAATAGCGTGGTGAAAATCCGCCACAGACCGCAAGGCCTTGTTTAAATATTCCATGGCTTTTTTAGGGCCCGTATTAGGAATAGCGGTTTTAAATAAATACCATAGTTCTTTGTCTTCTTTGTGTGCAAACCCATACAGGACTGTACCATCATAAGGGGAAATAGATTCTGCCACATAAAAGGCAGCCGTGGCCCCTAAGGTAAGCTCCGCCGCCGAAGACGCCGGGATATTTATTTCATAACCCACGCCCCCACAGACGAGCACCACGCTGTCTTCCTGCGTTTCTAATACAGTTCCTTTGAGGTATGCAATCATACGTTTATTCTAGCATATTGCCACGTCTAACGGGCAGCCACTCGCTGTAGGGCAAACCACGCTAATAGGCACATAGCCCCTAAAAATACCAGTAAAATGAGTCCATACATAAGCCGAGCACTGTCCGGGGCACGGGTGTGGGCTTGAGGCCCCATTTGTAGTTTAAGTAGCACTTCGGCTTGTACTTCAGCCTCTGTTTTTGTGGGAGCATTCACCTTCCCAACCGGCGTTTCGGCACGCCGTAATTCTTGTACAAACTGCCTTGCGCGGAAGTGCAGTGGTTGAATTTGATCCAAGGTAGCTGTGGTAAACTCATGATAAACAAGAGTATCTTGTGTCGTTTCCATATAGCAAGGGGCCCCTGCTTTAAGTAGTCCCAGTACGCCGGATGGAAATCGGTAATTCTCCGGGGCCGCAAGCGTGTACCGTGCGGCCAATTCCGGCGGTAGGGCAGGGTGCATTTTCGCCGTCTTTTCCGTACGGGGCATTAACACAAATGGGATAAATTGACCGCGTGTAAGTTCCGCAGTCGCCAGCGTAAACTGTTGAGAGGGGGCTTTATCAAACGGAGAAGTAAACACGTTGTCGTCACACAAGCGGATAAAGGCCCCTGGATCTTTCCAGGTAAGTACATGGAAAAACTGATGCAGCCCACGGTTAAACAAGCGCACCTGTTTAGCAGCTTCTTGCGTAAGCGGATTTTCGGTTTGCGGGTCATAGCGCAAGTGTAGATTACGCGCCATATTTTTAAGTTGCGCTCCACGAGATCCATACAAAAGCGCCACCGTCCCCGTTAAAACAATCATACCAATAGGAAGTAAATAAATCATACGTTTATCATAGCATTTTACAAGCTATTGACTATAGTATTTCGGTAACATAAAAAGCCAACGACAAGGGGTGTTGGGATTAGAGGCTTACTATTTTCATTACTTGAGAAAGGGCCCATCTATGAACATCCCCCGGCGTAGCCGGGGGATGTTATCTATGCTATTTACTAAAAACTTATTTGGCTAAGTTTTTCCAAGCTTCTTTTTCAGCTTTCAAAGCAGCTTTGGCTTCTTTGGCAGCTTGTTTGGCTTGTTCTTTATTGGCTTTGGCTTCTGCTTTGGCCTGGGCCTTTAACGCTTTGGCGTCCGCTTTAGCTTGTTTAGCAGCCGCTTTGGCTTCCTCTTTTTGAGCTTTGGCCGCTTCTTTTTGGGCCGCAGCTTTCGCTTTAGCTTCTTCTTTGGCAGCTTTTACTTCGGCTTTTTTAGCTTCAGCTTGGGCTTTGAGTTCAGCCTTTTTGGCTTCGGCATCCGCTTTAGCTTGTTCTTTAGCCGCTTTGGCTTGCGCTTTTACTTCTGTTTTAGCGTCTTTATTGGCAGCCGCTGCTTTTTGGTTATTTAATTTAGCAGCTACTTCCGCTTTTTTAGCCTGGATGTTTTGCCGCAAGGTGGTTACTTTGGACAAGGTGCAGTTGTTAATGCAGGTCACATCCGTCATGGTGCAGCCACAGTTGTCAGCTGCTTGGGCGTTTGTCGGCCAAGAAGCACTCAAGGCAATGGCAAACGCTACAAATAACATTTTTTTCATTTGTATGTCTCCTTATAAAATAGAACAACTTACCCGTACATTGTACTAAAAATGGCGGTTTTGGCTCAACGGTTCTATTTTGCTAAAATAATAATATGGAAACAGTAATTACACAACCTCCGTTGTGGATGAATTTATTATTAGGGTTAGTGGCACTTTGTTTGTTGGTGATGCCGCTTACGGTGCGCTGGGTGGAAAGCCACCTAGAGCTGTTTTTACTGGCGGTTGGGGGGGTATCTGTCACCATCAGTGGCGGTTGGAGCGGGGAACTGGTGCGTGACACACTTTCTTCCCCGGTGTATGTTTCCTTTATTGTAGTAGTGGTCAGCATTATTTTTAACAATTATTCCCGTTACATTTTCCGCGTATTATTTGCCTTTTTCCGCACGTTAGAGCCGCGGTATAGCTTTGCCCTACTCATATTGATTTTAGGGATGAGCTCCTCCTTAGTCAGTGTAACAGTAGCAGCCCTACTTTTGGCCGAAGTATTAAAAGTAGTAAATCTGGAACGTAAAACCATGGTGCAAATTACCGTATTTGCCTGTTATGCTATTGCACTGGGGGCGGTACTCACCCCTTTAGCAGAGCCCATGGGGTTAGTGATTAGTAACGCGCTGGCGGGCGCGCCCCACCATGCCGATTTCTTCTTTTTGTTTCGTCATTTTTTTATGTGGATTTTCCCTGCCGTGTGTGCGCTAGCGGTAGCAGCGGGGTATGCAGCTCGTCATGCGGGTACCACTATGCAGATGCACATCCGGGAAGATAAAGAAAATTACACTTCTATTTTGCGCCGAACGGGGCACGTCTATATGTTTGTAGCCGCTCTTACGCTTATTAGTGCCGGTTTACGGCCGCTAGCGCAAAGCACCATTACGCATTTTGGGGGAAAAGTGTTATTTTTAGCCAATGCAGTGTCTGTAATTATTGATAACGCTACCTTGGCAGCGATTGAAATTGTTCCCACTATTACCACGCAGGATTTAACGTATATGGTTATTGGCCTGGCTGCCTTTGGCAGTATGCTCGTGCAAGGCAACCTGCCCAACATTGTGGCAGCGGAAAAGTTAGGCATTAAAAGCCGCGAATGGGCCTCTGTAGCCGTGCCAACGGGGCTAGTGCTTATGTGTGTTTACTTCATTGCATTATCCATTATGCTTTAACCTGTGTTTTGATACAATATAAAGAGGAGAGATTATGCTTCATTCACAACAAGGTTCTATTTATCGAGTTATATTAGCGTGCTTTATTGCGCTGGCGTTTTGTTTTGCCCTTTCCTGGCCGCAATACGCCAAGCATCGTAATTTTCATCGCCTCAATGAGGCGGCAGAACTGGGCCGCGCCTTGGCGTTTGCACAGGGTTCATACAAACAGGCAAACGGGTCCTATACGGCAAAATTTAACGAACTGGAGACGACTCTTACTTGCCCGATGGTATCTACCACCCAAGGGCCCCGGTTGGATTGTAAGCACTATACTTATTCGTTACAGCCGGAGGGTACCCTTAAAATTGAGAACAAAGAATTCCCGGTTTGGCTCACTGTAGACATTGCAAACGGTTCCGTGCAGTGTCACCACGACCCAGATGATTGGGCCGGGCAAGATTTGTGTGAGCACTTACAATAAAAACCCATTGATTTGGTACAATAAAAATAACACTTAGTATTAAGGAGAAAACGATGAAAAAATTCCTAGTAGCTTTACTCATGGTGCCTTTTGTATTTGCGTGTGCACCCAAAGTAAAACGAATTGAAACGAACCTCGTTAAAGACGTGAGCGGTGGTTGGAACGACACCGATGCACAAATGGTAGCGCAAGAGATGATTACTGACTGTTTAAACAGCGGCTGGTATAGTAAGTTTTTGATGCAAAAAGGCAAAGAGCCCACCGTGATTGTAGGCACTGTTAATAACAAAACCATGGAACATATCAATACGGGTGTGTTTGTGGAAGAAATGCAACGCGCGCTTATTAACTCAGGCAAAGTAAATTTTGTGGCCTCTAAAGATGAACGGGGAGAAGTACGGACCGAACGTTTAGAGCAAGACGAATTTGCCAGTGAAGAAACCCGCAAAGCCTTTGGTAAAGAAATTGGGGCGGATTTTATGTTAAGTGGGGTGCTCAGCTCGGTCGTAGATCAGGCCGGCAGCAAAGCAGTTGTGTTCTATCAAACCAACTTAAAACTCATTAACATTGAAACAAACCAAATTGTGTGGAACGGTCAAAAGCAAATCAAAAAATACGTAAAACGTAGTAAAGTTTCTTTCTAAAAACTATGAAGAAGGCGCTTATCGTGATGTGTGGGGTGTTATGGTGCTCCGCTTGCGGGGCGCCTTCTTTGCGTTATAAATATGAAGTAAATAAATTAGCGGCTGAAGGTAAATTTGAACAGGCGGCTGATTTAGTGCAGGCCAAACGTAAGTCTATGTACGGCACGCGCGATGTTCTGCTGTATGATTTGGACCGCAGCACCCTGTTGCATGACGCCAACCAACCACTGCCAAGTGACCAGCTTTTGGCCGATGCCCAGCAGCGTATTACAGATGCCTACACCAAAAGTGTTTCTGCCTCTGCTTCGCGGATACTGGTCAACGATTTAACTACTCCCTATTACGCGGCTGATTACGAAACAGCCCTTACGTTTATGTACCGCGCGATGAATTTTTTGCAGCAAAACGACGTCATGTCGGCTGGGGTAGAAGCCCGTAAAGCCGTGTTCTTTCTGGACCATTTACGTAGACAGAAGACCAAAGGCTATACCGATGACCCCTTTGTGCAATATATGGCTAGTCTTGTTTTTGAATCCATGGGCGAACTTTCGGATGCCCGTATTGCTCGCCAAAATGCGCTTAACGCGTACCAAAAACGGGGGTGGCCTATTCCCCAATTTTCGGTTCCGGCCAATGCCAGCCAATATGGGGAAGTCATTATCGTGCATTATGTGGGGCAAGTACCCCTTAAAAAAAGTCAAACCATTCAGCTGGCCTGGCATCATGTTTTGGCATTTGCCAATGCTCCGGTAGAAAATGCGGGCCCCATTTCACCGGAAGTGGAAAATGCTATCCGAGCGGGGATTACCGGTTCTTCCATTACGGTGGCTTACCCTGTGCTGGAAAGTCAACCTTATTACATTGTTTCCTCTACGGCTGAAGTGAATGGACAGCGCGTGCCGCTGCAGCCCATGAGTAATGTGTCCGAACTAGCGACTAAAGATTTAGAAGACAAACTGCCGGGCATTTGGTTTCGGGTAGCCACCCGGGCCGTACTGCGCCGTATTGCGGCAGTACAAGCGCGCCATGCGGTAGAATCATCCCGGGATCACAAATCACACGCCTCGTCGTTAGGTTGGTTGGCTGAAATGGCAGTGGGCGTGTGGGGGGCGGCCGTGGAAAAGGCGGATACCCGCCAGTGGTTTACCTTGCCGGCCTCCATTTATATGACCCGCTTATTTCTAGAGCCGGGTGCGCAAGACATTCGGCTGCTACTGCAAAATGAAAATGGGCAGGTAATCGCCACACATACTTTTGAAAATGTAACGGTGCCGCGGGGTGGCCGCGTGTTTTTGCACCACCGAACGGCACAATAAGAGGTAAAAATAATGAAAAAAATAGCATGTTTCGCGCTCACACTCGCCCTTGCGGCTTGTGGTGGACTGAATAAAAACACGGTCAGTTATCAAATGGCCAAGTATGATGCGTCCCAATACTACGTTGTAGTTGCGGACAGTTCTACCAAAAAAGAGGCGGCTTCTCAAGCAAAAGCGGCTATGCAACACGAGCTTTTACAGCACACCCCGCAAGCCGGGCAAGACGTGATTGCCGATTTATTAGCTAATGCTACCGTTGAAAAGGTCTGGCGTGATAAAGCGTCCGATGCCAAGCATTATTACGCACTAGCAGTGCTGTCACGTGAAAAAGCCAATGCTATTTTAACGCCGCTTTTAAACCAGGCAGATGCCCAATTAACCGGCTTAGCCCAGCAATTTTCTACGCCGGCAGACCCGCTAGCAGACTTAAAGGTAGCTTACAAAATGCAACCTATTGTAGAGCGCCGCGCAGCTTTAGATGATTTATACCAATTCTTGCAAGCGGATCATTCATCTTATATGCCGGATACCTTTGCCCCCTATAAAAATATTTTTAAACAAAAAATGGCTGCTGTATTAGTAGGGGTGGAGGTAAGCGGCGTGGAAAATAACGTTATGGTTACCTACATAGTAGACGCTCTCAATAAAATGGGGCTGGGGGTAGTAGAGGATACCGACCCGGACAAAACCCTGCTTGTTAAAATTATTACGGAGGTGGATAACTACAGCTCTAAAAAAGTAGATGGCCTGATATGGTGCTCCAGCGGCGCGGCCGTTAGTCTGATAGATACAGAGCGGGGAGTAACGTTTGCCCGTTTTAATGTGCATGAGCGTGCCGGTACGTCCCGATTGGAAGATTCCTTGCGCCGCAGTATGCAAAGCGTGGGCGAACAAGCCGCCGCACAAATTGCGGTACGTTTAGAAAATTATTTAAAAACTAAATAGGAGAACTTATGAAAAAATTAGCCGTATTACTATGTTTGTTACTTCCGGTGTTGGCCCTTGCGCAAGAAGTGCAGCCCACCCCTGCCGCCGCCGATCCGGCAGAGCGCAATAAAATGCTGTATTCGCTTGGGTTTTTACTGGGCGATAATTTGAAGCGGCAACTTGTGTTAGATAATGAAGACGATTATAAAGCCGTTTCCCAAGGTATGCGCGATAGTCTTCTGAATAAAAAATCGCAAACGGATATTGAAGCATATAAGCCGCAAATTTTGCAGAAATATCAAGATGACGCGCGTCTAATTTCCGAACGCCGTGACGCTGCCCAAAAAGAATATTTGGCCAATTTCCAAAAAGAAAAAGGCGTTAAGGTATTGGATAATGGAGCCATGATGAAGTTATCCCGTCCCGGTAAAGGCAAAACCCCCAAGGCGGACGGTTCTGCCACGGTCCACTATACGGGCACGCTAATTGACGGGACAAAATTTGATAGCTCGCGGGACCGCAACCAACCGTTTACAACGCGCTTAACGGATGTCATCCCCTGTTGGACCAAAGCCTTGCAACAAATGAAAACCGGCGCCCGCGCCCAAGTGGTGTGCCCGGCCGATACCGCGTATGGTAGCCGTCCGGTGGGGCCCATTCCACCTAATTCGGTTTTAGTGTTTGATATTGAAGTAACAGATATTAAATAACTATGTCTAAAACCAGTTACGCTTTAATTGGTATTATGTTGGCCGCGCTTATGTATATGGGCGCGGCCCGCCTATACGAGTGGGTAGCACAGCGGCGTGCTTTGCAAGAAATAGCTGCCCAAAATGACGGGGATCCGTTTGCTTTCCAACAACTTCCGGTTTCTTTAGCCGCCCCGGATATAGAGCCCATGCAAAAACCTGTCAAATATCGGCCGCAATACCCGCAGATCTATTTAGAGGACACCCCGCTTTCCGCCGCCGACCAAGCCCGGCAAGCCCAGGAAACAGTCTCCTCTATTATTGACGATTTTAACCAAGAGCAAGCCCTCGCCCAGTTTAATCAAGACTTGCAAGCGGCCACCCAAGGCCGTGTGCAAGGCTTGGCAGACTTAAGTACGCAGTCGCTGCCGCAGTTATTGCAGCATAATCCCGAAATAGCCCATGTGGTAGCTAAACATGCTAAAAATCCCGATTTTAATAAAATTTTACAGGAAATTTTTGCTAATCCCCAATTTCAGCAAAGCGTCCGCCAGCTGCAGGGCAACAGCGCTGTATTGCAAAACTCCGTGCCCCGCGAGCCCTAAATATTGTATGCTATAAAAAAGGAGAATAACCGTGATTAAAATTCTAATAAAAGCTGCCATCTTGGTATGTATTATTTTAAGTATCTATTTTATTGTGAACCCTTCCGCTTGCTCAAACTTAATGAGTGGACGTATGGTAAATTCCATGGAGGAACTGCCCACCTTTGCTCCTTCCGATAAAACCCATAGCGAGCTGTTAACCCCTACAGGGGATTCTAAACTGGAAGAGGCGGCTGAACCGTCCGTGTCAGGTGAATCTGCTCAACCTGCGCCGCAATCATCTACTGTAGAGGCAAAGGAGACTAATGCTGATCTAGCTGATCAGGGGGAAGCGCAGAACACTTCTGCCAAAACCTTTACACAGGCGGATATTGATTATGCCATCGCTAGCCGCTATGTAGAGCTGGAAAATGAATATACGGCTAAAAAGAAGGACACTAAAAATGCCGCCAAGGAAATTTCCTACATTGTCATGGATGATTTTGAACTCACCCCAGCCGAATGGGAAGCTTTCCTGCAACGTGCCACAGCAGAGAATCTGTTTGAACGCGTACGAGAAAAATTAGCAAAATAACATTGCTAACAAAGTTTTCACGTGAAAACTTTTTTCCCCGCTTAGCCCTTAACTAAGCGGGGATTGTTATTAGCGCGGGTATAATAAAAAACAACGTGTTATTCAAATTTTCTATAATAGAATATATGCCAAAAAAAGAAGATATTATTGTGGCCAAATCGGCCGGATTTTGTCCCGGGGTCAAACACGCAGTGGATCAGGTCCTTGCGTTAGAGGCATCCGGTAAGCGGCCTGTGTATACCATTGGGCCACTCATCCACAATCGGCAAGTAACCCAAATGCTGGAGACTAAAAAAATCCTGGCCATTGATACCCTGGACCAGGCAACCGATAAACGTGGCGTGCTCGTCATCCGGGCGCATGGAATTACGCCGGATTTTCAACGCCAAATTGAAGCGTGCGAAATGACCGTAGTAGATGCTACCTGCCCGCTAGTCAAGCATGCCCAAAATATCATTGCCAAATTTGCCGTGCAAGATTATCATACCGTCATTGTGGGGGACGCTAAACATGCCGAAGTAATTGGCCTGATGGGCTATACCCAAGGGCGTGGTACGGTGGTGTCTAGCGTACAAGAAGCCCGCAATTTACCTCATTTTGAGAAGGTAAACGTGGTCTCTCAAACCACGCAAAAAGAAAGTGATTTTTACGAAATTGCAGAAGAGGTAAAAAAACACGCCGACGTGTGCCAGGTTTCTAACACCATTTGCCAACCTACGAAAGACCGCCAAAAAGAAACCGTAGAACAAGCCAAAAATGCGGATTTGGTAATTGTAGTAGGCGGCAAACACAGTGCCAATACCTGCCGCCTGGCTTTACTGTGCCAAGGGCTCTGCAAAAACGTCCAACACGTAGAAACGGAAGATGAGCTGGATGAACAACTAGTTACCTCTGCTAAACGTGTATTTATCACGGCGGGGGCTTCTACACCCAGCTGGGTGATTGAAAGTGTGCGCTTTCGCGTAAAAACATTGCGCGACCGTGCCAACCGCAAAATTGTGTGGCGTTAAATAAGGAGGTTTTATGACCATAAAACGCATTGGAATTTTAACTGCCGGAGGGGATTGCCCCGGTTTAAACGCCGTCGTGCGTGCCGTTAGTAAAAATGCCCTTGGGCATGGGATTGAGGTGTTTGGTGTGCGCAATGGGTTTGACGGCCTAGTGCGCAATGATATTTTTAAGATTACCAATGAAACCGTTTCCGGCATTCTTACGCTAGGGGGTACGATTTTAGGTACTAGCAATATCGCTAATCCGTTTAAGTATACGCTGGCTCCGTTTGGTACGCCCGAACAACCGCGCGACGTATCTAGCGTAGCGATGCACAATTTTAAAGAGTGCGAACTGGACGCTTTAATTACCATCGGGGGGGATGGTACGCTACACATGTCCCAGCAATTTGTAGAGTTGGGCATGCCTATTATTGCGGTTCCTAAAACGATTGATAATGATTTGTGTGCTACGGATCAAACCTTCGGGTTTGACTCCGCGCTTTCTATCGCTACAGAAGCTATTGACCGCTTGCACACTACCGCGCAATCCCACCACCGCGTGATGATTGTGGAAACCATGGGCCGCTATGCGGGGTGGATTGCCTTGCGTTCGGCATTAGCGGGCGGGGGGGATATTGTGCTTATTCCGGAAATCCCCTATAACGATGATGTGATTGTAAACCATATTTTAAAACGCAAAAGTAGTGGCAAAACGTTTAGTATTGTAGTCGCCGCCGAGGGGGCTAAAAATGAGGCGGGGGAACTGGCCATTGCCCGCACGGTTGCCGGCAGCACGGACGCTATCCGCCTAGGCGGTATTGCTTATAAACTAAGTGATATGATTGAGCAGCGCACCGGGATTGAATCCCGCGCCTGCGTATTGGGCCACACGCAGCGTGGCGGTACGCCCACGGCATTTGATCGTTGGCTTTCTACACTTTACGGGGCAAAGGCCCTGGATATGGTGCTGGAAGAAAAATTTGGCTATATGGCCTCGTTTAAAGATTTTAATATTACCGAAGTAAAAATTGCCGACGCAATTGCTAACTTAAAATTAGTAGACCCGCATGGGGCCGAAGTCAAGGCGGCCCTTTCTGTAGGGATGAGTTTTGGCTCGGCCCAAATCGGCTAGGAGGACACATGCAAGATAATCAAGATATCATTTATGGGATTCACCCCGTCATGGAAGCGCTAAAAAGTAAAAAGCGCAATGTCACCCAGTTGTACGTGTCCGACAGCAAGGCCGGCCACCGCACGGTGGAAGATATCATTCGCCTAGCCAAACGTACCAATGTGCGCATTGACCGTATTGAAAATAAAGTATTGGACCGCCTAACAGGCGGTGCTAATCACCAAGGCATACTGGCCAAAGTGCAACCGATTAAACTAATGAAACTCTCCACCGCCATATACGAGGCCGACGGCAAAAAAGAGGAACTGTGGCTGGCGGTAGATGAAATGACCGACCCACAAAATTTGGGTGCGATCATCCGTAGCGCGGCCTGTTTGGGATTTTCTACCATTATCTTGCCCAACCGCCGCACGGTGGGAATTACGCCTGCGGTATATAAGGTAGCGTGCGGCGCGATTGAAAACGTCAATTTGGTGGAAGTAGCCAATTTGTCCGCGGCGATTACAGACCTAAAGGAAGAAGGATTTTGGATTTACGGGGCCGATATGGCCGGCAAGCCGATTCACAAAGTGCAATACAACTCGCCCGCCGTATTAGTGATTGGCTCCGAAGGGTTTGGCATCCGCGAAAAAACCGCCGAGAACTGCGACGAAATTGTTTCTATTGAACAAAAGCAGTTAGGGGGGGTAGATAGCTTAAATGCCTCTGCCGCGGCCAGCATCATCATGTATGATATGATGAGTAAAATAAAACTTAAATAAGTACGTGTTGACGAGAAATTTATAACAACGATCCCCCGGCTTTTCCGGGGGTTTTATATGCGGGCCCTGCCCTTCTTTTGCTAGTAGACATCTAGCCGCAACAGCTCCTATCACCCGCGCGTTGTTTCGCTTATGCGCTTGCTATTTTAATTAGCTGTCATTTTGGCCTAATAGACAAAATTTGAGGTAATACCGTGCTAGAAAAGATTTTGAACTATTTTTAGTTCAAAACATATCTATAAAAATTATGGTCTAATGGTCAAAAAAGTTGATATGTTAGGGCCGTTATTATTTGTCCCCCTTGTGGGGAAAATGTCGCGTAAGCGACAAAAGGGGGTTGTAAAATAAGCAAATTGCCTTGGATAACCCCCCATCCCGGCTACGCCGTACTTCCCCCACACGGGGGGAAGCAAACGACCTGAATCATTTGTCAGACGGTATTATCAACTTTTTTGACCATTAGGTCAAAATTATTGCCGAACTTGTTTCGGCATCTTCCACGCCTGCTGTTAAAAGGAACAACCAGCGTTGAAGACCCTGAAACAAGTTCAGGGATAATCTAATTTTATGACAGCTTTTGATTTATGGATTGGGGCTTGAAATTAGACCCTGTCATCCCAAATTTTGTCTATTGGGTCGTCATTCCCGGGAGGCGGTATCGGGATCTTCAACGCTTGTGGTTGTCGCCAGCGTACAGAAACGGAAAATACGTGGAAGATCCCCGAGTTCTGCAGACGGCAACATCGGGGATGACGGATTTTTTATGAAAGGCCCTTTTGAAAAGGGCCTTTCGTAAGTAGATTAAAAAGCAAGTTAGGTTCCGCTACTGGTTTCTAGCCATCCACTTGCCACCAGCGCGTTACAAAGCTTCTCATACAAAGATCTATAATACAGACATGATTGCGACCATTTACTATCCCCTTGCTTGCGATACGTATCGATCGCATACAAATCAGAAAAAGAACCATCCGGATTTAAACGATCCGCAGAGATTTTGCACGCCCCGTTACCACAACGGACGAAATACGCAAAAAATTTAGACAAACAATAATCCTTGTCTTGATTGCAATCCAAGGCATCCAGCCCTATATCTAGTTGCGCATTGCTATCTTTCCCGGTAAACTTGACCAATGCTCCTTCAGCCGGCATCCCATTTTCTAACACCCACAAATCTACTGCTTGCTGCAAAGACTTCATGAGCGTCATGGCTTCTGCCACACGGCTTTTTTCTACGGCCATTTGATATTGTGGCAGTGCGATTGCCGCCAATATACCAATGATCAGTACAACTACTAATAATTCTATGAGGGTAAACCCTCGGGTTTTTTTACACATACATTACTCCTTTGCTTTTGATATTCAATTTGCTGCTCTTGGAGAAACGCATGCAAAAACGGCTCATTATTCTCTTGAGCACTACCACAGTCCCAAAATTATAACAGCCGTAGCCTGCCATTTTCGTAAATGGCAAACGTTCGGCACCATGCTGCTTAGGGATCAGCTAAGTAACATAGTGCCTAAGACGACTATTCTTGGCGTGGTAGTGAACAACTGTCACTCCGTATTCTACATACGGTTCCAAAAACAGATACAAATTGTATCTATAGTATAATAAAAAAAAGTTGTATATGCAAAAAGGCCGCCCTGTGAAGGCGGCCTTTTTCCCCTAATAGTTCATTATTTATTACATTTTTTGGCGTCCGGACCGGTGCAAGAAGCGTGTAAGTCCTCCAGGTCTTGCTCATGCTCCAGCTCGTCTTCCAAAATCTCGCGTACTAAATGTTCCGTTACCAGGTCTTTGCCTTGGACCATATCTAATAGTTTTTGATACACCTCAATGGCGCAGCGTTCCCCTTGAATGTTTTGTTTAAGTAACATCATGCCGTCCGGGTCTTTGGGGGCTAAAAACCCACACGTGCTTTCCTTAAGCCACAAGTCCGGCGAGATAGAAGGCGTACCGCCTAGTTCAATGATGCGTTTGGCTAATTTTTCGGCATGTTCCAATTCTTCGCCGGCGTGTTCGGTAAGTTCCGCCGCCAATAAGTGCGACATTTTCCCTTCAGCCACTTTGGCCCCAATCCAATATTGATAGTAGGCCAGCCATTCGTCGCAATATGCGCTGTTGAGTTCTTTAATTAATGCGTCCAGGTCTAGCCCGGCGCGGGTGACTAATTCTTTTGCTTTCATGCCCATAGGCAACCTCCTAAGTTAGTTTCCCCTTGCGGGGTGGACTGATACTTTAGCGGTTTGCTTGCCGTTTCTCAAGCACAAAAATTAGTTAGTTGCATTTCAAAAAGGGGAAGATCCTGAAATCTATCATTTACCAGACCCCGTACAAAAACACCACGGGGCGCGGCCCAGCGGTAAAGGCCGCGGTTCAGGATGAGCTTATCTTAAAATCGGCCGCCAACTTTAAAGCCCACATGATGACTGCCGTCATTGACGTTATGGGTATAGTTTAAGCTAAACGGAAGTGGAAACCGCCACAAGCGATACGTCAGCGTAGCCCCAGCCCCGGCATGTGGTTGGTAAGAGGAATCCCCGGCCGAAATATAGGCTTGCTCAAAAAAGGGCATTAAGCTAAGTAGCCCGGTTTGGTTGCGTAGGATAAAATACGTAAAGCTGATCCCGGCAGAGGCCCCTGTTTTGCCGCGTTGTTCGCGGTCGTAAATTCCCATACCAAATAGCAAATCGCCCGAGCGAATTAAACTGCTAAACGGGGCTTCAAACGCACGTTGACCTTTCGCAAAAACGGCTAATAGGTGGTGCTGTTTTAGCTCCCACATGTACCCGGCACCGAGGGAAATTTTTTGGATGTTATACTTGCTCCCCGTCCAGTGGGCCCCCGTAGTATAGGTTATTCTTGCCAACTTGCCCATGCGCATACGCGGCAAATCCCGCAAGGCTTGGGCTTTATCGGTTAACCCCAAACCGGATAGTGCCCCCATGTTCATATCGGGGCGAATGTCGTCAGCGTACTGCAACCCAAACGAAAGATTAGAGTGATTGCCTTTATCCAACCGGGCGTGTTTATAGTGATAATACTCATACTCCGGCGTAATAAACGCACTCCACACGCTGGAAAAACGATACCGGTAGGTAAAGCTTAAATCGTCTTGTTTGCCGTGTACGGTGTCTAATAAAAATTTGTCATAATTACCCTTGTCATCGGCCGCGGAGAATACCCCCGTGGAACTCATCCAGCCGTTGCTGTAGAAACTCTGCTCAAAATTTATATGCTCATAGCCTACATAAAAAAAGTGATCGCCAATAGAAAGCCCGCTGTGGGTAGAAAAGCCATCTCGGCCGCCCCCCACAAATAAGAACATGCTTTCGCCTTGTTTAAATAAATTCCCGCTGGCTAGCGACAACCCAGCCGAGCGTTTTTTGCCGCTCATGGCAAAGGCCATGGGGAACACGTAGCTGCGGTCGTCGGCTTTGATGTGAATATCCACCCCGTCTTTACGTTTTTTTTCTAAAAATTCTAAGGTTTTAAACACGCGTAGCTTGTGCAAATCAGCTTGCGCTTTTTGATATTCTTCTTCAGTAAATTCTTCCCCTTGTTTTAGGTGGAAACGTTTTAAGAGGGTTTTTTCGCTCATGCGGTTAGTTGCGGCTGTGACGGAGCGGACCGTTTCACCGAAGGCAAAAAGTGGTAAACAACATAATATATAAGCGAGATATTTTTTCATATCTACATTATACTGTATTTGGGTTAGTCGGCTATAAAAAATTAGGTGTACTTATATGGTATAATAAAAAAAATTACTTTCATTAAGGAGTGCCCTATGGTCCGCAAAGATAAAATTAACTACTATTTGGATTTAGCTGATATTGTATCCCAACGGGGGACGTGTTTGCGTCGGCGGTACGGGGCGGTGATTGTGAAAAATGATGAAGTAATTTCCACGGGCTATGTGGGTGCCCCGCGCGGACGAAAAAACTGCTGTGATATCGGTACTTGTATCCGCCAAGAGTTAAACATCCCCCGCGGCGAACGCTATGAGCTGTGCCGCAGCGTACACGCGGAAGCTAACGCCATTATCAGCGCTTCGCGCGATAAAATGATAGACGCGACGCTTTACCTGTCCGGGCGTGAAGTAAGCACAGGGGAATTTATTAAAAATTCCAACTCGTGCAGTATGTGCAAACGCATGATTATTAACGCGGGGATAAAAAAAGTAATCGTGCGCGACAGCGCCACCGACTTTCGCGAAATTAATGTGCAGGATTGGATTGATAATGACGAAAGCTTGGACGGTGTAAAAGGATATTAACATTGAAAAAAGATGACCGTGCGGCCCTGTGTAAGCAGGGCCGCATTACTTTGTCCATGAAGGTTAAATTTTTGCGCCGGAGTAAATATTTATTATAATAAATACATAGACTATTACTTCTAAAGGAGAGAAACATGTGGTATGGTATTTCTTCCCTGCGTCCGTTTGAACAGTACGCGCTCTTTGGCGTGCTAGGCATTGCGATTGCAGGGCTTTTATACGCGTTATTTCTGCGCAGCCAAGTTATGCGCGAAGACGCCGGCACCGCCAAAATGCAGGAAGTTTGGGGCGCTATCCGGGAAGGCGCTAACGCCTACCTTAAACGGCAGCTTAAAACAATTTTGCCGTTAATTGGGTTACTCACCGTTTGTTTATTTTTATCGGTATACATTGTGCCCGTCTCGCAAGATTCCATGGAACGCTTTGCGGGGTTAGATGCTAGCACCATTAAACTCATTGCTGCCTTCGGCCGCGCGGGTGCGTTTATTTTGGGGGCGGTGTTCTCCCTCTTAGTCGGTCAACTGGGGATGCGTATTGCCGTGGATGCCAACGTGCGTGTGGCGGCGGCTTCTAAACGTAGCTTTGGGGATGCCTTGCGCATTGCCTACCGCGCCGGAACAGTGACTGGTATGCTTACCGACGGGCTTGGCCTATTTGGCGGCACGATTATTTTTATTATCTTTGGCATTGCCGCGCCGGATGCCCTGTTGGGATTTGGTTTTGGCGGCACGCTGCTTGCTCTATTTATGCGTGTAGGCGGCGGTATTTATACCAAAGCCTCCGACGTAGGGGCTGACCTAGTGGGTA
>JAZUNI010000068.1:0-4144 GCA_045604045.1 Elusimicrobiaceae bacterium | reverse complement strand
AGTTTACTGTTATCAACTATATAAGCGAATAAAAAAAGCGGCTACAATGCCCGCTCTTATTTCTATGATTAAATTATTTTTCTTTCAGCCCTAAAAATAGGGGCCATACTGTAATTATCGGGTACGATAAACTCATTATTTGAATTATCCATTTTAATTTTGCTTCTTCTTTTATTGCCTTCATACATGTATGTTACTGTTTTTTCCGTTCTGCTTAATACTTCAATAACAAAATCACAATTCCTATCGCATACACTTTTGGCCAAATATTTTTCATTGATTTCAAATTTCATTTTCCATATCCCCTTTGCTTTATCTTATATACTTAGTATACATTAATAGTTTACTGAAGTCAATTATATTTATACAAATAAACGAAAAAAAAGATCTAACCCCCATTCTTAAAGGTTAGATCTCTTAACAAATTACGCGCGCTCTTTGCCCCCTTGTAAGCCGTTGGGTTCGCTCCTTTACTATTCTGTCCCATTATACGCCGCTCCCGTGGCAATGGTCCCCGGTAAAAGTCGGGGTTTATATCATCCTATGACTGATTAACCTCACCTATCAACCTGACAATATATGACTATACATTATCAAGTAAGCCTTTTTTAGTGGTCTGCCCATACCACCGTCTGAAAAGAATTGAATTTAGAATCAGAACGTTTATCCGACTTATTTCCGTAAGTGGATAACCATAGTTTACCATTTTTTATTTACCCTAGTCAATATAAATTAGTAATATTTTTCTAATTTGTCACATATTAGTTTACTATTATGCTAGTACCATTATGATAGTTACTTTAGAGCGGGATTAGGAAGCCTTTTAATGCTATCCCTGTACTTCTTTTGTAGATCCTGCCAAGATTGGTCATTCTTTCGCTTCATGCGCCGCCACACCCCAATATTAGGGAAGTCTTCCCCGTTGGCCGCCGCTTCTGCTCTCATTTTCGCATACTGTTTCTTTTCTGCATTGGCCTTAACCCTTATCTTTTGCTCGGTATCATAGGTTTCTTTGCTTGCCGCCGTTCGCTTATCCGCCCCTGTAAATGGCCGCGGCGGATATTCTTCAGCTCTGGCCGGGATTGTATAATGTTTGCAATTAGGATGAAAAGGCGGCGCTCCCCCGATATCTTCAAACGTCGGATATCCAGGGGTATTACCTGTAATGGATATCACGACATTTTCACGGGATCCGCATACCTTACAAGTGAAGGCACGTTTATTGATCCGTACTAAGTCATGGTCATTCTCGGTATAGCGGTTTAAAGATCCTTGTACTTGTGCTTTCCTTGTCTTTGTCCTGGTTACGGTCATAGCATAAAAGTCTAGCGGAAGCCGCCTATTGTCTATCGTAACAAAAGAAGTTAGGCCCACTTCTAAAAATTCCCGTTGGATCTCTTTTGTGATATCCCGCGTTGTACGGCCTTGTATTAGCCCTGTGCCTATTTGGTCATGAACCGCCTGTAAAGTATCGTTAATGTTTGTAAGATTCATTAGAGCGGTTCTTATGGCCGCTTGCATATCGTCCACGGCTTCAATGGCTATACTTTGCACGGCGGAAGCGTGGACCAATGAAGTAAGATTCCCCTGAATGGCTTCCACGCCGCTTTCCGCTAATAAATTGCCGCCCATCTCCCAACCGGCCCGGTATGCTTCCACTAATTCCGGGGTTAAGTATTCTTCAAGGCTTAGGCTTAGTTGTTCTAACAAGTTAACACAATTGGCAATTATGCGGATCCGTGTTTTATCGTTTATAAGATCTTCAGCGCTTACAATATCATTCGTGATTCTTTGGACAACCTGTTGGACTAATTTTAAGGTTTTGTCCTTATCCTCATAGGGGTTAAATTCATCCATGGTTTAATGCCCCCTTATTCTTCAGTGTTTCCATTTTGAGCGGCGGCGGTTCCCGTGTCCTTACTTCTGTTATCTAATAGGGATTGCAACGAATTAAGGCTATTCATGGACCCCGTGTTACTGTTTACACTTTGTTGATCCCCTTCTATGCGTTCTAACTCTTGTTCAATGGCCGTGTCACTGTCACCTTCATTAATATTTTTAACCGCTTTTTCCGTGGATCTTAGGCCGCCGTCTTTGGCCATTTTTTCAGTCTCCACTTTTTCTTTAACGGAAGTCGGTATAATGTCCTTAATTTGAATGGACGGTCTTACCACTTCAATGGTAGAATACTCTGGTGTTTGGGATAGCAACCAAAAACAGTTTTCAACTAATTCCTGTATAAAGTCCACGTATTCCCCTAATAGCCGCTCCGCTTTTAGAATGCTCGTAAACAGGTCATAGAATTTGGCCACGCCACTAGTTGCCGCATTGGACCCGCTTTCCCCTAGGTAATAATCCACGGCTTTTTCAGATGTTTCCGTTTCCATAAACATAATCTTTAAAATGTCCTTAACCCATTTGATATTCCCGATCTTGTCTATGTCTATTTGGATCACTTGCATACTGTTCCCGTCTTCATCCATCGTAACCAATTCAAGGTCCCTATGGTCAATCAGACTTTCATCGTCATAGCGATCCATAGCCTTGTTTTTTAACGCCTTCATTAGCTTTTCAGTTATGGCCATACGCGGTTTACCATTACGTTGGTATACCATACCCATTCTAGTTAATCCCCAATTTACCTCATCTTGTTTGCTACCTTGTCCGAATAGAGCGGATTGGCCTAAAGGGTAATCGAAAGTTTGCTCATTGCCCCAATAGCAAATAAGCGGCTTACTACGATTAGGGAAGACGGTTTCTAAGTCGTCTACTTCTAATATCTGAATCGCATCTTCTTCTTCCACTTCTTCAGCTTGTCCACTATTCAGCAAATACAAGCTTTGTTTAATGGTCAATGTGTTATCTTCTACCCGATGTCTATGGACATGTAAATATTCTTTCATGTTCCCTTCTAAATCCTCTAAGCTTCTTTTAAAGGCTAGATCACACCCTAAATTATCTTCATGGGGAAAGTATACCTCCCGCTTCTTAAAAACGATTCTAACCCCGTTGTCGTCTATTTCAGGTATACCAACTAGGCCGCCGTCTATTTGTTGTTGCAATATATTAGAAAAATGGGTCCCACGTTTAAAGCCTGAAGCGGTTTCTATATCTTCTAACAGGTCCGATAAATATAAATTGTTATCCGCTTTTTCCCCTTCGCCGCTTGGATCCAAGTCCGTTGGCAAAAACTCAACATTATTAAAGGCTTGGTCTTCAGTTAACGACATAGACCCAATAGCACGGCTTACCATTGTAGCCGGGATCTTACATATAATCTTACAAGCATTTGCTACGATATAAGGCGTTTTTACATTTCCATCCGGGTTTTTGGAAAGTCCTTTCTCCAAGTTGTCCGTAATTTCCCCGTTTTCTATAAGATCTTTAGCCCGCGTGAATAATCCCCCATGCTTCCCATAATACAAATCCCGATAATATCTTACGTCCCCATGTATATCGGTTATTACGCTATCATCCCATTTGTTCCATTCCGGTAATTTGACCGCCAATTTATTTTCCCCCTTGTTATTTAGTTATATAAAATTACTTCCTTGTATAAGTAATGAATTTTCCCATCCATGGCTTGTTTCTTTGCTTTGCTACTTTTGTTATATGGGTTGTAAGCTAATATCCCAATTAAAATAATGATCCAAAGCATCATCAATATAAAAAGCGCAAGTTTATTGTTTCTTTTATCGTTGTTCAAAATTACCACCCGCTCACATCTGATATGTCCCCATAACTTCCAATAATCGTATATATAGCGTATCTTAGAGCGTCCATGCAATGGTCATTTTCTTTTAATGGTTGATCTATCCCCTTGTCCTGTGCTTTGGAATCCCATGAATATAAGCCCAATTCTTCTATGGTCTTTTCACATTCGTCCACAATGTATAAAACATCATCGTCAAACATGTTAGCAACGGCTTGGATTCCTTTATCTACTGTATTATTCGCTTTAGTAACCGTGAAGAAGCGGCCTAACTTTCTTTGTAATTCGTCTGATTCTAATTCAGTGATAAGAGCGGCGGCGCTTGGGTCCAATACAACTTCGTCTATCTTTAATGCTTTGGCAAATTTGATAAAGTCTTTCCCTAATTCCCGCGTGGTTTTATTTACCCCTGATTCTCTACCACTGTAATAG
>JAZUNI010000067.1:0-4462 GCA_045604045.1 Elusimicrobiaceae bacterium | reverse complement strand
CGTCCCATCTGGGTATTCTGCTTGCCCTTGCACAGGCAAGTCTTGCTCATTACCTGCATAGCTACCATGTTCCATATAGTAAACTTCGTTACTATCCGCCATTTTTTTAGCTATCGGCATAAGCGCACTATAACGGCTTTTTAGCACAGCTTTTTGATATTGTGGCAAGGCGACGGCCGCCAAAATACCGATAATGAGGACTACTACAAGTAGCTCAATAAGCGTGAATCCTCTCATGCCGTCACCCTGAACTTGTTTCAGGGTCTTGTTGTTATCATAACGACTAGATGCTGAAACGAGTTCAGTATGACGACTGAGTGTAAAACCGTGCGGAGTTTTTCCTCGCCCGGAAGGGAGAAGATGCCCGGTTGGGCAGGTGAGGGGGCACCTTGTCGTATTTATGAGAAAATGCTTTGTGTTATTTCCCCTCTCATCCGGCCTTTGGCCACCTTCCCCCTCTAGGGGGAAGAGGTAAGACGTTATCCGTTTGCCTATATCTACTATTGCGTTATTTTCTTTTGATTTCATAAGTGTTCTCCTGTTTCCCTATAATTTCAATTTTTCCCGCTTATGAAACCCAATGAAAACGGCTCTTGCGCATGAACTGAGAGAACAGCCCCACAAGCAACAGCCGCGGCCTGCTATAAATAGCAAACACTCGGCACAAAACAAATGGTTTGCAATTCCATTCATTTTGTGCCTGTAATCGGCTTGTCCTTGGAGTTCTCTCAGGCTTTTCAGCGCTCCGCATTCTACATGCGGTTCCAAAAACAGATAAAAATTGTATCTATAGTATAATAAAAAAGGCTGGCATTTGCCAGCCTTTTGCGTTAAAGCATTTACTTATTTTAAGGCGGTTTTGGCGGCGTCAAACAATACTTCTAACGTACGGTGGGTGGCACGTTCGCCAAAGTGGGTTTCCCACTTGTACTCATAGAGTTTATCGCTAATGCCGTAGGCCGCCACACCGCGTACCTTGCGTTTTTGGCAGACGGCATAAAATGCGGCCGTTTCCATTTCTACGGTTAGGACGTCCTTGGTTTGGTAATGTTTAATTTCGGCCTTGGTTTCACGAAAAACAGCGTCTGTGGTCCAGTTGCGCCCGATATGGAAATTTTGCTTGCTCGCCTTGAGTGCGCCAGCCAATTTGGTAAGCAAGGTTTTGCTCGGCTTAGCGGTTTGGGTCGTTACGTAGCAAGGGGATGTTCCGTCGTCGCATAACGCTTCGCTACATAAGCACAAGTCGCCGGGTTGTACTTCTTCTTGCAAACTGCCTGCCAGGCCGATAAATACAAATTCTTTTACCCCTAGGGCAATTAACACTTCCAGTTTCGTCGCCATAGCCGGGGCCCCGTAGCCAAAATTGGTAACGTAACACACGTTTTGGCCTTCTAATACATAAATATCCATTCCGCACGTGTATTTCTTCCACTTGCTGTGTGAAGTAACATATTTAGTAAGAGAAGAAATAGGGCAGATGATTGCTTTTTGGGGCAATTTAAGCCCGGCTGCCACGCGCTTTGCGTAATTCGCGGCGCTAGAAATACCCTGAAGGGCCGGTTTTTTAGTTTTAGGAAATAATAGTTTCATATTTTGTAAAATTTAAAATAGATTTCTACTCATACTATACTAAAAAAAGGCAGCAAGATGGAAAGTTTTACCGAATTAATTGTACGTTTGAATGCACTTGTTTGGGGGGTGCCCATGCTAACGCTTATTGTGGGCATCAGCTTGTATTTTACATGGAAATTGCGCTTTATTCAACGTCATTTACACCGGGCTATTTTGTTATCGGTTCAAGAGTCCCGCAGTGCTGGTGCGATTAGTAGCTTTGGGGCCCTGGTTATTGCGCTAGCGGCCATGGTAGGCACGGGAAATATTGTGGGGGTGGCGGCGGCCGTTTCCACGGGTGGGCCCGGGGCATTGTTTTGGATGATGCTTTGCGCCTTTTTTGCCATGGCTACCAAGTATGCAGAGGCGGTGCTTTCCGTCAAATACCGTGAGAAAAATGCCAAGGGCGAATATGTGGGCGGGCCCATGTATGTGCTTAAAAATGGGTTAAACCTTAAAAAATGGGCGATTGTATTTGCGGTTGCTACGGCTCTAATGGGCTTTGCGGATGCACTGATACAAACAAACTCGCTCGCGGCCATTTATCATTCTGTGTTTCAAGCACCTGTGGCGGTAACAACAGGGGTTCTGATGTGTTTTACGGCGGCGGTTATTTTAGGAGGCGTTAAAAAAATTGCCTCGGTGTGTAAATATTTAGTGCCCGTGATGGCGTTACTTTATATTGCGCTGTGTCTAGTTATTGTTGCATTACATGTGGAAAAAATCCCGTGGGCCATTGCCTGCGTTTTTAAAAGTGCCTTTACCGGTACAGCTGTAGTGGGGGGCGCCATTGGCATTACACTGCGCGAGGCCGTGCGTTACGGGGTGGCACGCGGGGTACTTTCCAACGAAGCAGGCAGCGGCTCAGGGGCTATTGCGGCAGCGGCCGCACAAACGCCCAACCCCGTGCGGCAGGGCCTCATTTCGGCGACTACCGTGTTTTGGGATACCCTAGTGATTTGTTTAGTATCTGGCGTAACGGTAGTAATTGCCGGAGATTGGCAAAGTGGTACGCTCTTTGGCGCAGAGCTCGCACAAAACGCATTTGCTACGCTGCCCACAGGGGCCTATTTATTATTGGCTTCGTTGACTTTGTTTGCGTTTAGCACGTTAGTAGGCTGGAGCTATTATACGGCAAAGTCCGTAGAATTTTGTTTAGGAGTCAATGTAGAAAAATGGGTATATGTAGCCTGGCTATGCGTGATGTGCCTAGGTGGATTTTTGCAACCCAAACTGGTGTGGGAGCTAGCCGACACGGCGATTGCTGTAATGTGCATCCCTAATATTTTATCCTTGTGGCTACTGCGCAAGGATGTATTTGCAGAAACAAAAACGTACTTGGCGGCGGAGTTGCGCTTTGCGCGTAAATAGTGCTATTATTTAAGAAGGAGGAAGGCTATGCTCAAGGAATATAAGATTACAGAAAAAAAATTGGTAGAAACCGAGGGTAACAAAGCGCAAGTGTATGTGTATACAAACCCCACCCCTGAAGAACAACGCTTTTTAATTGATGCCTATCAAATTGACGAGCATACCTTGGCCTCTGCGTTGGATCCGGACGAGTTGCCCCGTTTGGAATTTGAGCCGGAACATACGGTGATGATTTACAAACGCCCCAAAAATTATTCCGGCAAAGACCAGCTGGAATTTAAAGTGGCTTCCGTGGGGATGTTTCTCTTTAAAGACAAATTAGTCATTGTGCTAGCGGAAGATATTCCGCTGTTTGTGGGTAAGCGTTTTCAAAGTGTTTCTTCTGTGAAGGAAGTATTTTTAAAGTTGGTGTATAACTCTATTTCTCACTATGTGGAACACTTGCGCATTATTCATATGATTTCGGAAGAGATTGAGGATAAAATTACCGATTCTATGGATAACCGCTATTTGCTTAATTTGTTTAGCCTCGTAAAAAGTTTGGTGTATTATGCCGAGGCGATTACTTCCAATGGTTTTGTGTTTGAAAAAACCCGCACCCTGGCCGGGCGCATTGGGTTTGATGAAAAAGATGTAGAAATGCTGGACGATATTATTGTAGAAAATATGCAATGTAAAACCCAGGCCGACATTTACTCCAACATTTTGGCGCAACTTTTAGATGCGCGTGCTTCCATTGTAAACAACAACCTAAATCAGCTCATGAAAAAATTAAACGTAGTGACCATTTGGATGATGGTGCCTACACTTGTTGTAAGCGCGTACGGGATGAACGTGGCACTTCCAATGGCCGAGCATCCACAAGCGTTTTGGATGCTGATGGGTGTGTGTTTAATGTTGGTGTGGCTAGTGATGCTATACTGGCGACACAAAAACTGGTGAAAAATTTCTTCCTAATTTGCGCCCTAACTTTGTTGGGGCCTCGGTCGGATACCTCCGCGCTGACGCGCGCGTGCCGCCAGTATACCTTCCTCAGCCCCGCCGTGTTAGAACGCAAATTATTTTGAAATTTTATCCCTTAACTCTGCCAAATCAGCTTGCTTTTAGTTATCCCCGGTGATATTGCGAACGGCATTTTATTTTTTTCGCGCGTGTACGCTTAACGGGCTGATGCCTAGAACAGGGGTAAATTATTTTGAAATTTTCTATTGGCTATAATGTTCTTGCAAAGTTTTGTTTTAACGGTAGGGTTTCAAATAAAAATAATTGGACCTAATGGTCAAAAAAGTTGATAATACCGTCTGACAAATGATTTGAACACATTCCAGGTCGTTTGCTCCCCCCCGTGTGGGGGAAGTACGGTGTAGCCGGGATGGGGGGTTATCCAAGGGAATTTGCTTATTTTACAACCCCCTTTTGTCGCTTACGCGACATTTTCCCCACAAGGGGGACAAATAATAACGGCCCTAACATATCAACT
>JAZUNI010000066.1:0-100724 GCA_045604045.1 Elusimicrobiaceae bacterium | reverse complement strand
TGTCATAGATTGCCATACCTGCAGTAACAGAGCCTCCGGGACTGTTAATATAGAGGTTAATATCCTTATCAGGGTCTTCGCTGTCAAGGAAGAGGAGCTGTGCTACAACAAGACTTGCAGTTACGTCGTTTACCTCATCGGAAAGAAAGATAATTCTGTCTTTTAACAGGCGGGAGAAAATATCATATCCAACATTTTTTTCAATAATAGTAGGTATAATCATACTTATATTATAGTTTATTGACATAAAATCCGCAAAGCCTCCCCCCTTCCATACAGAAGGAGGACCCAGAAAAAAATTAGGTCCAAAGACCCTAGTCATTTTTTGTAAAACTATCTATACTGTTAGTAACACTAAGTATAAGGAGGCCGTCTATGACACTTAAAAAATGGTTGATTTCTATGGTTACTGTAGCGTTAGCTTCTGCCGCATTTGCCTTTCCTGCGCCACCGGACGATACCGATCCGTTGGCCCAAGCCATGGAACAATATACCGCACAAATTGAACAAATGAATAAAACATTTGATCAAAAGGTGCTGCCGCCGTTAAAAGGGTTACTTAAAATTGCCGAAGAATTTGGCAACAGCACGCAAACTGAATTAACCCCCGAACAAGAGCAAGCCTGGAATCAGCATCAAGCGGCCATCACCAAAGCTTTAACAGACTTGGTTACTCCCGTTGTAGAACAGGCAGACTATGAAGCAGGTCAACGAAATGTTCAAACAAATTTTAACTGCCGCGGGCCAACCTGTACGTGAAATCACCAAGCAAGAATTTACGGATATGCTTATCGGCATGACGGCTCTAAGCGCCTTAGCACACTTTCAAGAAGCAAAAAAATTAACGGAAGAAGAAATGGAATTAGCCATGCTGTTATTCTTCCCCCAAGAAGAACAAGAATAATTTACATAGAATAGGAGAAAACACAAACATATGAATACGTATAAATGGACCTTATCCCTCTTGCTAGCGCTGCTAAGCACTTTCGTAATGGCCCAAACCAATAATCCGTTCCAAAATCGTCTCAATACACCCCTGGGCTACGCGGTAAAACGCGCGGTTTTGCAAGCCCAAACCGATGCGCATACGAACTGGGGTTCTGCTCTGCATATACAAGCCAAATCACCGTTTCACACAGACAATACACTGCTGTCCGCCACTAGTACCCAGCACGACGAGGCTGTCAATGTCCAGATCGCACAAGAATTACAAGCTGCCCCCAAAACTCAACCCAATCAATCCTCTAATAGAAGATGCTTGTTATGTGGACGTATAGAAACAGAGCAAAATCAATGTATCCCTTGCCTACAGGATCCGGATATGCCCTGCATCTTTGAATCAGCAAACGACCAAAAGCCAAAAAAATCAACCTCCGTATCTAGCAAAAAGAGTTCTACCAAACACGATGCCGCAGACAAGCCGATCACCCCTCTAAAAAAATGCGCCACATGCGGACGTTTAGAGACAGAACAAAATCAAGCCTGGCCCTGCCGACAGGATCCAGACATGCCTTGCTTCTTTGAACCTTTGGAGACGGCAGACCACACCACACAGGAAACTGCTCACCACTCTTTTCGTGATAATCCAAACTCCACGTGGGCACGAAAAGTAGGCATTTAAAAACACGTTCTGCTTTTCCCCGGCTTTTTGGCCGGGGTTTTTTATGTGCAATAGCTGCGAAATAAAGTAAAATAAACAGTATATTACTAAAAGGAGAAGGCCTCATGTTGCAACGCACCGCGGAAGAAAAAGAAAAGATTAAAGAGATTTTAAAATTAACCGAACAAAACAACATTCAAATCATTAAACTGTGGTTTGTAGATATTTTAGGCAAACTCAAATCTATTTCGGTATCCTATCGTGAATTTGAATATGCCATGACCGAGGGCATGGGATTGGACGGTTCCTCGGTAGAAGGGTTTGCCCGCGTGTGGGAATCCGACCTGGTAGCTGTGCCGGATTTAGACACCTTCCAAATGTTCCCGCCCGAGTTTACCGGCGCCCCGATTGCGCGTTTTTTCTGTGACATTAAAACTACGGATGGCAAACAATTTGAAGGCGACCCACGCTACATCTTAAAACGCAATTTAGCGGAAATGAAAAAAGCGGGCTTTGATCAATTTATGGTCGGTCCGGAACTAGAATATTTTTATTTTAGAGACGACAAGCACCCGGAAACATTAGATAGCGCCGGCTACTTTGACACCATCCCGCTGGACCGTTCCTACGCCATCCGCCGCCAAACTATGCAAATGCTGGAAAAACTAGGTATCCGCGTGGAATATTCGCACCATGAAGTAGCCCCCTCCCAGCACGAAATTGACCTACGCTACGACGAGGCCATGAAAATGGCCGACCAAGTCATTACCTACCGCACGGTAGTTAAACAAGTGGCGGCTGCCAACGGTGTGTATGCTACGTTTATGCCAAAGCCCATTGCCAAAATTAACGGCAGCGGCATGCACGTACACCAATCTTTATTTAAAAACGGCTCTAATGCATTTTTTGACCAAAAGGATGAGCTGTATTTATCTGAAACCGCCCGACAATATATTGCGGGTATTTTGGCTCACGTCAAAGAAATTTGCGCCGTTACCAACCAGTGGGTCAATTCCTACAAACGATTAGTACCTGGGTACGAAGCCCCCGCCTACATTGCTTGGGGACGCAAAAACCGCAGCACGCTAGTGCGTATTCCACAAGTAAAAATCGGCAAACCCAACGCTACCCGCATTGAGTGCCGCTTCCCCGATCCGGCCTGCAACCCGTATCTTACGTTTGCCGTGATGTTAGGTGCCGGCTTGGACGGCATTAAACACAAAATGCAAGTACCGCCAATTACCGAAGAAAATATTTTCCGCATGACCAAGGAAGAGCGTACCGCACATAAAATAGACACATTACCCGCTTACTTATACGAAGCGGTCAACTACGCGCGCCAGTCCGAACTACTCAAACAAATTTTAGGCGAACACACGTTTGAAAAATTCATTGCTAATAAAGACATTGAATGGGAGAGCTACCGCACCCACGTATCTAGCTATGAACTGGAGCGCTATTTGTCCACGCTGTAGGACGTTATCAAAAACCAAAAATGGGCCTATAGATCTATAGGCCCTTTTTTATGAAACAGCCAGGTCCCATTTTCCCCTGTTTTTTTTCACAAAGTGATTAAACTATTAGTAAATAAGAGAGTTTGTACCAAGGAGAATACTTATGAAAAACTTGATGTTACTCATTACGTTATTATGTTCTGTTTGTTTTGTAACAAGCCCGGCCCAGGCCGCCCAAATAGAAAACACGACCTGCGAAGGCCCGAGAAAAATCTTTTTCTCCCCAAAAACCTTTGACTGGCAAAGCGCTTCCCATCAAAATGCTGCCCAAAACCCGTGCCGCGCCGAATACCGCACTGCGTTATCCTCTTCGGATGGGCAAGGGGACGATTGGGCCCCGTATGCGCGCTTTTATAGCCAACTCATGGTAGAACCCCAAGCCTCCGCATGGGAGACTCTCACCGCCTTACTTCCGGCCCAAGCTACCATAAGGCAGGTAGACCGCTCTAATCCGGACGATATTGTATTGGCTTACCGTGTGGTTGAAAAACATAAAGACCGGGATCTGTTACGCTATGTCATCTTGCGTGCTTTAAAACAAGCCGATGACACGGTACGTGTGTATCAATTTCAAGTTAGCATGCAAGCTAATACGCACTATCTTGATACTAACAGCCAGTGGCGTGCCTACGCCCCCGATGTGGCGCAACAAGCCTACGACCACTTTGTAGAAGTGGTTACCAATAACCGGATGGCCTGGTTCCAAGCCATGAAAGACTTACATGTAGAAAATTAACTGGCTAGACGCTCTGAAGATAAATACAAAAGTCCTCCTGTTTTCTGGAGGACTTTTGTACTGTAGTTACTATTCAACCACAAAATAACTCCATTTATTCCCTATTAACGGACAAAGCGTCTTATCATGTTCATCCGGCTCTCCCCACACAGTACAAGTGGCAGACCATTCCCCAGTACTTAAATCCTTTGTCCAGCGAATATCCGGGCCGGGAATACCATTAGTTGTAACCAGAATCCAGCATAGTGCATCTAATCTATCACACCACACATCATATTGAAAATAGTTGGAACTTGCCAAATGGGAAAAATCCAAATTTAAGTCATCCAAACTGCAATCATCTTTTTCCAAGGCACACATATCCAAGGCCTTTTTCAGGGAAGAAACATTGCTAAAAACTTCCATCCACCGGCTTTTAACCACAGCCTTTTGATACTGTGGCAGTGCCACCGCCGCTAATATACCAATAATAAGGACGACAACCAGTAGCTCAATAAGCGTAAAACCACGTGGCATTTTTCCTCGCCCTTGATGGAGAGGATGCCCGGCAGGGCAGGTGAGGGGACACCTTGCCGTATTTATGAGAAAATGCTTTGTGTTATTTTCCCCCTCATCCGGCCTTAGGCCACCTTCCCCCTCTAGGGGGAAGAGGTAAGACCTTGCTCTTTCTCCTCTACTTACTTTTGTGTACTCCAGTTGCGTAAAACCCCGCCGGGTATTTCCTGTTTGCATAATGACTCCTTGTTGTTTTAATGTACAACCAAACTGCCTGGAGCGCACGTAAAAACGGCCATTTATTAGAGCCTATACAGGCGACCCCAACAAACAGCCGTAGCTTACCGCAAAACGATAAACGTTCAGCGCAATAAAACGGGATTATAAGTTCCGTTTCCTTGCGCTTGTAACAGCTATTATTGGACCTGTATAAGCACTTTCGTGCGTTCCGTATTCCGCATACGGTTCCAAAAACAGTTCAAATTGTCTTTACATTATAACATAAAACGTCCAAAGCCCGTTTGCGTAATACCTCTCAAAATTCTATAATGTAATAGGTACCGGGCCAGGCCCGGTGTACGCATCTTTGCGTAAATACCGCTTTTAAATTAAACAAGGAGACTTCTGTATTATGGCTAAACTAGTTGCTATGGACGGCAACACGGCAGTATCGCACGTCGCCCATGCTACCAACGAAGTAATTGCTATTTATCCGATTACGCCTTCCTCTACGATGGGCGAAATCTGTGACGCCAAAAGCGCTAAAGGCGAAACCAACCTATGGGGCAATGTTCCCTCTGTAAGTGAATTACAATCTGAAGGCGGCGCTTCCGGTGCCGTACACGGCTCTTTAGTAGCCGGTGCGTTAACCACCACTTTTACCGCCTCTCAAGGCTTACTTTTAATGATCCCGAATATGTACAAAATCGCGGGCGAATTAACCCCCACGGTTTTCCACGTATCGGCCCGCGCCATTGCCACCACGGCTCTTTCTATTTTCGGCGATCATTCGGACGTAATGGCCGTACGCCAAACCGGTTGGGCTATGCTCTGCTCCGACAACCCGCAAGAAGCCATGGATATGGCCTTAATCGCGCAAGCCGCCACGTTGCGTGCCCGCGTACCATTTGTCCACTTCTTTGACGGTTTCCGCACCAGCCACGAGCTCAACATGGTAGAACCCTTAACCAAAGAGCAAATGAAAGAAATGATTTCCGACGATTTAATTGCCGCCCACAAAGGCCGCGGATTAAACCCGGAACACCCCACCGTGCGCGGTACTGCCGCTAACCCGGATGTATACTTCCAAGCGCGCGAAGCCGTCAACAAATTCTACAACGCCGTACCCGGTATTGTAAAAGAAGAAATGGCCAAGTTTGCCAAAATCTCCGGCCGCAGCTACGACTTATTCCAATACTTTGGTGACGCCGATGCTGAACGCTTAATCGTAATTATGGGTTCCGGTGCCGACGTAGCCCAAAACGCCGTGGAAGCCCTCAAAGGCCAAAAAGTGGGTGTGCTTAAAGTAAAATTATTCCGCCCCTTCTCCATTGCCGACTTTGTACGTGTCATCCCCAACACCATTAAAAAAGTGGCCGTGATGGACCGCACTAAAGAACCCGGCTCTTTAGGTGAACCGTTGTTCCAAGATGTATGCGCGGCTTTCTTAACTGCTCAGGCCAAAGCCAAATTTCCAACCACGCCGTTCATTGCGGGCGGCCGCTATGGTATCGGTTCCAAAGACTTTACGCCCAGCGACGTAAAAGCCATCTTTGATAACTTGGCCGCTAACGAACCTAAAAAAGAATTTACGGTTGGCATTAACGACGATTTAACCGGTCTTTCCTTGCCCAAAGCCACGCTTGAATCTCACGCCGCTAATGATATTTTTGCCGCCTTGTTCTACGGCTTAGGTTCGGACGGTACCGTAGGTGCCAACAAGAACACCATGAAGATTATTTCTGCCAACGGTTTCTGCGCGCAAGGGTACTTCGTCTATGACTCTAAAAAATCCGGGTCTATGACCACCTCGCACATCCGCTTTGGCAAAAACTATATCCGCGCCCCGTACTTAATTCAAAGTGCGGACTTTATCGGTGTGCACATGTTTGACTTCTTAGACAAATACGACGTGTTAGGCAAAGCCAAAAAAGGCGCCACGGTGCTTATTAACTCGCCCTACAACAAGGACGAAGTATGGAATCACTTAACGGCCGAAGTGCAAAAAATCATCATTGACCGTCAACTCAAAGTCTATGTGATTGATGCCTCTGAAATTGCACTCAAAACCGGCATGGGCAGCCGCACCAACACCATTATGCAAACGGCCTTCTTCGGTATTGCGGGCGTCATCCCGACTGAAAAAGCCATTGCAGACATTAAACATGCCATTGAAAAAACCTATTCCAAGAAAGGCGAAGAAGTCGTACAGAAGAACTACAAAGCCGTGGATGCGGCCTTAGCGGGCTTGCAAGAAGTAAAATACCCGGCCACTGTTTCTTCTAAACTACACACCAAAGCCCCCGTTCCGGCCACTGCGCCTGCCTTTGTGCAAGACGTACTGGGCGAAATGATTGCGGGCCGCGGCGACGAATTGCCCACCAGCAAAATGCCGGAAGGCGGCGTATTCCCCACTGGCACTACCCAATACGAAAAACGCAACATTGCCTTGCAAGTTCCGTGCTGGGATCCTGAAGCGTGCATCCAATGCGGTTTCTGCTCACTAGTCTGCCCGCACGGTGCTATTCGCATCAAAGCCTATGATGAAGCCGAACTGAAAAACGCTCCCAAGAGCTTTAAATCTGCTGATGGTAAGGCCGACTTAGCCGGCAAAAAATTCACCGTACAAGTAGCCGTAGAAGATTGTACCGGCTGCGGTGCGTGTGTGTTTAACTGCCCCGGCAAAAACAAACAAGATCCGACCAAGAAAGCCATCAACATGGTGCATCAGCTCTCCGTGCGCGAACAAGAAATTGAAAACTACGATTTCTTCTTAAAACTTAAACAAGCCGAAGTAAAAACCAAAAAAGAATCCGTCAAAGGTTCTCAATTAAGAAAGCCCTTGTTTGAGTTCTCCGGTGCGTGTGCAGGCTGCGGCGAAACTCCCTATGTAAAACTCTTAACGCAACTGTTTGGGGATCGCTTGGCTGTAGCCAACGCCACGGGTTGTTCCTCCATTTACGGCGGCAACTTGCCCACCACGCCTTATTGCAAACGCGAAGACGGCAAAGGGCCGGCCTGGGCAAACTCCTTATTTGAAGACAACGCCGAATTTGGTTTAGGTATGCGCCTAGCGTTTGACCAACTAAATCACGATGCCAAAGCCGCGTTAGAAGCCGCCAAAGCCGATTGTCTAAAAGACCACGCTACGTTAATTGACGCGATCTTGAACGCCGATCAAACCACGGATGCCGGTGTGGAAGAACAGCGTGCGCGCGTGGCAGAACTCAAAAAGATTATGACAGGCTACGCCGAAAAAGGCTGCGAAACTTGCAAACGCATTTTGAGCTTGGCCGATTACCTCATCCGCAAATCCGTGTGGATTTTGGGCGGTGACGGCTGGGCCTACGATATTGGATACGGCGGGCTGGACCACGTATTAGCTTCCGGCAAGAACATCAAAATCTTGGTGCTCGATACCGAAGTCTACTCTAACACTGGTGGACAAATGTCCAAAGCCACTCCGTTAGGGGCCAAGGCCTTATTCGCAGCGGGCGGTAAACAAATGCCCAAGAAAGACCTGGGTATGATTGCCATGACCTACGGCAACATCTATGTAGCGCAAGTAGCCATGGGTGCCAACATGAACCAGACCATCCAAGCCATGGCAGAAGCCGATGCGTACGACGGACCGGCCCTCGTGATTGCGTACTCACACTGCATTGCACACGGGATTGATATGTCCAAAGGCATGGGCGAAGCCAAACGCGCGGTACAAGCCGGACGCTGGATTTTGTACCGCTTCAACCCCGAAGCCCGCTACGAAGGCAAAAACCCGCTCCACGTGGATTCGCCTTTAGGCGCTCCGACGTTGCCGTTAGCCGATTATATGAGTGGTGAAAACCGCTTTAAAGGCTTAATGCGCGACAACCCGGAACTTGCCAAAGAGCTCATCAAACGGGCCGAGAGCGAATATGCCTGGCGGCGCGACCTCTACAAGCAACTAGCGGCCATTCAGCCGACTGAAAAAGTAGAGAAATAACGACTTCCCTGCGAAGCAACTTAAAACCCACCCGCAAGGGTGGGTTTTTTGTGGCCCAACAATTTGCCAAAATCTTTCCATTTTGTGTCGACTTTCGCTCGCGTACTTGCCGCACTTTGTGCGGTCCGGCAGACGTACGCCACGCTCAACTTACGGCACAAACTGGTTTGATTTTGACAAATCAGGGTATTGAAAGTTTTACCCGGTGATGTTGCGAACGGCATTTATTGCGTAGGTCAGGCACTACCTGACAATCCCGCCAGGGCATCTCTCTTTTTACTCCACAGACCTGCGCTGAAAGATTATTAAAACCCCTTGCGGTTACAACCGCGAGGGGTTTTAGTTTCGTTGATTATAGATCGAATGACAATCCGGCATCGCTGTCATTCCCGAAGGTTTCTATCAGAGATGACACTAGTACCAAGCGCTACACTCACTACTTTCCGTTAAACCACTGTTTTGAAGTGGCAAACGCCAATCTGCGCTTTCTGCCCGGTGAGAATACAAACAAAAATGCCGTGTCCATTCACCAGTATTAGTATCTCTTTTAGCATATACAGAGTAAATAGGCGTCTGACTGTACAATTGTCCTTTAGGCCACAAGTCCACGCTTACTATGTTTTGATTGGTTGGTACAACACCCGCGCTCATATCTTCACCGAGCCCAACCTTTATATCTCCGTTGTCCGGACTCCATCCGGCCAATTTACCGTCCTGTAAGATTCGCAACGTGGCTGCTTTTTGTAAAGCATCCAAACTAACCAGTACCTGTGTAACTCGGCTTTTTTTAACTACTTTTTGATACTGCGGCAACGCCACCGCCGCCAAAATGCCGATGATGAGGACAACGACCAAGAGCTCAATAAGGGTAAACCCTCGTTGCCTGTTATAGGTCAGGGCATGCCCTGACAAGCAAGTGTTTTGAGACTTGCTTGCGGCTTGCGTCAGGTTAAAACCTGACCTACAAAAGCCATCTTGTGTTTGCGTTTTACCCCGCCGGGTGTTTAATATTTCCATTTTTGATACCTCCAAAAAGTTATCCACATTACCCACAACCATTTCAGGATATCAAAAAAAAAAAACGCGTCAAGGCCAGTAATATAATGTATAAAGGAAAAGCCCAACAACCACGATAATTTTTTATAATAAAATATGCGCTACACGATTTTATTGGCTGCGCTGCTTGCTTGCCTCCCCGTCTGTGCCAACGATACTATTCTCACGGATTTAACCACCCGCTTACAACAAGCGGACGTGCTGCCCGCTGTTGCCGTAAACGCCACCCCTACCCATTTTAAAATCGTAGCCCTTCCAACCGGGGCTCTGGCGCGATGGAACCCCAAAACCGATACGTTTGAAGTCTCTAAATCTGTTTGGAAAAAGGCCCCACACACGGCGCCGTGTTTATTGCCGCTGTTGGCGCACGAAACCATTCACGCCTATTTGTATAAGGCGGCGCGGGCACACGGCTTTGCCTGGCCGATTACCTTGCAAGATGAAGTGCTAGCGCACTATTACCAATTAAAGACGGAGCAAACACGGCCGGATTACGCCAATATCTGCGCGGCGTGGCGCCCGCAATTACCTGCCGAACGCGCGGCATTTACGCAGCAAAACTGGACTACCTTTAAAGAAGCCATTTTCACGCGCTACAGCCGTTTAGGCGGCGCAAGGATACCCCCTCCTCCGCTAACACCTTTTTACGTGGAACAAGCAAAAGCACATAAGGCATGGCCACTTTTTGAACATACATACCGCTGTGCGCGGCACTTTTCGGCTGAAAAATTTTGGCGCAAAGGCGGTAACTGGTTTTGTGTAAAATCCGCCGAGCGCGCGTTGTTATTACAAAGCCCCTACTACACTACCTATCAGCAAATTTTACACTCTATTTCTTTATAAAAAACTCCCCCGGTAAAAACCGGGGGAGTAAAATTACTGCTTAAACAACTCTGTTTAGAACAGATAGCGTAATTTGAGTGTACCTGTATGAGAGTTGTAATCTTGGCGGAAGGAACCTTCATAGCCAAGTACAGCTTCCACACTGTGGCACAAACGTGCCGTTACACCCGCACCCACGTCAAACGCTACACGGTGCAAGCGTTCGCCTGCTACGTTGTAGCCGGTACTATTGGGCAAGGTAACGCGGCTATTGTTATCGTCGCTCTTGAAGTCATACGATAAGCCCGTATACAAGTGCGGCAACAAACTTACCTGAGAAGAAAGCACTTTTTCCGTTTGGAAATCAATGCCCATCATCCCGGTAAAGTAGTTGGAATTATCCGCCGACACGTGTTGCGCGCCGTCGCTATAACCTTCTTGATGTAAGCGCGTATAGCGCATACCCACGCTGGGGCTCATCCAGTCGGTTACGTCGTAACCCATACGGGCTTGCGCCGCATAATGTTTTACATGATAATCCGCATCCAAGGTTAATCCGGGCAGATATTTTTCTTCTTCATATTTGGAATCCCCATACGCCAAGGTACCTTGTACCCAGAAGGCGCTCGGGCGATATTGTCCGTACAAGAAGAAATTATCCCCTAAAATACGGTCATGGCGGCCCGTGCCGGATACGTTGCTATGCGTGTACGCATACCCCGCCCCGACGAGTCCACTTTCGCCTACTTTCATATCCGCCCCGGCGGCAATACCGGTGCTGCGGCCTGTAAAGGCATCGGAACCGGAGGTCGCTTCTTTATGGGATTTATTTAACAAGCCTTGCGTCCAGACGGAGAAGTTTTTGGCATCTGCCGTATGATAATCTTTCCCATCACCTAATGCATACATGGCGGGGGAACCCGTTGCCACGTCCGCCATACGGTGTTGGAGTGCGCCAAATACTTCGTTAAGTACGGCGGTGTGGATGACTTGTTTGGCAGGGGCCACTTCCGGCGCGACGGCTTTGGTCACTTGGACTAAGGCCGCCGTATCGGTTTGCGCCAAGGTGTTAATAACGTCGGCTACTTTGTTAGTGGTATCGCTACCCAAGTCGCTAGCGGAGGTAAACGCCGCTGTTACAGCTACGTCGTTAGAGCTACCGCCCGCTTGTTCTACTGCTTGTTGTTGTTCTTCTTGCGATTTGCGCTGCGCCGTAACGATGTTATCCGCCAAGGACACATCATAGAGCGCGTTAGTTACGTCAGCCAGGGTAAATTCCCCGGTTACGGTTGCATCTTCATTGATGAGCGTATGCTCGGTTTTATCCGTGGTCAAAAAGTCCTTGGATAAAGCAACTACTAAGTTAGAACCGTCGCCGATGGTAACGGTGTTGGCTTGGATGTTACCCATCTCCGTATTGCCAAATTCCACGCCTAGGGTGGAACCATTGGCAAACGCGAGGGTGCCCGCTGCTACTTGAGCTTGGCCGATGTTAAGCGTACCGTTCACGTTTACAGTACCCGTACCTGCGATGCCGCCATCTAACGTGGTGGTATCGTTAATGTTTAAGGTACCCGTATTGTAAATATCTTTACCTTCAGCAGCCGTGTTGCCAGAGAAGGTATTCGTACCTGCAAGGGTCAATACGTTAGCGTTGTAGATAGCACCGCCTTTTTCGCTGGCAGAGTTACCGGTAAAGGTAGAGTCTTTGACGGTAATCACACCCGCATGATTGTTTGTGTCCAATTCACTATGGTTGTAAATAGCCCCCCCATTGACGGCGCTGTTATTTTCAAATGTATCATTTCCTAAATACACGGAACCTGCGGCATTTTTACTACCATACAGATAGTTATCAAAAGCACCGCCTGTAGTACCGGCCACATTACCCGTAAAAGACGTGTTGACAATATCCGCAATGGCATCTACATTATTTGCGTTTGTACCACGCGTAGCAATCGCCCCACCGCGGGTAGCAGAAGTATTGTTTTCAAAAACAGAATTTTCCACTGCATTACCGCTTAAGGATAAGTCTCCCACAGCACCAATAAACAAGGCTCCGCCGCCATCTTCATCTTCAGTCGCTTTGTTATTTCTAAACTGAGAGTTATTGATAGTAAAGGTGGTCATAGCCTGCACAGCTCCAGCTCCTAGAGCTGAATTATTTTCAAACCTGCTATTATCAATTGATACACTAAGGTCTGCTCTAGAGTAAGTAAAAATAGCACCGCTCCATTTCGCCGTATTGTTGGTAAATGCCGTATTTTTGATGCTAACATTTCCCCTACGTAGGGACAGGGCCCCTCCAAGATATCCAGAATTATTACCATCAAATGAGGAATCGGTAATTGTGGTATTTCCATCGCTATCTACATACATAGCCCCACCATCTCCAGGGGCCTCATTTGCAGAAAACGCAGCATTTGTAATTCCTAACGTACCACTATTGTAGATAGCACCTCCCTTGCTTCCAGCCTTAGAAGTTTGGTTGTTTTGAAACGTAGCGCCGTTTTCCACTGTTATAGTACCAGCGTTATACACTGCGCCACCGTCACCATCTGCATATACGTTCGTATAAACCCCTGCCGATAATGTTTGTTCATCACCAACATTTACGACAATTCTATCTGCGGCAAACCCTGGTGTGTAAACAGCCAGCAGACTAGCACTTAAGGTAAGCGCCAGCGTTTTATGTATGATTGATGTCATTTTCTCTCCTATCAAGTTAATTTTGACCGAGCGAAAGACACCTTAATAAGTAAGCAAAATGCGGGTTAAAAACCGAAGAAGCGCGGAGGATACGTCCCCCCGCATTGGTCATAAAAAAATTTTACCAAAAAAAAAAAACGAACGTCAAATCCCCCTTCTAAAAGCACCTTACAAAGCCGTGTATAAAAGTTGTCATCCCCGAGGGCTTCTATCGGGGATCTTCCACGCAGCTGTTGTTTCTATATATTTGCGAAAACGACAAACGTTGAAGATTCCCGATAACGACTTTCGGGAATGACGAACTTTATTGATTGTCAGGTTCACACCTGACCTACATGCCGTTCTCAAACTTCTCAAAATTATGTTACACTATAATATATGGAATACGAATTATATGATGTCATTATTGTAGGGGCCGGGGCTAGCGGACTTGTCTGTGCCATAGAATGTGCCCGGGCCGGCTTAAACACCTTGGTGCTGGAAAAAGACCCCCAGCCCGCGCGCAAAATTATGGTCAGCGGCAACGGCCGTTGCAATTTAACCAACCGCCACGTAGCACCGAATGCCTACCAGGCAGATCCGGCGCTAATTGAAACCACGCTTCAGCAATTTTCCTTCCAAGATTGCTGCCATTACTTTGAAGATTTAGGCATCCTACTTACCGAAGAAGCCCAAGGGCGTGTGTTCCCGGCTTGCGGCAAATCTACCGCCGTAACCGAAGCACTAAAAGCGGAACTAAAGCAGTTAGACATAGATATTCGTTATAATCAAACCGTTACCAATATTCGCGCCGCAGCTGTGCAGTTTATTGTTACCACGCAAAGTAAAGACGTATTCCATGCGCACAATTTAGTACTGGCCTGTGGCTCGTGCGCCTACCCACAAGTAACCGGCACAAGCCTTGGCTACCAACTCGCCCAGTCTCTCAAGCACACGGTCATTACTCCTCGTCCCGTTCTTACCGGTTTGTGCTTAAAGGAGCGCGCCTGTTCGCGCCTTTCCGGCATGAAGTGCCAAGTGCGCACCACGGTCAAAAATCATCCACAAGCTCAAGCGGAAGGGGAAGTCATTTTTACCAACTATGGCATGAATGGCCCAGCCGCACTGAATATTAGCTCCGTAGTATCGCGCGAACTTGCCAACGGCCCCGTACCCATAGAAGTTAATTTTTTACCACAACTTAAAGACCCGCAAGCTTTCTTACAAGCCCGCTTAAAACAATTTGGCCACCGCAAACCAAAAGATTTTTTCATTGGGCTTTTGCACGATAGTTTAATCAATTTGTTGCTGGATTTTACCGGCCTTAAAAAGAATACCCCCTTGCAAGAGCAAAACGCGCAACGGGTATTTGACACGTTAGTTGCCTGGCCCTTAACGGTAACCGCCATGCGCCCTTGGCAAGAAGCCATGGCCGCCACAGGGGGTGTAAAAACCAGCGAAATTAACTATAATACTTTTGAATCCAAGCTCTACCCCGGCTTATTTATCACCGGCGAATTATTAGACGTTGATGGCAAAAGCGGCGGATTTAATTTACATTTTGCATGGGCCAGCGGTTTTATTGCCGCGCAGGCCATCATTGAGGAGAAATAACTATGGCAGAAATTGTCCGTAAAACTACCAGCACCAACGATCCGCTCAACATTGGGTTTGAACGTACTTATTATGTAGACGGCAAAGAAGTCTATAAAGAGGAACTAGATCAAAATTTAGACATTAAACAACATGCCGGCACGTTGCCTGATGGCACGGTAAAAGAATTTTTTGAAAACGGGAAAATTTACTTTGAATGTGAAGTAAAAAACGGCGAGCGCGACGGCGTATGCCGCATTTATTTTGACAATGGCAAGGTGAATATTGAGAAAAATTATAAAAAAGGCGTACTAGACGGCAAAGTAAAAGTTTTCCATCCCACCGGCAAACTCTATAAAGAAATTCACTACACGCAGGACGTGCAAGACGGCAAACAAATTAAATATTATCCGGACGGAAAATTTTTGGAAGTGTCCGAATTTCACAAAGGATACCTAAATGGGGAATCAAAAATCTATACCCCTGAGGGTAAACTAAGAAGCGAGTGCACCTATAAAAACGATAAAATTATCGGGGATAAAATCATTTACCACCCCAATGGCACGATTGCTTTAATTTCCCCCCACAAAAACGGCAAGCCGCACGGTGTGACCAAAAAGTTTGACGAAACCGGCAAGTTAATTGAAGAGTGGTTTTTTGAAGACGGGGTGCTAACGCTAAAAAAAGTGCACCAAAATTAAATAATTTTTGACGAAAAAATCCCCGGCTTACCGCCGGGGGATTTTATTTTAACTAAGTTTCCCAGCTTGCTGTAATGCCTCACATAAAGCAATAAAATCTAAGGTGTTATTTTCATAGCAATACCCGCTCCAACGTGAATCCCCCTCTTCAATACCGATGAGGAAGTCCCCTTTTTCCCCACCTGAAACAGCAATTTGACACCATCCAGGATCTCCTGCTTCCGCCTCTCCACAATAAATTATCCATCCACCAATTTGAGAATTTCCATAGTAATACATGAAGGCCTTTTTGACCTTATCCTCTGAAAAATTGACATCTAGCATACTATCATCAAATGCATCCGTGAAACCTGTTGGATTTCCACCAATGATACTCAAATTTTGATATCCATGCGTCAAAATATACATATCCAATGCCTTTTGGTAAGAATCAATGATATGTACCATTTCTGTTGCTCTTGCCTTCGCCACCGCCTTCTGATACTGCGGCAACGCTACCGCCGCCAAAATACCGATAATTAAAACAACTACTAATAGTTCTATTAAGGTAAACCCATGACGCGCCGTTATCCAATTAGTTGTCATCCCCGAGTGTCTCTGTCGGGGATCTTCCACGTACCCATTTAATAGGATCTTTTGCCTTGTTGGACAAGAACTTGCGTTGTAGATTCCCGATAAAGACATTCGGGAATGCCCCTTTTTATTTATGGCTATTTGCGTAAAACCCCGCCGGGTGTTTTGATACTTCATAAACAGCTCCTTATGTTGAATTTCAATTTGCCTGTTTATGAATTTCACCACCAAAAACGGCCGCAGCAGTGAGATCAAAGTCGGACCCAACATACAACAGCCGTAGCTCCTGCAACGTTACCGCAACAGGAAACATTCAGCGCAGTCGGGGCTCGAGACCCGACCGCGCTTAGTACGACTATTTTTGGCGACTTTGATGCTTTTGCCTTCCAAAAGCTCCCCGTATTCCACATACGGTTCCAAAAACAGATTCAAATTATATTTATAGTGTAACAAAATTACATAAAGTTGTCATCCCCGGTGTTTTCCTCCCTAGCGCTCTTTAGTGCCACTTTCGCCACCCCCTTGTGGAGGAGGTACGGCGCAGCTGGGTAGATATCAATAGGCCACAATTCTTAAATAACAATCCCCCGGCGAAGCCAGGGGTTTTTCATATGCGGGCCCTTCCATTCTCTTGCTAGTCCGCTAGATATCTAGCCGCAACGACTCCTATCGCTTGCGTATTGCTTCGTCTAACCCATCATGGAACGGAAGTGGATTTTCCAGTTGGTCCGTCTTTAACTGGTTCTGTATATACTCCGCGATTTTTTTGCTATTCTTTCCGGCTGTATCTACATAATACCCTCGGCACCAAAAGTTTTTGTTCCCATACGTAAACTTTAGGTTTCTCCATTTTAGAACCCCCGGTTATACCGGGGGTTTAGTTGCACAACTAGAGGCAGGGCCAGATAGTACCCTGCCCTTGTCTTTCTGTTGTGTGATGTGGAGGAACAGAAAGAAGATCTTTAAATCTTCCAAATTCGACTTATACGAGACGTCAACTGATTGGATACGTCCCCCCTCATTCAACCCTAGAAACTCTAGCCAAAAAAAACAAGTCAAGTAGTAGCAATTTTAAAACAACTTTGCAAAAAGAAAAAAGGAACGCACAAAAGTACGTCCCTATAAACAGATGGCAGCCGATACCCCGGATTCTGTCCCAGCCGATTAGTAAAACTGGGGGGTAACCATTACTCTAAGCGGCCTACTTGGTCACGAAGGCGGGCACCTATGGACCGGCTTGGCCTTGCTCCGTGTGGGGTTTACCGTGCCGCGCTTGTTGCCTTGCGCGCGGTGCGCTCTTACCGCACCTTTTCACCCTTACCCTTGCGGGCGGTTTATTTTCTGTGGCACTTTCCGTGGAAATTCCCCCGCCCTTTCAGGCGGCACACTGCCCTGTGGAGTCCGGAAGTTCCTCCCCCTGCGCCGCAATTGGCCGGGAGCGGCTACCTGGGCTGCCAAATTATTCTAACACAGGATTAGCTACCGAATTTATTATACCAAATTACAACACTTGCTCTAGGAAAACAGGGTTGTCTGTTTTGGCCATTTTTTGCGCACTGTGCGTGTTAATTTTATTTCCAAGTCCAAATACATTGACACGGTAGCGCACTTTTAGTGTATCCCCTTCGGGGGTAATATCTACAATTTCAAATACTTTATCGGGCAAGTTGCTGGCAGACTCTAAAACGATTACTTCTTCTTTGGAAAAATCAACCGTAGGATAACTACCGCGGGCGATTTGTTTGAAAGCCTTGTACTCCTCCAGCGTTTTGATGCGTTTGGGCTGTACAGGGGCTTCTATGAGCGTAATGCTAGTTCCATCCGCCGCGCGCTGGGCTGGCTTCTTGGAATTTAAAACTACGGTATTTTGACCGTCTGATAGGACGACCCCGCTAGCAGTTTCTGCAGGCTGAGCAGGAGCCTCCCCGCCCAGTACAATATCATCCGGCAAATCCGTACGCACGAGTTGTGATGGAATTTCCGCCGAGGTTTTAAGTTCGTGCGCCGTATCTTTTTCTTCACGCACCCCATCCGGCAGGCCAGCTTCTTCTAGCTGCGCTAACAAAAGCTGTGTTTGGATAGAACGGCCCGGTTGATAGGCCAAGCAGGAGGTATTGGCACGGGTCCACAAAGCGGACACTCCTCCCCCCACTACTAGACCCGCTATAAAGGTTAATCCCCACAACAAGATGAGTTTACTTTTTTTCATACGTGGCCACGATAACGGATTTTAAACCACCGCGCGGGGTAAAATTCCCGGTGACGGTGGCTTTTTTGGGCTTGCAGGCTTTGACTACGTCGTCTAAAATTTTATTGGCAATGTTTTCCATAAAAATACCCATATCGCGATATTCTAGCAAATAATATTTAAGCGATTTTAATTCTAAGCACAGCTCATCCGGAATATATTCAATGATGATGGTTCCAAAATCAGGCAGACCCGTCTTGGGACAAACTGATGTAAACTCCGGCAGTTCTATTCGTACCACGTAATCCCGGTGGTATTGGTTTTCCCAGCATTGAATGGCCGGAAGTACCGTATCCGCATTTTTGCGGGCATGTGTTTGGGTGTATCCAAAATCAATATCTTTTGTCATTTAATGTGCATCATCCTTGTAGAATTTAACCATACAATTACCACAACGCCCAGTGCCCCAACTACCGGCTGTTGCCATCCGGCCGTCGTATTAGCGCTTTGCCATACGAGCCACGCAGCCAGCAAGCCGTTTAGCACAACGGCCAAAATAACATTTTGACCAATAAGCGCGCGCAATTTATAATGGATTGCAAATAGATAGGGGATGCCTTTTAAATCTTTACGCTTAATAATAACATCCACCCAGTTATTATATACATTACGCCCAGAGGAAAATACAAGCCCCGCATCGGCCTTTAGTAAGGCAATAATGTCGTTAAAACCATCGCCTACCATGACTACTTGCTGGTCCAAGCCTTGCAAGTTGCTCACAATTTCAGCCTTGGTTTTAGGGAGTACAAAGTAATTAAATTTTTCAATCCCTGCTTGCTGCGCAATAGCTGAAACGGAACTTTCGTTATCCCCTGATACCAAAATAATATCTTTGCCTTTGGATTTTAGAAATTGTACCATCTCTTGCGCTCCGGGACGCAATTCGTCCGCCAGGGTTAAATACCCTAAATAGGTCCCATTAACGGCTACACATATCACGGCTTCACACTGTTGCGTAATTTCTTGGCTAATGTGAATCCCTTGCTCGGTAAGCCAGGGAATACTGCCAGCTAAAATTTGGTTACCCCGGCTAGTGGCTTGTACCCCCAAACCGGGAAGCACATCAAAAGCCAGTACTTTTTTAGGCTTAATTTTATGCTCTTTAGCGTATATGTTGACAGCATCGGCAAAGGGACCGTCCACCAGTTGTTCAGCTGTGCAAACAGCATCCAACAAAGGTTTTTGGGCAGTTGAAGAAACAGGATACACACCGGATACGCGCAGTTCCCCATAGGTTAAAGTACCGGTTTTATCAAAAAACAAAGTTCCTGCCGAAACAATCTTTTCAAGCGCATGTAAATTTTGAATTTTTAAGTTCAAACGCTTGGCCCCTTTTCGAGCAAAAAAAGAAGGGAACACGACCGCAAAAGCAAGCGCAGCGGGACAGAACAAAGCAGTCACAAATAAAAACACACCCAAATAGGCATACCATTGTGCCACGCCGTAGCGCACCAGCAATACAATATACAGCAATGCAGCACTTCCCAGAATAATAGGGAGAACCCATGCTGCATAACTATCTAACAAGCTACGTGAACTGACACGATGGCGTTCGCCATTTTGAATAGCATCCACAATCCCCATAATAGCAGAGGAAGGGAGTGTTTCCGTTACTTCTACATAAATATGCTCCGATTTATTGAGCGTACCTGCATATACACGGTTATCTAAACGCTTAGCAGTGGGCATCATGTTTCCTGTAATAAGTTGTTCGTCAATAGAGGTTTTTCCCTTGCGAATAATACCATCACAAGGTAGGCGTTCCCCCACTTTTACCAATACTAGATCCCCTTTATTCAGTTCACGCGCGAATACTTTGCGAAATTGACGCCCCACGCATAGACGGGCAGCTTTAGGTAAAAAATCACCCAGTTTTTTTATAAATACACGTGAACGTTCCCGCTCCCGGCTTAAGCGGCGCTCCACCCACAGCACAAGTGTAATAAGTAACATGGTGTAAACGTATAAGTCGGTTACCGGGCCTTGCCAAGAAACAAGATGAAAACTGGTTAATACAGAATATACAAATCCGCTAAGCGCACACACAGAAATCAACGCAGAAAGACTAAAATGACCATGCCATACGTCTTTGATAGCACAACGAAAAATAACGTCCGCGCAAAACAGTAAATCCATTACCACTAAAATAAAAATACCTAACACCGAATGATGCAAGGTTTCCGACACCAGCACCAATAGAAGCAAACACACAGACAAAAAAAAGCGATAGGTGAACACGTGAGACGCAACTTGCAATGCTGCCGACTGATAAGACGAATGTAAAACGGCTTTCAAGCTCATAAGCAAGGTAACTCCTCAACGACGTTGACGAACCACAGGTTGAGTGGTCTGCGCACCAGTAGGAATAGGACGCGTTATAAAACGACGTTGTCCCTGCATATTATAGGCACGACCTTGTGGAAAAAAGCGGGCGGTAGTTACCTGATAGCGCCCTTCCGCGGTTTTCATGAGCTCAATCTTGCGTTGATATTTGGCAGCATGGGCCGGGTCCAACTTGACCGCTACCATATAGTTGGCCGTAGCAGAGACCGGATCTTCCGCCGCTAACATATCCCCCATTAAATCATAAGTGGGTGCATAGTCAGAAGCTAGCTCTTTGGATTTTTCAAGTGCCCCCAGGGCAAATTCCTTATCTCCATTACGGTACATAAGATCACCCAAATAATAGTAGGCAATGGCATAATCCGGCTTTAGAGAGATAGCCTGGGTTAAATCATCATACGCATCGGCGGGATATCCCATCTTTATAAGCGTACGTGCACGTTCCACGTAAAAACGAGCGTTACGGGGCTGCATCGCAATAGCATGGGAAAAATCGTGATCGGCTTGTTCGTACTTACCTGCATCCAAATAACAAAGCCCCCGATTTAGTAACAGTACGGGATCGTTAGGACGAATCGTGCTCGCCGCGCTAAAATCAGCAATTGCTTTGGTAAATTGTCCCGTTTTGCAATAGGCAGTACCACGATTTAATAGCGCCCTGAAATAGGACGGATTTTTGTCAATAGCTTGGGAAAAATAAGCAATAGCATCCGCGCTTAGGTTTTGATCCATATACAATGCGCCCAGATTATTATAAGTTTCTGGCTGATTTGGGTTAAGCTCTAATGCGCGAAGATAATCTTGCTCCGCATACATGCGATTTTTTGCCTTTTCTGCCGCATTTTTGGCTGGCATACGCTCCCATACTAAGGCACGGTTGGTCAAAGCTGCGGCGTGATTTGGATTTTTCTTAATAAGTTGATTATATAAGGAAAGCGCTTTGGGGTAATTTCCCTTAGATTCAGCCAACTTAGCCTTTTGGAATAGACCGGTATCTGCTCCACAAGCAGCCATCAACATGGTTATTACTAATAAATTGAGTATTTTTATCATAATTTCTCCTGTTTTGCGTGCGAAAGAAGTAAACCTACTCCTATCAACACAGCCCCTACCGTAATACAAGAGTCCGCCACATTAAATACGGGCCAAACCCGAAAATCCAAAAAATCTACCACAAACCCCAAGGTAACGCGGTCATACAAATTACCTACTGCCCCGGTTAAGATGAGCACTCCCCCCCACTGGGCTATTTTACCATAGCGGGCAATATCTTGCCAACTACAGACAATAAACGCGATAACCACGATCATTACAACGATAAGTAGCGCGTTGCCATTTTGAAACATTCCAAACGCTGCCCCCGTATTTTCTACGTACGTCAGCCAAAAATACTTGGCTAGCGGGCGCGGGTAGTCCGGCAAGGCAGCCAATGCCCATACCTTGGTGGCTCGGTCTATTAAAAGACCTAGCGCAGCCACCCATAACCACGCTTGATGTGCGCTTATCCAAGCGCGCACACGTGGCCAGTTAGTCATGCACTTGCTCCGTTTCATCCACCGTTAAATGCTCTCTTTCAAGCACGTCCGCACAGCGGGCACAAATATCCTTGTGTACAGACAGCGTTCCTACTTCGGGTTTCCACTGCCAGCAACGGGCACACTTGTGACCCTCAGCATGGACAATTTCTACAAACAGAGGATCATTCCCCGCTTTAATTTCTACTTGAGACACAATAGCAATTTCTGGCCAAAGGTCTTTCGTTTCATCTAAAAAAGCACGGGTGGAAGGATCGTTGGTGCTAAAAACAACTTTGGCTTCTAACGACGAGCCAATAATGCCTTTTTGGCGGGCTTCTTCTAAAAATTTCTGTACGCCTTCGCGAATACGGCGGATTTCATTCCATTTTTCCTCTAAACGAACATCCGGGATAAAGGAGGCATTCGTCGGCATATTGGTAAGGAAAATGCTTTGGGCAAAATCGCGCCCCAAAGCGGTTTTGCGTAGTACTTGCCAAGCCTCTTCTGCCGTAAAAGACAAAACAGGCGCCATCAGTTGCAACAGGGCCGTTACAATTTCTGCTAGCACGGTTTGTGCACTACGCCGCCCCACCGCGTTAACACCGAGCGTATATAAGCGGTCTTTGGAGGCATCCAACATAAAGCTAGAAAGATCCAAAATACAAAAATCGGTAAGTGCACGTACGGCACGGCGGAAGTTAAACTCCGCATAGCCTGCGTGTACTTCCTCTATTAAGGCATTGAGGCGACCCAGCATATATTTATCCATTTCGACTAGTTCTTTGGTGGGAATTTTGTGGCTAGCTGGGTCATAATCGGTTAAATTACCAAGGGCATAACGCACTGTATTGCGGATTTTGCGGTACGTATCAATCGGCCCTTGCAAGATTTCTTCGCTAATACGCACATCCCCTTGATAATCGCTTAGCGATACCCATAAACGCAAAATATCGGCCCCGTATTTGTTAATCACGTCTTCGGGATCTACGGCATTGCCGGCAGATTTATGCATGGGTTTGCCTTGCCCATCCAGCACCATGCCGTGCGTAAGAATGGTTTTAAAAGGGGCTGTATTTTCCAGCGTGTAAGACGGAATATATGAGCTTTGGAACCAGCCGCGGTGTTGGTCGGAGCCTTCGGAATAGACATCCGCTGGGAAGTCTAGCCCGCGGTCTTTTAAAACAGCGGCCCAGGATACGCCCGAATCAAGCCACACGTCTAAAATATCGGTTTCTTTGCGAAACTCGTGGCAACCACATTCACACGTATATTCAGCGGGAATGAGTTTTTCCACAGGGTCGGTGAACCAAAAATCAGACCCTTCTTGTAAAGCCCGCTCTTTGATAAACTCAAAAAGCTTATGGTTAATTTGCGGCTTGCCACATTTTTTACAATACAAAATAGTGACCGGGCTTCCCCAAAAACGCTGGCGCGATAAACACCAATCCGGACGCAGACCAATCATAGAGCGCATGCGCTCTTGCCCGGCGGCAGGATAAAATTGGACGTTATCCAAATTTTTCATCAGTTTCTCACGCAGGCCGTTTTTGTCAATAGACATAAACCATTGTTCGGTTGCACGGAAAATAATCGGGTTATGACAACGCCAACAATGCGGGTAACTGTGGGAAATTTCTTGCTCTTTAATAAGCGCGCCTAGCTCATCCAACTTTTTAACCATGAGTGGGTTAGCCTCAAAAACGTGCATTCCTTCAAAAATGCCCGCGTCCTTGGTATAACAGCCTTTTTCGTCCACCGGGCAGAAGGTTTCCAACTTCCATTGTTTACCGGCTTGGGCGTCTTCCTCCCCGTGACCTGGGGCAATGTGTACCACACCAACCCCGGCGTCCATAGTTACAAAGTCCGTCCAAATGACTGGATTTTCTTTGCGGGTAAGCGGGTGATAATACTTCATGCCCACTAAATCTTTGCCCGCTACTTTGCCGGCTTGGCTGCAGGTGCGGCCTGTATTTTTTATAAACTCTTCGGCCAATTTTTCTGCTACGATGTAATATTCAGCCGTTTGATCGTCTTTTAAAATGGCGTAATCTTCCGTATTGGAAACAGCCGCGGCGACGTTGGCTGGAATGGTCCATGGCGTAGTCGTCCATACAGCCAAATTAACCGGCTTGGTATAGTCCAGTTCACCCAAAATTTCTTTGGACGGGTTGACTAGTTGAAAACGCAAATAAATAGACGGCGAAGAAATATCTTTATACTCTGTTTCCGCGTCGGCAAGGGCAGTTTCGCAATGCGGGCACCAGGTAATGGTTTTTTGCCCTTTATACACGTAGCCTTTTTCAATAAGGTCCAAAAATACGCCAATGGTGATGCCTTCGTAGCGTTCGGCCATGGTTAGGTAGGGATGTTCCCAATCCGCCTGTACGCCTAAGCGTTTAAAGCCTTGGCGTTGCAGGTCAATAAATTTAGCGGCAAACGCGCGCGCTTTTTTGCGAAAAGCGGGCACATCGGTAATATGCTTTTTTTCTTGTTTGAGTTCTTTAAGTAACGCTTGTTCAATGGGCAGGCCATGGCAATCCCACCCCGGCACATAGGGCGTATAATACCCCGTCATGGCACGGGATTTTAAAATGATATCCTTAATGGTTTTGTCTAGCGCGTGGCCAATATGAATTTTACCGTTGGCGTAGGGCGGCCCATCGTGCAATACAAAGTGTTTGCCTTGCTCGTTTTTTTTGAGCATGGCTTCGTAGAGGTTAATAGACTTCCAAAATTCTAAAATACCGGGCTCTTTTTGCGCCAGTCCCGCACGCATCGGGAAATCCGTTTTAGGTAACAAAACGGTGTGAGAATATTTATTTTTTGCCATAGCAATACCTACTCCATTTAGGATAAAATTACTTATGTATATTATACAAAATAGCTTTTTACTTATGCTATAATGTAGACACAATTTGATTCTGTTTTTGGAACCGTTTGAGAAACGGATTTCTGTCTCTATAATACAAGACAGACTTCTGAGCGCCAAAAGCAACCGATAGGAGGCACCCAACGAAGGAGCTTATAGTTCTTTGTTGAGTGTTGAGTGTTTATCGTTTTCACGATAGGCCACGGCTGTTGCTTTTTGGGAATGCTCAGAAGCTCAAAATAGTAGTGGCCGTTTTTGTATGGGTTTCCAAAACAATAAAAGGAGAAATCTATGCAAAAAGAAAAACAAATTATTCAAAATAGCGACGCCCTGAAAGGGTTTCTGTTCAGGGCCTACAACGCTTGCCATTGCGCAAGTGAACAACAAACGCCATGCGTGGAAGATCCCCGATTACAGACCTCGGGGATGACAAATAATTATGTAGGTCAGGCATTGCCTGACAATAAGAGCCGTTCCCTTCGCCCCCTGCGTTCTTTAGCGCATAGTGCCACGCCCTCTGCCCCCCTTGCGGGGGAAGTACGGCGTAGCCGGGTAGGGGGGTTATTAAAAAACATTTTTACCGCTTTGGAGAAGGTGAAAGCCCGGATGCGGGGTCTTTCCTCATTTGATTTAATAAACCCCTCACCTGCCCTGCGGGCATCCTCTCCCGCAAGGGGCGAGGAGAACGTCGCCAACGGTTTCACCCTCATTGAACTGTTGGTCGTTGTGCTGATTATCGGAATTTTGGCGGCGGTGGCACTGCCGCAGTATCAGTTAGCAGTGGTAAAAGCACGCGTCGGCGCATACTTACCACTTGTAGCAAGCATCGCACAAGCCAATGAAGCGTATTATTTAGAACACGGAGAATATGCCGAAGGCGTACTGTCAGAAAATATGAATATTTCTATGCCAAAACAATGTAAACACAATCATGACGGCTCTTGGTCCTGTGGAACGGATATATTATTTGATTTTTCACACCAAACGTACATAAAACTATATTACTGCCCGGGGAAAAATAGCTCCCAAAAAAATTGTGACAGCACCCCTGATTTCCTTGTATATAACTACTACCATCATTCCACAAACACGAGCTATACCAAAAAAATGGGCTGCTACGCCAAGACTGCGCTAGGTACAAAAGTGTGCAACTCGCTAAATTTATAAAGAGGTTAAATTATTTTTCCTTACACCAGCCCTTGGTCAATCATACTGTCAGCTACTTTGATAAAGCCCGCAATGTTGGCACCCGCTACATAATCGCCCGCCGTGGCGTATTGCTGGGCATAGGTTAGGCAGCTTGCGTGGATGCTGTTCATGATGCGCTTTAGGTAAGTGTCCACTTCTTCGGCCGTCCAGTAAACGCGCATACTGTTTTGCGTCATTTCAAGCCCGCTAACTGCCACACCACCGGCGTTAGAGGCTTTGCCCGGAGAGTAAAGAATATGTGCCTGTTTGAAGGCTTCTATGGCCTCGGGTGTAGAGGGCATATTTGCCCCCTCACACACTAGCTTACAGCCGTTTCGCAAAAGCGTTTGGGCATCTGTGCCGTTTAGTTCGTTTTCGCACGCGGTAGGGAAGGCGGCATCACACGGGATATCCCACGTTTTTTTGCCGGGACGGAACTGGGCCGTGGGAAATTTTGCGGCATATTCTTGAATAGACCCGCGGCGTTTAAAGACGAGGTCCTTTAAATAGGATAGTTTTTCTTCATTAACGCCGTCTTTATCATAAATACTGCCGTCATAATCCATAAAGCCCACTACTTTGGCACCAAGCTGGGTGAGTTTCTCCATCGTATAAATACCTACGTTGCCCGCGCCGGATATAATACACGTTTTGCCTTTGAGATCATCTTGGCGGGTAGCTAGCATATTTTGGGCAAAGTATGCTACCCCATAACCCGTGGCTTGCGGGCGCAAGAGACTGCCGCCCCAATTGGGTTTTTTGCCAGTAAAGGCTCCGGTAAAATCGTTAGTGAGTTTTTTGTATTGGCCAAACATATAGCCAATTTCACGCGCCCCACAACCTAGGTCCCCGGCGGGGATATCGGTATGGTAGCCGATATGATGATAAAGCTCATCAATAAAGGCGTGGCAAAAACGCATGACTTCATTGTCACTTTTACCGCGGGTGTCAAAATCGCTACCGCCTTTGCCGCCACCCAAGGGAAGCGTAGTTAAACTGTTTTTAAAGGTTTGTTCAAACGCTAAAAATTTAAGGGAATCGGCCGTTACAGAACTGTGGAAGCGTATCCCCCCTTTGTACGGCCCAAGGGCACTATTAAACTGTACGCGAAAGCCACGATTGACGTGAATTTCCCCTTGGTCATCGCGCCACGGAACGCGAAACGCAATAATACGTTCCGGCTCTACGATACGTTCTAAAATTTTTTCTCTTATATAGGTGGGGTTTTTGGCTAGCACCGGCCCCAACGTGCTGACTACTTCTTCTACAGCTTGTAAAAACACCTTTTGGGCCGCATTTTTTTGGTGCAGCTCATTTAAAAAATCAGTTATATAGGTTTGTGTGGTCATATGCTTTCTCCTACCTTTTAATCTATCACTCTTTGACACTAAATTCAAGGACAATTTTTTGAAAATATGTTACACTACCCTTATAGGAGACTGGAGTGAAATTAACAGCAAACATGGAAGATTATTTAGAGGCTATATCGTTCTGTGCTGACGAAAACGGTATGGCACGGGTGAGCGACATCCGCGATATGTTGGGCGTTAAAACCCCCAGCGTAACCGGAGCCATGAAAGCCCTAGCCGAAGAAGGCTACGTAGTTCACGCCCGCTATAGCGGCATTACGCTAACGGCTAAAGGCCGCCGGGCCGCCGAGGACGTCAAACGCCGACACGCCATTTTTAAACGCTTTTTAGAACAAGTGTTAGGCGTAAACCCAAAAACCGCTGAAGAAGATGCGTGCAAAATGGAGCATACCGTCAGTAAAGAAACCATGAACAAGCTCCATGCTTATCTGCACAAAATTGCCGGGGAATAATTTCTAAAAACGAACGATGCTTTTTATAGGGCCTATTTTTAAGATAGGCTCTATAATTTTTTTTGTTTGGGCCCAAAGGCCCTGGCTGGGGCACGCCCTTTTCCTTACAATATAGGTATGAAAACGCGTTCACTATTAGTAGCTTCTATGCTAGCTATGTTTATCAGCACGACGAGTACCCCGTCCGTTTTTGCACAAAAATTTAAATATAAGCCACTACCCAAAGGGAAGAAAGCGGTTACTGTACCGCATGTAGTAAACCCGCGTTTGTCACGCGCTGCGCAAGAGAGTATTACGCGTTGGAGCGGTGTGGAGATGGTGCGCCCAAATGCAGCGGGAGGGGTGGCCCGTCACGTATCGGCAAGCACGGTAACCCCTAGCCGCTTGCAGTCTGCAGTGGCACGTACGGTGGCGGCTCGGGTAAGCCAAGCGGCACCCCTTATAACGACTGATTTCTTAAACGGGGCAGAAGCGTTAGCAGCATTTCGCCCGGGATGGCGAAGTGAGCTTATGCTATCTGGTTTTACGCGCCAACAGTTAGACCTTGTTGAACAAACGTTTAAAGAGACGGACCAGTTTTTATTTGAAACGGATGAGGCCGGTCATTGGCTAAGTCCGCGCAGTGCCGAGTGGAACTATACGGACCGATATGCCCAGATTTTAACCGATAATGCCTGGGGCGAAATGGCTTTAAATGACGGGCAGATTAAAACGTTATTTGGTAAATTTTCGCGGTTAGATGATGTGTTTACGCGGCTTAATTTGCAAAGTTTTATGCTCACGCACGAAGGGCGCGCGCCTAAACCAAATGCTCCGGGAAAGGAAGGCGAGCTGGCACGGCACGTGAGATACAACATAAACAAAAGACACCCTGGGATGAACCCGGAAGTGGAAGAATATGTGTATGGTAAGATGCCCGCTAAGTTAAAAACGCCAAAACCCAGTTATGGGCCAAAAGGGCGTGCGCCGCGCCGTACGCCGGATGAGGTGTATGAAGAAGTAGTACAGTTTATAAAAGACAATTGTAGATTTCCGTCACGATCTGCCGAACGCCCTGTAGAAAGATCGTTACGCGTAGCATTTGACAAAGCGTGCAAAAAAGCCGAGGAACAAAATTTAAAAGACGGTACCAGTATGCGGCTACTGGCGTTAAAGGCCGAACATGTAAACGATATAGCTGCTTTCCGAACGCCGGATGAGGTGTATGACGATGTGGTACAGTTTATAAAAGACAATGGTAGATTTCCGTCACGATCTGCCGAAGCCCCTGTAGAAAGATCGTTACGCTGGGCATTTGTCACGGCGTGCAGGAAAGCCGAAGCCCAAAATTTGAAAGATGGTACCAGCATGCGGCTACTGGCGTTAAAGGCCGAACACGTAAACGATAGAGCTGCTCCCCGAACCCCGCAAGAAATCTTAGAGCAAGTAAAAGCGTATCGTGCTGCACATAACGGACAAAATCCCTCTCAATCCAGTACGGATCATGAGGTAAAAAGTTTACGTCAAGCGTGGAACAACTTCCACCAAAAATACAAAGACGTTCCATTGGAAGAGATGGAGGACGAGGTTGCGCGGGAACTGGAAAAACTGTACCGTGAAACTGTCGGCGGAAGAAATTAACAGTTTCTTCCTATGCCGTGGCAGCGTTGCGCACGCTGCGCTCTTTGTCATCCTGCGTTACTTGCGCTTGCGGAATAGTGAACCAAAACATAGAGCCTTGGCCCAGCCCGGCGCTTTCTACGCCAATCTCCCCACCGTGGGCTTGCACAATTTCCTGCGCGATGGAAAGCCCAAGCCCCCAGCCTTGCTTTTTGGCATTACGGTCAACATCTGACTGGTGGAATTTCTGGAAGATTTTATCTTTTTCACTGTGCATCACACCCGGACCGTTATCCGTTAATTTAAACGTAAGCCAGCCCCCTTGAATATAAAAACGGGCTTCAATGCGCCCTCCTTGCGGGGAAAATTTAATCGCGTTGCCAATTAAATTGTTAATCACTTGAGAAATACGGAAACGATCCGCTACAATGGTTACTTCCGCCGGATATTCGCACTTTTGCAAATAAATCCCCTTTTTCTGGGCACTTACATTTTGTAAGGCAATTACGTCACTAAGTAGTGCGTTAAAATTAAAAGGTTGCATATCCATTTTAAATTGACCCGATTCAATGCGGGAAATATCAATTAAATCCGCCATAAGCATATTCATATTGTCGGTGGCTTTTAAAATATTGTTAAGGGCTACCTGATCACTATTACCCCCAGCCGCGTTGTTGGTGGTGTTGCGGTCCATCATTAGCACTGACGTAAAACCCTGAATAGCTGAAAGGGGTTGGCGTAAATCGTGCGCGGCAATAGACATAAATTTAGAACGAATATCATTCAGGCGGTTTAACTCTTGGTTAGAAAGCTGCAGCTTTTCTACCATGCTTTCTAGCATATTTACCTTGCCGGAAAGCTGCATCTGCAAATTGGCAATTTGCTGCTGGTAATTATGCTCGGCTTTCATAATGGTACGGTTCATTTTTTTTAGCACAAATTTACGCGTAATCCAGTATGTTAGCAGCGCAATTACCGCTACAATAAGTAACGAGTAAGACAGCAGAATTTGGTACATGCTCATAATTAGTCAATTGGCCCTTTGTAAATACGGGTCAAATCCTCCTTTGAAATAGTTCCCACACGCAGCAATCGCGGTGGGGTAAGCGTTGCGTCCAGCACGGTAGAAGCCGTAGGACTTAACGTGCCATCTGTTAAAATAAAATCTACACGTCCATCAAATTGGTTAACTACATCTTTTTCGTGGGTTAAAACAGGTTGTCCATGCACATTGGCGCTGGTGCATGCTAGCGGCATCGTCAGTTGCGCAAGCAACGCTTGCAAGTTAGGATGCACCGGCACACGGATTCCTAACCCGCTAAATCCGCGCAATAAAGGCTGACCCGACGGACTTGGCGGCAAAATAAGTGTTAGTCCCCCCGGCCAAAAGGTTGTGGCTACACGGTGTACTTGCTCGTTCATCTGCGTTACTTTTGCAGCGACCGCCACACTGGCTACTAATAATTGAAGTGGCATATTGACCGGGCGTTCTTTTAAGGCATAAATTTGTTGAATAGCTCTCTCACAAAAGGCACCCGTAGCTAGTCCATATACGGTATCAGTAGCTAACGCAGCCACAGCCCCTTGTTCCAACGCGTGGGCCACCTTTGTAAGCTGCGTAGCGGACAACGTCTTAAAGGGAAGAATCTGCGTCTTCACCGTCGTCCTCCCTCTGTTTAAAGCAATCAATAATTAACACAAATTCACCTTGCACCTTCTTTTTGTGGCTAAAAAGTTGGCGAAGCTCCGCCGCCGTACCCCGGACATATTCTTCATAAACTTTGGAAAGTTCCCGTGCAGCCACCACTGGAATATTATCCCCCAACGTCTTGGCAATCAGTTCCAGCATTTTTACCACCCGGTAAGGGGATTCATATACAATAACCGGATGTTGTTGCGATGCAGCGGCGGATAGCAATTTAGCCGCTTTGCCAGGTTTGCGCGGTAAAAACCCTAAAAAAGTAAATGCTCCCCCTGTTAACCCTGCGCCTGCTAACGCACATGCCACCGCACTAGGACCCGGCAGCGAAGAAACCGATATCCCTGCCTGTACGGCTGCCTTAACAAGTTTCCAACCGGGATCCGAAATACATGGGGTACCGCAATCACTCACAAGCGCACAATTTTTACCGGCTTGCAATGCTTCTACACAACGTGCCACCGAGCGCTCATCATTTTCGTTATAACGGTACAAGGGTTTATGAATTTGAAAATGAGTCAGTAAAGTTTGTGTACGACGTGTATCCTCACACAGTACGGCATCACACGTTTGAAGTACATCCAGCGCACGCAGCGTAATATCCCGCAAATTTCCAATGGGGGTAGGCACAATGTAAAGCATATATTAGAGTATATCAAATTCCCTCTTGTTTTTTTGGAGGAAAGTATTTATACTAATAGTATTAGTACTTGGAGGAACACATATGAAATACATTACACACGCATTAATTGAACTTTCACTCATTGCAATGTTAGGGATTGGAGCGATGGCACAATCGACCAAACCAGTTCACAGGTCGGATAAAACCTTTGTGCAGCCCAAACAGGTATCCAATGTAAAACAAATTCCAAAACAGGATTTAGGGACTGCCGTGGAGAAGGCTGCCAAATATCAGCAAAGGCTCCAAACCAAAGCCTACCTGGGCCGTGCCAATGTACGCAAAATGTGTGAAAAAGTGGAGGGTTGTGCTACGTGGGCTCGTAGTGAGTTTGAAAAAAATCATGACTTTACTTTGACCCTTGTCCAAGTAAGGCACGACCGTACCATCAAAAAAGGAAATAACTATATTGTAACTGAACAAGAGGTCATTTTCTCTTATTCATTAGGAAATGAAAATCTACAAGTGAAATCGTTTGTATCTACAAATATTCCTCTTTTCAGTCCAAAATGTCTGGATTGTTCACACATCATTAAGGCAGTTTACGAACGGACAGCATAGTTGACACGTCGATAGTATATTAAGTAACCACATCCAAGAAGGATGTGGTTACTTATTGTAATTAAAAAGTCAAAGGATGAACTTAGAACTTTTCTTATCGTAGTGAGAAAATCATTTGATTAGGTCATTAACAACAATCCTTGAAATTGATTGGGCCGCCCAGCGTCGGTACACTTTTTGTCCTTGCAAGCCACCCGCCAACCACCTTCGAGACCCTAAATGATACGAAAGCCAAACCAACTGACTTTTCTTTCATTAAAATTCCCTTTACAAACGGTATTTTTAGTATAATAGTTGCTTGTTGTAATTACTTTATAAAATAGAGGTTTTTAATAGAGGCATGTCCCGCATTTTAAAGAAAATTAAGCTCAATACTTTTGCGATGATTTTAGGAATTATCGCCGCCGTAACCGTGATGACATGGATCGTCCCTAGCGGAAGCTATGACCGCGTGGAACAAGACGGACGTATGATGGTAGTGTCCGGTACCTATCACACGGTAGAGAGTGCGCCGCAAGGACTGTTTGATGTATTAAAAGCCCCTATCCAAGGGTTTTCCAATACAGCAGAAGTAATTGTGTTTTTGTTGGTAATAGGCGGGGTATTATCCGTGGTGGAAAAAACCGGTGCTATTACGGCTGGGATTGGCGCAGCCAGCCAATTTTTCCGCCGAAAGCCAAAATTGCGTTTCTTATTTATTCCGCTGGGGATTATTGTATTTTCTCTCTGCGGAGCGACCTTTGGTATGTGCGAGGAAGCGCTTATTTTTATCCCCATTTTTATTCCGCTGGCACTTTCTTTAGGGTATGATTCCGCCCTGGGTACAGCTATTCCGTTTGTAGGTGCGGGCGTAGGGTTTGCGGCCGCTTTTACCAACCCTTTTACCGTAGGAATTGCCCAGGGAATTGCCCAAGTGCCGCTTTATTCCGGCATTGGTTACCGCTTTATTATTTGGATTGTGTGCACGGCTGTCGTCATTACCTGGATGATGATTTACGCGCATAAAATACACAAAAACCCACAGGCTAGCTTGACCTACGAATTTGACGAAGAAAAACGCAAAGAATTAAAACTGCAACAAGAACCGCCCCGCATGACCCGGCGGCAAAAATGGGTACTCGCTACATTTTGCCTTGGTTTGTTATGCCTTGTCATTGGAGTATTAAAACCGCAAATTTGCGCATTCATTAATAACGCCTGGGGCATTGACTTGATGCAAATGCTGCACCTGGAACAAGAAGGGTGGTATATTACCGAAATTGCAGCCTTATTTTTGGGGGTCGGCTTTGCGTGTGGCTTGTTAGGCAACATGAATATGCAAAAATTTAATGATGCCTTCTTTGACGGTGTGCGTGGCATGGCGGAAATTGCCATGCTGTTATGCTTTGCACAAGCCATTGTAATTATTGCCAACAACGGGCATATTTTAGATACCATGCTTGAGTGGATGAGTGGTGCCATTAAGCATTTGCACCCTATTTGCGCCTCGTGGGCGGCCATGATGCTGCAAACAGTGATTGACTTTTTCATCCCCTCCGGTTCCGGTAAGGCCGTACTAACTATGCCAGTACTGGCGCCGCTGGCGGACTTAATTGGCATCACACGCCAAACTATGGTGCTGGCATTTCAGCTGGGAGGCAGTTGGCTCAACATTTCTATGCCTACTGACCCGGTTACCATTGCCGCTATTGGGTTTGCCCGTATTAGTTTTGGACGGTGGCTAAAGTGGATTTTGCCTTTATTAATTTTAATGTATGTGCTCAGTTTTGCGTTTTTAATTCCCCCCTACTTCACGGGATGGTAAATTAGCCAAGACGCAAGGTACAACAGAAAACTTTTACCCTACCCTGCATTTATTTTGTTTGAGCCAGGGCAAGGGTTTTAATTAAAACGTTGTATGTAAAAACATACACAAGAGGAAAACAAAAGAAAATGACAAAAGTCGTATCGCGTTCTTTTGCAAGAGTCAAAAGAATGTTGTGCAACACCTACTTTTTGGTGTTTGCGATCATGGCCACGGTGGCCATGTTTACGTGGGTTCTGCCCACCGGTCAATATGACCGCATTGAACAGGCCGGCCGGACTATAGCCGTGGCTGGTTCTTTCCACCCTGTAGCTAAAGCCCCCCAAGGGCTGGGCGACGTTTTAGCCGCCCCTGTCAAAGGGTTCACCCAATGTGCTGAAATCATTGCGTTTATTTTAGTGGTAGGGGCTCTATTTACCATTATTGAACGCACGGGCGCAGTTCATACGGTTATCAAAAAAATTAGCCTGTTTTTTTCCACGCATCCCAAGTGGACAAGGCTGTTTATCCCCGTATGTATTTTTCTGTTCTCTATCTGCGGGGCCATGTTTGGCATGGAAGAAGAAACGCTAATTTTTATCCCCATTTTTATTCCACTTGCGTTATCTTTGGGCTACGATACGGTAGTTGGGATGAGCTTGCCGTTTATTGGGGCGTTTACCGGGTTTTCAGCGGCATTTGTCAACCCGTTTACGGTAGGGATTGCACAGAGTATTGCCGAACTTCCCATGTATTCCGGCTGGCAATACCGCCTGGTGGTATGGTTTATATTCACCAGCGTAGTAGCCGGATTTTTTAGTTGGTATGGGGAACGTGTGCGCAAAAATCCAATTAAAAGTTTAACCTATCAGATAGATTTAGAAAAACGGGCGGAACTGCAAATTATTAATGATGTTACGCCGGAAAAGGACTTTAAACTTACCCGCCAACACAAATTAGTAATTGCCTCGTTTATTATTGGGATGGTGGCACTGTTTTATGGTGTTATCCGCTACCAGTGGTATATGATTGAAATTGCCGCGGTTTTTGTGGGCGTGGCGATTGCTAGTGCGTATTTTGGCGGGCTTACCGTGGACGAAACCAGCGACGCGTTTATTGACGGGGCCAAATCCATGGTAAGCGTCTGTATTTTGATGGCGCTTGCACGGTCTATTGTAATTATTGCTACAGACGGCCACATTTTAGACACGTTCCTAAACGCCATGAGTCAACTTGTCGGGCACTTGCACCCGATTGTGGCCTCGTGGGCGATGTTCTTAACGCAGACGCTACTGAACTTCTTTGTACCGTCCGGCTCAGGACAAGCCGTGCTGACCATGCCCATTATGATCCCGCTAGGGGACCTAGTGCACGTCTCACGCCAGACGGTCATTTTGGCCTTCCAATTTGGCGACGGCTGGGGAAACCCCATCTTGCCCACTGCGCCTGTCACTATGGGCGCACTTGCTCTGGCGGGCATTTCCTACCCCCAGTGGCTCAAGTGGTTTATTAAGCTGGAAGTGATTTTAGTGGGACTGTCGCTACTGCTACTGATACCTGCTTATTATTTGTGGTAATCCATAAGCCCCTCTTACGAGGGGCTTATGCATTTAGATTTCGCTTATAATTTTAATTTAGAACATAGTTCTTCCCCTATATAATTTGTATTAAAGTCATATGTACCACACCTTATTGAGGGCATCCAACTACCCCTTGATTTCGTAAATACATTATTGAGCACATAATAATCGTTAGCTGTCCAATAGCTCTCTTCTTTTCCATTATATTTATGCACGTAAATGTAGCATCCTTCTGAATCACAAGATGCCTCCGTAAGAAAATCGCCCACAATTGATTCTCGCTCTAATTTCCCTGTAAACGGCACTTCAATAGGCAGGGACTCTGTTGCCATGCGCCCCGTAAAATATACGGTTGATGATGAAGGTAACCCTTTTTCAAGCATCCATATATCTAGTGCTTGGCGCATAGTTACTATTATTTCAATTGCTTGGGTAGCCCTACTTTTGCGTACTGCCCACTGATATTGCGGTAAAGCCACCGCCGCCAAAATAGCAATAATTAATACTACTACCAACAGTTCTATTAAGGTAAAACCCTTAATAAAACAACTAGATCCTGAAACAAGTTCAGGATGACATAATAGCGTAATCGCTTGTTTATTTTTCATGTTTAATCTCCTTAACATAAGTTATCCACAGGATCCACAACCATTTCAAGATATCAAAAAAAAAAAACAAGTCAAGACTTGTAATAAGGTATATATTATTACAATCAATAAACCGCCCACGCTGGACGGCGTTTATGCTACAATAAAGGTAAGATGCTACCTGAACTGCGTACTGTTTCTTATTTTCAACCCCTAGATTGGGCGGTGTTTGCCAGCGTGTTATTAGCTACGGCGTGTGCCGCATTTTATGGCATGTGGCGACTTAAAAAACATAAAGACAAACCTTCCATGCTAGATTACCTTCTCATGGGCAGGCAGTTGACTTTACCTCTCTTTGTGGCTACTATGGTTGCCACCTGGTATGGCGGCATTTTTGGAGTAAATGAAATTACATTTAATTATGGCATTTTTAACTTTGTAACCCAAGGCGTATTTTGGTACATAGCTTACCTTATTTTTGCGTTTTTTATTGCCAAACGCTTGGCACGCTACGCGTCTTTTACGCTGCCAGATTTAACCAACCAAATGTTTGGCCCCCATTCCGCTAAAGTGACTGCTGTTCTTACCTTTTGCTACATTGCCCCAGTAGCTTATGTGTTATCTTTGGGGATGTTTCTACATATGGTATTTGGAATTAGCATTTTACAGGGCATGGTATGGGGAACCTTGTTTGTATGCTTGTATAGCGCATGGGGAGGCTTACGCTCCGTTGTGTTTTCTGACATTGTCCAATTTTTTGTAATGTGCAGTGCCGTAGGGATGGTGGTAGTGTTTTCCGTACATAGCTTTGGTGGGCTCTCTTTTCTAAAAGCTCATTTACCGGCAGGACACTTTACTTTGACGGGTGGTAATTCCTGGTTGGCAACGCTGATTTGGGGCTTTATTGCTTTGTCTACCCTCATTGACCCCAGTTTTTACCAGCGCTGCTTTGCCGCGAAATCTCCTGCCGTTGTTAAAAAAGGAATTTTGATTTCTACTTTTATTTGGTTTTTGTTTGATTTTTGCACCACGACAGGCTCCCTCTATGCGCGTGCCCTACTGCCGCAAGCGCAACCCGGCCAGGCCTATTTTTTCTACGCCATCCAGCTGCTGCCGGTGGGGCTGCGTGGATTTTTTGTGGCGGGAATTCTGTCTATCATTTTGTCCACCCTCAACTCATTTTTATTCATTGCTTCTAATACACTAAGCTTTGACTTGCTACGCAATAAATTTAAAAATGTAGTTGTATCCAACCGAATTTCTATTTTTGTAGTAGGTGCGTTTTCTATTGCTATGGCACAATTTTTTAACGGCAGCTTTAAGGAAATTTGGTTAGTACTAGGCTCTTACTTTTCCGCTTGCTTACTAGTACCTATTCTCATGGGATACCTGTCCCCTAACCGTATTAGTGATAAACTATTTGTTTGCTCCACATTAGCCAGTGCGTGTGTCATGACCCTATGGCGTATCCTGCCTAAAACGGAACTTTTGGAAGTAATAGACCCCTTTTATGTAGGCGTACTTACAAGTCTACTTATTTTACTTCTTTTTAGGAAACCTAAACATGCAAACCTTACGTCTATTATTGATTGGTAATGGAGAGGAAGTTTCCCCCCGTTTGCTAAAAGCCCTCACCAAGCATGCAGACTACGTATTGGCAGCCGATGGAGGAGCTGATAAGGCCTTGCGCGCAGGTGTGATACCCAACGGGGTGATTGGAGACCTGGATTCAGTATCTGCACGCACTCAAAAATTATTAGCCGGTAAAATTATCCATGTGCCCACCCAAGAGAATACCGATTTGGAAAAAGCGTTACACTGGGCGATCCAACATCATTTTACAACAGTAACATTGGTAGGTTTTGTAGGAGACCGGTGGGATTTTTCCATCGGCAACTTACTAACACTAGCCACCTGGGCAGGCAAGTTATCTATCACGGTGGCGGGCGATAAGTGGCGGATTTACCCGCTTACTAAAAGCACGACCTTCACCTGCAAACCCAATAAACGCGTGAGTTTCCTTCCACTTAAAACGTGTACGGGAGTAACCCTTAACGGGCTTAAATACTCACTAAAAAACATACAATTAAAGCCGGGAACCACCCATACGCTGAGCAACCGAACTACAAGCACCCGCTTTAGTATTTCGTTTGTGCGCGGAACAATACTGGTATACACAGAAGTGTAAAATTATCTTAAACGTTTTAATTCTTTTTTTGCCGCTTTCCAGCCGCCGTTAGCGGCTAGTTGCAAGTATTTTTTGGCTTGCTCGGGCTGATTAGTTGCGGCGTAAATCATCCCGGCGTGGTAGGCCATTTCGGGATTGGCTTCCAAGAGAGTGGGGTCTATACCACGTATGATATCAGCTGCCTGTTCACACTTGCCCTGTTTATAAAAAATCCACGCTTGCGTGTCCATAAATGAATTATCATCCGGCCATATTGCTAGCGCACGAGCAATATATTCGGCCGCCTCGTCCAAACGCTCCCCCCGCAAGGCGAGCGAATACGCATACAAATTAAGAGCGGGCGCGTTGCGCGGATTTTGTTCTAAAAGGAGGCGCAATTGCTTCTCCATGGCACGATATTTTTTTTGTCCTTCTAAAGCAAAGGCATACTGTAAACGTATGTCAGCATTTGTTGGATATTTTTCCACAAAGGGGGCCAATACCCGTGCAGACTTACGATAAGCCTTTCGCTCATATAAAGCCACTGCATACAAATAGGCTACCTCTGCATTATCATTAAAAATTTTATAGGCGCGAGAAATAGTTTTAAAACTTTCTTCGTCTTGATTCAATTTACGCTGATAATAACTAACTTGAATTTGTTTGGTAGGAGAAACAGCATAATCATCCGTCTCTTTTAAAAAGGCAATGGCACGGGAAAAATCCCCCTGCTGCTCCGCTAAAAGTGCCAAGAAATAACCGGCTGCAATATGACCATTTTCCAAATTTTTTGCCTTTTGAAAATATTCCTGCGCCTTGGGAAAATCTTTCACTAAAATAAACACAGACCCCATCTGCGACGCAGTCTGCGCAGTTAAGTAACCCATTTTTTCAAGTTCTTCTAACTCGTGAAGCATTAAGAAATATTGATTGGTCTTTTCATACACGCTGGCACGCCCTAAACGAGGTTGCGAAGCGCTGGGGTCTAATACAATTGCTTTGTCAAACGCTTCCAAGGATAAGGAATATTGTTGATGATAAAAATAAATACGGCCAATTTCAGTATAAATTTCTGGTGCTAATGGAGGACGGCTAAGAGCTACTTCCTCTAGCGTTTGCGCTGCTTTTTGTGGATCCAACGTAGCCAGGAGAGTGACATATTGTAATAAAATACGCTCGTCATCAGGATCTAGTGATAAAGCCTTTTCATACGATTCTAATGCCTTAGATACATTCTCTTTGCGCCACTGATAAGCCCCATATACTACCCAGGCTTCTGGATCTTCGGAATCGTCATCAATAAAATTTGCGTACAAGTCCGCCAATTCCAATGCGTCTACCGCCAAAGATTCTGCAACTAACTGTTGCTTTAAATAGGCAGAGTCCGGTGCTTGTTTAAGCGCCTTACGTAATAAGGCAAACCGTTGCGGATGGCCTGTGCGCTGGGCATAAGTTGCCTGCAAAAAATTATTAAATAAAGCGGCTTCCTGCCGTGCTTGCCGACTAAGCGGCAAGGCATGCAGAATATTGCCAACTGTACAAAGTATTAGTAGCACAAGCTTCAGTTTCATAAACAACGTTCCATAAGAATAGCATCCGCGCCGTCCGGATAAAATTGGTGACGCCTACCTACTTCCGTAAATCCGTTTTTTTTGTAAAGGGCCCTCGCCGGATGATTGTGTTCGCTGACTTCCAAGGTAAATTGTTGCGCCTTTGTAGTGTGTAATGCTTGGGATAATAAGGCCGTGGCAATACCCTGGCGCAGCCAGTTTTTATCTACAGCCAAATTTGTAATTTCATACTGTCCTGCCGCACCCCGTACTGCTATAAATCCCACAAGTTGAGTTTGCTGACTCATACACCAAACACAAGCAGCCGGATAGGTAAGTTCACTTCTCCAATTTGCTTCACTCCAATGTGCACTAAACGGTTGGCTTTGATCAAGCGATGCTAGAGAAACCGCGTCTGTAATATTGGCTACCCCAATATTCATTTGGGTTGCTCCAATTCAAACCGGGCCGGTTTTAAATACAAGGGTTCTAGCGCGTTTTGCTTATATACTTCCCCTTTAGATAAAGCTACCAAAGTGCGGGGCTGCACACGGCAATCCGTATAACGAGCCAACGTGTATGCATGGCCTAAAAGGCCCTCTAACGCAGCAAATTCTTTATCGGTACCGGCTACAAAAAGAGGCACTGAATAGGAAGCAAGCTGAGCCAATAATTCGTCCCGACTGAGCCACTGTGGCCCCACTTGAGTACCGTCAAAAATTTGCAGAAAATACTCCTCTCTAAACGCATGCAGTACCACAGCCACCGCTCCGTTTGGGTGCTTTTTACGCCAATTTTTGTAGGGCCTGGAGCTAGAAACTTGATGAAAAATCACCTCAAAAAGAGTAGCCCCTTTGACTTCACATTTATTTAAAAACTGCATCATGGATGCAAATGTAAGGGCAATACGAATGCCCGTAAAACGGCCTGGCCCACGAATAATAAAAATACGGGAAATATCCGACATTTCCGCCCCGGCTTTCGTTAGCAATTCACGCAAAACGGGAAAGAGCAATTTTTCTTGTTTGATTCCCTTTTTACGAGTGGCAATTATTTTGTCATTTTTTTCTAGCGCCAGCAAAAGCGGAGAGGAAGATGTATCCATTACGAGTGTGCAGCTTTGCATAATTCCTCCAATAGTCTGTCCGATACGCATCCAAAGGAAGCAAGCTCAATCGTGCGTTTGTCGCCATGTTCCAGTATAAAATTCATTTCCAAGCGGTCGGCAGGGAACATGTGGGCAATTGGATCTGGCCATTCAGCTAGAATAATAGCTTTCTCATCTTCCAACATTTCTTCAAATCCCAGATTGAAAACTTCCCCTTCTTCCAAGCGAAATAAGTCAATATGAAACAAACGTGTCGTTTTATTTTTATAGGCCTTCATGAGGCTAAAACTAGCACTGGTGGGTGAGCTTTTAAGCCCTAAACTAGCTGCAACACCTTTCACAAATACCGTTTTCCCCGCACCGATTGGACCACGCAAAAATACAATTTCCCCACCTTTTAGCAAACGCGCAAAAGCCGCCGCTAAAGCGAGGGTTTGTTCACAAGAGGTAGTTTTAAGCGTTGTTTGTTTCATAGACATTAACGAACCGTTTTAATGCATACTTCACGGCCATCGGCTAATTTTTGACGGTCTTGATTAGAAGGGTCAGGTACTTCTTTACCGTCCACGGCAAATACATACTTATATTCTCCGCCTGCTAGGGCAACAGAGGTTTCAAAATACCCCTTCTTATACGGAGTCAATACAATGGGGTCTTTGCCCCAACGATTAAAATCGGCACGCAATTCCACTTGCGAAGCCTCCGGTGCTGTAATGAAAAATTTGCGGTATTTGATTTCTGTATCATACGGGATTTGCGCGGGAGTCACACGCATAAGCATAGCCTGTTTGGTAAGCGGCACTACAGCCCGAGCTGCTTCAATCGTATTTAAAGTGTAGGCGCCATAATCTTCCGCCACCGTAAAAAACCATACTAAGGCCCCAATAAACAGGCACAAGAATACCATAAAAAACCCGCCGGTCCGCTTAACTGTTTTCATCTAAAAAACTCCGTACATACAAAGAAGCCCCGTATTGTTTGGCTAAAGTAGACATAGCCTGCTTGTCAACCCCGGTATTATCCACGCAACTTAAAATTACCTTTTCAAACCTTGCCTCTACGCATTCTTGCAGGAAAGAGAGCACATCTGGGTAAGCATCCTGGTATTCTGCCTCAGGGCGCACTAAACGGAGCCATTTTTCTTCATTTTCGGCATTTACGCTTACATTGACCACATCAATCACACGCCGTAAAAGTGGGACAATAGGTTTATGGTTAATACGGTTGCCAAGTCCGTTCGTATTTAAACGAATTTTAAAGGGTGGAAACTTGGCCTGTGCCTGCCATCCCTTGAGAGTTTGGGCCACAAAAAGTAGCACATCTAGGCGCATGGTGGGTTCCCCATAACCACAAAAGACCACTTCTTGAAAGGGGGCCTGCCGAAGTTCTAGCTCCAGCGTACGCAGCAAATCTTGCGCCGAAGGCTCATTGCCTGCTAAATTTAGATTATTCCCGTGAAAGTCCATCTTCCACTTGGTTTTTATGCAAAATGCACACAAATTAGGACAGCGGTTGGTAATATTTAAATAAACATTATTACCAAAACGATATACAATTTTAGGCGTAATATCTGTCATAAAAAATCCTGTCTTTTATTATAGCAATTTGTAACTTACTACTGATAAACACCCCGCTAGAGTTGGTGGCCCACAAATGCTATTTGTGGATACTTTTTGGACAGAGAGACTGATAGTTTGGTAAAATAATATATAGATTTACGACGTATGGAAGGGTGGCCGAGTGGTTTAAGGCGTCAGTCTTGAAAACTGATGTAGGGGCAACTCTACCGAGGGTTCGAATCCCTCTCTCTCCGATTGTTTTTAGATAATTTACCGACGATAAAAAGTGAAAAGACTTCCCGACTTTTGTGGAAGTCTTTTTTTAACAGAGTTTAATCAAATTTACCCAAAATTGATACAATTTTGTCACTAAAATGTCACTGTTTTTGTCATCCTAAAACCCGTGATTTTTTGTCACTGTGTATCTTACGTAGTATATCTTGGCTTATTGGAGTTGCATTCTATACGCGTGGACGATTAGTACAAAGCCCGCTTTTGTTCATAGGTGAAGTTTTGATTGTGACTAATCTTGGCAGATTATTGAACGTTCTTCGGCCCCTTTAATTTGAATAGTTTATTATGGCACCAATTTAATTCTAACCGTCAAAATTAAATTATTTTAAGACTTCTTTTTTGGCACTCTCTTAACTTGTTTGATAAAAATAAGCAAAAATGCTATTATACCTGTTATGGCAATCGACACAAATGAAATTACAAAATGGGCTGTTTCTATATGGAAGTGGATATGTACTCACGATATCTGCCTGATAATACCTGTGTTAGGAGTATTTGCGTGGGCATATAAACGTTCCCGCACATTGCATAAAAATCTCAAACGTCCTATTTTTCTATTTGAGATGGCTAAAGATAATTTGTTACGAGTAAACGAAGTGTTGAAAGAAACCCAATTACATCCTTTATCTCCTTCAACCAATATTACATCTTTAGATTCTTTAACCAACAAACATTCCGTGTGTGTTGTAGGATATCAAGATGGAGACCATTCCGCTGATATTTTGCGAGCAATTATTAGTCGTATTCGTTCATACCACACACCACTAATAATATACAGCGAATTAAAAATTCCAGACACCGTAACCTCCGTCATCCGAGGCTATTCATATTCCGAAATATGCAATTCTCCTCTCCGAGTTGTTACATTAATAAATAGTATTTGCCAGACTTTTCCATATGAAGAAAGATGATATCAATAGTATTTTAAGACCTTGGATTACCGAAAATCTATCTCCCAAAGAGATTGAACGTTCAGATATATCCATAACCTATCAAAAAATAAAAGATATTCTAGGAGATGGATGTATTTTGATGGGTTCTTATGCAAGATTTACCTCTATTACTCCTGTTAAAGATATAGATATTTTATATAGACTTCCATCCGAAACGACCTTACCATTTTCTCCTTCTAAGTTATTACAACAATTAAAACAACTCTTAGAATCAGGATGGCCAGATAAATCAAATAGGCCTGTTTTGACGCTTCAATCGCATTCATTAAAAATGGAATTTACAAATAAGCATTTTACCGTTGATATTGTCCCTGCTATCACGTTAAACGAAAAAAATGAATTTGGCGATTCGTTATTTTGGATTCCCGAAATTGCACATTTGAGTCATTTTAATCGTCAAAAATATTATCGAGAAATTTTAAATTCAAACACGCCAATAGGTTGGAAACGTTCTGACCCCTTGGGATATATTTCTGAAACGACCAAATTAAATCAAATTAATCCTGATTTTAGAAAAGCGGTCAAAGTAATTAAAACGTGGAATACTCATTGTAAGAAAAATCTTTGGAATGACAAAGGTTTTAAATCATTTCACTTAGAAAGATTCTTGTTTAATATATTTCATCAAAACTCATCTTTATCTTTGATTGAATCTCTTTTTAATTTTTTTCAAAACCTTAAAAACCATCTGGATGCTCCCTCAATTAAGGACAGAGCTGATTCGACAAAGTATATAGACGAATATCTGAATCAATTCAATGCTCAAGACCAAGAGTGTTTTAGAAAGCAAATAGATGTAGCCTTATACCATATTGAGCAAATAGGACTATCTGCCAGCAAAGAAAACATTAACAAATATATCTTTGATTTATGTCATCCGTCCAAAACACATTGTCGTGATTCTAATTCTGAAGATTTCTTATTTGACTCTGGTATTCAAGTATTCGTTGACCCAAGTATCATATTAAATGGTTATTGCGACGTACACGAAAAATACGGAAGACACTACCAAATCGATGGGAAAAAGCGGCATACATTACCTAAACAAGCCACCTTAAAATTTTGTTGTCATTGCCCCGCGGGATACATATCTTATTGGAAAGTAAAAAATTCTCTTGATTCACCCAAAGTTAGAGGTGAAATTACTCAAAATCACACAAGATATTATCCTGAACACACTGAATACACTGGACATCATTTTGCGGAGTGTTATGTTGTAAAAGATAATATTTGTGAAGCTTTTCGACATTTTGACGTGGATATAGCCTAATCGACAGCACTACAAGCGGCTATAATCGGCGCATCGAAAATAAGAGTTTGAACATTAGCGGCCATTTTCAGATGATAACATTACAAAAATAAAAATCTGGATTTTAGGGAAGAGGGCTAGGGCAAATTTTTTTCTGGAATTTTTTACAGAGCTCCCTCCTTTCAAAATTGTGAGAAATTTTTTGGACGTTTTCATTCACTATATATGTACCCCTATTTTAGTGCTATTAAAAGGGCCTATTCTACGCTCAATTTTCTTAGATACCCCCTCTTGATGTGCTATGTTAGGATATAATATAGCAGATTGTCCTCATAACCACTCATAAATGCGTTTTCGGGTAGGTTCAGGTTGTAATAGTGAAATAGCCTCCCGCAAGATATAACTCATCCGATACATTCCTTTGGTAAGTTGATGATTCTGCAAATAGCATTTTTTATTCACTTCTATCATCAAAGATTTATACTTGGTTTGCGTGTCTGCCGTCATTGAACCGCTAAAAGGTGTATTGAATGCCACTTTTAAGCCATTCTCTTTAAAATATTCTTGAAGTGCTTGCAATATAGATTCATCGGGTTTAGTATTATCTTCATTAAACCCCAAACATATATCAGGGCGATTCGGTTTCTTATCCATATCACACGGCAAAGGAATAGGGTTAAAACTATGTAAATCAAGCAATACAGCCCCATCCCCAATGCGTTCAATGGCTTGTTTTAATTGGATGTGTTTGTGCTTATAATACTGGGTAAAAAAAGCATCATCTCCGAATATAGCCCTGTCAAAAGGCGTGCCGTCTATTAAGCGGTCATACAGATACCCCATTCCCTTACTAGCCATCGGTTCTTTGGAGTTATCTAAATACCGCTCCAAATCTACCACAAAACGGGAATAATCACTCGTAATCTTGTTAGGCAGGAAGGAATATAACCTATCTACCTGTTCATCGGCCAAAATCAAAGAATCCCGCCGCAAAGTATCAAATTCGGGGCTGTTATCTACGTTGGGCAAGTATAACCCTGTATGCGGCATCCAAGCCACTATCTTTTCAAACTTGTTCATCTTATTTCCTCTTTATTAAAAAAATACGGTTGGATGGGAATACCTTGAATACTACATCCGTATTCCACTGAGTATGGGCAATATCTTTGGCTATCTCGGTAATACGGTCGGGCGACATATTAGGAATATCTAGCGTTAAAGACTCCACATTATAGATATTACCCCTATATGAAAACTTGCCGCTAAATCCTCTATCCCACGCATATTTCACGTTGTACTGGTCCACAAAAGATAGGTCCCGAAGTCCTAGTTTAATAGTGCGAGGGAATATTAACATCCCGCCGCCGATAAACCTTGGTTGTCGTTGAAAGGAATCGGCATTTTTACCTGTGTTATGTGCCATCATCCCATACACACCCGGATAATGGGGCCCGCACGCGAAGAAACATTTGGTTATTTCTTCTATGTCTTTATTTATCTCAAAGGGACCATAACTTTTTTTAAATTTTTGATTATTCGTTTCAAACATTCTGCGTCCTCTATTTGCTAAAAGAATTAAACAACCTCGCTATACCCCTGCCATCCCACAGGTCAACATACTTTTTATTTCCTTGAATTATCATCGCTTTCTCTGCACTACGACAGGTGTTTTCTATATTGCCGTATTTGTCTTGATATTGCCTGGCCAACCGATTCATTTTTTTACGATACTTTAAGGCTTTATAGGTTTGATATAACTGGCAAGCCGTATGTTGCCGCAACTCTTTGGCCAACTTAACGGATTGTTCATAGTCTTTTGCCGCTGAGGTCAAGTCATCTGCCTGATAAAAAAGCCGTCCCCGATTGTGTAAATAAGCGGATAAGGCGTCATCATTTTCCGCCTTTTCAATCGCAGTTGAAAACGCTTCGTAAGCTTCTTGCCCTTTATATAACTGCAAGCGAACGCAGCCAAGACTATTATAAATATCCGCATCAACATTGGAACTAGAAGATAAGATTTTATTCAAGAGGACTTCAGCTTTTGCAAATTGTCCTTGACGTATCAATTCGTTTATTTTGAATACTTTATCTTCGGGACGGCAAAATAACCCGCAAAACAGCCCCAAACATACCGTCAGCGTAATGAGTGTACCTGTAAGCGGAAAAGTACTTCTTACAAACTCATATTGGGCGAAGTCAGGCAAACTATAATTTTCTTTTAAAATATCTTCTATTTGATTAAATTGCGCCGTGATGTCAGCCAAACTGTCTAGCCCCGCTACAAAATCACGCAACTTAATACACGCTGCCTCATTCTGCCAGCCGAACACGTGCGCCCACTCAATTTTTTGCGCGTCATTTAAGCCCACTACCACGTTAATGGTATTACGCTTGCCGTTCTTCCAATATTGCTGCCAGTACATCGCTTGCACGGATTTGGCATTTTTGAGCAGAATAAAATTGAGTTTTATGTTCTTTTCCCGAAACCAACAGTTATAGTCCGATACTTTTTCACCCAATCTCCACGCTTCATCGCTGTCGCGGGCCGTACCGTACAGTTCCATTTCACCGTATTTAGTTAAGTGATAGGCGTGTACTATATCATCGTCCAATTCTTCTGCCGTATAGACGTTGCTTGAACGCAACGTAGGGTTTACGTAGGAACGATATATATATTCATAACAAGCCGTCTCAAACGTACCAGGCCAGCGCGTCGTATGACAATATCCAGGGTCTATAATCTCCCCTTCGGCTTCCCATTCGTGGTCGGCTTCTTCCTCTTCTTCTCCGCCAAATGCTTCTACATAACGAAGATAATCTTCCTCGTCAATAGGGATACACTCCTCGCCTTCGGCCACGTCTATTTCCCAGGCTTCGTCGTGCTCTACCGTTTCATACGTTACCTCACCTGTTTCTTCATCCTCGTGTTTGATTTTCTCGGTCCACGGCTCATAGTAGCGTGCCTCAGTTACGTACGTACCAATAATTTCAGTATCACTCTCTCTTTGTGACTCAAACGACTTAGCAATACAAATCACTATCAATGAGCCCAAACATCCCACGGTCATCCCCAATATACCCAACAATTCAAATCCCAGCATAAGGGGAACCAGCAGTAAAAAAAGCAGGGCATATATAAACGAAATTAGCATTAGATATTCTCCTTACCTGCGGCGTATATACTGGCTGTATGGTCTGACTTAATGACCGTAATTTTAATTTCCTGTGCATTGGGTAATAAGATGCACGCGGGAAAACTTTCAATAAATGTTTTATGTTCGTTTTGTCTGGCCACGAGTAACCGCTGCTCACTAAAAAACTCCTCACGGTTGATTTCAATAGCATTAGCGAGTTGTTGTAAAACTGCGGTATCTAACGGCGGGTTATGCTCGGCCACAAACTTAATGTCTTTACCCTGATAACGCCCTGAAATTAACTGCGGATATATCTCCTTAAACGCTTCCAAATACGTATCGGACACGTGGGTAATTTGCTTAATGACCTTCCACATTTTGTCAAAGTTGGCCTCGCATACTTCCTGTTGGGCTTTGACTAGATTGCGAAGGCGGATTTCCGTATTGCTTACGGAAATGAAATATCCAAGTACACATACTACAACCAATAAAACAACTACCATTGTTACTATCATAATTTTTCTCCTATTTGTTTTGGGTAGGGCCCAGCCGTGCCAGGCCCCACGGTATTACTTTTTGAGTTTGTCCATCATACAGTCATAGAACTTTTCCGAGTCATATTCTGCAGGACCCGATGTATTAAACGAACGAATCCGTGCTATTTTCTTGCACTCTTTGGAAACACTATCAATGTATGTTTGGAGAGACTCTTGGTCCAGTTTCTCGCCATCTATGAGCTTAAACGTACTGGGTTTGCTCCATTGGAACAAATGGAAGAAATTGTTATTCTTCGTCTCTACCAAGTAGGTTTTGCCCTGTACACTGGCTACATTGTGGTTAATATTAGCCGCACACGCTGCCAATAATAACGGAACTGCTAGTAATACTGCTTTCTTCATTGATGACCTCCTGTTTAGTTTACTTTAGGCAGTACGCCTAAAAATTGTTTTACATATACAAAGTGCCGATTCAGGAAAATACTGCGCTTATTGTATTGCAGTACGTCTGCTATCTGATACACTTCCTGCGACCCCTTAAAGAGTGTGTCCAATTCTTCTTGCGAGAATATAGTCTTACCTCTATCTAAATACGTTTCCATACGGTTATCCCACCAACTGCCGTCCGTGGCCATTTTGGTAAGTAGCCGTAGCAGTAAGAATAATTGCACCTCGCTACAAGCATTGGCCTTGATAAACACCGCCAGGGCCAAATGTTGGCTATTTTCGTGCTTGAGGTTTGTGACAATGTTCCAAAAGTACTCTTTGTAGCCGTTAGCGGCCCAAGGACCGCGCTCTAGGTCTATCCACTTGGCACACGCCGAAAATAGTTCCTGCGTGGTGTTATAGCCGTTTACAGGCAAATGCGCGAGCGTTACCTTTTGTTGTTCTTCCATTGCCTCTAAAAACTGCGCCAACTCTACGTGTATGTTCATAATTGCTCCTTAGATTTCAATCTGAATCGGTTGTTCCAAAAACTGCGCTTGGAATAACTGCCCCACCTGCTGATGTAACCCGCGGGCCCCCAAGTGCCGCTCACAAGCGTTGCTCAGGAGGTGTTCAACAACCTCGGAGGACACTTGGGTGGAGGTGTGCAGCAACTCTTTGTATTGCTGTAATGGCCCATTGTATGGGTTAAATAGAATTTGTCGTAACTCGTCTTTTTCAAGCCCTTTTAATTGCACAAAGTACGAGAACCGCCCCATTAGCTCTGGCATCATCCCATAACCGATATAGTCATCGGCGGTTAAGACGCGGTTTGTGGCAACAGGCTCTGTTGTAAACCCGACTGATTTATCCGCGTGTTTTACTTGCAAGTTTTCAAAGGCACCGCCCACTATAAAAAGCACTTGGGAAATGTCTAATTTATGAATAGATTTCCCTAACGACAGTTTGGTTTCCAACCTGTAAAAGTTGCTCTCTATCAACCGTAACAGTTCGGCCTGCACATTGGTAGAAGCGGCTCCGCCTTCCCGCTCACTGCCTTGGCGAATTTTATCAATCTCATCAATAAACACGATGGAAATGGGCAACTTCCCCGCTTTGGCTTCTTTGGCTAACGGGCGCAATACATCGCTTACATCCATCCCTATGTAACCTGTTTGCGTGTATTGGCTAGCATCCGCGTGCACAAAGGGGATTTTGAGGATTTTGGCCAAGCACTCGCACATATAACTCTTTCCCGTTCCCGATGGCCCGCTAATAAAAATATTACTCTTGTGAAATGTTTGACCACCTTTCGCGCGGGCGCACTTGGTTAAATGCTCAAAAATACCCGCCACGACTTGCTTTTTGGCCTCATCCTGCCCGATAACATATTTGTTGAGTTGGGCTAGCACACGTTGTGGATTTAAGGTGCGCTTGCGTGTTTTGCTACTTTTCTTTTGTGTAGAAGCCATAAGCAAATTCTTTCTGAGGTCTATCCGCCCGCCGACTAACGCAAATATCTCTTCCCTAAACAAGGCACTTTTGCGGTCCAGCAAAATAGAGACCAGTTCCCTATTAGAGGCGATGATTTCACCCGCTTTCATTAGCACGGGCACCTCGTACAAACTGGAAAGCATCCGTCTGATATGTAACAAGGACACCCGCAAAAGCAACAACACTTCCGCCTGAGAGAGTTTGTGTTTTTGAATAAATCCTGCTATCGGTAATTTATCCCCATTAGAGCGCAATAGCCTAGCGTGAATTTCAAGGAAAGTTTCCCTGCATTGGTCATCTTTGGTAGCGGGGCCGAATAAGTCATTCCACGCAAATAAATCTTCCAAGAGTTGTGCGCGGGAAGTGTATTTAGTTTGTTTTTTAGCTGTATTTTTCATAGTTGTACTCCTTTTATCCGTGATAAATATCCCAATCGTTATATCCAAAATAATCTTCCTTCATCGGTTCCGTTTCCAAACGGCTGTAAGGTACTACCCACACCGTCATATTGCGATTTTGTTTGTACTTTTTTGCCATAAAAAACACCTCTCTTTTGGTTTTCCCATTGGAGAGGTGGATATAACAAAAAAACCCATTGTCTCCAATGGGTTCTAATACTACAAATCTGTTTTAGTTCCCATTGTTTCAAGCATTAGCACCTTGCCCTTGGGTAGGTTGCTGTATCGTCATCGGGCTTGTCCCTCGGATACTCTTAATGGAATTTTTAAGGTTATACAAAAGACATTTAGTCAGTCCTCTGCTTAAATTTCATTCTTTTGTTTAACCTTCTATATTTATTATTGCATATTATTTCCAATTTGTCTTTTTGAAAATGTCATTTATGTGTCATTTTTGATTTCATACGTCTAATAAATAGAAAAAATTGTTCTTATAAAATCTTTAGAAATGCTCTCTGATAAACTCATCAATACGATATTTTGGAACCCCTAAAGAAGCAAAATGCCCCGTTTTAATACGACGGCCTTTCTTTTCAAAACTAACACTTTCTATATCCGCTACTTCCATTCTCGCCAGTGCATATCCCTGAGTACTCTTCCCTGAAGGCATAGTAGTAAAGACCAAGTACACCGCTTCCCATCTGCAAATCAAACAACAGGGTTTAGCATATATTTGACGGCCACTTGAGGAAATTCTTATATAACGCTTTTCTTGAATGGCTTTTTGTAACTTACATATAATGGGGTCTTTCGGCAGTGTGGGATTGATTTCATAGAGTTTCTTATCGGGCGAAAACAAATGACGTATATACTGGCAAGCGGGCGTAAATTCTTCTCCTGTTTCTTTAGCTGCTTCATACGCTATACACAAAGTGGCGGCTATTTGAGGAGTGAGACCTAGTTGCTCAAGGGAAAAATCAGTAGGGACATCGTATTGTCCGCGATACTGTATTAACTCAATCCCGACCTCTTTGAGAAGGGCAATATCACGCAAAATAGTACGGCGGGACACCCTATATTTCCGTGCCAATTCGTCCGCCGTAAAAGATTCCTGATTCGTGGCAGCCAGCCGATTCAAAATACTCGTCAAACGCCTTAATCTCGCCGTAATATCTTTGGACATATTTCCAGTTTAACATTTTATGATTTTTTCTTGGGTTGGGATTCTTCCACTATTTTTATTTCTTCATCTGTTAAGCCATATAGTTTATAAACCATTTGGTCAATCTCGTCTTGATATGCCTTAACACGAGATCGCTTATCGGAATTAGACAAGTAATCATCACTCTGAGTGATAGATAAGATTTTATCTACAATAGACACAAACCCATTTTGGGTCTTATCATCGGCTTTTTTTATAGGGATTTCCGATAACGGCGTTTGATAGAGTTCTAAGTTATCCCCTTTTCGTTTCCCCTTATTATACAACCACACATAATATAGTTTTGAATTTAATAGTGCTAAAATATATTTTAATTTATATCCATTCTTGGGCGCGGTAATAAAATATACGTCTGCACTAGCATACCATTCTGTTTCATTGTATCCAAAAGTATTTTCAGGACTTCGTTGAGGCACCACAATTTTGGGGAGGGCAAATATATGCGGATGGCTAGCCCCTCTCCTCAGTATATGCCATTTTGCTAAGGATTCGTTATTAATTTGTCTGATTTTCTGCAAAATACTTCTAAATCTTTGTAAATTCTTTTGAATAATTTCTTGCTGTTCGTCGCTACAAGAATCAGAAGAAAAAACAATAAATTTAAGAAATTTGTTGGAGGTATAGTATTTTTTAATATCAGAATTCTTAAAAAATGGTTTGAGAAGTGCTGTCCCCTTAAAATTTTGGATTTGCACCAAGTCTCTCGAGTATGTATTATCCAATACAAATACTCCATCTCCCTCTTGTATATCTTGTAAAATTTTTTCCTCATTAGGAATATATCGTATATTCTTTTTATTAATGAAATCACATCCTCCCATAATACCTGTATTAACACAGCAAATATCCCCTAATATTTCATTCGCTCGTTGGATTTTAGAAAGGATATGAAATAAGGTACTATGTGAGTCTTCTGTACACATACGGATATAACATTCTTCCCCTTCGTACAAATTTTTTTGTAAAGCATCGTGATAAAGAACCTGAGTATCGGTTTGGGCGATAATTGCATCAAATATTACATTGCTCAAAATCCCTTTTCGCTTGACGTCACTGAGAGAACACATTGCATCTTTGTTATTAGTTTTTTGCAATAGAGTAATCATATTGTATTGCCCAAGTGCGGATTTGAATATTTTTAATTCATTAAAATTTATAAGATTCAGAATAGATGCCCTATCTTTAAAATCTTTTCGTAGCAAACAGCCCCCTGTGGCAGTAATATAAGAATTTTCTGTAATGAATGTACAAATTCCATTATTTTTCAATAAATTAAGAGCCAAGTGAAAAAAGAAATATGAAAAATCCATTTTTCCCCTATAAAACTGCTTTAAAACTGAATTTTTTACAGGGGCAAAAATATCTTTGTGCCCTTTTTCAATAATATATGGCGGATTAGCAATAACAATATCAAAACCGTCTTCCACGCCAAACATCCAAAACGGGTCAAACCATCTATTTGACTGATATGAGAAGGGGTCCCAGGAAGATAATTCATCAGCATATTCTTTGTTTTTGGCTTGTTGTTCCGATAATTTAAAGCGACTATCCTCTATTAAATAGCGTTGCTCTGTATGAAACGTACGGAGCCAAATTTGAGTTTGTATTCCTTCGAATTTTTGTTTCAATCGTTCTTTTCCTTCAGCAGAAGAATTAAAATAAGCCTTCCGAATACGTTTTAGTTCTTCGATTAGTTCGGTACGTTGAGAAAACAGTTCTGCTTCTTGTTTGGGTTGTTCTAAGCCCACTAAAGAATTGGCGCAAGCAAAGTTAAAGTTCAAGTTAGGTAATGGCTTTGGATTATCCGATTCTTCTTCTACAATTAGGGTCAAGAAGAAACGGAGACGACAAATTTCTATAGCCATTGGTTGAATGTCTATTCCACAAATACAATCGCGAATTAATGCATACTTGTTGACATAATCTAGTTGCTTGAGAGTTAAATTGCTTGTTAAGAGGCTATCAGTTAGTCCCCTATATATATCCCCTTCAGGGTCAATAATGTGAATAATTGACATTATCTTCTGCAATACGCCCATAGGGAATGCTCCCGAACCGACTGCGGGGTCTAATACTTTGACTGTTGATAATGCTTTATAAATTGCTTGTTTTTCAAAGTCAGACAATCTATCAACTTGCGGTTCAAATTCAAACAAAGAATCAATAACAGTGTGGGCTATATCTGTTTTTGTATAGAGATACTGTTTGAGACTTTGTGTAACCATATAATCCACAATTTCACGTGGTGTATAGTAGGAACCTGTTGCTTTTCGAACTGATTCCTTAGTTTCGGGGTTAATAGAGGCCAGTAAATTTTCAAAAATACGCCCTAACATTTCGGGGTCCACTGCCAAATCAATATCAGTGGAAGTATTTTCATCAATAGTAAAGTTATAAGTTTCCAATGTTTCAAAAAATTTGACGAACCAACTATTGGAGATATCAATGGCTATACCCAAATAACACATTCCTGTTTTTTCGTCGTATTTATATCCATCTTCTGGTTCGTGCGCTTCAAACAAACCACCGTTCAAAAATGGAATATGCTCAAATAGTCCCGTGCGGCATTTCGGGATTCTATTTTGGGGTTGCTTATTCAATGTCTCAAAAAATAGTGGCTCTAATATCTCGTGATAATAATTTTCATATTTTTCTACCACTTTAGAAGATAATAATTCTTCTGGGATTAAAGCCGAACCATTTTGCCGAATCTTCTTTTTCAAAAACCAACAAAAAATCAAACGCCCTATCAAACGGACAGCAAAATTACGCCTTGCTTCTTCTTGTTTTTCTTGTTGGCACACACTTGGATATTTAATAGTTTTCAGCAAATCTTCAAAATGTTCGGAAATTTTCTTATAAAACTCATCATTAACAACTTCAATTGAAAATCGTTTTAGCAAATCCTCTTCACTAGTAACGGCACCAGACAGTTGTTTAATAGCCGTATGTACCTTTTGGTTTTCTCCCACCAAAAACGAATAGCGGCGAGGATTACTAGCCTGCTTATTGTGAGCCCAATCAACAGTAACTAAGGAAATACGAAATGTTTTTTTGTCTTCAGGAACAAAAAAGAATAATGCTCGCGGAAGCAAATTATCCTTCATCATACTTACTGCTTGTTTTGTTAATGTAACACGAGCATCGCTAGATTTATTATGACTAATTTCAAATACCTGGAATAATGGAGATTTCCCTAAGTAAGTGACCGTATTAATGGCATCGTATTTTACTGCTTCAGGTAGAATTAGTTTCTTCTCTTCTCGTTTAAATGCGGGTGTTAAAAAGCCCGACAAATCTCTTAATACGTCTTGTCTGTTATATGCTTTAGATAAACTGGATAGACTCATAATAATTCTCCTTTTAGTTCAGGCCCTATAAATTCCGTAGATAATATGACAGTAATAGGTTGTTCTTTATCTCGTTTTTGTATATCCAATACTGTATTTACATATTGCAACGGGATAGCCTGCTGCAACATAGAAATGGCTTGGATAATATTATCTTTACACGTTGCCTCTACTTTTTTAATAACTTGTAATTTGGCAGCACATAGTCCGTCAGCAAGGATATCATCTACTTTTTGCAAATAACTCTTCCCTTCCTCTGGTACATTTTTCAGGAGTCTCGCTATGGCTTGCTTTGCTTGGCTTAATAAACCCTTGTTACCCGCCCCTATTTGCGAATATAATTCTTCCTTTAATTTCTTCTGCGCTTGTTGATACATAGAATAATATTCCTGAGTGACAGGAAGAGCTTTTTCCTCTTTTGGCGCTTCAAAAAGTCCTAAAGCCTCTTCATCAGATATATATTTAGTTTGACGAGTATTTTTATCACAGAAACTAAACACGCCCACGTCTCCTCTCCGTCCAAAAAGCAGTACGCCTGAGTCCCCGTTTGTGGAATTCCTTGCGATACGAACACGGGGTGGTAGATTTTTTGCTTGTTCGTACAAAATAGGGGCGGTTCGCCGTGTATTTTCTAAAAACTCTCGATATTTCGTGTCCCAGCTTTTTTCTTCCTCCGTTTCATTTTTAGGTAGATGTCGTAGAGAGGCCTGAAGCGTTTCACCTGGAGTTAAATATCTTGTATCTTCACCTAAAATAAAATCAATCATTGTCATTTTTTTGCTGGCAATTTTCTTGACATTGGTTTCGGCTTCTCCAATTTCGGTAGGGAAGAAATTATAGATGAATAACTTATCAAATACTTTTCTATTGATGCGATTGATACGGCCTACCCGTTGGATAACTTTGGTTGGATTATAGGGAATATCATAGTTAAATACTGTCCCTGCACGGTTCAAGTTAATACCTTCACTTAATGCATCCGTAGTAAAAAGCACATTGTAATTGTCTTCCTTGTCTTTTGACGGATAACTGGCATCAAAGTTTGCACGAATTGTCTCTTTTGCTCTCTTGCCATAGGACGCATCATAAGAAATAGGCTTTATAATACCATCGTCGGGTAGATTTTCAATCAGATATTTAATCGTATCAGCAAATTGAGAAAATAGAATAATTTTACGTTTTGGGTCTTCTTGAAGTTGCTTATTTAAAATTTTCCTCAGATAGATTAATTTGGCATCGTTTTTAGGAGTTAGATTCTTCCACTCATCCTTAATTTTTTTTAATAGATTAATATCATTCTTGAGGTCATTCTCAAAATCTGGTATTAGAAAATCTTTATGAATTAAATAGATACCCTCGGATACCAATTCTGCCTCTTGCTTCTCATTTAAATGGCTAATGGATGTGGCATACAAGGAATGCATAGAATTGGCTGCTGTTGTATACTCGGCGTTCCACTCTTCATCCAATTCCTGCAAAGTCAAATCCTCTAAATCCTCCAGCCTAGTCTTTTTTGAAACGAGAACGCGTTGGTTATCTTGAAAAAATTGAAGTGTTTTTTCAGTTGATTTTATAATGTTGTCTAGTGTTCTATTAAAAGCAAAAATAGAACTCTCCAGCCGACGAACTAGCAAACGTTTTAAAAAATCCGTATTGTTTTTTTGCGGGTCTCCTGAAATGGACAAATAGTTTGATATATCCGCTTTCCAGTTATCTTGTACGTAAGAAAATGCACGGTATCTGGCTGCTTTAAATTGACTTTCCTTACCTGCTAATAATTCAAGAGTTCGCATATATAATCCAGAAAATTCACCAAAAGAATACTCGAGCAAGCGCGGGTCCGCTATATCTGGAATTTCAATGTTATTCTTTTTCAAGTCATCTTTATACAACGAACTTTCTAAGTCTTTTCTATTGCGACGGATTACAACTTCGTGAATAAGCCACTTAATCTTTTTTGCTATTTCTTTGTATTTCTGTGTACTTTCTGTAGATTTTGCATTAATTCTGTTATACTCCTCTTCTATCATCCTCATTTCTTCTCCCAAATTATCAACAGATTTGAGTGTGGAATAAGCGGGAATTTGGAATAAACGGACTAATGCAAATATATCTTCAGGTTTATTGTTGAATGGTGTGGCAGATAAAATGACGACCTTATTACCCCTACATAGCGTTTCCACATCACTATAATCTTGAGTTTTGGGGTTTCTATAATTATGAGCCTCATCCAGAACCACCAAATACGGTCTTTGGATTTTAGAGGAATATTTTAAAGCATCCTCTATCTTCCCCGAACTAAATACTTTGCTATGAATACTCAAATGTGCACAGTAATCTTCCCATTGCGGAATCAAATGAGGAGGAGCAATAACTAATACTGGCAAATTGAGATTGGCTGCAATGGTGGTAGCAATGATAGATTTACCAAGTCCTACTACATCTGCTACAATTACTCCACTGTGCTCTTGAATACTTCGTATACCTTGTTCTATAGCTTCTACTTGATATTTTAGGTCCGCAAATTCTCCTCCCAGCACCTGACTTGGAGTTTTAAGTCCTTCTATTTTCTTAACGTCAAAATACTCAATCAGGACTTTAAGATATAATAGAAATGGAGAGCATTCCCTATCGAACCAAACCTTATCAAGTAATTCCGCTTGCAATTCTGACAAAGTATTTTTATCAGCTAAAATTTCCGCTTCCTTCCATAATTCGTTAAAAATTTGCACACTCTCTTCAAAGAATGGGTTATCTTTATGCTGAATATTGATTTCGAAATTTTGTCCCAAGCCATTTGCAGAAAGGTTACTGGACCCGACAATGGTAGTACCCAAACATTCTCCTTTCTGATTATATTCGGGAGCGTGTTGAAAGATATACATTTTAGCGTGGCAGGGGTGTCGGGTTTGTTTTACTTCCAAGGTGCCATTTTTGATTTTATCTACAAATAAGCGGAAGGCATTTAGACTATCTTGTGTATCGTATTCCCCATTATTAGCGATAATTTTCTTTACAGAATGATACCAACGTTGTCTACGTTCAATCTCATTCGTTGGGAATCCATTACTTGACGAGAATTCAATATAACTGGCAATCCTTGATTCGGCATCCAGACCGACTAAAATCTTTAATAGTTGTTCTTTTGTTATATGTTTATAAAGGGCTTGGAATCCTGAAAAATAGAAATAACCTACTAAAAAGAATAATTTGTCACAGGACGGGAGAACATTTTTAATCGTGTCTCCTACTAATCTTTCTTGATTGGTAATGAAAAATCCCATTTATATTGCCTCCGCTATACGATTATGCATTCGCAAAAGCAACATAAAAGGCGACGTTACTTGTGAGAAGCCAATCACACAAATAACAGTCGCCTACCCATATCGATACTTAATCAGATACAGGGTTATTCGCTAGCTTAACTGGGTAATTAGTCCAATCTCACTAGCAATAGCGACTGTTTTTGGTTTGGCTTCTCTGTTGCTTCCGCAGCAGTGATGTCTAAATACTAGACAACCAAAAAACAGTACTAAACCTATTATAAATAAGCCGTTTCGGGGCTTATGGTGTTACAGAATATCTCCTATACATCGAATTCATACTTCTCTTCTATGTTAGCATATTTTTTATTCATTGTTAGTACCCTTTTGCTATACTAAATGTATGAATAAAAATGCTACTAAATATACCTTTTTAACGCCGACTGATACGTTGGGAATCTTGTACTTGATAACGCAAGAAGTATTAATCGTTTCTCACGCTATTATTGATTTTCCAGATTTAGCCAGTCTTTCATTTATTGACTTTATACCAGGACGAGAAGTAGAGGCATTCCCCTTTCATAATAGTAAAGGAAATGTACCGACAGAAAATCAACTGGCCAAATTACAATACCAATACCATATTCCACCAAAAGGGTATGCTATCCTTAAGAACGACAATAAAGCGTTTGAGAAATTTGTTACTGATTATCTTTCTTGGTATCGCGAAGGAAAGAATATTTGGAACTCTCATAATAATTTTTCTTTTCACTTAAGTCTACACCATACTATTGAGTTTCTGAAATCCATTAGAACTATGAAAGGTAATAATTTTTCTATCACTTCTCAAAGCATATATGATAACTACACGAAATTACCAAAAGGAACCCGTTGGCAGGAAGTTTTATTATATCTACATACTGTTAAATCGATACAAATTACAAATGTAGAATTAAAATTTCCCTTAAAATCCAAAGATATATTTACCACCTTAAATATGCCTAATTTCAATATAAATTTAGATATTTTAACTGACTTAAAAGCAGAAACCGATGTACGGGTTGAGTGGTGTGGTGTGCAAATTCTAAAAGATGATAGAGTCAGAATTAACGGACAAATTATTCCTATGAGAACGACTTCCAAGCAATGGGCCTTTCTGAATTGCCTGGTAGAAGCCCAAGGCCAACCTAAAACCTATTTAGAACTACCAACTACGTGCGTAGGAGAAGAACAAACCAAATTTGGAAAGGAATTCACATCTTCTTATGAAAAGAGAATTGAACAACTCCCCCAGGCATTGAATAAGGTCATTAAAAAAGTGATTCCAGAGGAACAAATCCCTTTTTGTATTCATTGTTCACCTCATAAAAAGGACCCAGAAACGGGATTGGAAATAGGAGAATTTTATATTTCTGAAAAAGGAAAATAAAATATCACCTAGATTTTTCACTTATCCCTCAATTTACCAATACAAACTATCTATTTAACCCATCTAATTTCTAGGTGGGTTTTCTTTTTTATACCCATAAATCTCCTCTATCTTCGATGAGCACCTAGAATTTGTGAGGGACTTGAATCTAGGTGGTTTTAATCATAAACTGCCAGTAAGACTTCGGTCTTGATATTACTTAAAAGGAACGAATAACTATGCAACAGAGAAACAAAATTATTTATTCCTCTCGTTGGGCAGGAACTATCCCACTCCACCCGTTTATTTATAATCGGTGGAGCCAGAAACACCATTATGTGTTTCCAGGTGTCAATAGTAAAGGAGAATTGTATGTCTGTTGATAAAGTAGGTAGTTTTTTCGCGTGGAAAGATATTAAAATTGTTTCCAAAGATGACGCGAAATTAAGACATCAGTACCTGTTTGGTTCGTGTAATGCTAAAGGAAGAGCATTCCGTTATGATGGAGATGATTACTTTCCTCTTATTAGACGTATGCCTGACGGAATTATTTGGGAAAGTTGCCCTGCTAAAGTCATATTCGGGCATAATCTGTATGAAATCCAAGATAATGATTTAGACAGATTTATAGAAAAAAGTGTTCAGCAGTTGGAATACGCAGGGGTATACATTACGCCTGGTGTATTAAAGGCCCAACCTTTGACACGTCTGGACTATAACAAATTAATATTAATTCCATATCGTATAGATGTCTGTCTGCGATTACTGGAAGAGGCAAAAAAGAATGGACGCTTAAAAAAGGGAATATGTATTTATCCCAATGATGGTGATTGTTGTGTAAATAGTTTAAAACGCCGCAAACTCATCATTTACGATAAATTGAAAGAAGCACAAGAAAAAGATACTATCCCTACCGATATAATTGACTTGTTAAAACAGGAATCGTTTTCTGTTGTTAATGTAGAGGTTCAAATGCACGGCAAACAAGAAATTGAACGGGAATTCAACACTCAGGGTATTAACGAGATTAATTCCTTAAGAAGGCTGTTTAAATCCGAGTATGCCAGAATTATCGTACACAATAGAATGAAAGAAGTACTGGATAATGTGATGACAATAAGTGATACGGACTATTCCTTATTGGAAACAGTTGAACAAATATGTGTAAATGAGGATATTCACGGTATATCAGCGGTAGCTACCCAGATAGCTTTTGCGTGGATGATACAGACTTTTGGTCCCAATATGGTCTATGAATGGCTCAAACAGCATTCTGACAGCAAGTATGCCAACAAATATTGGAATAGGATTCAGAAATTATCTTATCCTCGGCAACAAGAAGAAATATCAATTAAAGATGTAATATCGTCTACTATTGATAATTTCCAACCAGTAACCCTCAAGACATACAAGGATTGTATAGGTATGGATTGGGGAAGATTTACCCCCCAATGCGTGGGTAATACTACAAAACCGCTAGAACAGCAAGGAGGTGAGAATAATGGGTCCACGGTTAGTATCTGCTGAGGAACTGGCAACGTATATAGGAACTACTAAAAAGAGTATCTATACATACAAATGCCAAGGTAAAATACCGCCGCAGTGGATAGTACCAGTATCAAAAAGAAGTATTCGTTTTGACTTAGACGAAGTAAACAAGTCAATAGAAGAAACAAAAAGCAGTACAGACAGGCTAAGTAGCATCTTCCGTATTCGGGCGTAAAACCACCATAAACTGAAGGATGTGAAAAAAGGAGAGCCAATATAGCTCTTAAGGGTCGTTTTGTCTAATTTTGGGTCAAATTAAGACCAATTTAGAGGCAATAACCTATAGATAGAACGACCCTAAGCATCATTAGCGGAGTCGGAGGGGATTGCAGCGTTTGTAGATGAATTCTTATTTTGCTTTAGCGGATTACGTTCCAGGTATTCACTAACGGCTTTACGAAGCATCCACGAAATACTACGCTCATCTTCGCGAGATTTGGCATTTAGGGTGTCAATCTGCGATTCCTCTAACAAAATGGTTAAAGGTCTATATTTTGGTGCATTATCTGCCTTTTTCTTTCCCATACAAGGATTATAACAAATTTTTGTATGGCTCGTATTGGAAAATATACGCTAATATCTTATAATATATTATAAGATAACATTATTTGGAGATTGAAATGTCAATCCGTAAAATTAGTAACGACAAGTACCAAATCGATTTCGTTGATATAAATAATCAAAGACATCGAGAAAACGTGAAGGGCAGTAAGACCTTCGCCAAAGAAGTATTAGCAAAAAGAGAATCTGAAGTTTTGGAAGGTAAATACTTTCCAGAACGACAGAAGCAGCAACTCACGTTTATTGAGGCTGCCGACAAGTATTTTGATATTCACTTGTCAAAAAAGAAAAGTGCCAAGAAAACCAAATGCACTATTGAATGTCTGAAAAGGTATTTTGGTAATAAGCCTCTAGCGCGCATTACTACGGCAGATGTTCAAGAGTTTTACAATAAACGGATGGCTGAAACTTCTCCATCCACTGCAAATAGGCATCTCACAGTTTTGCACGCAATTATTAACAAAATGTTGCGACTCAAACTGTACCGAGGTGAAAATCCGTGCATTGGCGTGGCAAAACATAAAGACAACCCCGCTAGAACCAATTACCTAACCAAGGAACAGATTCGGGATGTTCTAACCTACATTTCGGAACGGTCTCAGAATATGGTGGCCTTCGCAATAGGTACAGGGATGAGATTGGGTGAAATCTTGCGACTAGATTGGAAAGATATTGATTTAACTAATAATATCATTCATATCTATATATCTAAGTCTGGATATCAACGTGAAGTACCGATTATGCCTTCACTCAAGGAGTTGTTGTTAAGGATGGAGCCCAAACCGTATGGAAAAGTGTTTAATATTTCGGTCAAACAAGTAACTGCCGATTTTAAACAAGCACTAGAACAAGCAGGTATCACAGATATTTGCTTCCATTCGTGCCGTCATACCTTCGCTTCACATTTTATGATGAGCGGCGGTAGTATAACAGACTTACAGCGTGTATTGGGCCATAGCGACTTAAAATTGACCCAACGCTACGCGCATTTAAGTCCTACTTATTTGCGCAAATCAATTGAAGTGGTGAATGACTTGATTCCACAACTTCAATAAGGAGAAAAATATGAAAAATATCGAAACAACTAATAAGGAAACTGAAATGCAAGAGACAAAACAAAAAATTGAAGGGGAAGTGTACAGCTTCCACAAGAATGCCACTGAGGATGTAAAATGCATCATCAGTGAAGAGTACGGTAGAAAATTAGTAGAAATACGGGTTTTCTATCAAGATGAGAATAATGAGTGGCAACGCTCGCGGAAAGGCATCACGATGGCAGCAGATAAATTCATTAAAGAATTACCGCACATCCAACAAGCCCTACAAGCCAACTTGCCCTCTCTGTAAAAATACATATCCCCACTGTCTCATTATTGGGACAGTGGGCATTTTAAACCCAAAAAAGTATAATTTTTAATACAGTTTTTCCAGTTTATTAGTAAAAACTATAGAGTTTTAACAAAAGTTTTAATTATAGTTAAAACTTTTTATATTTTTTACAAATATTTTAAGCATCATTTAATCTTTTTGACATTTTGGATTTATTTTGATAGTATAAAAGAGCGGAGGGCCTATGCTGATACAAAGAACGCAATATCTAGATAAACTAATACTTTTCAAAGATAAGCAACTCATTAAAGTGGTGAGCGGGGTTAGAAGGTCGGGAAAATCTACCCTGTTTACGCTCTATCAGAATTATTTGCTTAAAAATGGCGTAAGCAAGGAACAAATCCTCACACTGAATTTTGAAGATATGCTGCATACGGAGTTGCAAGATACCAACAAATTGCATCAGTATATTCTTGATAAAGTAGTACCAAACAAGAAAAACTATATTTTCTTGGATGAAATTCAAAATGTACCCAATTTCCAACGTGTGGTAGATAGTCTATACATCCGCGAAAACTTAGATATTTATATTACAGGTTCCAACGCTTATTTATTATCGGGTGAGTTGGCAACACTTTTATCGGGTCGCTATGTGGAAATTCAAATCTTGCCGCTCTCGTTTGCAGAATACGTCTCTGCTCAAGCCGATAAAACCAATTTACCGCTATTGTACAGGTCTTATGTACAAAATGGAGCATTTCCCTATACCTTGCAAATGCCTACTGAAGAGGCCGTTAGCACGTACTTAAAAGGAATTTTAGATTCTATTATCCTTAAAGATGTAATGGCCCGATATAAAATAGGCAATACCGATGAATTATACCGTATCATAAAATTCTTGTTTGATAATGTTGGCAGCTTAGTATCTCTAAAAAAGATTAGTGATACCCTTACGTCAGCAGGATATAAAATTTCACATCAAACGGTTCAAAAATACATAACAGCCTTGGTGGAAAGTTTTGTGTTATATTCTGTCTCGCGTTATGATATTAAGGGCAAGCAATATCTTCAAACAGGAGAGAAATACTACATTGTAGATACGGGACTACGCCAAGCCCTCTTAAATAACAAAGGGAAAGATACTGGGCATATCTTGGAAAACATCGTGTATCTGGAACTCATTCGGCGTGGGTATAAGGTATTTATTGGCAAAACAGGCACACAAGAGGTAGATTTTGTGGCCCTCAATGAACAAGGAACTGAGTATTATCAAGTATCCCAAAGCGTACTTGCCGAAGAAACCTTAAAGCGGGAACTGGAACCCTTGAAAAAAATTAAGGACCACTACCCCAAATATCTGCTGACTATGGATTATTTGCCTGCTACAGATTTTGAGGGCATCAAACAAATAAATGTACTGGATTGGCTACTGGGCAAATAAATTTTGATAAAAAAATGTCACTATTTCGTCACTAAAGCTCATTATTTGGTACAATAAGATATAACTTATCGACGTATGGAAGGGTGGCCGAGTGGTTTAAGGCGTCAGTCTTGAAAACTGATGTAGGGGCAACTCTACCGAGGGTTCGAATCCCTCCCCTTCCGTATTTTAGTTTTGAATTTTTAGCATATATCCCCGTTAGAGTTAAACTCCGACGGGGATTTTTTTATAAACGACTTTTAGCATGCGGTTTTTTGTGATTTTTTGAGAATTATGCAAAATCTTTTGTTTTTATGCTGACAAGAGTAGGTAGGAAGTCGCGCACTAACGGTTTTTTGCAACAAATTTTAAATGAAATGTTTTATAATGAGAGTATCAAATTAAACAGGAGCACAACATGAAAGATTTACCTAATGGAAACAAGGCATTTTACCGTGAAGGTGGGGTTTAGAGTTTAATCGGTGGGTTGTGTTTGCTCGCTTGTATGATAATTGCCTATTTTGCGATTGGTTTTTATCCGAATGAACGGTGGTTTTACTTTGTTATGGCGGCCCCGTTTGCAGTGATGGTAATTATGCTACTGAAGAATTTTTTCAAGCCCACCGCGGTATTTGTAGTATCTCCACAAGGGATTGAATTTCACGTCATGAATAAATTATTTGGTAATCCAGTTAAAGTATTTTGGGACCAAGTATCCGCCATTTATTACGAAAGAAGAATAGCCAGGGCACCGAAATACAAAGCCCCCATTGAAGTATTAGTTTTCAAAATTGGTAAAGATACAACCTATGAATTTAATTTATTAGCTATCAGTGCTGAAAACCAAGAAAAGCTGCGCCGTATTTTTCACGACCACCATCTAAAAGTAACCGCGCCTCCCCTTGAAAACAAAGAATTACAAACGGCAAAAGCATTACCCACGGGGAAATCTAATGCAGTAGAAATAGACAAAGGAGTATATGCCTTTTTCCGGAGAGGACGCTTTTGGCATTTAGTGGGAGCACTTGTTTTAAGTGTAGCCATTATAGCGGGATATTTCTTCATAGCTACAGAAGAATTTGCCCGGATTGCATGGTTCTTTATGACTTTGCCCGGCTGGGTATTTGTTCTAATGTTAGGGCAATCTTTCTTTAGACCTGTACCTGCTTTAATTCTATCCCCCGATAACCTATTTTTTCAAACAGCTCAATTTATTGGTTATTCATCCGCTGAAGTGATGTGGAAGGATATTATCGCCGTACACCGAGAGGTACAAAATTTAGGGGCTCATGGCGGCGTGCAATTAGTATTGGTCTTCATCTTACGAGATGCAACTTCTTATACAGTTAGCTTAAAAGGAATTGTACAGACCGATTACGATAAAATAGTAGCTATTTGTAAGGAACACGGCTTAAAAGTACGGGAATCGTAGTTTCACAAAAATCTTTCCCATTTATATGGATTTGATAAAAAATATTCAGCATAGTGCTAGGGAAACTACACACACCGTTTGCTTCTTAAAACGCGCCTCTACTTTGTTGCTCCCTCGGGCGGATACCTCCGCGCTACCGCGCGCGTCCCGCCAGTATTCCTTCCTCGTTCGCGCCGCGTACATGCGCGTTTTTCTTTGCAAACCTTGCCATTGTACATTACAACTCCCCTTCCGTTTGCTTCTTAAAACGTGCCTCTACTTTGCCAGCTAACCTACCTTAAATACATACATAAGCATTCCTACAATCAATATCCACAGCAAAAGCTGCCCTACGAAGGAAGGCTTATATGATTCCACATTGGCACGTACGGGGATCACTTTCTCGAGTCGTTTTAAAGTTTGATACAATACGCCTTTGGCATTACAAGTTGCGGGTACTACGCTCTCATTTTTTAAATGGAATTCAACATGGGCCATATAAGCGTAAAAAGCTCCGCGCGAAAGGGCTTTTTCTAGCAAGGCCGGTTGGGGTAATTCCCTTACGCTTACAAAATCAATATCAGCAAAAGGGATGGATTGTCCGTTTATAGTTACACATTGCTCTTGGTGGTTAATGGCTAATTTGTCATAGTTTAAGGCATATTTTTTGAGCATTTTCCACTGCCAACCTATAAACAAAATGCAACTTACCACACCGACAATACAGAGCAGATAAATCATCTTTTCTTACTTTTGCGCAAGAGCCTGGGTCAATGCCCGGGAAAGCTGGTCCGCGCAAGAAGTTCCTCGCCCCCCGCAATCGTTTCCCTTTAATAGCATAGCTACATGTGAGGCATCAGCTCCTTCAATAAGTTTACCAATCGCCAGTAAATTTCCTGGACACCCGCCTAAAAATTGCACGTTGTGCACACGGTTTTGATCATCAAGCATAAAGGAAATCTCTTGCGAACAAACTCCACTTGTTTGAAAAGTATATTTAGTCATAATTTCTCCTATACGTTTTTGCCCATTTCGTAGGCTTCTTGATAGACAGGTAAATTTTTAATATCGCCTTTTTCGTAGGCTCCTTTGCCGTACAACACGCCACGTTCTTTAGAACCTTCTAAACAATCAGCAAACCCACGGAAGCAAGCTAACGTAGTGTCCATCGTGTGTGTGGCATCTTCAGCGGCCGTCATGATATAGTAAAATTCTTTGTTGGCAATACGTTCCCAACTGCGTACACAGCGGTCAATTACTGCCTTCATTTGCGCGTTAATCGAATAGAAATACACCGGACTGGCTAACACCAGTACATCGGCTTGCATGATTTTATCTACAATAGCCGGCATATCGTCTTTCAAGGCACATTGGTCTTGATGGGTTTGACAGTAATAACAGCCCAAACACGGAGAAATTTTCTTTTCACAAATGCGGATTTTTTCTACTTGATGCCCCGCTTCTTGCGCACCTTTTACAAATTGGTCACATAACAAATCGCTATTCCCGCCTTTACGCGGGCTACCGGATAAAACTAAGATTTTTTTATTCTTTTTAGTCATAAAAATTCTCCTATATAGTTATTATAGCACGTGGAGTAAACTCTAGGACAAGTTTTTTGGCACACACTGAAATTTTGTTATAATAAAGAGGTCGTACTAAAAATTTAATTTAGTTTTTGGAGGCGTACTTGGGTACGCAGCGTTACCAGAAAAGCTGGTAGCATTCTCGAAGTCCAAAAACAGCCGATTAAAAGGCAAAAACAAGAAAGGGTCGCTCCGGAGTATTGTTTTTGCCGAATGCTTTTTACTGACCAGTAAAAAGTTACGGCTGTTTATGTGGGTACACTTCGAGAAGCTCGCGTAGAATAGCCGTTTTTGTATGACTCCGAAAACAAACCAACAGGAGACATACCATGAAAAATACAAATACCCGGCGGGGTTTTACGCAAAACCGTTACACCATACAAACTGTAGGGACAAAGAAAAAATCTTGCCTCTTCCCCCTAGAGGAGGAAAGGAATCTAAAGACTTTCCTCATAAATAAAAAATCCCCCCTCACCTGCCCTAACGGGCATTCCCGGATTACAACTTTCCGGGACGGCGCCTTCCCTCTAGGGCGCGGAAATACTACCCGTGGTTTTACCTTAATAGAGCTATTGGTAGTGGTACTCATTATTGGAATACTGGCCGCCGTGGCGCTGCCACAATATCAAAAAGCAGTTAGGAAAGCTCGCATTGCAGAAGCGAGAGTAGCATTATCTCAAGCGTTTAAAAACTTTCATCTTTGCACGCTGACAGATCTTGACCTTATGGAGTGTGTTGTAAAATCCGCCCTCACTAATGACAGTGATGTACAATTATCAGGCACTATTATTCCAAAAAGCGACTGCCCAGCCGGCTCTCAATACGACTGTCTGCAATTACAAAATTGGTTATTATATACAAGTGACCGCGAGAGGATCATCGCGCTTCCTGCAGATGAGGGAGACTACTACTTAGGTACCACAATGCGTGACCAAAGCGGACCAATAACGACCTTTAGCATTTATTGCGGCAGTAATACGCCTCAAGATCCTCATAATCCAAACCCACAAACTGAATGCAATAAGATTTGTGGTGCTGCCAGGTGTACATTAAACTAGAACAAAATACCCCGGGAAACAAGTTTATGCCCGGGGATTTACTTCATTAATAACTATTTCTTATAATAAATGCTACGCTTAACTTCCTCGGCTTTTTGGGGGCCGAGGAGTTTTTCTACAATGGCAAAGCCAAAATCTATGCTGGCAGCGGCGGATTGGCCCGTAATTAAATTGCCATCTACCGCGACATATTCCCCCGTAAAATGGCCACCAAATTCTTCATTCATAGACGTAAAACACGTGTAAGTTTTGCCTTTCAAATAGCCCGCGCGGCCTAAGATAGTAGGGCTGGCGCAAATAGCCGCCACCACTTTATTAGCATCTATAAATTCTTGGATAAGAGCCTGCACCCCGGCATGCTTTTCAAGTTCGGCATATTGAGGCCCGCCGGGAAGGACGAGCGCATCATAATCAGCCCCATTTAGCTGGGAAAACGGCTTTAAAGCCGTACACGTAAGGCCAAAACGGCCGATGGCGTTTGCCTCGGTGAGCGAGAAAATATCCACACTAAGCCCGGCACGACGCATAATGGCAAACGTACCAATGGCTTCTACTTCTTCAAATCCGTTAGTCAAAACTAAACAAACTTTTTTCATTTGCCTTCCTGCGCCGCTAGTTTGAGGGCAGCCACTTTATCCGTCTTTTCCCACGGAAATTCCTTGCGGCCAAAGTGCCCAAAGGCTGCCGTTTGGGCGTAAATGGGACTGCGCAACTTAAAATGCTCAATAATACCACGCGGGGTAAGTGGGAATAACCTGCGCGCTAGTTGCGCCAGTTTTTCATCCGGGAGTACGCCCGTGCCATCTGTATCCACATAAAAGCCGACAGGTTCGTCCTTACCAATTGCATAAGCAATCTGCACGGTGCATTCGTGCGCCAATTTGGCGGCTACGATATTTTTGGCAATATAGCGCGCCATGTACGCTGCCGAACGGTCCACCTTTGTTGGGTCCTTGCCGGAGAATGCCCCTCCGCCGTGCGGGCAGCGTCCACCGTAGGTATCCACAATAATTTTGCGCCCCGTAAGCCCGGTATCAGACTGTGGGCCGCCAATGACAAATTTACCGGTGGGATTAATGTAAATTTTGGTATTTTTATCCATCCATTTGCCGACGACCGGGGTAATGGCCGCGGCGATGATTTCTTTCTTGGATTTTTCGGTAATTTTCTCGCCGGATTTATCCAAAATAGCTTCCGTATGCTGGGTGGAAAGCACGACCGTATCCACACGCACGGGCTTGCCGTCCTGATATTCTACAGTTACCTGGGATTTGGCATCCGGGCCCAAATAGGGCAGTTTTTTGGTACGGCGTACCGTATCTAATTTTTTTAAAATTTGGTGAGATAATACAAGGGAAAGCGGCATATATTCGGGCGTTTCATTCACGGCATAGCCCACCATAAGGCCTTGGTCCCCCGCACCGCCAACGTCCACCCCTTGGCTAATGTCCGGCGATTGCTTACCAATGACGTTGACCACGGCACAGGTTTTATAGTTAAACCCCCATTTGGCTTCATCATAGCCAATTTCTTTAATCACATTGCGGGCAATTTGTTCCACATCTACCCAGGTACGGGTGGTGATTTCCCCCCCCACGATAACTAGACCGCGGGTAATATAAGTTTCACACGCCACACGGGCAGTTTTATCCTTAGCTAAAATAGCGTCTAAAATTGCGTCGGAAATTTGGTCGCACACCTTATCAGGGTGGCCTGCGGAGACGGACTCCGACGTGAAAAAGCATTTACCTTGTTTAATCATACTACTACTCCTACTGCAAAATTTGAGGGGTTTTATATATTATACCTTATTATGAGTAGTGGTTAGAATTGCCTGTAGAGGAAATAAAAATGCTACAATGGCACTGTAGTTAAAAATCCAAGTTGCACTATTTGATGATTATTTGTTGAAGCCTGGGGGAAGCCCACGCCGAGCAATGGGAAGAACCCTCTTTCCGGCGCAAGTTAGCAGTCAATAAATAGTCGCCCTGTCTTGCCCATTTCTTTTTATTAGAAATTGGGTGGGCGGCGATTATTTGTTAAAGGTCACTGCTAACTGCTTTTAACAAATTGCCGCCCTTTTTGTCGGCTCCAAACAGTGTAACAAGAAAGACAGGAGAAAATAACATGAAAACAATAACCGAGGGTTTTACCCTCATTGAACTACTAGTGGTAGTTCTCATCCTTGGTATTTTGGCTGCCATAGCCTTGCCACAATATCAAAAGGCCATCGATAAGAGTAATTATGGGGCTATCATGTCTGTTGCGCGCAGCATTGAAAATGCTCAAGATGCTTTCTATTTAGAAAATGGCCGCTATGCCACGGATTGGGATGAACTAGATGTTTCTTATTCCAAAGATTTACCCAAAAATAGTGAAGACCGGATCATCGTTGGCAAGGGAGGCTTTATAATAGACAATAATTATACTTCTGCTATGTATTTTCATGAAACGGATCGCATCGCCGCATTTACGCAATATCACCGTTTTGCTTCTATCGGCCTGAAAGGAAATGCGTATTGTTTCTCATATAATAATTCTTACCGTGAACGTGCAAAAAATATATGCTTAAGCTTTGGAGGAGAATTGATGAGAACTGACAATACCTGTGCTAACGGAACTCCTTGTGAATATTATTTGTTACACAGCATATAAGCCAACCTTTGCTATGCAAAAGAGCTGTTAAGTAAACGACCTAACAGCTCTTTATATAGTTAAAGAATATATATGCTAAAACCGTACGGAAAGAGAAGCTTCCGCCCCTAAGCCATAGTGCGCATAGTTGGCCGCTAAGCTAAGGTCTAAGTACGACGGCAATTTAAAATTCATCCCTATTGTACCACGGGCGGTGGCAGCGTATTCGCGCTCGCCCGCTAAAGCGGTGACAGCTACGGAATTGACGTGCAAGGTGGTATAATCCACCCCACCACCAATATAAGGCACAAAGTATTTAATCTTCATAGAAAGTACTAAGCTAGCGTTGTAATGCGACGCCGAGAAATCCCGCGCGCTAGCGCTATGGGCTGATACCACTAACATGGGCTGTAAAGAACCTAACATTTCATTGGGTTGTGTAATCCCCCAGCGCAGCCCTCCCCCGGCAATCGTCATACCCTGGTAGCTGCTGGCGCGGATAAACCCATCAATGCGAAAAGGCAACCCAATGTCTGCCTGGAGCCATGGGTAAAACACGTCTCCCACGTCGTCTCGATTCCCTAAAGCCGTGTGATTCTTTTCCGCAGCAGAGTGCCCTTTGCCTTTACTCATTTTGAAAATCATACTGCCGCGTGGGCCAATTTGAAAGCCACCCCAGCCTAATACACGCCCCGTGGTATATGTACCTGAGCCAATCAGGCCACCAAGGTCTTTGGTAAAGGCACGGATGTTATTTTTAGTAACATTTGCCCCGAAATCATCCCACATGTTGCGCGCAAACGTAACTGGTGCGCACAACAAACAAACAAGTAATAAAATAGTGAGTTTCTTCATAGTTTGTCCTTATATATTAGTTTAAAATCAGTTCATCCCCAATTTGTACGCGCCCTTGCAATGTGCCACCAGGTAGTTCCAAGGTGCGCCAAGACGCACGATAAAATTTGCTCATACGCCAGGGTTTTAATAGTTCTATTACCGCTACTACACGATTATTTTTATCTAAAAATACTACATCTATGGAAAAACGCATAAAGCACGTGTGAATCTGCGGGCAAGGATCCAACAAGAGGGCACATCCTGGTGCCAAGGTACGGCGAAACATCAGCCCTTTTAAGCGCGCCCAAAACGTACTGGCCAGTTCTACCTGGCTAGCAATTGTTTCTTGAGTGCGAGCGAGCGTGCATTTCATCTTATCTGTTGCTTAACAGCAGCCATTACCCTTTCTTCCGTTTGTGCTTTAAGCGATGTATCCAAAAATTGCAACTGAGCCGGCGGTTTAACCGTATATTGCTCCCCCCGGCGAAATATTAAAAAAGTAACAAACCAAGCCCGGTTAAAATCTACCGTAGCAATCCACATATCCGGCCGCGTTTTTGCCGGACGCACTTCGTGCACAGACAGCTCTACAACGCTTGCGGGCTGCCTGCATGGGGCCTTACAGCTAGACACAAATTGATATGTGTCCTTACTACCTATACGGATATTATGATATTGCTTGCGCTCCAGCGGCATGCTAAGCTGGCCTTCTGCGCGCGTGATACCCGTAATTTTAAAAAAATTGCCGTACGATACATCTAATGCGTGCAAAGTGGGCACCCATAAGCTTAGCATTAGCACCCACTTAACACAATTCATAAAGTTACGCAGCTACGCGCTCTACATAGTTGCCGGTGCGCGTATCTACCAAGACGGTATCGCCTTCGTTAATAAAAAGCGGTACTTTAATAACAGCCCCTGTTTCTAAGGTAGCTTCTTTAGTGGTGTTAGCCACCGTGTCGCCCTTTACACCGGGAACGGTAGATGCAATTTTAAGCGGTACTTTGATGGGGAGTTCCACATTAAACAATTGGTCGTTAATGTAAATACCGGTAGCGTCCATATTGTCTTTTAAATACTTGGCTAAATCACCCAGTTTGGAAGTAGGTACTTCAATTTGATCGTACGTTTCCGTATTCATGAACGTAGCCATATCGCCCGTGGTGTAAAGATATTGGAACGGACGTTTTTCTACCTCTACTTCCGTAAATTTGTCTTCGGGACGGTAGGCAGTTTCAATCATAGCCCCCGTGTTAATATTGCGTAATTTTACGCGGACCACAGCGCGAGCTTGGCTCTTGCGGTGGTGTTGAAATTCAATAATTTCTACTAGTTGACCGTTTTCATCTTGGAAAATCAGCCCTTCGCGAAATTCTGTTGTGCTAAGCATATGTTTTACCTCGTTTTACTAGGCGATTACTCACCCGGATTAGTTTTGCGTTAATTTTTTGGAACCAGTCTTAGTTACTAAGAAACTATCCTCTAAGCGGATACCCCAGCGCCCTTCAAAATAAATGCCGGGCTCTACAGTTACCACAAAGTTTTCTTCCAGTTCGTCCGACGCGCCCGCACGCAAAATTGGACGGTCGTGTTCTTCTAGACCAATGCCATGGCCCGTGGTGTGGAAAAATTCTTTTCCATACCCGGCCTGTTCTATAACCGTGCGGGATGCTTTATCAATGTCTCCAGCACGCGCACCTTTACGGAGGGCCTTTACCCCCGCGCTGCGGGCACTATCTACAATGTTCCAAATCTTAGTGTACTGGGCAGGGGCTTTGCCACCATGCCACCAGCTGCGCGTCATGTCCGACGTGTAACCTTCATAAAAACAACCAAAATCCATAAGAACCGCTTCACTCTTTTTAAGCTTGCGCGTTTTAGACGGTGTATGATGTGCATCTGCCGTATTTTCTCCAAAACACACAATATTAAAAGGAATGGATTCAGCGCCCCGTTTAGTCATAGCCATGTCCATCAAAATGCGTACTTCTTCTTCCGTCATGCCGGTTTTTATTTGCGGCTGAACTTCCTCAAATGCGGCCGCGGCTATTTGACACGCTTTTTTAAGGCGGGCAACTTCGTCCGGATATTTTTGCATACGCAGATCCCCCACCAAGCTACACGTGCGCACTAATTTATGTTGCACGAACAATTCGCCTGTTTCAAACCCAACTTGAGCGGGATCAAAGGCTACGCGTTTTAGTTTTTTCTGTTTAATAAGTGCTAATGCCCCATCCACCATACCGCCAAATGGAACATCTATTGTTTTTAAAAATTTACTCGCGGGCGCCATTTTAGCCACAATTAATTTCTTTGTAATACAATACGCTTGGGCCGGAGTAACCAGAAAAACAGCCTCCCCCGCAGACAAATCAATACCAGACAAATAACGTTGCTCCAAGCTAGAAACGGTAATATAACCGCCTAGGCCGGCTTGTTTTAGGATGCGGCGCAAGGCCTGCATGCGTTGAGAAGATAAATCTTTAATCATGTTATTTTTTCGTTAAAATCTTGGCCCCAGTTTTTGTAATAGCAATTGTATCTTCTAACCGAACCCCAAATTTACCCGGCAAATAAATACCTGGTTCCACCGTTACGATATTGCCTTCTTTAAGCACATAGGTAGAAGTTTGGGTATTGTACGGATTTTCGTGAATTTCAATACCTACCCCATGACCTGTACCATGGGTAAAAAATTCACCATACCCTTCGTCTGTAATCAAGGTACGACATGCAGCGTCTACTTGCTGGCACCCCACACCTATTTTAGCTACCTTAATGCCAAATTTGCGGGCCTTATCTACTATTTTCCAGATTTTTTGATATTCGGCAGGTTCATTTTTACCATGCCACCAGCTACGCGTCATATCGGAACAGTAACCGTTATACACGCAGCCAAAATCCAATAAAATGGCATCGTTGGCTTTGAGTTTACGGTTACCCGTTTCATGGTGCGGATTAGCTGTATTTTCCCCGAAGGCTACAATGGTAAAAAAGGAGGTACTTTTAGCCCCATGAACGCGCATAAAGCGCTCCATTTCGGCCGCCACTTCACATTCCGTCATGCCCGTTTTAATACGAGGTTTGATGTATTCATACGTTAAGTAGGCCAGGCGGTTTGAAGCTCGCAAATGTTTTAGCTCCTGGGGGTCTTTGGTTTCACGCAAAGTAGAAATAAGGCTAGGAATTTCAACGAAGCCATTCTTGCGCAGCAAATTACCAGCGGGATACATTTCTTTGGCAGCATCAAATCCCACCCGTTTTAAACCTAATTTTTGGGCATATTTTATCATAGCCTGCACCCGGTTGCCGTCTTCACCAAACACGTTCATATAAGGAGCATACTTACCAAACGGTTCCACATACAGGCTACGCGTAGCCGCTGCAGTCCCCTTGGTATGAATTAAAAATACAGCCTCGTCTTTATAAAAAAAGAAATCGGTTAAATAAAACTGATCTACAAAATCAGTCACTAACAGTCCATCAAGTTTTTGCTGACGCATCAATTGACGAAGCTTTGCTAATTTGGTTTGTACATATTTATTTTCTTTCATGCGTATTTCCTCTGGATATATTTTACTATTTTTTGGCTCCTGCCACAATTCAGATTCGCACGCGTAGGTAAAAAGGGTACGCATTATGTGTGTAATTATATATAATAACTTTATGAAAACGTTTATCCACATTGTGTTGCTTAGTGTATGCTTAACTACCCCCCTGCCATGCGCAGCTGATTTATTTACGGCATCAGATGGTCGTTTTGCTATGGATATGCCCGCTGGATGGACACGGGCTAACAAGCAAGATGCGCCAACCGTTCTAACTCTACAAAAGGCAGATGCACAAATTGACATCAAACAGGTGGATTGTGCCCACGAAGATTGTTTGGACCAGCTAATTAACCGAGATTTAGCCGAAGTAAAAGCCAAGCAAATGACTGTCCTAAAAAACACCTACACGGATGAAGAAATAAAACGTACCGAATTTGCCACTGGGGAACCCTTCTACTATATTCATTTTTACACGCCTAAAAATGATTTTAGTGCGGGTTATTTTTTAATTGACGAGCAAGGATACTCTATTTTGTCCAAAAACGTCACATACGCAGAGGCTGATTTGCTGTTTGCTCAAATCAATCCAACTAACCCCCGCAAGCAACAAGCGACACAACTTGAATCCGATGAAGTAGGTGAAATTGATTTGTTACATACCTACAACACCCAGGCCACCCCTGACGTGCAAATAGCTGATTTACCAGAAATAGCTATAGAAGAATTGCCTAATGATAGCGAAGCAGTTCGCCTACCAGTTGCGTCAACAAAAACAATTAACACCAGCCCTTCTGCCAAACGTTTACTGCACAAGCTCTACATCCGTTGGAAGCAACTTCCACTCCACACCCTAGTATCTGCTCAAATGCCTCCCTACATTCGGGAACTGGGACACGGTTTTGATGGACTTGTGCTACTACTGGGATTGTTTCTCCTAGTGTGGTGTACAGCTGGAATCGTAAGGCTCTTTATTCGTCCCAGGTCCTTAAATTGGCAAATTAACCCTAATTCGCTTTATCCTATTAAGCTAGAACGATTATATGGCACGCCTGCCGTATTTTTCCGCGCAAAAGACAATCAAGGTAATATTTTAACAGCACTTTCCAGCCGTTGGGATGCGTTAGTGATGTTTTTTGGCATTATTTTGATGTTAGCAGCGATGATTGTTATGGCACAAACCAGCTTGTGCGAACAATTACATGTGATACACGCCACTGCCTTTACGTATAACACCATTTATTCATCCGCTTCGCTAGTACTACCACTAGGCTTTTTAATTTTCTTCTGTGCCATTGTGTGGGGCCAAGTAACCATGACCGAAGTTACCTTATTTGACCGCAAGGGACAGAAGGCGGCTATCGTTTTGCAAAAAGGGTACAATCTTACTAAAGAGCGCTATCAACTATTTTTTGTGAACTCAAAGGAATTACTGCTGGCCGAACGAAAACGGTTTTGTTTACGCCGCACCTGGAAACTGATGAGCAAAGACCAAATAGAGTTTGCTACTATCCGGGAACGCTCCGCCTGGAAGGCGCTACTACGCATGTGCTGTGGGCACCTTTGGGGGCTGCTGCGCACCGACTATGACATTACAGGCGTCATGGAGAGCCAAGGAGCCTTAGAAAATACGCATGCGTTATTTAACAAAAGTATGTGCTATATGGATAAGCCCGAGGCGGTAAATGCCCGTGATTTATTGGCGCTAGCTCTGCTGATTAGCATCCGGGACCGAGACAAATGGTACCCGTGGTTCAATTAATTAAATATATGATGCGTTATTTGTTACTAATTGGCTGTTTTTTTCCGCTTTGGATAAACGCCCAACCCCTTCAAGAAACGGTACAGCAAAAATTAAATATTCCCGTATTGCAGGGGGCTTGGTGGGGTGGCGTGGCTGCCTATGCCGATGAACCACAACAAACCCTTTTTGCCGTGCAAGCAAACCAACGCATGGCCCCGGCCTCTACCTTAAAATTATTGACTACGGCCGCGGCGTTGCACACACTAGGACCTCAGCACCGTTTTGAAACCCGTCTCTATATTTCCACCCCACCCGATAACAACGGCGTGCTGCGCGGAAATGTCATTGTGCGCGGCGGAGGAGACATGACGCTTGGCTCTACCCGGGTGAAAGGCTCCCCCCGCTACCAAGTCATTCTTAATCAGTGGGTAAAAGCCCTACAACATGCGGGTATCCGCCGCATAGAGGGAACGCTGTACGCAGACATCTCTTTGTTTGAAGGCCCCACGATTGCCGACAAGGTCAACTGGGAAAATATGGGCAACTACTTTGCCGCGCCCGCTAGTGCTCTTTCATTTAACGATAACCTGTTCGCCATCCACTTTAAAGGGGAATTATCCGGCAACAAACTAGCGGAAGTGGTCGCTACAGAACCGCAAATCCCGGGGGTGGAACTACAGAGTTTTGTGACCACGGACGCCGTCAGCAAAAAGGATAATGCTTACGTCTACGGCGCGCCAGATCAATACAATTTGAAAATTTTTGGCTCTATTCCCACTACCCTGACGGGCTTTACCATTAAAGCCGCTATGCCTAACCCGGCGCTATTTACCGTGCAAGCGCTCAAACAAGCCCTGCAAGAGGCCGGGATTGAAGTGGCCGGCACCCCCCAAGTATTAGCTACGGCACCTGATTATAGCCAGGCGACACTGCTGCACACCGTACAATCCCCGGCACTGAAGGATATTCTTGTTATTATCAATAAACGCAGTTTTAATTTGTATGCAGATATGCTGTTGCGCCATTTGGCCTTAGCCGACGGACAACCGGGCACGATTCGCAACGGGGTCCAGGCGCTTAATAAGTTTTTGCGCGAAAATCATATAGCAAGCGAAAATGATGCGGTAATTTATGACGGCAGCGGCCTTTCGCGCGATAACATGATTACGCCGCAAGTGCTAGTAAATACCCTTCATTTTATGGCTACAAGTCCTTATTTTGAGCCGTATTATAAATCGCTGGCTACGCCCAATGACCGCGGGGATTTGCTGCTGCTGCGCTACTTTTTAAAACCTAAACATCAAGTAGAGGACGTGCGCATTAAGGGCGGCACGATTGACGGTGTAAAAGCCGTGGCTGGCTACGTGCACGACAAAGACGGGCGGCTAATTAGCTTTGCCATGATTGCCAACAACTTGGCTACCAATAAAGATGAAAGTTTATGGCGCGTGCATGAAGATATTATTAAAAATTTACTGGAAATAAAAACAGATAGTTTTTTACCCATTTTAGGTAGGAGGACAACCATTAAGTAAGCGTAAACTAATTTATTCTATTTTTGGAAGCGTTTAAGAAACGCAGATTTTTGGGAACACCCAAAATGATTGTCAATCCAAACAATAGCCGATAGTAGGCATAGCGGGGCCGTATACACCCCGCTATGCTGAATGTTTCCCGGTTTATACCGGGAAACTACGGCTGTTATATTTGGGTTCTTTGACAATCGCCCGGTATAAAAGCCGTTTTTGTTTATATATCGGGTGCTTGGCAACAATAAATGCAATAAGGAAATGAATATGAAGAAAAATGAAAAGTGTACTAATTTGTCCCCCTTGTGGGGAAAATGTCGCGTTAGCGACAAAAGAGGGGCTAATAAGGCTAGCCTTGTTTGCCCCATCCTACCCCGCCTAACGGCGGTACTCCCTCCACAGGGGAGGGAGATGCCCCATGGGTTTACGCTCATTGAGCTACTAGTAGTGGTGCTAATTATTGGGATATTGGCGGCGGTGGCACTGCCGCAGTACCAAAAAGCAGTAGAAAAAGCACGCATGACAGAAGCGATAAACATGCTACGGGCAATCGCTACTGCACAACAACTGTATTACTTGACAAATGGAAAATATGCCGGAGAAGGAGAAATTGACAAATTAGATATACAAATTCCAGGTAATACGTATACAAGATTAATCTACATAAATCGCAAACAAACCTCTAATTTTATTTATGCTCCTAACACAGGCGGGCTCCCATCAAGCATTGCCGTCGCAAACCGAATTCCTTTTACAACTCAGTATTACATGTATATTTTAAAGGAAGAACCAACTCGTATTCGTTGTGGCACATACTCAACAACGGGAAATATTCAAAAAAAGCTCTGCAATCAGTTAGAGTTAAAAGGTACTCTATAATACATAGAAAGGTTGATCTTGTGTATTTTTAGGTTCATACATGACTTATAACACGCCAATATAATAGATCTAATGAAATATGACACTCAAATAAGGGCGTGCTGCGGGATGACATCTTGTTCAAAACAATAACAGCAGTAACATCAACCCCCGGGCATAAAGCCCGGGGAGTTAAGTTAGAAGTTTAACTGAGTGGAATGTTCACACGGGCAATTTTCCCGCTCCGCTGGGGTTTGCTCTATCATTTTAAACAATAACGCTTTTAATTTTTCAATGTTTCCGTTAAATACTTTTAATACTTGCTCGTGCGAGACAGGCGGCAGTTCCCCCACTAGCCCGGCATCATAGTCCGTAATTAAGGAAATGTTTAAGGGGCACATGTTTAGCTCCTTAGCCAGGTACGCCTCCGGGAACGCCGTCATATTGATTACATGCCAGCCCTGATTGGTAAAAAACGCGGACTCTGCCTTGGTGGAAAAACGCGGGCCATTAATAACTACCACCGTGCCTTGGGCATGGACAGGGATGTTAAGTTTTTTGGCGGTTTGCACGGCCAGTTCGCGCAGTTGCGGGCAGTAGGTTTGCGCCGGGGAAGGATGTTGCACCGCCTTGCCCTCAAATACGGATACATTTTCAAAAAATGTGCTTTTGCGCCCGTCGGTCCAATCCACAAATTGGTCGCAAATGACAAAATGGCCGGGCTGTATTTCTTTTTGCAAACTGCCTGCCGCGCACGGGGAAATCACGCGCTTGCAACCCAGGCGTTTCATGGCCCACACGTTAGCACGGTAATTCACTTGATGGGGCGGGATAGAATGGTCCCTACGGTGGCGCGGCATAAAGGCCACTTTGTGGTTACCAATCGTGCCAATGAACACGCTATCGCTTGTTTCGCCATAGGGCGTATAGACTTTTACTTCTTCAATATCTTTTAAAAAACTATAAAAACCTGACCCGCCAAAAACGCCAATATCAGCTTGATGTAAAATTTCCATAGAGGCCTCCTTTTTTGTAGTGTAGCACATTTAGAGATTTTGCACGTGTGCAATTTTGCTATACTATAGACAGATTTAATGAGGGAGGTGTTTTACCACCTAAGAACACATATTACAATTTATTTTGTTTTTGGAAGCGTTTGAGAAACGCAGAACTTTGGAATTTCCAAAGCCTTACCAATCCAAAAATAGCCCATAGAAGTATTGCCGGGCGGCCGCCCGGCGGTACTTAATGTTTTCTGCTTTCAAGCGGGAAATTACGGCTGTTATATTTGGATTTCTTGGTAAGGGTCCGGTATAGTGGCCGTTTTTGTTGTACCCGCCCTTTCCATTATGAACAAGTATATAAGGATAAAAATTATGAAAATAAAAAATACCCAGCGGGGTTTTACACAAAAAGCTGTCATGCTAAACTCGTTTCCGCATCCCCACCTTACTCATCCGTTGTCTAAAGCGGATGAGATCCTGAATCAAGTTCAGGATGACAATAGATGGGGTTTCACCCTCATTGAACTACTGGTAGTGGTGCTGATTATTGGGATATTGGCGGCAGTGGCTGTGCCACAGTATCAAAAAGCTGTATTTAAAACGCGTGCAACAGAAGCAATTACTATATTGCATGAGTTAGAACGTGCTCAGCAATTGTGCGAGTTACAAACCCCTGATAAATGTAACGATAGCAATGATCCCACACCCGAGGAATATTGGAATATGTTTGATATTAACTTCCCCGGAACTAAAAGTAACGACTGTGCCGAAGACTCTTTTTGTTTTCATACAGAAAATTGGGAAATTGGGGCTAGCGGTAGTGGAGACTTTTATGCTTATCCTTTGGAAAATGGTATCGTAAATGGGAATTTCAGGTTTATGACCGGCAATACTAATGAAATTTGGTGTTCCGATCACCCAAGTCCTGTGTATAAAGGGCAAAGAACCTACACGGGTTATTGTAATTTATTTAATTTATAAATTCTGCATGAATATATAAGTGATTTTTTAACCCGCGGTAACCCGGATAGTTTTCCAGTTGCCGCGGGCAAAACGCACTACCATAAATACCGCCGTCAGCCACGCATAAAAGGTTAGCCACCCCCATACCCACATGATGGGGGCGTGCAACTTGTACACAAGTAGCCACGTGCCCGGGATGAGCAGCAGCCACGCGCAGCCCATCATCACGTGCATATAGTATTTCGTGTCGCCCGCACCGCGGATGGCCTCGCCAAAAATGAGGTATGTTGCGTCACCCAGTACAAAAAAGCTGACTAGTTTAATAAGCGGCGCAGCGTGCCGGGCGATATCGGCGCCGTTGGCGGTTCCCGCCGGGATAAACAAATGCAAAAATAACGAGGAGCCGAAGAAAAACAGCAGCGCAATCCCCCCCGCATAGGTATAGCCAATTTTGCACGCATTTTTAACTACTTGCGCGCTTACGTCGGGGCGTTTTAATCCTTGGTATTTGCTCACTAAAATTTGAATCCCTACGCCAAGCCCCAAAATTACCGTAAATACGACGGGCTGCATGCTCATCACAATGTTGCTTGCCTGAAGGGAAACCGTGTCAATATTGCCCACCATAAACGTAAATAGCGTGAAAGAAATGACGTCCATCAAAAAGCCGAATCCGTTGGGCAGCCCAAAACGCACCAGGCGCGTAAAAATGGGCTTATAAAACCCGGCCAGGCGGGAAATTTTAAACGATACGCGCGTTTGCGTGGCAAAAATAAGCGCCCCGAAAATGGCTGTAATAAACGCGCTGCCGATAATAGTGGCCCAAGCGGCACCTTTAATCCCCATCGCCGGAAAGCCTAATTTGCCAAAAACCATTACGTAATCTAGGGCGATATTTACCACGTTTCCCGCTAAAGCGGCAAACATCGGGATTTTGGTTTTCCCCCGCCCGCTAAAAAAACTAGCTAGCGCATTATTGATGACTGCAAAGCCGCCAAATAAATTGAGGAGTGTAAAATATTCTATTTCTAATGCGCGTACTGACTCAGCATGCCCAAACGTGTTAATTAGTGCGTTTCCCGCCGGGGTGAGAGTTGCTAAAATACAGGCGGAAAGCAACGCTAAAAATACCCCTTGCCATAGCGAAATCGTTACCGAGGCACGTTTGTTGCGCGCCGCAAATTGGGAAATAAATACGCTTGTGTAACTGGCCAGCCCCATGAACATCGCCGCAAACGTCATAGCCAGCATGCCGCCCGGCACGCACGCGCCGAGAGCCTCCGGCGAGTACCACGCCAAAAACATCCGGTCCACAAATTGCATCACCACCTGCGCCGCCATGGTGACAATAAGAGGGTAGGACAAAAACCAAAGTTCGTTTAAGGAGGTTTTTACGTTACGATTCATCTTTTCTTCATAAAAAAAAGAGCCCCAGTTAAGGGGCCCTTTAAAAGTCCTTTAGAATTACAGTTTGACGACTTTTACAGCTTTCGGGCCTTTTTCGGATTCGACTACTTCGAATTCTACTTCTTGACCTTCCGCTAAGGTCTTAAAACCGTCACCCTGAATTTCTTGATAGTGAACAAAGAGATCTTTAGAACCATCTTCGGGGGTTACGAAACCGTAACCTTTTTGGTCGTTAAACCATTTTACTTTTCCTTTAGGCATTTACTTATACTTCCTTTTATTATTTATATCAAGTACTTAAACTTAATAAGTACCTATAAGTATTATACTATAAATGTAAAAAAAAATTGCAAGTAATTTTTTTATTTTTAAAGGTATAATGTGGTATGCAAATTATTGAAGCAGTGCCTAATATTTCAGAAGCCCAAAATACGGCTAACCTGGCCCAAATTATTGGAGACGTACAGGCCGTACTAGGACGAGTTCGCCTATTGCACGTGGACAGTAATGCCGATGCCAACCGCACCGTGCTTACGCTGGCAGGCCCACCGCAAGAAATAGTACGGGTATGCTTTATGTTGTGTCGGGCGTGTGCGCAGCATATTGACATGCAGTTTCATCAAGGCGCACACCCGCGTTTAGGGGCAGTCGATGTATGCCCACTAGTACCCGTGCAAGATATTTCGTTGAAAGAAACCAGCGTGCTAGCAGACCAATTAGCCAGGCGGGTTGCAGAAGAACTTGATATCCCGGTTTATTTATATGAGGCTAATGCAAGGACGGCAGAGCGGAAAAATTTGGCCTTTATTCGCAGAGGAGAATATGAAAGTTTGCCACAGAAACTACGCACCTTTCCACCCGATTACGGTCCACACCAGTTTTCCCCCTCCGTGGCACGCACCGGGGCGAGCGTGATTGGTGCACGTCACTTTTTGATTGCATTTAATATCTCTTTGAACACACAAGATGTATCTATTGCCAAACAAATTGCCGCAAAATTGCGCGAAAAAAAAGGAGGGTTAGCCGGCGTCAAAGCGATTGGTTGGTATATGCCCGCGTATCAATGCGCGCAAGTATCTTTTAACTTAACCGATTTTCACCAAAGCAATTTACACGACGTATTTGAAGCATGTAAGCAAGCGGCTGCCGCGCGTGGGGTACAAGTTGCTGCAAGTGAGCTTATTGGCCTTGTGCCGCAGGAAGCTATGTTAAATGCGGGGAAATTTTATGCGCCGAATGTGATGGATGAAACCACGCTCATTGGAGTGGCGGTGGAACATTTGCTACTTTGTAAAATCCGCCCGTTTATACCTAGCGAACGGATTTTGGAAAGGAAGTTAGGGCTTAATTGAAGCACACAGTTTTTGGCCCAAATTTGTACGCCCCACACAAGTTGTCTGTCCTGCTTTATTTGAACGGTCCAACCATACAGTATACGTCAAATCCCCCGTTGACTTACACTTTGAAAACGTAAATTTGGAACCTGCTCTGATAGTACTTACATAGTTTGGACAATAACTTACCCGCACATTCTCAATTACATTATCCTCTAAGGGATCTAATACAAAAGTGGCAGAACAAGCCTTTACATCGGCATAACCTGTACAAGAACTGATATTTATCCCCATAGCCAACCAATCGTTTGTATATTTTCCGTTTTCTAAATAATACATTTCCTCAGATTGTTTTACAACTGCTAAAACAGATAACATTGTAGACAAACGGCTTTTTGCCACTGCAAATTGATATTGCGGCAAAGCCACGGCGGCTAAAATACCAATTATTAAAACTACCACTAATAATTCTATTAAGGTAAAGCCGTGGCGAAGCGTAGCCCTGAAATCATTTTTGTTCAGGGGCTCCTCCTGTTTATTAGAACGACTAGATGCTGAAACAAGGTCAGCATGACGGCTAAGCGTAAATGCTTTTGTATTTTTCATTTTATTTTTCCTTTGTTAGTTTACCGGGCCCAAGTACAACAAAAACGGCTGTTATACCGGGCCGAAGTCATCTAACCCAATATAACAGCCGTAGTCCCTGCCCCGTTAGGGGCAGGAAGCACTCGGTACACATCCAGGCGGCCACCTGAACGGTACCTAATATCGGCTTTTTGGTATGACTTCGCACTCTATTTCAAGTGAGTTGCGTAGCAAGTACGCACATCCAAAAATATAATAAATTGTATTGATATGCGCCCCATGCGCGGAATAAATCCTCCTTCTGCAAATATACGTATAGTATAGCAAAAATCAAAATTTTGAAAAAAGTTAGTGCGAAATTGAAGCACAAACTTTTTGCCCAAATGCCGTCATTGCATCGCAAGTAATTTCGTTAGGATGATTGGAATAGGCAAGCCAATAGGTAATATAATAATCGGATTGATCCACACAATCGTCCCATTTTTGACTTCCGTTTGTCACTTCAGGGCAATAGGCCGCCCGTACTGAGTTTTTATCCCATTCATTGGCTGCTGAACCATTAAAAGGATCTATCATCCAATCTCCACACACGGGAACGTCATGCCACATGGAATCCGTAGAGCACTGCGGCAAGTTAATATCCAAATCATCGGCTTTATTGGTGTAGGTACCTGTGTATAGATAGTAAGCTTCTTCTGCTTGTTTCATAGAAGCTATCGTGGGACGAATTGAATGCAAACGACCCCTGGCCACAGCTAATTGATACTGCGGCAATGCAATTGAGGCCAAAACACCTATAATAACTATCACAACTAATAGTTCTATCAGTGTAAACCCGAATCCATTATAAACACAAGCTTTTCTCATCTACACAAAAAGAGTATAAAAAACTTCCTATAACGTCAAGAATTTACTCCACTCGAGCAGTTAGTTCTACAAACTGTGCAGGGGTAATTTCTTCCGGGCGGACGGTGATGGGTAGGTACAAAGCAGACAAAGCCGCTTGGATTTTTCCCTTCTCATACCCAGCAAGTTGCAAGGCATTAACAAAGGTTTTCCGACGATGTAAAAAAGATGCTTGCACCACTTTAGTAACCGCCGTCCAGTTGACAGGAGCAGCAATCTTTTCAAAAGCCAACACGCGCGAATCCACCTTGGGAGGTGGATTAAAACATCCTTTCCCGACATTACAAATAAGCGAAATACGTGCCCGCAACTGGCTTAATACTGATAAAGCACCATAGCCTTTTTCGCCGGGCTTGGACGTTATTTTTTGCGCTTGTTCCTTTTGAAACATAAACACGGCCGTCTGAAAGCGCGGCCACGCAAGCACTTTATCCAAAATTGCAGCAGCATCAATATACGGCAAATTACTTACAAATTGCGTAGGTACGGCGGGTAACTGGGCCAAATCAAACTGCAAAAAATTTTGCTCAAGGATATGTATCCCGGCCGCAGGCGGCAAGTTTGCACGCAAAAATTGCACCATTTCCGGGTCAATTTCTATCACGGTAAAATGCGTGCGGCCATGCGCAATGAGCGCCTGCGTAAGCGCCCCTTGACCCGGGCCAATTTCCACTAAATTTTCTGCTTTTAATACTTCGGCCGCCCCTACAATTTCTTCTATGACACGCGGGGAAATTAAAAAATGTTGGCCATATTTTTGGATTTTGCGCGGGCTCACAGGGCCTCCAAAATTTTTAGATTTTTCTGGGCAATTTTGTTTTTAGGGTCTAATTCCAAAGCCCGTTGATAGGCGCTAGTGGCCACTTCATCTTGCGCGTCTATAATGGCAGCTGTTCCCAGGCCAAGTTGCGCAAGCGGGTCTTTGGGTTGCGTGGTAGCGGCACGAGTAAAATCGGCCGTCGCTGAAGCTCCGTTCCCACGGGCCAAATTGGCTAGGCCCTTTAGCAAATCACACGTGTTATCCGCCGGACATTTTTTGTATTCTTGCAAATCTTCGGCAGCGTCTTCTACAAACATCAGCCACGTGCGGCCCATGACCCATAGTCCCATATCGTTACCCACAATACGCGGGTCATACACAGCCTTGGGCGGAGCGGAGCGATTTTGCGTGAGGGCCGAGGGTGAATTATAATCCAGCGTGCGGCCTTGCATAGATAAATTTACATTATAATTTTCCGGCGCGCTGGCTACGGCCTGATGAAGCCCTTGAATTAAATTGTTAATTTGCTCCTGGCGGGCTGTTTCGTCCGTAGCTGGGAGCGTAAACATACGCTTAAACGTTTGCGCCTGGGGCGTCTGCCCAGCGTTAGCTAACGATGAATCCCCCCGCAAACGTTCATAAGCTTGTTCAAATGTACTGCCTTTAGAGGTAGGCTTTGCGGGCGGGGTACTTGGTTCAAATTCCAATGTCACTTCTACGTTAATGGCTTTACCGGCAGGCACACGTTCCAAATTTTCTTGAAATTGCGCTATTTGCTTTTCAAAGGCAGCGGCGTTAGAGCCACTGGCCCGATATACTGCGTTTAACGCAAGACCGTCCGCCTTAAAACGGGCAATAGAAAAGGCTTGCTCAATCACTTCCCGCGCTAATAACTCTTGCCCTTGTTGCACTAGCAAAAACCCATAGCGAAGGCGCGCCACAAAGTCACCCGGCTTGGTTTTGACGGCTCTTTTATAATACTTTAGGGCTTCTTGCGGGCGGCCTAATTTTTCGTAGAGGGCCCCTAAACTAAGCATGGCGTCTTCGTAACGGGGGAAATAATGCAGTGCTTTTTTAAAAGATTCTTCTGCTAATACATCCCGCCCCAGCGCTTCATAAAGGGTACCTAATTGGTAGTGGTATAATGGCTCACGCGGAGCTAAATCGGCCGCTTGGCGGAAGTGTTCCAAGGCTTTATCCCAATTACGCTGGACGGCGTAGGTAGAGCCTAGGTTCATGTGCGTGTCTGCTTTGTGGGAGTCTAACTTATTAGCTTTTAAAAAATAATCTTGCGCTTCTTGCACGTTTCCCTTCCACCCTGCTGCGATACCTAATAATTGATAGGCCATGGCATTTTTGGGATCTAAATGTAAGGCTTCATTGTATTCGCTAATGGCGTCGTCCACCTTGCCGGACCAATACAAAGAGGCCCCTAATAGTAAATAAGGCAGTGGGTCTTTGGAATTTTTGATAACCGCCCGAGCAAAACTGTTGGAAGCCGCTTGATAGTTGGCGCTGGCCATTTCCCCCATCCCGCGGCGCATATCCGTGAGGGATTGCTCGGCCATAATTTGGTCCCATACGGTTTTAGAATAGTCCGTTTTAATTTCGGCCTTGCGAAATGAAAACGGAAACCCCGCATAAGAGAGGTTTATTCCTCCTGCTACAATTACAAATAGGAATAAAATTTTCCGCTGCATAGGTATATAATAGCAAAAAACACCCCGGAATTTTCCGGGGTGTTTGGTTTTGCAAACTACTAGTCGAAACAATTTACTTTATCACAATCTACTCTTTCTTGATGGTATGCACCGTCTGAATACTTTTTAGAGCAATCATACTTTTTGGTTGCTTTGGGTTTAATCTGATCCCCATATTGGCACAAACGGTTAATGTATTCTATAACATCTGCACGACTCACCGTTTGATTGCTGTCATACCGGCAGGGTTCACGAGTCATTAGATCAGCATACCCATTTGGTTTTTCACTGTGGAAACGCACACGGTTTTCCTTGTCAGTGAGTTGCATGGCATTGCCATTTTTAGGTAACGGATTGCGCATCAAGGCTCTCAGTGGGAATCCTTTCCAAGGGCCAGCATCCACTTGTCTTTCATAGTTGATACGCTCTTTACTATTCACGTATCCGCCCCAATAATATTCCGAGCGGCATAAGAAACGTCTATCCGTTACACGATCTCCATTACAATCGTACGTTTTCTGGCTGGGGAACGAAGCGGCATCATACCCGATAAAGGCTAAGAATACCCCAAACAAGTTGTCAAATGCCGGCGCCTGCGGATCTTTGGCGCTGGATCCAATAGATTTACCTAGCAAACACACCGTGTTAGCAGGCACAGTGCCGTTATCCGGATCAATCATAATGGCATCAATCAGGTTAGCCACCGATAACGATTCTTCATTATAAGCCAAGGTAATCTTTTGGCTGGCATTGGCTTTGTCAAACTTGGCCTTGGCACGCGCCACATACTGCTTGGTGTCATTATCCAGCGGCAATAAAATGGCACGGTCTTCCGTCAGTTTACAACTATTCCATTGCAAGCATCCCGTTTTGTCATCCACACGGCGCGTACCATTAGTAACGTCCGTGGGACAAGGAACCTTGGTAATAAGGTCATAGAAGTGTACAATCTTTTCCGTGGACCCACCTCCGGCCTCACAATCTGTATCTCCCGGTACATTTTGCCACGCGCCCCAGGTACCATCTTGGGAGCAAACACGCTGGTGTTGACATTGCCCTTCTACCTTTTGCGCAGGGGATTTTTCAATCTCCCCTGGGGTACACTTACTAGTTTCAATGTAAGGGGTAATGTCCCCGGATAGGTTGAGCGGACAGGTCTGGGTAACTACTTCGGCTCCGCGTGTTACCGTCCAAACAATGTTGCCCACCAAACCCGACTTTCCGTTCTGTGACGGTTGCAGGTTTGAGGTATTGGCCACTTTATCCGAGTCAATAATGTTTAAGAAGGTATAGGTAAACGTGTAGCCATCCTTGCTTACACCCGGAATATTGGTCATCGGTTGCACCACCGAGTGTTTTGCACCTTCTTGCCCGTTGTCTAGGTAGCGGAATTCGGCCGATACGTTTACGTCTTTGGGGTTGGGCTTGGCGTTTGCAGCTCCACCTTTAAAGCTAGCCTCGTTAAACTTCACATACGCTTGGGCGGAAGTCCCTGGGCCGCAGTCCACCTGTAAGCCATAGAAACAGCGATCTCCCTTCACCATATCCACATTTTCAATGCGCCATTTAGCCTTATAGACTTTATCTTTGGAACCATCCAGCTTATGCGTTACTTTCCGGTGGTTTATATACGCATTTTCAAACTCCCAATAGGGCATAGGTAGCAATTTAACAAGTTGATGTCCGGTTTCAAACCATTGGGCATATGCCAACTTGTGCTTCGTGGCGAAGGATTCCACAAACATCAAGTCCAATTGGAAAAATGCCTCGGCTGCGGTTTCACTGTCCACATTATATTTTGCCATAAACAAGTCCATAATCTGGTTTTTAACCTCTTCATATGGCAACACATTCCCGCGAGAAACTACCATTACACAGGCATCGCGCAAACTTTCTTGGTCATATTCCAAATATTGTTCACGAATTCTCTGTTGTTCCGTAGTAACACGAGAACTTTCTTTGCTCGCGATAATTACATTCTCAACTTCATCTTCATCTCTAGAGGTAACGTGTCCAACACCTGCCGTATCCTCGTTATGTTCCAAGGAGGTACCACCATGTTTGCGGTCACTCGAGCCACAAAGCAAGTATTGTTCCCCATTTTTTGTATTGCTTGGAGGGACTTTGCCCCGTTTGACCAATGCTTGTGGAGCATAGTTGCGCACGACTACATAGGTGTAAATGTTCCACTTGCGCGCTTGTCCGGACGGAACTACAGAATAGTTTGGCATATCGGCACAGCTTAAGCCACTGGCACTGGATAAGCCTAAACTACCAGATCCATACGCGCCGACGCTTAAACCCAAACATTTCAAGCGAGAAGCCACGGGGCCAAGAGGAACATCTGTTTTAACACCTCCCTTCCAAGAGGTACTACAATTGTAGCCTAATTCTTTCAACTTAGCTTGATTGGTTTTGACTTTACACCACTTCTCAAAACCGCCAGCATCTTCTATTTCCTTCTTTGAAGCTGCTTTGCCTTCAGATACTCCGCAACAAGTCGGGTCCGATCCACCATCAACACTAATGCCTAAAAACTTGTCTACATCACCGCCATCATCACCTGTAATTACACAATTAATTAGATTTCCTAAGATGTTTTGTGCCAATTTGTCGGCCCATTTAATCCAGTCCCATTTACGGTTAAAGCGGGCTTTCCATTCTTCTTGCATGCGGGTTTTCATCATATCCCACCACCACGGCGTTTCACCTTTGCCAATGTTGATGTTATGACCCAACTTGCCGGAACCGCCGGAACGGCCGTCCGAGAACAAATCAATCCCCCCTGTACGGGTAGGATCTACAGGTTTAACGTAAGAATCACGCAACGCTTCCACGGCGTTGGCTTTACCCATATTGTCCAACCCTTTACGGGCCGCTTGAGCTGCACCACCGCCAAAAGACGAACGGGCCGGGCCTGCTGCGCGTAACGGCTGCAAGGAAACCGGTTTAGGTGCATTACGCGGACCGGAAGAGCCTACCTTCTTAGCAGCTTCCTTCATGCTACCGCCCCAGTTGTTAATCCCTAAGCGGTTACCGCCACCGCGGCGCATGGTCGCCGGGTTAATCGTACCGATTTGCGTACGGCGAAAAGCAGCACGCGTACCGGCACGGGCACGGCGTTTATAAATATTGGTAATATTTTCTTCTTCATCAATATTCGTAGAGGCAGAACGATTGGCCGAATACTCCCGTGAGGCATCATATTCGCCAGCAGCGGCAGCGTCAAAGTCCATATCGTCGCGGCCGAAGTCTTCCGCCTGGTTGCTCCCCCATCCCTTAATTAGCGAGAGCGAATCGCGCCCAGACAGCTGCGCAATTTGCCCATCGGGGTCCTCAATCATCGCGGTATCAAAACCGTAGCGTTCCGGGTCAAAGGTAGTTTCTTCACTACCCGGGGTCATCATCGGATCTTCACTAGCTTGGCCGCTGAATTTGTATAAAAACGGCAATAACAACAGCGCCACCAAGGCTGCAATGAAGAACGGGGCATCCCGGCGGGTTCTCTCAAACAGAGTCTGCTTCGGTTTGCCGTCTCTCCCAATTTTGGAGGAAGATTTAGCGAAAGATTTACTACCAGCTGCTTTGCTGTTTTTAATCTTATCGCTAAAGGTGAAACTTTCTTTCTTTTCCTCTGGCATAATAGCCTCCTATAAAAATAAATCTTTTTGTACTGCTTTTTACAACTAGCGGGCCTTTGCCCTACCATACGACAAAGACATCAATAAATTATGCGTTGTTTGCAACTGGTTTCCCATTGCAAAACAACTTATATTCATGCCTTCCTACTTTTATTATACAACTATTTCTCATAATTTCAAGGGGTATTTTATACTTCAAGTAAATTGTCCCCACTTTCTACTAAAAAGGACTTATCAATGCGGCGTTCGTACCTTCTTTCACGGCGGCTTTTACTCTAGCTTCGCCTTCTTTGTCTTGGATGATAGCTAAACCTTGCGCATCCACGCCCACTCGTTCACCGCGGACAATTTGTGGAAAATAATCTGTTTTTCCACCAATAACCCCTAAAATACTCTCTTCTGTTTGAGAGGGATTGTACCCGCTCTCATCCTTCCAATCGGCGGTATCGGATTCAATACACGCAGGCCGTTCTGTTCCCGCCGCTTGCGCTTGTTCGTCTTCTTCTTTGCACTTTTTACAAGTCTCTTTAAACGACTTACAGCGCGCGGTAAGTTGCCCTATCGTGCCATTGTAACATTGAACTCCAACAACTGGTGGCACGTCCATGCCGCAGGACTCAGATAATTTGTCATATCCTCGGCGGGCCATTTGGCATGCTTGTTGGATAGAGGCTAAATTTAGACTATAGGTATTACAGCTCCCCTCTTTTTGCACCGCTTCACAAGTCTGAGGAAAAGCTACGTTGTAATTTTTCGTGTTGTGTGAACCACCAAAAGACGTAGAAAACATGCTGTTAAAAGTGCCAACAGCTTCTGTAACCTCCATGCCGCCGCCTTCTTTTATTTCTTGTTTGCATTTTCTTTCCCATTCTTGATATTCCTTCCAAGCCTGTTGATCCGCTTGCAAGGACTCCATATCCACTTGTATGCCCCCCACATTCCACACACTGGACGCCATACTGGGTATTTCAGCCCCTAAAAAACTAGAATCTGCTAACGACTTTTTAAGCATTACGTTAGACGTATATTTAGACATACGGCTGGTAATCCAGGCGTGGTATAAGTCCCGGTTGGGTTTTTGTTCGCCTATATCGCTTAAATCTGTGGCCCAGTTGACCTGCGTGCCAGATAAACCGCGGTTAATTCCGCCTAATCCCATATCCGCCTTCATCAACCGTTTAGCAGTGTTAGTAAGCCAGTCAATGGGATGCCCGTCTGTAATGTAAGGATTGGCTAATTTTTTAAGCGTATTTACCGAGTCATACCCCTCTTGCCCCGTCCGGTTAGTTACCGAAGTATCACTCCCAAAAAACACATCACTTTTATCCTGACTAGCCTCTGTACGCACATTTACGTTATTATCCCGCAAAGTAGCCGTGGATTCTTCCTCTTGACCGGGGATAGGCATGACCGATCCGCGTACTTCATCTAGCGTGCGCCCTTTTTGACGCTGCAGGGCATGGAGCGTTTGCATATCAATTAAACTGGTTTTTCCCTCTGTGCTTGCCATACGGCCTTGCAAACCAGCTAGCTCCGTCCCGTTATCCTCTGGTGCATTACCGTATAAGCGCGCCCATAATGCAGCGCGAGACTGTTCATTCGGTTGCAAAAAACCAGGAAGTGTTATATATTTATCTGTCCATGTAAGTAATGCCCGCAAAAAGGACATACGGGCCGTATCGGTCTTGTCAAAGCCCATCGCATAAGCCAAATTACGCAGCATAGGGATTTTTTCTACGGGAACTAGGCTGCTGATCCCCCCTAAAAACAGGAAACACAATACCGCCACTACCCACGGCCAACGCCTCGGTTTTTTAGGCGTGGGTTGCAAGGGTTGTGATACGGGCTTTTGGGGATTTTTAGGCGGCACCGCGGCTTTAGCATCTACTATTTTTTTCTTTTTAAGTCGTTTTTTCTTAAGACGAAGAATCGTTTTGCGTGCAACAGTGGTCAATATTCGTTTTTTTCCCCTTCCTTTTGTTGCAACATCCGCTGATGCCGGTTGTACAAAATGCGGCAATTCGGGCAAGGATTGGGTGACGCCTTCAGTAGGCACCGTTTTGGGAGAGGGTACGCCTGGTTTGGATGAATCGGCGGGGGTGGCTGAGGCTGCAAAGGAAGGGTCCTGCGAGGGCGGCTGTTGGGGTAGTTCTCCCTCTTTAGATTTCTTATCCCTTGCTTTCTCTTCAGCAGTACGAAGTTCCACCAAATCTTGAATGGTATCCATGCGGGTAAAGGTACCCCCTAAAGAGGTAAAAAACTCCTCATCCGGCACTGGTTTTGGACGGATGATCCCATTTTCAGCAATAATTGGCTTAAAATCTTCGTGCAGGTTTAAATCTTCTTCCGGCACAAAGGGCATGCCTTGCTCGTCTTTACTCATACACAATACCTACATAGCGGTGGATGCCGTTGCAAGCACCCACCGGCTGTATTTATAGTTTGCTAATAGAATTTGTGGCTACGCTACTGAGTATATTGGTTGGGTTAAGCGTATTTTTAAGCGTGGCCCAAGTACTCTTAATAAACCCTTTCCAATCCGGTTTAAGCGCTGTTTGCACCATACCGGCCACCATTAACGGGGCCACGATTTTCGCAACATCAGCTACCCAGGTTCCCCCGTAAGCGCCGTATTCACTGAGAAATTTTTTGGCACTGATATACAGCCAGGCATTGGCCGTACCTACAGCGGCAATCATTGCAATAGCGGTTAACAAGCGTCTCAATTTAAACATGTTAGCCACGGCTAAACAAGCCGCTTTATCCGCGGGTAAAGTAGCTACAGATGCTTCAAACAACCAATCTTTCACTGTTTTATCCAACTTGGTTAAAATTAGCGAACCTGCCACCATCATGCCAATAGAGCCGAGCGCGGTGGTAAGTAGTTGCCAAATCAGCTTGCGATGCGCTTTGTTACGTTCTTCTTGCTTATTCTTTTCTTGCTGTAAGCGGTTGCCAATGGCCTTTAATTTACGCGCGGTAGGGGCCGCTAAATCAGCCGAAGAGGCCGTTTGCGTATCCCCGGCACCATCTACCGTGACTCCACCCGAAGTTTGCGCATTGGCCAAAAAGGCCCGTCCGCCTTCGTTGGCAGAGGCGTTGGCATTGCCAGCAGCAGCTGCCGATTTTTTCAAAATATCTTGCAATTCTCCTTTACCAGCCCCGATGTTACGCCCGCGCGTACCTCGGCCGTTACGGTCCTGGCCGAAAGAGGACGTATTGGCACGGGCGGTAGCTCCATCTAGCCCCATGCGGGACACTACATTGGTTCCACCCGGCATTGTACCCGAAAGACGACGCGGCCCTTCGGTTACGAGTCCCCCTGTTCCACCACGGGTACCACGGCTGGAGTCTATCGGCCCGGAAGTTGCATTAAAAGAACTGCCCGAAGCACGCGCCATGGATGCTGGTGCAAAACCTTCCCCTACGCGGTCTGCTTGCCCCTGCGCTTGACCTTGGGAACGATACACTTCATCCCCCGACAAATTGGCATTTGGGTTCCCTACTGTAAAACGCGCGGATGCCTGCACGGCATCGCGGTTACCGGTATTTAAACCTTCATCTCCCTCACTAAATTGGGCAGCACGCCCCAAGGTGCCTTCCATACCTGCCAACGCACGCTGATTGGCATTATAGCGAGCAAGGGCATCATTGCCTTGTAGGGCAGCCTTCTCTTCGGCGGTGGCTACTTGATTTAAACCATCACGCACATTAATGGAGGTCAACATCCCCCCCTGGCGGCGCAACCCATCTTGCGGCATCGTTTGGGAAATACCGGAAAGCGAACGAATGGAACGCTCGGCCTGAATTTGTTTGTTGGCCGCAGTGTTTACCGTATAAGCAAATACAGCGCCCGCCGCACCCGAAATAAGCAGTGCGTTAAGCGGTTTAATGGCCCCTTTGGTGCTTTTTAAAAAACGCAGTAAGTTCATAATGTCCTCCTAATTACAAATTGTTATTCCCCCCTCATCTGCCCCTACGGGGTATCTTCCCCCTCAGGGGGAAGAAATTTATCTTCCTTCAAATACGTTGCGGGAACGCGGGGTCTGTGTACGTTCTTGCAATTCTTGTTTGTATTGCGTACCACGCCGGATACGTTCTTCACGTCGTTGCGCTTCCAGTCGGGTTTCTTCTATGCGACGCTCATCCTGTTTTACTTGATAATTTAAATACAAACCACCCGCAATCCATAACGAAAATAACCCTATAATCGCAATCCGCAAAACCCATACTACAGGCCTTGAAAATTGAGGAATCTGGCGATTAGACGCTTTATGAAAACGTTGAATTTGCTGTTTTGTTAAATTCATTTGCCATTTCCTCCATCACTTTTCAAATTTTCACTATTCTGTTCTACATCAGCATTAATGGCATTGTCATCCAGTTCTTCGTCCGTATAACCGTCACCATGTTTAGATAAGAAATTGAAAATCGTTGCTCCCCCGAACCCAATCGCTGCAGATACAGATACAGTCCACAAAGGCAGTTTGCTCAGCCATTTGCCTATACCGGGAATTAATAAAGCGGCCCCTACACCCGCCGTTAACATGCCGCCAAGTAATCCTGCAAATGTTGATATGGCATCTCCCCCGTATGAATTTGCATAAGAGATCCCCGCTGCAAGCAACTTAATAACAGGATACAATGTTACAGCAGCTAAGGCTACCGCAACCCCCCATGCGGCAGCGCTCACAATTGGAATTCCTTTGCGTCCAATGGTGGCAAATGCCCCAATCCACGGCAACGTTAACAGAGCCGTTGGCAAAGCCCACCACATCCATTTACGTAAATCATGCCGTTTATGAGTCCTTTCCGCCATTTCAGTTTGAACACTCTGTAATTTTGCCTTTACGCCGCGCATTTGTCTATCCGCGGTGCTTAAATCGGCTGAAGAAGAACCTTGCCCGGTGGTAACATTGCTACCGTCCACCATTAGCCCACCTGAGATTTTGGCACTGGCCAAAAACGGCGCGCCCCCGGCGTTGGCAGCATTGGTATTGTTTTTATCAATGGCCGCTGTTTGCTTGCGAATCCACTCCAGTTCACTTTTGGCATTACCGTAGCGCGCGCGAGCCCCTTGGCCTGTAGCGTCCCGGTCCGCACTTAAACCGTCCGAACTGCCAAACCGAGCCTGGGAACGCATCCGCGCGCCTTCTTGCTGCAAGTTGGCCATAGCGGCGCGGGCGTCAGCCATTACGTTACCTAATTGAGCCATCTCAGCTGCGGCATTTTTTCCGCTATCCGGGTTTTTGCCACTATCTTGAATGGCATACGAATTTGATACACCGTTCCCGCTTCCGGCCCGTGTAAGGCCGCCTTGTCCCCAATTGCGGGAGGCATTGGCTAATTGGGCCGCTGTTTGACCGGAAGAACTAGCGGAAGCAGAGGCAGCCGCCCCGGCACCTTGCTTGCCAGCTTGTACGGCGTTATTCACGCTAGCACTTACTCCGGCCAACTGGTTTTGCAAATTGTTAAACATTTCTAAAGAGCCGTTAAGTTGTTTATCCGCGGTAGTGCCCATCCCTAGGCCTAAATCAGCTCCGCCTAGTTGGTAGGCCTTCGGGTCCAGCGTAGAGCCGCCTTCCCCGGCGTAAGTGGGTTGCACATTGGCATCTTCCAGTTCGCGCGCTTGGCGTTCCCGCACGGCCTGTTGGTTGGCTAATTGAATGGAACGCGAAGGAGCTGCCCGAAAGGAGGAACCTACTTCCCCGTTCGCTTCATACTGCCCTCCCCCGCCGTTTTGGGAAACATATACCACATCGCCCGATTGCTCATAGACAGACGGAGGAATAAAAGCGGTATTGTTATCGGCAGGAGAGCTGAGGTAACTCATAGCCGCAAAACCGGCCGCCCCCACCACCGCAGTAAGCCCAGCGGCTTGGGTAATACTAATGGGCATTTTGCCCGCTTTATCTTTTAACCATTTAAATAATTTCATAGTTGGCTCCTATTAACAGATAAAATTATTCACACGTCCACGCACATTTTTGATTACATTCACTCACAGATGTGTTTCCATCACAAGAGGCTTTACAATCGTTACATCTCTTTTGCTTATCGTCTCCCGTATTCTGAGGGATTTCTGTATTGGTAGAATTTTGAGATTCGCGCCATGCGTCCGATTGCGCGGAACCCCCATTATTCGAACTAATCCGTTTTCCACCATCTATTTTCTTTCCATTGTATGTAATTTCATATTTATAAGTATCTTTCAACTTCGTATTAGAATCGGTATAGAACGCATATTGATCCTCTGTTAATACACCGCGGCCATATTTTTCTTGAAACTCTTCGTAAGACTTTGTAGCCCGCGCATTGTTATACAATTGTGTATTAGCCTCTTTGCGCGCCGCATACTGGGCCTGTTTACCGTTAATCGCCCCCTTAATTGTATCGCCCGTTATATCCATAAAAGATTTTACCAACGAACTAGCCGCTTGCTTGGCTAAATCAATCAACATATCTTCCCACCATTTGCGTTTGTTTTCTTCCTTCTTTTTATCTTCCGCTTTTTTGGCAGCATCGGCCACTTTTTTATCCAAATTGTCCAAATCCGTGGTGGTAGACGGGGCGGAAGTATCTAGCGTAAGGCCTCCGCTTTGTAATTTACTTAAATCTACGCCGCCATCTTTACCAAAGGCATCGCTCCCTTGCACCATACCGCCCATCAGTGCCTTGCGGGCGCCCGTCATTTTATTTTCGTTAATACGGGCCGCCGCTAAACTGCCCGAGCGAAACTGCGCTAACGCCTGGCGACCATCGGCCGTTTTAAACTGAGCCGGGCGTTCATCCCCGCGGTTTTCCCGCCCTTTAAATTGACGAAAATCCCCCGAAGGACCATAGGTAGAACTAACCCCGCTACCGCTGGCAGAGGCCATTCCGGCATGACTTAGTTGGCCAATTTCGGTTGCACCGCGGCCCGTTCCGCCACCACGGGCATACCCGCCATAACCACGGCCGGAATATCCGCTGCTGTAATTATCCTCATCACTTGTATTTTCAACAGAACTATCCGTATCTACCGATTCGTCTTCGGCCGCTTGTGCGTCTTCTTCTTGGCGTTGTTCTTTTTCAGCTGCACTGTACAACAGAGTGGATCCGTTTTCTTTCATATCCGGGTATTTAGAAGCTAGCAAATATTGTTCAGCTGCGTCGGTAGCAAAGGGCATTTGAGCCAAATCATACCCGTGGGAGTCCATACCGTCAAAGGAATCTTCTCCCCCGCTGGTAGCGGCGGACACTAACATCAGTAGCGCCACAATCATAACTACCGCAATGGCACCAATTGTATAGGCCTGCTTGCGGTCCATTTTATTGAGTTTTTCAAAAACTTTTTTTGGTTTGAATGTAAACATATTTATACCCTTTATACAAATAAAAACTACTCTTGCTGACCCGCACAACTTGCTACGTGCGCTCAAACACAGAGTGATACACCTTACTTTAGTATAAGACTAAAAGGAGCTTCTGTCAAGACCTGTTTTCTTCCTAATTTGGTTCAATACTTCGTTGCTCGTTCGGGCGGATACCTCCGCGCTGCCGCGCGTGTGCCTACAGTATTCCTTCCTCCCTCGCGCCTCGTCTTGCACTCAAATTAGTTTGAAAACCCGCTACGTTGAATTTGAAGAGTCAAGACCTGTTTTCTTCCTAATTATAAGCTGTCATCCCCGAGTGTCTCTATCGGGGATCTCCCCCGCGCCGCCGTTTCGCTGTTATCAAAATAGGTCGTCATCCCGTACTTGATACGGGATCTCACCTTGCGTTATTAAAAGCGGTGAGATTCCAAATCAGGTTTGGAATGACAAGTCGGAGGCCAAGCGGTCTTAGGAAGACAA
>JAZUNI010000065.1:0-6242 GCA_045604045.1 Elusimicrobiaceae bacterium | reverse complement strand
ATCTCCCGGTATATTAGTGTCAATGTTTCGGTTTAAAAGCAATTCTTGCTGTTTGAGTGCATATTGTGCTTGCAACTCGGTTTCTTTGCGTTTTTCCTCTTGAGCTTTTAGTGTCAGTTGCCCTTTGTCCAACGCGACCTTACGCTCCACATCGGCCTGTTTAATAGCCAACTCCTTTTGTTTTAACTGTACTTGCGGGTTTTCCTGTTGGTTGGCTTGTGCCCGTTCCAGTTCTTCTGCTCCGTCTTCCAGCGCATCAATTAACTGTTTGGCTACGGCTCTGCCGCATTTAATGTTTGTCAGTTGCATTTTGGCTATAGGAATAAACCCACGGATAACCGCCGGGCTGCCTATCTGTGCGGCCTGTTGCACAATACCAATGAAGGTTTGCGCTAACTGTTGAACGCTTGCATTTTGCGCTTGCATATCGTCAAACACCGTGGCACTGCTCTGCACATCAATAGAGTAGTTACGCAGTTTGTCATCCCGCATAATTTGGATAATTTCTTCCCAGGTGGGTTGTTCCAACAGTTTGATTTGTTCTTTGGTTACTTGCGGAACCTGGATTTGCCCGGCTTGCGCTAATTGTGCGTAACGCGGATCGGAACGGATTACACGCAATTGTGCTAAATTGACTTCAATTTCTTTCTTTTCTTGTTCCGTAGGCAGATAGGTGGATGTAATGCTTTGCAAGGTTGGGCCATCCCAGTTTTCGCAGATAATTTCAGCAATAATCTCAAAAATGTTAACTACAAACGCCTGCACGCATTTTTGTTTGTCTTGGAAGCGCATTGTCCCAAATACGCCTTTAATGTGTTGTGCGGTGGCAGTTTCCCCGGCATCCGTGGTTCCGCGCATAATGTCTGCAATACCCGTAATGTCGTAAATATCTTGCTTTAACTGCGCTTTCTTTAGTTCCCGGTGTTCCAATAGTTTAATGGCTTCCTGGATAGGCAAAAACCCGATATAAGCCCCATTGTTACCGCTTGCCATAGGATTAGGCGTTTGCAAGGTTACAATATCCCCTTCCGCGGCATTTGCCATTTCAAAGGTATTGTCCTGGTTGGTTTTGTCGGTTGTGATTACAAACTTGACTTTCCGCTCCAGTGTATCAGCCAAAGCGGAAATCTCGTTCAGTTCTACGGCTTTTTTGCGGTAAAGTTCGTATTCAGGTATCGGAATAACATTTCTGCCGTTTGTGATAAAAGTAATATCTTCACAAGGGAAGAAAGTGCTAATCCCGTACGGGTCATCATCTTCTTTCAAAAATTCGTTTTTAACGCATTTTTCCAGGATATACAGTCTTTTTTTACTGGGTTTATCCCAAATTTCCCATACTTCGGCTAGTTTTCGGTCGCTGTCTTTCCCGGTAGAGAAATTAAGCTCATCATCCGTTGCTTCATAGTTAAACTGCTCTCTTAAATCTTCTTTGCTTAAAAGGTGTCTGCGCGCTTTCCACCAAATTTGGCCTTTATTGCAAGAGGTGCTACACGCATAGTCTTCATATCCTAAACTGTCAATTTTGATTTCCCGGTCCGTGATTACTTCCTGCATATTTCCGTAAGCATCGGCTACTTTTTCAATTTTCGGCTCGTAAGTTACCCATAAAACACCGCGCCCTACTTTGGTAACATTTTCCAATACACCGTCTTTTAGTTTTTGGAAGAAGTTTGCATTATCCGTATAGTAAGATAATGCACCCTCTAAAATGTTAGCCAGTTCAAGCGCGGTATTGTATTGCAGTTTGTCGGAAGCAGTCTTTTTTAAAAAGCGTCTTTCAACTTCCGGCTTTGGGTTATTGGTCAACAAATATGCTTTTAAGAGCTGTATGTTTGAATAGAAGATGTTATATGATTTTGTATCACAGTAAGCATCTTCACACTTTTTTGCTTGGCTGAAAAAAGTCTTGTTATCACTCTTAAAATTCGCTATCTGTCTTTTCCAATAAAATGCATCACCCATAAAATCCTCTATTTTTCTTCCATTTGCGGTAATTTACCGATATGGTTCAACACAAAATAAGTACCGTCGGCAATAGTCGGTTTCTTAAATTCGTTCAAAAATTTTTTGGTTTTAAGTAACATTTTGGTATAGTGGATATACTTTGCCGCATCCTCAATGTTGCTATCGGTTAAATGCACCAAATCTACGCCTTTAACCTTTTCAATTTCGGCTTCATACTTTCCAATGTCTTCCTTCACTTTGGCAACCGTTTTCTCGTAATCTTTGCCGATTTGCGCTTCCAGTTCGGCTTCCGTTCCTACAAAAGCCACATGAATAACGCCTTGTTCATCCATTTGCCCAAACACTTTAATATCCATTGTCTAATCCTCTCGTATATTTCCGTCTTAACTGCTCAAATCTGTACCCAGCTGTTTTTGTATCGCGTTCCGTTACTACTTGTTTTATTTCGTTCGGCTTATACAGGAATATGTCAAAACACCTGGATAAACAGTCCGATAAATCGTCATGTTCCGCAAACGGAAACGCAGTCAGTTCCATTTGCAAATTGTTAACTACATCTATTGTTTCTGCGCCATATACCCGGTTGTAGGGTATGTGCCGCGGAAATAACAAATCTTTCTTTTCAAATAACGACGCTAACCGTAAAATGCGGTCTTCCTTGCTTAATGTGCCGCCTATCTCACTAATCGGCATATAATAACCAGTCTTTGCGTTTTCCATACGGAAGAAATCAATATCTGCTTGTAATCCGTACTTTTCATAGCCGATTATTAACGGTTTGTACCGTTCGTTTAGTGCCTTTAGAACGGTGTATCGTTGCGCCAGGTTTAACTTATCGTGTACTCCGTCAACTAAATATACTTGCCTATCTTCACTAAAGCCAAACACCAAATAAGCTGTAAAGTCGCTCTTTTTGCTTTTCGTGTTTGCGGGATCGCACGCTATGTAATAATTCACGCGCGGTAAAATATCGTAATACCTAAAATCCTCTAGCTTAAAAGTTTGGTCTTCTTTGGCTACTGGCTTAAGTAACATTTGCGCGCTAAATACATAACGCCCTTGTTCCTTTAGCTTGCGGTCTAATTCTTCACGGCTTAAAAATACCGGGTTTCCGTTCATTTCCCCGTTATCCGTTGCCGGAATAATCGTTGTCGGTGTTACTTTCTGCACTTCTACATAACTGTCAAAATAGTGATACCGTGTACCGCAATACTTTTTTAGTGTGGTAGGCATACCGATATTGTCCGCCAGTTGCCAGCGTTCGGTGGTCTTGGCTATCATTTCCGGGCTTGTTACACTATCCTGCGTTACCACATCGTCAAAACTTAATACATCAAAGTGATAACCCGTAGCTTGCCCGTCAACCAACCCAAACCCCATAACCGTCGGCTCTTTGCGCGTGGTCTTTCTCTTTACTACTAACCCTTCCTGCTCGCTCCACTTTGGGGACTGCGTGGCCGGGTTATCGTAAAGAATCTCCGGGAACATCGCTTTTAATAGCGCGTTGCCTTCCATGATTAGCTTTATCTGCCGTACAAAAGACTTTGCCGTCTTTAGGTTATAGCTCGGTATAGCAATAGCAATATCCGGGTTTTGTAGGATTAACTGGATATTGTGTGCTACCGTAATTGTCAAAGATTTTAAGTGTCCGCGTGCTACTAGCCATAACTGCCACGGGTTTTCACTTACACGCTTACACAAGTCAAAAGCAAAATCGTGGTAATAAAACTGCTGGTCCAACACAAAGAAAGCTAAAAAGTACAAATCCGTTAAGCATAAATGCCGTATAACTTGGTTTCTTTCACTTTCTTCTAGTTTTCCCAACTCCTTAATCAGCTCTATGTAATTTTCTTTACTTTTCAGCATTAAATTTCTCTAAAAACTGATTAACCGAAAAATTGCTTATACTTGCGGTCAATTCTACCGCGTGTTTTTGTTCCTGCTCTGCCCGCCAGCCGGACATATTTGCCAGGTGGAATTTACTGCCTTCCACGTTGCGCCCGGAACATATATCTTTTTCCCGGTCGGCTTCAATCCGTGTTCGTGCGCGCGTAACAATGTAAGAAAACCCTTCTCTTTTTGTATAGTCGTACATACTTTGTCTGCTTTCAAAGCCTAAAAACAAAGCAAGCCCGGACACGGTGGGCGGGTTGTAATCAATAACTGGCGTACCAGTCTTGTCTAATATGGTTTTTCCTTTAACGGTTAAGAAGGTAGGTTTACAGCTTTCAAAGTAGGCATCAATGGCTTCTTGCATTTGCTGAGGCGTTTGGAACATAGCGGGTCTGCCGGGTTGGGCTTTCTGCGCTTCTTTCCGCGTTGCCTTTTTCGCAAGAGCTTTTTTGCGTGCTTTATCTTCTTTTGCCATAAAAAAAGACCTCAGTTAGACTTTTTATGTCTAGCTTGGTCTTGTATATTAACGCACGCTTCTAATGAAGATTACAGCATTTGGGCATACTGTAACACTATCAGTATAACAAATCAGTAGAAAAAATCAATGGTTTGTTCTAAAAAAAAGGTCCTATTAGGTCTAAATTCTAATACTTCCCGTACAAAAGCCATTTAAGTACCTTTACGCAGGGGCTTGGATCATTACATTTTTTCTCGCATTTCTTGCACGGATAATCGTCACTCTTTTTCATATCCACCCCTTTTGTTTAATCTCGTTAATCACATACTCCGGCTTAAGTGCCTTCATACACTTTTGTCCGCATTTTAAATCGGTCTTTTTGGAAAACAATACGGGCCTGTTTATCCCCCACTCATAGCAAGGGGTACATACATTGGCACTTATGTTTAAGTTAAAGCTCCGGCCCTGCTGTTCTATGGCAGTAGGTCCAAATAGCACCACAGATTTCTTGCCTAAGTGCTGGGCCAGGATAGGCAATCCACCTTCCATATCCACATGAAATAGGGCTTTTCTGATTACTTCCGCACTCTCTTGGATAGTCAGCTTATCTACCAGGTTTAAAGCCGTTCCCGGTATAATTTCACAGCTTTTGCCACCGCCTATCTGCACGCAAGGCACTCCTATCTTTTTCACAAATTCGGTCCAGTATGCTTTGGGCCAGCTCTTTAGGCATACAAAATCATTTTCCCCCGGTCTGCCGGAAAAGTCCCCAAACCCCGTGTTAAAGGTAATAAACCGTTCCGGCAAGTCTATTTTGGGCGGTTCAAAGTGTGGTAGCGGTACGCATACATCAAAGCTAAAGTCAATTCCGGCATTTTTAGCAATACACTCGTCTAATTTATCGGTTTGTATGTTCATTGGCAGATCGTAAAATCCAAAGTTCTTATAAGCGGTCAGGTTCCTAAACTCGGTCTTAAATTTACCGCGCCTAAACCCTAAACACTCAAACATCCACCAGTACCGTTCCGTGTAAATGGCTATATCTTGGGTTGGAATGTTCTTTTGCTGGCAATAGAAGTATAGAAACGCCCTTTGATTAAGTGCATCCCCCATTCCACAAATTGAGCTAGCCCGCTTAATTATCATTTTCCCTCCAACAGCGCATCAAGCGCGGCTTCGGCCGCTTCTAAACAAAACAACAGCTCAGTATTCACAATTCCATGGTTAAACCTGACAGTGCCGTCTTCTCGGTACTGCGCAATTTTTTTGGCGATTTCATTGCCGATTGTCATCATCGCATCGCCTCTGTTCATTGTGTTGTAAAAATCGCCGCAGTTACCTTCCACTACTTTCTTGTCCGTTTCGTAAATCGCTATTCGCAATTGTTTTTTTGCCATACTATTTATCCTCCAAAAGTTCGGGGTTTTCGTGGATGTTACCTACCACGTTAAACATTACCCCTGTTCCAAAATTAGCCAATAAGCCAAATCGGCCAAGTTCGTCAAAATAGCCAAACGCGCCATCACTAAAAGCAACTGCAAAGCACAAGTTCTCGGTGTTTGAACCCGTATATTTGAATGTTGCTTTAACAATATCCCCCTCGTAAATAAGCCGCCCGTTTTTAAATAAAACGGGCGGCTTTTATTCATTAATAAGAATTTATTTAATCAAATAATGCGTAATAATCATTATCATTTTTATCTTCAGGCTTTGGGTTCTGCATATTCATTTGGTGTTCTTCTTCGCTTTCTTTACTGTTTAATACTTTTATGCCCAAAGGTTCAGCCAACCGTTTAATTTCTGATTTTGTTAATCCTTCGGAGTCTCTTGCAAACTCATTTTCTGCCACATTTATTGCCATATCTCCGGAGATACTTTTCATTGCTTCTTTATATTTATCTGTATTAATTGTTCCGTCAGATTTGAC
>JAZUNI010000064.1:0-6856 GCA_045604045.1 Elusimicrobiaceae bacterium | reverse complement strand
AATTGGCAGATTGTAGCTGTGATACAAAGGAAGAAACGGAAAAAGCTTGTGAAGAAGGAACCGGCACCCAAACGCGTACAGTTTCGTGTGATGATAGTACCGGCAAGTGGGAATATGGAGAATGGGACGCCAGTGCGTGTAGCACAGAAACCACTACTTGTGACGCAGCGGACGATCGTTGGTATGATGAAGTGATGGACGAAGATTTGATCGATTTAGCCGATGCTTGTATGCAAAACAATATGGTTTATAATGGAAATGCTACCATCCCCGGCAAGCTGGAAGATTTGACGAAAGAGCAAATGATGGCCTCCTGTTGTTCTTGTTGCCCGGATGGTAATGCGTCCATAAATGGGAAATGCACCACGTGCGATACGTTGGGAAGCAACTATTTTTATGATAAGAACTACGGTACGTGTGGTGGCTGCAACACACGTTTTAAACCGCAGGATATTAATGTTGTAGTGGGTACTGAATTTAAAAATGGTAATACTACGTATAGCGGCGCTGCCGTTGCTGATTTCAAGATGGGGCGTTATGAATGTTTAGGTGGGGATTACTATACGGGGAAGATCTTAAAATATTCCACTGAACCATGCAGTACCTGTGATGCCAATGCGGCCACCTGCGACGAAACCGGTTATGGGGAAGAAGCCAACAAGGTGTTGAAAAATTTATGGGATGCTTTCCCTAACCGTACAAAGACGTCTGGGGATTTTGCCGTATCAATTCCTGGTGGGTATCAGCCAGCAGCTTGTATAAATGGGGAATATGCACCCGAGTATAATATGTCTTATGCAGAACAACTTGGATTTATTCCTACAAGTTGCTCAAAAGAGTATATTTCTGAGCATGAACAAGGGCCTTATAGCTTTGCACAAGGTTTCCTGGTAAATGGAGGAAATGCTGTGGTAGGTTCTGGTGGTATTGCATTGTATGTAATACCGGTATATCGGAATAGTACCGGTTACAAATGTGTTAGGTAAATAGTTTGTAATGGTCCCGTCCATTGAATAGGTTCAATGGACGGGGCTTTTTGTGTTTAAACGCTGTGAAGATGAGGGGAAAAATTTACCCCAAGCTACTTACTTTTTGCTATACTAACTCTATAGATTTATAGAGAGGTACTTATGAGTGAAGTAATTTTGACAGATGCAAATTTTGAAGAAGAAGTATTAAAAGCACAAGAACCTGTGCTGGTTGATTTTTGGGCTACTTGGTGCGGCCCGTGCCGCATGTTAGCCCCGGTAGTGGAAGAACTAGCTAGCGAATATGCAGGTAAGGTAAAAGTCTGCAAATTGGATGTAGACCAAGGCATGAATACGGCGGGGAAATACCAAATTTCTTCCGTGCCTACGTTAATCGCGTTTAGGGGGGGCAAAATTGCCTTTCAAACGACGGGTCTGCAATCCAAAGATTCGTTAGCCGCTAAATTAGACACCTTGCTGAAATAATCTATACTCCCGCCGGAAATCCCGGCGGGGCTCTTTTCTTTTCCCTTTTAAATTTTTATGACACAACCTACGCCGCAGTTTTATTTAATTGATGCTCACGGCTTTTTGCACCGTAATTATCATGCGTTGCCCAAATTATCCACCTCTACGGGGTTAGAAGTGGGGGCACTGTATGGGTTTTTGCGGTGGCTTTTAAAAATGCTTAAGACGCAAAAACCGGAATATGTGGCCGTGTGTTTTGATTCACCCGGTGGTTGTGCGCGGCGCAAGGCGTTGTTGCCCACCTATAAAGCCAACCGCGATAAGCCCGATGATGCCCTGGTGCGGCAGCTTAATTTAGCGCGTGAACTGGTGCGCGGGCTGGGCCTGGCGGTGGTCGCCCAGCCAGGCATTGAAGCCGACGATTTGATGGCTTTTTTAGCGCGTCAGGCGGCTAAAGCACAGGTGTCCAGTGCGCTAGTAACTTCGGACAAAGACGTATATCAATTTTTAAATGAGTGGATTTCTATTTGGCCTTCTGGTAAGGATGCCATTAAAGGGCCGGAAGCAGCCCAAGAAAAATTTGGCTTACCGCCCCAATTTCTGCCGGACTACTTTTCTTTAGTGGGGGATGCGTCGGACAATATCCCCGGTGCGGCAGGGATTGGCCCTAAAAGTGCTGTGGAACTGGTCCGCAAATTTGGCCACTTGGAAGATATTTTACGGGCGGCCCATTTAGGAGATCCCACCCTGAAACCAGCCCTAGCTAAAAAATTACTGGCTAGTGAGGAAAATGCACTGCTATCTAAGCAACTAGTGGTATTAGATAATAGTTTGGCGATGCCCTTTGTGCTGGAAGATTACCGCGTACATTTGGCGGACACCGCTTCTTTAGAAAAATTGTTTGCCCAGTATGAGTTTAAAAATTTATTAGAGCTAGTGCCCACGACTCAACCCACGGCGTTATTTCAAGAAGTGTTTTCGGTGCAAACGCGAACTATCCCGCTAGCCGATATCTTAAAAAAAGCGCTAACCGCTACGCGCGTTTTTGTGCATACAGATGAAGATTATGTAGTGATTGGGTTAAACGCGCACGAGGCCGCCATTGTGCCGCTAGCCGACGTAGAGCCTTGGGAATTAGACCAACTTAAACAGCTCTTTTTAAATGACAGCATTGAAAAATTAGGTTATGACATTAAACTTACGCTGCGTTTGTTAGACCTTAATTTAGAAGGGCACTTTTTAACTTGTTTTGATGGACGATTGGCACAGTATTTGTTAAATCCGTCTGGCGATTTGAGTTTTGCCGGGGCCTGTGCGCAGTATTTTTCGGCCACGATAAGTGAAGAAGATCCGGTCGCTCTACTTGCTACTTACAACCAATTTATCTGGCCGCTGCAAGAAAAATTAACGCAAGAACTAAAAAAAAGCGGACAATATGAGTTGTATCAAACATTGGAACTACCACTGATGATGGTGCTAGCCGATATGGAGTGGAAGGGCCTACGTATTGACCCGGCATGGCTGGAAAGTTTTAAGGTGCTCTTAGAGCAGGAAATGCAACAGTGCCAAGCATCCATTGATGCGCAAGCCGGGTATCCAGTCAATATCAACTCTACCAAACAATTAGCCACGTTATTATTCGAAGAAATGAAAATACCTCCGGTACGCAAAACCAAAACCGGCTATTCTACCGATGAAAGCGTGCTAGAGGAAATTGCCGGGGCGTATCCCATTGCCCGCACGATTTTGGACTACCGCGCCAGTAGCAAATTAAAATCTACCTATGTGGATAATCTGTTGCTTTTAGCTGATGAAAACCAGGTAGTACACTCTTATTTGGATCAAACAGGGACGGTAACGGGGCGGCTGTCTAGCTCCAGCCCTAATTTACAAAATATTCCCGTTCGTACGGAAAAAGGTCGGCAGTTGCGCCGGGCTTTTTGCGCGGCCCCGGGACATGTGCTATTAAGTGTGGACTATTCACAAATTGACTTGCGCGTGCTGGCACACGAAAGCCAAGACCCGGTCCTTATCCAAGATTTTTTAAATGGGGGGGATATCCATACCCAGACGGCGGCGCAAGTGTTTGGCGTGATGCCGCTACTCGTCAGCCCCGAAATGCGCTCTAGCGCAAAAGCCATCAATTTTGGTATCATATATGGGCAGGGGCCGATGGGCCTTTCCCAATCTTTAGGCATTTCTTTACGCGAAGCAAAAGAATACATCGACAATTATTTTAAGCACTATCAAGGTGTCCGCGCGTGGATTGATAAAAATATTGCGTTAGCGCGCCAAAACGGATATGTTAAAACGATGTTAGGCCATGTGCGGTATTTGCCGGAGTTTAATATGGGGATTGGCAGCATGGCGTCCTTTGCCCAGCGGGCGGCCATTAACACGATTGTGCAAGGTGGCTCGGCCGATATTATTAAAAAGGCTATGTTGGATGTATTTAAAGCCTACCGCGGCACCGCGGTGCATATGATTATGCAAGTGCACGATGAACTAATTTTTGAATTGCCCCAAGCACAATTGCCAGAAAGTGCGGCACGTATTAAAGAGTTAATGCAAAATACGGTAAAGCTGCGTGTGCCACTACTTGTGAGTGCAAAAGCAGGCAAGAATTGGTACGAACTTGAAAAAATTGCATGAAAAGTTTACGGGTGAAATCAAAATGGGTCATCGGTTTAACCGGCAGTATGTTAAGCGGCAAAAGTACCGCACTTCACTACTTTGCTAAGCAAGGGGCGGGCATTTTTTCGTGCGATGAAATTGTACGGGAATTATATGCCAATTCGCGCGTGCTAAAAGCGGTTGAACAGCTACTAGGTACCACGGATAAAACAAAAATTGCTGCCTTGATCTTTAAAAATAAAGCCCAGCGTGAGGCACTTGAAAAATTATTACATCCGCTTATTTTTAAGGAATTACAATCCCGTATCAATCAAAGTACACAACGGGTGATTGTAGTAGAAGTGCCCCTGTTATTTGAGGCAGGGTGGTACAAATTAACTGATTTAAATATAGCTGTGCTGGCTGATCCCAAAACCTTACCGGCGCGTTTGAAAGGCCGCAATATAACGACGCAAGAATACAAGCGGCGCCTAGCGCATCAATTCACCGATGCAGAAAAGGCAAACCGGGCGGATGTGGTATTTTTTCACGCCAGCAAAGCACAGCTAAAGAGAAGTGTAGAACGCTTTTGCAACGTTTTTGAAGTATTACAAAGTAAATAGGAGTAGTCATGGAAGAACAAGTAACGCAGGAAAAAACAACAAAACCTGCTAAAGAAACCAAAACCGCCAAAACGGCGAGCGCAGCCAAAACGGCTGTTACCGAACAACCCAATACGGATAAGCCCCGGGGGCAACGCCCCATGCGCACGAATAACCGTCCGCAACAGCGCCCGTATACTAACAACCAACAAGTATCACGCCAACCCAACGGTGCTAAAGTGTTGGATGCGCGCGAACTAAACAAGTTAAGCGTGGAAGAATTAACCAAGCTAGCCGTTAATTACAATTTAGAAGATATTTCCGGCCTTCGCAAACAGGAACTGATTGGCCGCGTGATGGCCATTCAAGCCAAACAAAACGGCTCTGTATACGGCGGAGGCGTGCTAGAAATTTTACCAGACGGTTTTGGGTTCTTACGCTCCGAAGAAAACAACTACCTCTCTAGTGGGGATGATATTTATGTGTCCCCTTCTCAAATTAAGCGCTTTGGTTTGCGCAAAGGCGACACGATTGAAGGCCTCATTCGTCCGCCTAAAGACAATGAACGCTATTTTGCCATGCTGCAAGTGCAAAAGGTAAATGGCGTAGAAACCGATAAAATTTATAATCGGCCTCTGTTTGAAAACTTGACTCCCTTACACCCCAACGAGCGTTTTACCTTGGAAACCGATAAAAATGCGATTACGCAACGCGTGATTGATATGATTGCTCCTATCGGGAAAGGGCAGCGCGCGCTGATTGTAGCGCCGCCCAAAAGCGGTAAAACCATGATTTTGCAAGCCATTGCCCACTCCATTGCGGAAAATTATAAAGATACCGTACTGATGGTGCTTTTAATTGACGAACGCCCCGAAGAAGTAACCGATATGAGCCGCAGCGTAAAAGGCGAAGTGGTCGCCTCTACCTTTGACGAGCCGGCCGACCGCCATGTGCAAGTAGCGGAAATGGTACTTAATAAAGCCAAACGCTTGGCCGAACAAGGCAAAGATGTGGTCATCTTGCTGGACTCCATTACCCGTTTGGCCCGTGCGTATAACACGGTAGCGCCGTCCTCCGGCCGCGTGCTTACCGGCGGGTTGGAAGCTACTTCTCTGCAAAAACCCAAACGTTTTTTGGGGGCTGCGCGCAACATTGAGGAAGGGGGATCCCTCACGATTATTGCTACGGCCATGATTGAAACCGGCAGCCGTATGGACGAAGTAATTTTTGAAGAGTTCAAAGGAACGGGAAACAGCGAACTCACGCTGGACCGCAAACTGTCCGAACGGCGCATTTTCCCGGCCGTGGACATTAACCGCAGCTCCACACGTAAAGAAAACTTGCTGCTCAGTGAAGATGAGCTTAACAAAGTGTGGATTATTCGCAAAGTACTCGCGCCGTTAAGCTCGGTAGATGCGATGACCATGCTGCTAGAGAAATTGTCGGCCACGAAATCCAACAAGGATTTCTTTAAGCAAATGGAAGTAAACGCCTTCTAAACTTCAGGGAACTAGCAAAGGGCGGGACAAGATTTGTTTGTCCCGCCTTTTTTGTTGTTATTTTTTTGCTGTTTGCCTTTCGTTGTTAAAATGCTCGTTACTTGACTTGTTTTTTTTTTTTGATACAGTTTCCAGTGCCGGATAGGGGGGGACGTATCCCTGCCTCTATCGTGCGATATAAAAGAGATTTGGGCCTTTTAAAGGGGGTCCTAGACTCTTATTTGAATAAGGAGAAAATCAGAATGAAACGGAACACAAAGGGTTTTACCCTGATAGAAGTGTTGGTAGTTGTTTTAATCATTGGTGTTTTGGCAGCAATCGCGTTGCCACAATATCAAAAAGCAGTAATGAAAAGTCGGTTTAGTGCGCTAATGCCGCTAGCCAAAGCACTGGCTGAAAGTAACGAAGTGTATTATTTAGAATACGGGCGTTACAGTGAAGACCCGACGGAGTTAATGGTGCAAGGGAAAGACACGTCTAGTGAGAATTACCCGGATGGAACAAGTGTTCTCATGTATAGTAATGAGGCAGACTTGAGTTTTGTGCGCACAGCCAATGCAAGTATTCCCAATGCGCGGTATGTGGTGTATCAAAAGCACAGCACAAACTTCCCGGACACCACTTGGTGCGAAGCGAGTGATGAACGAGCGGAAGCTGTGTGTGTGGCATTGGGTGGTGTGTTGCCGGAGGGATTAGAAGGCAATAG
>JAZUNI010000063.1:0-39594 GCA_045604045.1 Elusimicrobiaceae bacterium | reverse complement strand
GGGTGAACTACAGGCGTTGTATTTTATGAGCCCGCGCGTGGGGGTTGGGTTGTCTTTTCAAGATCAATACTTTTCGTCCGATTTTTCCAGCGGGTGGCGTCTAAATACGCGCACGCGGATGCAAAATTATATGGCTGTAGGGCATATTTTTTTGACGCCGCAAAGTGCTTATAAATTATATATCCCGCTTGGTATGGGGGCGGCGCATACGGATTTTGCGATGAAATTTCCCGACGGAAATACGCATTTTAAATATACCGGGTTTGCCTTTTACGCTGGGGTAGGGGTGGAAAAAGAAGTAAGTGACCGCTTTAGCTTGGGGCTGGAGGCGCGTTATAATATGAACAAATTCCACGATTCTACCAACCGCAATAACGGTAATCACGTAACGGTGTATCCGCGGGCGAATTTTATGTCGGTCTTGTTACGGCTAGTTTATAAAATCTAATTGTTATTTACTCAAGTACTTTGCACACGCTGGCCATATATTGGCCGGCGTGTTTTTTTGCATCTTCTAGGGTGGGGGCAAAATCGGCGAGTTCCGCGATAGTGATACGGGAAAGTGGTTTTCTGTTAAGCGCCTTCCAATCGGCCTGTCCACATATAAATAAAACGGGTTTGTGATATTTTTGGGCAAGCTGCAACACCGCTAGCGGCGCTTTTCCGTAAAAGGTTTGCGTGTCTAATTTGCCTTCACTGGTAATGATTAAATCCGCCCAGCGTACGTGCGAGGAAAGGCGGGCTTGTTGGAGTAAAAAATCTGCCCCTAACAAAAGAGGCGCGTTGAAACACCCGTATAGCCCGGTGGCAATGGCCCCAGCGGCGGCCGTGGAGGGAGTATGGGCGGTGGCGCGGCGGGTGGTGCGTTGCAAAATGTGCGCCCAGCGGGCCATGGCTTTGTCTAATAATTTAACTTGAGCAGGCGTAGCACCTTTCTGCGGACCAAAAACTTTGGCGGAGCTTTTAGGGCCTAAGAGCGGGTTGGTAACGTCGGCGCAACCGATGATTTGTACGCCTTTAAATTTTTTGTGCAGGGCGGAAAAATCCGCGTGATATAAACGTAAAAGTGGTTCGGCCCCTAGCGGAAGTAGTTGCCCGTTTTTATCAAAAAGTTGCGCGCCGCACGCCATGACCATCCCAGCACCTCCGTCGTTACAGGCTACACCGCCTAGGCCTACGTAGATTTTTTTAGCACCATGGTTGACGGCGGATAATAGCACTTGGCCGACACCGTAGGAGGAGGCGTGTAAGGGGTCCAGTTCTTCGGGCTTGGCTGCACCTAGGCCGCAAATGCGGGCGGTTTCCAGGGCGGCTGTTTTACCGTCACTGAGCATTAAAAAAGAGGTGTTTTGGGCGCGGCCAAAAGCGTTTTGGGCGCGCGTGCGGATGAGTGTGGCCTGCGGATCTAAGGCGCGAAAACAGTCTATAAAGCCGTCCCCACCGTCGGCAATTGGAAAGAAACGCACCGCGTGGTGCTGGGCTAAATTTTTAGATAAAATTTGCCCGGCTTGCAAGGCACTAAGTGAGCCTTTTAGCGCACCGGGCAGGAGTAGAATATGCATTAAAATTTCCAGCTAAGCTGTAGTTGAATAAGCGTGTTGGCGGCGGAAGATTTTTTAAGTTCCTTTTGGCGTTGGGCAAATACTTCGCGTACTTCTAAGCCAACCATCACGTCATCAATCCACGTGGATACGCCCAGCCCGGCAGCCCCCGCAAAGCCGTTGGAAGAAATTTTGGTGCTTTGCGTTTCTCCGCGGTAATTGACGTGCAGCATTTCATACATGGCACTGCCGGTAAGATAAAAAGCAAAGCGGTTTTTGGGATTTAGATAGTACTGTGCCGTTAAACCGCCCCGGAATACTTGACCGCTGGTTTTGACTTCTGGGTCGGTAATGGTAGAAGGGACGGCTGGGTCTTTATCATCAAAAGAATGATTGGGGACGCTGCCAATGCCTATTTCCGGCCCGATCCATAAGTTGCTTTCTTTGAGGCGCCATAAGAATTTACTGGAAACAGCTATACTCGTACCACCCACATCAAATTCGTCTTCTTTATCGTAGCCGGCGCGTTTGGAATTATCCAGCTTTAAATCAAGCGGCATAAAACCGGCTTGTACGGAAAAATATTTGTTAAAGTCTTTTTCGTTGCGCTTGTTTTTGGGCGCTTTGGTGGGTTTTTGTTTGCCGGTTTCTTTTTTGGCTGATAGTTCTTCCTTGGCGGCGGCTGCATATTCTTGTTGCGAAACAGCCCCCGTTTTGACCCCCTTAATAAAAGCTTCTTCGTCCGTCATAGCAACTGCCGGTTTGGGGGCGGCTTGCACCGTGGGGGTAGGCGTAACCACTTGGCCGTTTACGACGGTGGCCTTTTGCGTATCAAACACTTGGTCAATGTCACTATCAAAGGTAAGTCCGCCCGCGGCGGCAACCCCGGCCGAAGCCGTTCCCGCCGCTACGGCAGCGGCGTGCGCTTCGCGCTGGGCGGCAATTTCTTGCGTTTTTTCTACATATTCTTTTTGGGCGTTTTCCCCACGGTCATAATCGTAGGTTTCTACCGAAACAATTTGCGGCATATCAATGTTTACTACCGTGCCGTCATCGGTTTTGAGTTTGACGTTAAATTCGTCTAAATCTAAAATTTGACCCACCAGTTGCGAACCACCTTTTAAAATGATGCGGTGTTTATCAGGCAGGATTTGTTCAATTTCTCGTTGATTAAGCGTGATAGTTCCGTAGGAAGTAGCTAAATTTAAGGTGTATTCGGTTTGGGCGACGATAGAACCGCTAATTAAGTTGCCGTCTTTCATTTTGATAGTTTCAGCGGATGCGGTGACTGCGGATAATAAAAAAATAAAAATAAGAAAACGTTTCATAAACCCTCGCACAGGGTGCGTAAAACAAAAAGCGGTGCGCGCGAAGGCACGCACCGCGTTAGATTATTTGGCTTCTTTTTTAGTTTCTTTGGCTTTTTCTTCGTGGCAGCAGCACGGAGCAACGGCGTGTTTGATTTTAGCCAAAGCTTTTAAAATTTTAGCAACGGTCAGTAAACCCAAGGCCGTACCTAAAATTTGGGCTTCTACAATCCCTAAGGCTTTCCACATTTCAGCGCCGGACAGCATCGGGAAGGTGAGGATTTGATACGCTGTGAAAAGAGCAAATACAAATACCACGTAGAAAAGAATGATAAACGTGACGTATAGCCCTTTTAAGCACAACCAGTTATGCGGCAAAAATTTGCACCAGCATTTACCTTTACAGCATTTAGACATAGTTTTCTCTCCTTTTATTTAAGAATATACTATATATTTATTGTAGCAAAACTAGGCAAAAGAGGGAATTTATTTTTTGGCCCGTGCAAGTAATTCCTGGGCGTGGGAGTAAGCGGCGGACTTCTTGTCCCCACCGCCGAGCATACGGGCAATTTCGGCCGTTAGCGCTTCGCCGGATAAAGGTTCAATCGTGACGCGGGTAGAATTTTTAGCCGCACTTTTGGCAACGTGAAAATTTTGGTCGGCTTGCGCGGCTACTTGGGCTAAATGGGTAACACACAACACTTGCCGCCCTTGGGCGCAGGCGCGCAATTTTTCACCCACCAGCCAGCCCGTTTCTCCGCCAATACCGGCGTCCACTTCATCAAACACCATGACGGGTACTGTGGGGGCTAGGACCGTTTTAAGGCCCAGCATCACGCGGGAAATTTCCCCGCCGGAGGCAATATTTTTTAACGGGCGAAGGGCTTGGCCGGGGTTGGGAGAGAATAAAAATTCCACTTTGTCCGCACCGGTGGAGGTAATGTTGGCTTCGTCCATATCTACGGCTACACCAAACTTAACTTGGTTAAAACCTAAGGGCTTAATTTGCGCGGTAATTTGCGCGGAAAGTTTGTCCGCGGCTTTGAGGCGTTTTTCGTGTAAATCTTGCGCTAGTTTTAATAAAGTATCTTGGGCACGGGAAAGCTCTTGCACGAGGTCTTGCTCGTGCTCCTCGGCGTGTTTTAAGTTGTCTATTTTGGTGCGCAACTCATCTGCAGTTTTTAGCACATCGCTAATTTCCGGGCCATATTTGAGCTTTAAACGTTTGATTTTTTCGTGCCGCTCTAACATTTTATCCAGCGTGGATTCGTCCACGTCCAGGCCGTCTTTATAGTCGCTTAACGTGGAGGCGGCATCCTCTAATGTGACAAGCGCGTTATTGACGTTTTCGGCTATGGATGCTAAATTTTCGTCTAGTTCAGCCATGGCGGTTAGCGCGCGGGCCGCTTTGCCTACCCGGGCAGACGCCGAGGTATCCGCCGCGTAGAGTTCGTCATACACTTCAGCGGCTAGTTCTAGCAGTTTGCCTGCGTGTTTTAACTTGGGCAGGGCGTGCTCCAAATCGGTATCTTCGTTGGGTTTGGGGGAAACGCGTTCAATTTCTTGCAGCTGATACTGGCTCATATCCAGCAGGCGTTCTTTTTCTTGGGCTGAGAGGCGAACGGCATCTAATTTAGCTTGCAGCGTTTGCACGGCTTGCCAGGCGCTGGCCACTTGGGCGACTAATTTTTCGTGCTTAGCAAATTGGTCTAGCAGCGCTAGATGTACGCTGGCGTGCAGGAGGCTTTGATGATCGTGCTGACCGTGGAAATCCACCAGCGCTTGCCCCAGTTGCGCTAGGGCACTAACGGTCACAGGGTGGCCCTCAATAAAAGCTTTGTTTTTGCCTTTGTTGTCTAACTCCCGGCGCAAGGTAAATTGGTCGGCCGTAAGGCCGTATTGACGGCGAAGTTCTGCGGGAAGCACATTTGAAAAAAAGGTGGCTTGTACGGTCATTTTGTCCGCCCCGTCTTTAATGAGGCTCACGTCCCCGCGGGCCCCCAGCACAAAGCCGAGCGCTTCTATGACAATGGATTTACCTGCGCCTGTTTCGCCGGAAAATACGTTTAGGCCGGGGGCAAATTGAAGCGTTAAATCATCAATGATAGCAAAATGTTGCACGTGCAGGCTGGCTAACATTATGGATTCCCCCAGCTCAGTTTTTTGTGTAAAACGGTAAAAAAACCGCGCTCCGGCAGCGTAAGTAGCGTGAGTGTTTCTTTGGCGCGGGAAAGAGTTAATGCGGCCCCCGGGGCAAGCGGAATATGAATTTGCCCGTCAAACGTGGCTACGGCGCCGTCTTCTTTATTCTTAAAAGCGGGGCGCAGCGTAAGGGTTCCGTCCACCGGTAGTACAATGGGGCGTTGGTGCAAACTGTGCGGGCACACAGGCGTAACAACCATGACCGGTACATTGGGCTCAATAATCGGGCCGCCCGCCGCTAACGAATACGCCGTAGAACCGGTGGGCGTAGCTATAATCACGCCGTCGCCAAAGTAAGGCGGCATTTCCGTCCCGTTAAAACTGGCGTGGACGAAGAATGCACGCATATTGGAAGAGTGGAGTACACAGTCGTTTAGTGCGCTGTAGGTTTGCGAGGAGATATTCACGTGAAGTAACAGACGTTGGTGTGCGGTGCATTTTTCGTCCAATAAAGTTTGTAAAGCGCGGGGAAGTTCGTCCTTTTCTGCCGCGGCCAAAAAGCCCAGCGTGCCGCAGTTAATCCCAAATACGGGGATGTGTAACGGGGCGCACGCGCGGGCACAGCGCAGCATGGTGCCGTCGCCCCCCATGCTGATGAGCAGATCGTAGCCGGATAAATTTTCTAGCGTAGTGAGAAGTTGTGCGTCCACGTGGCGGGCGCGCAAAAATTCCACCGCCTGTGTGGCCAGCGGGCCAACATGGGTTTTGAGCTCATTATAGAATACGGCTACACGCGTAAAGGACATATTAGTTATTGTAGCAATTTATAAGGCTGGCGCGTAAAGTACTCTAAGATTGCCAAAATGGTATAATATAAACAACATATAAGGAGTAGACTATGTGGGATTATACCGATAAAGTAATGGATCATTTTAAAAATCCGCGCAATGTGGGGGCTATCCCCAATGCGGACGGCACCGGCCAAGTGGGCAGCCTGGTCTGCGGAGACGCGTTGCGCTTAACGATTAAAGTAAATAAAGAAACGGACGTCATTGAAGACGCTAAATTTGAAACGTTTGGCTGCGCTAGCGCGATTGCTTCTTCCTCCATTTTAACCGAAATGGTAAAGGGGAAAACCATTGAAGAAGCCTCTAAAATTACCAACCAAGATATTGCCAATGCGCTAGGCAGTTTGCCGGCGGAAAAAATGCACTGCTCGGTAATGGGGATGGAAGCGTTGGATGCGGCTGTAAAAAGCTACCGCCAAGGGGGAAAACCGGTGGTGTTTGAGCAAGAAGCCGAAAAAATTGTGTGCAAGTGTTTTAACGTGTCCGAAGAAGCTATTATTAAGGCTATTCGCACCAACCATTTAACCACGGTAGAGGATGTAACCCATTTCACCAAGGCTGGTGGCGCTTGCGGACAGTGCAAGGGGGAAATCCAAAAGATTTTAGATAAAGTAAATAACGCCAGTGCGTGTGAACTTCCCACAGCGGCCCCTAAAACCTATGGGAATATGACGTTAGTTGAAAAAATTAAATTTATTGAGCGCGTGCTGGAAGAAGAAGTGCGCCCGAAACTTAATATGGACGGTGGTTCGGTAGAGTTAGTAGATTTGGCTGGCAATACCGTCAAAGTGCGTCTGGTGGGCATGTGCCAAGGATGTGCCGGGGCGCAAGGGACGCTTAAAAACTTTATTGAAAAAGTCATCAAAGAAAAAGTATCGCAAGATTTAACCGTGGAGCAAGCATAATATGAACAAAGTGGTTTATTTAGATAATAATGCCACAACCCAATGTGCCCCTGCGGTAGTAGAAGCGATGCTGCCGTACTTTACCGAAAAATATGGCAACGCGTCCAGTATGCATAACTTCGGTGGCGAAAACCGCCACGTGATTGACCAAGCACGCCATACAGTAGCCGATTTTATTAACGCCGCCTATGATGATGAAATTATTTTTACTTCCTGTGCGTCCGAAAGTGATAACACGGCTATTTTTTCTGCCGTGCGGGTAAATCGTAACAAAAAACATATTATTACTTCTGCGGTGGAACACCCGGCGGTGATGGAACCTTTTCGCTATTTGCAAACGCAGGGATATCGCGTAGATTATATCGGCGTGGATGAGTTGGGCCGCTTTAATATGGAACAATTTAGGGCTGTATTGGATGAAGATACGGCCCTTGTTTCTATTATGTGGGCCAACAGCGAAACAGGGACGATTTTCCCGATTGAAGAAATTGCGAAACTTACCCACGAAAAGGGCGCGCTATTTCATACCGATGCTGTGCAAGCGGTGGGGAAAATCCCCGTGGATGTACAAGCCGCTGGCGTAGATATGCTCTCTTTATCGGCGCATAAATTCCATGGGCCCAAAGGTATTGGCGTTTTGTACGTAAAACGTGGCACGCGCTTTTTGCCTTATTTAATGGGCGGACATCAGGAAAAACATCGCCGTGCCGGTACGGAGAATGTACCGTATATTGTGGGGTTAGCTAAGGCCGCCGAACTAGCCAAAAAACGCGTAAGCGACGGCACGATGGACAAAGTGGCTGCGCTACGTGACAAGCTAGAAAAAGGAATTTTAGCCACCATCCCCGATGTAAAAGTAAACGGAGACCCAGCGCACCGTGTGCCTAATACTACCAATATTAGTTTTGGCTATATTGAAGGGGAATCCATTTTGATGTACTTAAATGATTTTGGCATTTGCGCGTCGTCCGGCTCGGCGTGTACGTCCGGCTCGTTGGAACCCTCGCACGTGCTGCGGGCTATGAATGTGCCGTTTCAATTTGCGCATGGGTCTATTCGGTTTTCACTGTCTGATCAAACCAGCGAGGCCGATATTGACCTAGTGCTTAAAGAGTTGCCGCCCATTATTGAGCGGTTGCGCAAAATATCGCCTTTTTCGCGCTTTGCCTAAATTGAACAAACCTGTAGACATAGAAGGAGATAAACAATGAGAAAGCTTGGGTTTTTAGCCGTCCTGTTATTAACCCCGTTGTATGTGCTTGCTAAAACAACGGTGGTGTATCACACCAGCGATACACATGGATTCTTTTTCCCTAAACATGGGCAAGGCGGTTTTGCGGCCCTAGCTAGTGTGCTTAAAAAAGGACCCCATCCCTATTTGCTAGTAGATAGCGGAGATTTTGCCAACGGTACCGTAGAAACCCGCAATTCAAAGGGCTTAAAAGCCGTACAAATTATGAATAAAATGGGGTACGACGCTACAACCTTGGGGAACCATGAATTTGATTTTAAAGCGGCCGGTTTCCCGGCGATTGCGGCCGAACTTAAATTTCCGTTATTAGCCGCTAACTTTTTTGAAGAAGGTACGCAAAAGTATCCGCCGCACGTTTCCCCGTATTTAATTACCACTAAAAATGGAGTCAAGTTTGCTATTATCGGGCTGGGAAACCGCGTGCCGACCAATCCTGCCACGGGATATATGTTTGCTAAACCATTGGTAGCCTTGGGAAATGCGCTTGAAAAAGTAGAAAAAGAAAACCCGGATGTGGTCCTTGTGTTGGTGCATGATTCCGTAGCGGATGATAAACACGGTACGCAATCCTACGTAGAAGATATTGCCAAAGAATTTGGAGGCCGCGTGCATGTAGTGTTTGGTGGGCACGCACACAAAATTGTGCAAAATCACTACAAGAACGGCGTGCTATTTGTAGAAAGTGGTTGCTACGTGCAAAACGTGAGCAAGGTAACCGTGACTACCGATGATAAAACCGGTAAATTTGTGTCCGCTAAAAGTGAATTGATCCCGTTGGTGGTTGCCAAAACGGGGGAAGATAAACCAATTAAAAAATACCTGGATACACTACGCGAGCCGAATGTAGACGAACCCGTTGGCGAGACGACTGAAGTATTGGCCAAACGCCCGACCGGAGACCGGATGGATTCGCCCCTTAATAACTGGGTGGCGGATTTAATGCAAGCTTATTCCGGCGCGCCCATTGCCATTCATAATAATGGGGGTACCCGCGTGGATTTGCCCAAAGGGCCCATTACCAAGCGCGATTTGATAGACGTTCACCCGTTTGATAATACAATTTCCGTTGTCAAAGTAAGCGGTAAATTTTTAAAGAAATTTATTAAAAATGGTTTTGCGCCGCGTAGCTTATTTTCATACGCGGGGTTGCAAATTACCTATAAGGTAGATAAAAAAGGAAACATTAAGAAAATTAAAATTTTGCATAATGGCAAACCGCTTAAAAATAATAAACTCTACACCGTGGCAACCAATGCCTATATCGCCGGTGGCGGTAGCGAAGGTCGTTTATTTAAATATATTCCCGCTAGTGCCAAAAAACAACTGGGCACAACTACCATCCGTGATTTAATGGAACAGGCGCTGCGCAAAGAACCTGTGTCTGCCCCGGATACCGGGCGTATTAAAGAAGTAAAATAATATGCGACGGTTTGGGTGGGGAATTTTAACAGCTTTACTAGCCCTGGGGTGTGCCCGTGAAGAGCGGACACAGATTAATGTGTTCTTTACGGCGGACGTACAGGGCTTTTATTTTTCTCGCCCGGAGCCGCGTTTGGATAACCAGGAAGCCGGCGGCTACGGTGTTTTAAAAAATTTCCTACAAACGCAAACCATTCCTTACTTATTGTTTGACGGGGGAAACTGGTTTGGTAGCAGTGCGGAAGGAACCCTTACTAAAGAGCCTTATATAGAACTATTGACGAAAGATATTCCCTTTACTACGGGCACCCTTACCTATAAGGATATGAGCTATGGGTGGCCCGTGGCGCGAAACATCATAAAAGAATTAAATTATCCGTTGGTAGTGGCTAATTTGCGCCTAGATAACCAAATCCCATGGCCGTTGCACGATTACCAAATCCGCACTGTGGAAGGCATTAAAATCGGTGTTTTTGGGGTCATAGCTCCTCTTGAAAAAAATCAGACCCGTTTGCCGGGGCTTTCCTCATTAAATCCCATTGAAACGGCGCAGCAAATGACGGCCCTGCTACAAGAAAAAGGGGTGGACTACATTATTGTGCTTAGCTCCCTGGGGTTGGATGAGCGCAGTGAATATACCAATACCGCCCTGGCTACCGAAGTAGAAGGCATAGACCTGGTGTTAAGTTCTAACCAAGATAACGAAACGCCGGAAACGGAAGAAGTCAACCATACGTGGATTGTATACCCCGGTTCTAAATTAGACAGTGTGGGTAAAATTTCACTTCAGTTTGATCAAAATCATCAAGTTAAAGAAACAACGTTTGAGGATGTGCCCTTGCTTAAAAATCGGTACGGAGAAGATGAACAAATTGCAACGCAGGCGACTAAGCTACTTAATCAGGTGCGCAGCCATATGAACCGTTCCGTAGCTACCGCAACAGAACCGATAGCCACCAGTTTAAAAGCACAATCTGCCCTGGGAACATTGCTAAGCCAATGTTTACATAAGTGGGCTAAATTAGACGGTGCTATTTTAAATGCGGCCTCTATTCGCAGTTCGTTACCAAAAGGAACTTTAACCGAATTTGATGTGTATAAAGCGTATCCCTACGGGGATAATATTACCTTTGTAACAATGAAGGGGGCGGCCTTAACCAAGGCGTTGCAGGCTTCTGTGAATAGTGAGGATAATTTCCCGCAGATTGCCGGGTTTACGGTAATGTACGCAGATACCCCCAGCGGGAAACGAGTCACCCGGGTAACCCTGGATAACGGGCGCATTGTGCGCCCCAATGATACGTACCGTGTGGCCGTAACGGACCATATTTTAGCGGGTGGTTTTAATCACGATGAGTTTATTAACGCGCTGGAATTTAAAAGCACCTTTGTAGAAGCGCGACAAATTATGCGTGCTTGCTTGGCACGCCAAAAAAACATAAAGGCCCCCGACTTTAAAGACCGCTGGAAAAAAATTAATGACGCTCATTAAACCCCTAACCATTGGCACGTTCACGGCCCCTAATAATTTGCTTTTGGCCCCCATGGCGGGAATTACCGATACGCCGTTTCGTATTTTATGTTTAAAAGGGGGGGCTGGGATTGTATGGGCGGAAATGGTTTCCGCCCATGCGTTGCACTACGGAAACCCAAAAAGCGGACGGATGCTGACAGTGGCAGCAAAGGAACATCCTATTTCTATGCAGATTTTCGGGGCGGACGAGCAGACCATTGCCCAAGCCGCTAAACAAGCCGAAGAACGTGGAGCGGATATGATTGATTTAAATGCGGGTTGCCCTGTTAAAAAAATAAATAAAGCCGGGGCGGGCTGTGTGCTGATGAAGGATGAAGCCAAACTGGGGCGGCTAGTGGAGGCCGCCGCGAAAGCGGTGTCTGTACCGGTAACTTTAAAAACGCGTATTGCACTAAATCATAAAGAAATGTTAGCTGTGCGACTGGCGAAACTGGCGCAGAATGCCGGGGCTGCCGCGATTACGTTGCATGCACGGGCGGCAGTGGACGTACATACCGGGGCCCCCAACATTGCGGCGGTAGCAGAAGCCTGCGCGGCGGTCAAAATCCCGGTGATTGGTAATGGGGGAGTGGTAAACGCTGCGGTGGCTAAGCAATTTTTAGAGGCAGGTTGCGCAGGCGTGATGATTGGGCGCGGCGCGATTGGAAACCCGTTTATTTTTAAGGATATTCAAAAAGAAATAGCCGGACAGCCCGTGGAGATGATGACGGCGCAAAAACGTTTGCAAATCTATTTAGCCCTCATCCGCGAAAATGTAGCCTATTACGGTGAACGTATCGGCGTGAACCGTTCCCGTAAAACAGCCGGGTATTGGATTAACAATTTTCCAAACGCGGCTGAAGTGCGCGGCCAGTTTGTAAGGTTAGAAAGCCTGGCCGAAATTGAAAAGTTGTTTAGTAAGACGCTGGCATGTTTCTAAACTAAGGGCGGCGGTAGGCATTTTGAGCTGCCTTAAAATCGGTCATTTCTTGTTCTAATCCCCATTCCAATTGATTGATATATTTTAATAAAACTGGATTTAACTGCCAGTAAAAAGGCACGTGTTGTGCAGCTAACTGCGAAAGTGTTTTTTTGAGGCGACTAGTCTGCAAGAGAGCGAGTTTTAATTGGGTGTGTACGTTGGGTGCGTGTGGCATGTTCTTTCCTTGGAACTGTACCTGCAAAAACGGCCGCTACACGTAGCCTGTACTAGAGAACCCGTTATAACAGCCGTAACCCCAAAGGGGCATTCGGTAATAAACAAAATGCATTTTGCTTATTGCCTTATACGTCTGTTAAGCGGACTAGTACAATGCTTTCGCACTCCGTATGCCTTATACGGTTCCACAACAGGTTAAATTGTATTTTACTACCCTTCTATTCTATATAATTTCTTTCTAATTTTGTAAAATATAAACAGTAGTAGGGACATCCCAAAAATTCTTTTCCACAAAATTCCCAAATTTTTATATAATATCTAGGAAACCACGAGTCATTACTACGCGCGGCCACCACTCCGTGCGAATAATTACAAAAGGTAGAAATAATAAACTATGACAAAAACTTTCTTGCCTTCCGTTAAGGAAGTAGAAACCAGCCGCAAATGGCATCATATTGACGCTAGCGGCCAAACCCTCGGTAGACTAGCAACCCAAATTGCTGTTCTGTTGATGGGTAAACACAAAAAAACCTATACGCCAAATATGGACTGTGGGGATTTTGTAGTTGTTACCAATGCTGCTAAAGTGAAACTTACCGGCAAAAAATTGGAACAAAAGGTATATTTCTCCCACTCTGGCTATGCCAAAGGCGGTAAAGAAACCCCGGTCAAACGCGTGCTGGAAAATAACCCCACCCGCGTATTGGAACTGGCCGTAAAACGCATGCTGGACGAAAATAAATTGCGTGCTCCGCGCCTTAAACGCTTACGCTTGTTTGCGGGTGAAGCGCACGAATTTACGCAGCGCTTTGGTAAATAAGAGGAATTATAAATGAACACGACAAATTTGAAAACCGGAAGACGGAAAACCTCCGTTGCCCAAGTAGAATTATTAAAAGGCAAAGGTAACATCACCGTAAACACCAAATCTTTAGATGAATACTTTGGCAACCACGCCCGCTGCAAAGCGACGGTCAAAGCGCCGCTAACTGTAACCGGGTTGGATAAATCCTATGACGTAGAAGCCAAAGTAGTGGGCGGCGGTGTATCCAGCCAAGCCGGTGCGTTGCGCCACGCGATTGCCCGCTCTATCGCCGAACTGGGCGAAGACCTTAAAAAGGCTGTTAAAAAAGCCGGTTATTTAACGCGCGATCCCCGGATGGTGGAACGCAAAAAACCGGGTCAGCCGGGTGCTCGCAAACGCTTCCAGTTCTCCAAACGTTAATTGGAACGCTTGTTCAAAGTTTGCAAAACCCCTGCTTATGGCAGGGGTTTTTAGTTTTGTTTCAGAGGGGGGGTTATGGTTTGTCTATTAAGACGGATGCTTTATCGTTATTCCAATCATCTTCACGATACCATATTTTAGTGGGATCATTAGAAGGAGCCCCATTCGGGCAAAAATTTCCCGAACAATAACTGCTAGAGTCATATGTGTTTGTAGAAGGGCATGCCCCAAACACATTAGCAACACACGTGGAGTGATCATTGAAGGTGGCCGCATAACAGGATTGAGTGTGGTTTCCAATGCAAGTGGAATAAGTGTTAAAAACAGAGTCGTAACAAGAACTTGGGCCGTTGCCTGTACATTTTGATTGATTAGAAAATTTCGAATCTCTGGCACAAGTCCATAAGTAGTTTCCCTCACAAGAAGAACCGTGATCATATGTATTGTACATGCAGGAATTATAGACTTGTGGATCGCAGATGGATTGATGATCAAAAGTTCCTCTTAAACAATTTGCATTAACCTGGGCTATACACTGTGAGAAATTATCCATATTCATACGGTAGCAGGCCTCTTCCCCCCAAGGAGTTCCTTGACCAATACAAAGATCTCCATCGGAAATAGAAATTTGGTTGCTATTATAATACGTACGAGCTAACGATCCCTCTGGAGAGCTATCTAAGGAATATATCTTGTACCCAAATTTATTTCCAACAAACGTTCCATTAAGTCCCTTTTCACATAACCAATCAGCTTGTACATCATTTAAAAGAGCTTCACAGTGAATTTCTCCGGCGAAATTAGGGCTATGTTTTTGATATAAGACTAGGTTGTTTTTTATATTATTTCGGGTTAATTTTATATACTGGTGGTTTTCTTCATTACCCAGTGCGACTTGGACGTCTCGATTATTGATGCTTACGTCTAGATTGACGAGATCATTGGAATAATCTCCGTGTTCCAAATAATATGATTCGTTGCTTTGGCTAAGCGATTTCCCTAAAGGAACTAACTGACTAAAGCGACTTTTAAGCACTGCTTTTTGATACTGTGGCAGTGCCACGGCCGCCAAAATACCAATAATAAGTACCACTACCAAAAGTTCTATGAGTGTAAAACCTCTGCGCCCCTCGTCATCCCGTAAAGTTTTAATACGGGATATAGGGGCGGATAATGTGGCATTTATATCCCGGATTACAAATTTCCGGGATGACGTTAATTGATTATTTTCTTTGTTCATGTGTTCTCCTGTTGTCAGGCGGTGCCTGACCTTCATTTTCAATTTACCCTGCCCCGGAAACGTATGCAAAAAGAAACGGCGTGTTGCATCCGTGGGCTAGTTACAGAACACCTCAACAACAGCCGTAGCTACCGTATAAAACGATAAACATTAAACATAAAGACCGGGTTTCGAAGGTCCGCATCCTTATGCCTTTAGGCGTCATTTTTGGAGCAACTAGCCCCCTATCTATACGATAGGTTCTGCGTTTCTTAAACGCTTCCAAAAACAGAATCAAATTGTATTTATAGTATAGCAAAAAAATCCCCGCGGCGGGGAGTTTTTTAGATTATTGCGGGCTTATTTCTCTACTTTAATGCCGCGGAACGCACGGTACAAAACCGCCAAGAGCCCAAACAAAATGTAGAGGGAAAATACTACCAAAATAACATTCTGCGGGAATTTGATGAGCATCACTACCAAAAATACAATCAGTAGTAAAAACCAGACGCATAGTTTCTTTTCGCGTTTGGCTTTAAAGGCCGCGTAAGGAACGTTGGAGACCATCAAAATCGCTAAGATGAGCATCATAAACCATACAAAATTGTATAGGTGGGTGATGTAGGTTTCTACAAACCACAGGTTGTGCCCGTTGACGTTGCCTTGCATGATGGTGTAAGAAATCGCAAACGACGCTAAGAGCGCGGCCGGAGCCGGAACGGGCAGTCCGCAGAAGTATTTTTTGGAGCCTTGGCCCGCGTGCGCCATGGCATTAAATTTGGCTAAGCGTAACACGCCAAAACACGTATACACGCACGCGATCGGAGCACCCCAGGTGGGCTGTGCGTTAAGCACCATAAAGTACATCAAAAAAGCCGGTGCGGCGCAGAAAGAAATGGCATCGGCTAGCGAATCCATTTCAATGCCAAATTCACTTTCGGCCCCCAGTAAGCGGGCCACGCGGCCGTCAAACATATCAAATACCGCCGCAATTAAAATCAGCCACCCGGCTTGGGCAAAATTGCCCCGAGTGGCCGCTAATATAGAGAAAAATCCGCACGCTAAATTGCCTAGCGTAAATAAAGACGGTGCCGCAATGGCAAGTTTGGTGGTTTCTTTCGGTTCGTTTGCCATAAGGCCTCCTATTTCCACAGGGCCAGTACGCTAATGCCGCCCTGCACTTTTTGCCCTTCTTTTACCACAACGCGTACTTTGTCTTTGGGTAAATACACGGCCACTTGGCTGCCAAAACGCACCAGGCCCAGGCGGCGGCATTGTTTGATGTCTTCGTTGGGGTGAATCCAACATTCAATGCGCCGGGCAATCGCACCCGTGATTTGTTCTACGTGGGCAAAGCGCGTCGGGTCGCCATCTTTAAATAATTGGATGAGGTTGCGTTCGTTTTTGACAGCGTCCGGATTGTCGGCAAATAAAAACGTACCTTTGTTGTAGTAAATTTCACCTGTGCGGCCCTTTACAGTGGAGCGTTGCACGTGCACATCAAAAATAGAAAGAAAAATGCGCACTACGACGGAGTTGGGATCGTCTTCTGTTTTAATAGAAAGCACCGTGCCATCGGCCGGGCAGGCAATTTCGTCATCGGCAAATTCTACGTTGCGGTTGGGATCGCGGAAGAAAAAGGCGCAAAAACCGCCGACAATTAAAAACAAAACGCCTGTTTTCGGGCAGCCAAATGACACCAAAACCAGCGCAATCAGTACGCCGGCAGCAAAAAATTTTAAACCCAAGGGTAATACCGTGCTTACCCACCCAAACGACTTGGCAAGTGTACGCTGAATATCTTTAATCATGTGATTAATTACTGGTGGGATTTAATTTGGCAGGTCCTGTTAAGTGGGCAGGGGGGGACTTGAACCCCCACGGCCTTGCGGCCAACAGATTTTAAGTCTGTCGCGTCTGCCATTCCGCCACCAGCCCTCTTACGTACTTATTATAGCAAAAAAATAAAGAAGTGTGAAAAATTATTTTTCACTGGGTTTAAAAGAGTTATAAAACTTGCGGCAAAATTGTACCTTTACCCCTAATTTTTTTAGGTCTTCCTGCAATAGGCGGTCATCCGTTACGGCAATGACGCGTTGGCCGGTTTGGGATAAATAGCTGGCGCGCTCATAAATAACTTGGTCGGCGGATGCTTCTTCCGAAAATGAAATATGCACCCCACCGCGGTATAAGGGGCCGATAGGGCGGAAGGTACCGTCAAAAATTACTTCATAGGTGTGCATGCTGTAGCGCTCGTCACAAGACATGTCTTCCAAAAAATCTAAAAAATCTTCGGTGACGGCTTCCTCCGTGCGGGCAAACTCATATAAAAAGCTGCGCACTAGGTTTAGCCCGTCAATTAAGTAAATAGTTGGTTTGGTGGTTGTGTACATGTTCTTGCTCTTTTAAATTGCTAGGCTAAACTCCGTTTTAGTCTCTCATCCTCTTTCCATGTTTAAACAAGGAGGAGATCCTGAATCAAGTTCAGGATGACGCTAGATTAAACATATTCCTTGCAATAGCGTCCTTCCATTTGTAAAATTGTTATAAGAAAATGATACAATATAATGCTTAAGTTTTGCAGGAGTATCCTGCGTGTTATTTGACAATTTCTGTATTTCGGGGGTGTAATAGATTTGACGGGTATCTGTTGCTCTCGTGCGCAAGTGCTGGTTGGCTAGGCCAGCTAAAATAGAGCCAAAAAAATAACTAACGACAATCAAGTCGCTTGGGCTAACGCTTAGTCCACTGCCTCTTTCCTGTTTCCCGCGCGGGGAAGAACGGCGGTCAAATTCACGGGATGCTGCAATAGGGGCGCGGTTCGTCCCCCTTGCTTAAGACAAACGAACCAAACTGAAAACGTGCTGCCTTGCGCTTAGTTTTCAGTATTGAGCAAGGCTAAACTTGTAGGGCTTGAGAGGAGAAGATGTTCGGACGGGGGTGCGAATCCCCCCACCTCCACAGATAACAGAAATTATGCAATATATAAGGAGAAGCTATGGCAGCTGAAATTAAATTTGGTACCGACGGTTGGAGAGGCATTATTGCTTGGGATTTTACGTTTGAAAATGTGTACCGCTTGGCCCAGGCAATGGCAGATTATATTAACGGAAATGCCCCTGTCTTAGAAAATGGAAAAATGCCTAAGATTTTTGTAGGGTATGACCGGCGGTTTATGTCCGACGTGTTTGCGGCAGATATTGCGTCTATTTTTCGTTCTAATAAGATTGATGTGGTTCTTTCTGCTGGGCCGGTTTCTACCCCGGTGGCAGCCTGCCTTACCATCAGTAAATGCTGGATGGCTATTATGGTAACGGCCAGCCATAACCCGGCGCACTTTAACGGAATTAAAATTAAAATAGCCGGACGCTCTGCCCCCCAACGCATTACCAAAGATATTGAGGCCCTGATTGGGCAAAATTCAGTGCTGAAATTGTACGGACAAAAAGCTGAGCAAAAAGATTTAACGGATGTGTACTTAAAATATTTATCCTCCCGTATTAACACCAAAAAATTAAAAACCTTTAAAGGCAAAGTAGTTATGGATTATATGCATGGGGCGGCTGCGGGATATTTAGAGAAATTTTTGCCGGCTAAACAGGTAATTGCCTTGCGTGACACGCATAACCCTTCCTTTGGAAATACGCAGCCTGAACCGGTAGAGAAGAATTTAGCAGATTTAAAGGCTCAAGTTGTAGCCAAAAAGGCCGCCTTGGGGGTGGCGTTTGACGGAGACGGGGACCGGGTGGCCCTGGTAGATGAAAAGGGAAATTACTTAACCCCTTGCCTTATTGCCGCTGTGTTATGCAACTATTTGGTAAAACGCAAAAAATTAAAAGGTAATATTGTGCAAACCGTTTCTATGGGCTACTTACTTAAACGGATTGCCCGCATGTACCAGATGCGCTTTGAAGAAGTGAGCGTGGGTTTTAAAAATGTGGCGGAACGCATGAATTTGGATGATGTGGCGTTTGGCGTAGAAGAAGCAGGCGGATTTGCCTGGAAAGGGGGACTGCCGGATCGCGATGGACTAGCGGTAGCTTTGGAATTTTTAGTGATTATGGCAGACACCGGTAAAAAAGCCAGTCAGTTGTGTGAAGAAATTATGCAGGAATACGGCCCTTCTGTCTATCAACGCCGCGATTTTAAATTAACCAAAAACATGGAAAAGAATGCCTTGTCAGAAAAACTCCGAAAGAAATTGCCTAAAAAAATAGGCACGCATAAAGTGGCGGAGATAAACACGCTAGACGGGTTTAAAGTGATTTTGGATAATGACGATTGGCTGCTTATTCGCCCTTCCGGCACCGAGCCGTTACTGCGTATTTATGCGGAAAGCGCCACCAAGAAGGAAACGCAAGCTTTGCTGGACCTGGGGATGAAATTAGCAGGAGTGACTCAAAAATAATATGGTAAAAATTGCATTAGTAGATGATTCGGTTATTTTGCGTTCTGCGTTAAAAAACGTGCTGGAGTCCTCCGGCTTTCAAGTGGTACTAGAGGCGGGTAGTTCCCAAGAGTTGTTTGCCTTGCTTGAAAAAAGCAAAGCAGAGCTGGTGCTTTTGGACGTATTTTTCCCGACTGAAAATGGGTTAGATATGCTAGCCAAAATAAAACACATCAACCCCAAGTTAAAGGTGCTACTGGTGACGGGCATGCGGCAGGAAACTATTTTGGCCGAAGCTCAGCGGCTGGGAGCAGACGGGGTGCTGTATAAGCCCTTTGATACCGATGACTTGCTGAGTTCCATTGAGCGACTGAAATAATAACGCTTTTATTGAAAAAGAAACGTCCCGGGCGGGAGCCCGGGGCGTTTCACTTAAAAAGCTAACAAGGGACAATTTCTTCTCTTACAGTTTCAGCCACTTAAATTCGAAGAAAGCGGCAAACCCAAAAAATACCACAGGGCCCCAACCGGCTAGATAGGGATTGATGTAGCCGTTTTGCCCAATAGAAGTGGACATGGAAATTAGCCACCAGAATGCAAACGCAATTACAAGTGATAAAATAATGTTTAGAATCTTGCTCTTGCGCCGGGTGCTAATGGCAAACGGCATTCCCAGTAAACACATAATTACGGTGACAAACGGCGTAGCTAACTTGGCTTGGCGGGCAGTTTCGGCCGAATAGTGTGCTAGGCCACTATGGCTATAAAAATTGATTTTAGTGGTCAAATCCCGGATGCTAAGCAGCTTGTCTTCTGCTTTACTAACGGCCATATTTTGGGGCGGAGTAGTGAAAGGGGCCTCCTTTTGCGCAAAAGACTCTTCCGTCGTATCCATATCATTTAAAAAGGTGCGTTCAATACCATCTATAAAGAGCCAACGCTTTTGTTTGGGATCCCACTGCATTTGTTGGGCAATAATTTGAGTGGAAATATTCCATTCGTCATTATACGTATCCAGTGAAACTTGCTGCATGAGTCCTTTTGCCGGGTCTACCCGTTTGGCAAATAGCATTTGCTGGGGGGAAATTTTAATCACTACGTTGGTTTCTTCATTAGGGTTAAAATTAGGCGCGGGCTTGATGCGTGTATAATAAATAGTGTCGGCTTTTAAGTTGAGCGAGGGAACTATAAATTCTTGTACTAGCATGGTGCATCCTACCACCATTAAAATACACGTGATAACGGGTTTGAATAAATCTTTCGGGGCAAAACCACCCGCCACGCATGCGGTCCACTCCCCGTTGGCCACCATTTCGCTAATTACTGAGATAGCCCCCAATAAACACGCTACCGGCATAATGGTGGTGAGCCAGTTGGGAAACGTGGCCGCGGAATAAGCCAGCAAATCCCACACCGTGGTAGTGCCGTTAGAAAGATTCTTCATTTTTTCAAAAATGTCACCTAGCACTACAAGCGTGGTAAAAACGCCCAGCGCAAAAAAGAAAGGCCCCCAAAATTTACGGGCTATATAGTGATATAAGCGCATTAAATATTTAACCTCTTTTTCCATAAGTAGTGGCCCACCCAAGCCCCTACAAACACGGGTAGCCACGGGCCCGGATAGGATATCCATCCCACTTTTTTACCAAGAGAAATGCCCAGCGTCATTAGCAAATAAAATGAGAAAATAATAATCACGCTAAAGAGCATGCCCCACCCTTTGTTGGTGCGTTTGCCCAGGGAAAAGCCAATCGGGCAGCTAACAAGTAATAAAATAAGCGGTGATAAGGCCAGTACGTTACGCATGCTAATTTCGGTGCGGTACTCGTTGCGGGTGGCTTTATCTAGGGGGGTATTACGCAAGCGGCGTAATAATTTGGTGGTGGTCATTTCCCCTACGCGCAAGCGGCGGGTTTGATTTTTGAACAGGGAAATGTGCATGGTATAATCATCAAAATTGGCCGCCACAAAAGAGGAGGGGTCTTTGGAATCCAAGCGCTGCATTTGACCGTCGTGTAGTTGGAGGCCTAGGGCGGTATCGGTCAAAATGACTTTGCCGCGCGTGGCGTTTACTTTGGTGGAAAGCGCGCCCGCGTCATTTACTTTAATGAGTTGAATTTTGTGGGCTTCGTTGGTGGCGGGGTCCAGCTCCTCTAAGTACAGCTGCCATTCCCCTAAGTCTAACAAGGTTTTGGGTTCTAAATTTACTTTGGTAATTTTACTGCGGGCTTCGGTACGTAAATTGAGCACTTTTTGGTAGCTGCGGGGGGTTACCCAGTTGCTAAGCACGACTAAGATAGTAGATAAAATAACCGCACAACCCGCTAGCGGGCGTACAATTTCTTTGAAGGAAAACCCGGCCGCGCGCAAGGCAATCAGTTCGCCGTGTTCGCTCATGGTGGAGAGGGTAAGCAAAATAGCAATTTGAAACGCCATGGGGGCGCTTAAACAAAATACGTCCGGTACTAGGTTTAATAAAGAGGAGGCCACCCACCCCCAGCTGGTGCCATAGTTCATGGCCATATTCATCACGCGGATGAAGTGGTTCATAAAAATGACAAAGGCCAAAATGCCTAAAATCCCGGCAAACAGGGTAATTAAACTTTTAGCAATGTATTTGGTAAAAATTCCAATACGCATATTTCCTATTTTACCAAAATACACAAGTAGACGGGGGAAAAGTTGCTTTTTTAGTAGCGTACAAACGCCATAATTTATAAAATGAAAAATGAGGGTTTGTTGCTTCTTATGAAAGCATTGCGGCTGCTACTTGCGTGTATTTTATTTTTAAACGTATTTTTCGCCCCGGCAGTGGGTGCGGAAACGTTGCCGTATAGCTTGGTAGATAAAAACCAGTACGATATCTTTGAAGAAGAGCAACAACGTGAGCGCGAAAAAGAACTGGCCCTGGAGGAACCCCCGGATGATGCCCAGCTACTCAAATACTCCAATGAGTTTTGGCGTCAGGCGGTAACCTCGGTAGAGGGGGCCTATACGCTAGATAAAGAGCCTGAGCCTATCCCCGATTTAACCTTGTTAAACCCCACCCTTTCACTCCCTTTGTATGGTACCAGCATCGCGCTAACCGGGCGATATGTGCTGGGAGTCAAATTTTCTGAAAAAAAATATAAGACGGATCCTAAAAGTACCGTACAAGATCGCGACGCCCACAATATGGAGCTAGACCAACAGCTTCAGTTAAAAATGCAGGGTAAAATCTTGGACCGTGTGTTTGTAGATATTGACTACGATGATAAGCGGGAAGAAGAGAAAACCATTTCTGTTGCCTACCGCGGCAAGCCGGGCGAGTTTATCCAGTTAGCCGAGTTTGGAGATATTGATTTGGCGTTGCCGCAGACGGAATTTATTTCATACGAAAAACAGCTCTTTGGGGCGAAGATGCATTTGCAGCATAAAAATGCCAATTTGTATTTAATAGGTTCGCAAACTAAAGGGTCTAGCAAGCAAAAACGCTTTGTGGGAAGCAGTGTGTCGGAAATTGTTTCCTTGGAAGATAAAAATTACATCCGCCGCACATACTATGATTTAACCTTTGGCGGCAATGTAAAACCACGTGTGCAAGATGATGGCTCCGGCACTATACCGCCGGACCGTACCGCTTATGATGATTGGCGGGTGGAAATGGGCAGCATTTCAGCTGGCAGCGAAGAAATTTATTTAGATAATAACGCTACTTCCTATACGTACGTTCCCGTAGATAAGACCGCAGAAGATTTACAAGGAGGCGGAACATTTGAAGCAAAATGGGAACTGTTGACCCGGGGTATTGATTACACGATTGATTATGCACAAGGCATTATTACCTTTAAACGTTCTATCAAGGCAGACGCTGCCATAGCGGTAGATTATTTAAATACGCGGGGGGAACGATTGAGCAGTAAAATGGGTACTGCCGGACGCATTAAACTTATTAAAACCCCCAACGACCGTCCATTAGCGTCTGGCGGAACGGATCAAATTGGCTATAAACTGGAACTTAAAACCTATTACAATATTGGCGCTCAAAAAATTACCCCAGATAACGGACGCGGCAATTTTATTTTACAACTCCAAGACGCTAACGGCCAACAATATGCCAGTACTTATTTTGCTTATCCAACCAACGTAACCGTAGATTTTAACACGGGTGTTTTTTACCTGGATTTCCGTTTAAATGACGCCGGGCTATATGAAAATACGCCGGTTTCTTCGCGCAACTTAAAATTTAAAATTCAGTATGAAAGTACGGTAAAAACGTATTTTGTAGAGTCGGGGATTGTGGTGCAGTCCGAAACCGTCAAATTAAATGGCCGCAAATTAGCCCGCAACAACGACTATTATATTGATTATACCTCCGGCTTTATTACCTTTTATAAAGGGGACATGATTACCGAGAATTCTGTGATTGATATTTCTTACGATACTACGGGGGGAGAAAATTCAAACAATTCGGTCATTGGCGGGCGGTTAGACTATAAACTGTTTGATAAGGTAACAGTGGGAGCTACCGCTATTAAAGAGGGATCTGATAAACCTAAAGCCGTGCCGCAAGTGGGGGCCTATTCCAAGGATTTGCTCGTCTACGGGGCAGACATCAACGGAAAAGATATTAAACTAGCGGATTCGCTTTCGGTTGATTTTAGTGTGGAAGGGGCGCGTAGTGTAAAAAAGCAAAACCTGTTTGGCTACGCAATGATTGATAGTATGAATGATGCCAACGCCCAAGTGGGGGGCAGTATGGTATTTAGAGACTGGATTTTTGCTTCCAACCCCAATGGACAGGCTACCTTCTTAAATACCTTGCGCTGGGATACACAGGATGTGTCTTCCCTGCAGATTAACCCCAATGCCATTGCTAACTATAATGATAAACAACAAGTGTTGGTCCTTAATTACGACTTTACGCAAGCCCAAGCGCACGATACCGCTTTGGATGAAGTTTCTATTGTCTATCCACTCAGCCAAACAGGGGTGGATTTGTCCGACAAAACCTCGTTTGATTTAACGTATATGGGAGAAGAAGGTGGGCCGGAAATAGAAGTAGATTTTGGGGATGTGTCCGAATATTCCGATAGTAGTGCCGGTATGACCACCCAATGCGGGACCGGGGTTCCTAAGACGGAAGATGTGTATTGCCGCAATAGTTTAGCCCCTAATGAAGATATCGGCTGGCTGTTTGAAAACCCGGATGGCACTACGGAGCGTTATAACCCGTTTGTACATAACCAATTTAACTATGAAAGCCAACCCAACGGCCGCATTGACACACAAGACTTAAATGGAAACGGCCGGTATGATAGCGAAAGCATTCCCGCTCAAGGCAAATTTACAGTGAGTGCCAACCAAGCAGGCTGGCATACCTATTCTACTCCGCTGGCAATTACGACGGCTGAAAAGGCAGATTGGTCGGCCGTGCACCATGTGCGTATTACACTACGTAAGGGCACAAATATGAAGGGGCAAATTAAAATTGCCAACGTGGCTTTATCCGGCACGGCGTGGAACCCGGCCGGGCAGCAAAATGACGATTTGTTCTCAGTTTCCGGTATTAACAACGTGGATAATGCGGCTACCTATCAACCTATTTTTAGTGCCCCCGGGGACGGGTTACGCGTATTTAATTACTTATACGGTTCCATTGGCGATTACAAAGAAATGAATGATAGCGAGAATGCAAAAGACGAATCTTTACGCATTAAGTTTGATACTACTAGCTCATCGTGGGATGATGAAAAAGGATATGCCAACCGCAATTTCCCCACCATGGATTTTACCCAACATAAAGAGTTCCGTTTCCTTTTGCACGGGGCCGTACAACAAGATACGGATACGCCGCTACATACCAACGGTACAGAATTTTACTTAAAAGTAGGGACGCAACAAAATTACGATAAAATTATTGTGCCGACGGACTTTACAGGCTGGCGGTTGATATCGGTCAAAATGATAGATACCAATGGCGACGGTATTGCGGATACCTTTAGAAATACTTCGGATGCTTCTTACAATGTGCGGATAGAATCTACCCGGGCTACCAACGGACTACTCAATTTCCGCGAGGTTAGCTTAATTTTGGCAGGCGTGCAGAAAGAAAATTCCACCGGTGGTAGTAAGGGGGAAGTGTGGCTCAACGTCATCCACTTGGCTGAAGCCATCACCTTAACCGGTGATGCGTATAAGGGAGACGTAGTCGTGCGCCTGGAGGATTGGGGTAGCGCCGGGGCTAAATATGTGCATAAAGATGCCAACTTTGAAACGCCGCTTGCTGTTTCTAAAGAACAGGAAACTACCCAAGAAGAATACTTTGTAAAATTAAACCGCATTAAGGAATTTCCCATGGAGGCTAATTATACGCGTTCTACGGTCAAGACGCCTGTGATTGGCGATAGCACCAATTACAACACGGTTAGCCTACTTGATAAGGGCCGCGTGCAAAAAGAAACCGCGGTGGTACGCGGGGAATTTAAAAAGGATAAACTGCCCAACATTGGTCTAGAATACACGCAGGATACTGTGAAGTACGATGCTATGAAGCGTAAAGACGATACCCATACCTACGGGGCTACGCTTAATCACACCGCGGGTGCCTTTAAAAATATTCAAGCGGGGTATCACTACACTACGGCCTCGGTGGATTACGACCGGGTGCGACATATTGAGTCCAACGGTACCTATTACAATACGGACGAAAACACACAAAAAATGAACGCCAAGGTGACCTATCAGCCTAACAATAAATTTAACTTTACGCCTACCTATAGTTTAAGCAAAAGTAAGGAAGACCGTACCGAATATAAGACAGAAGGGGAGGATTCCCGTCGTTATCCAAAAGCTATGACGCAAAATACCGGGTTTAACAGTACCTGGAAAATTACCAAGTGGTTGGCTCCTTCTTTTAGTTACAACATTACTACGCAAGAAAATAATAACTTAAGCCAAAAGCGTAGTACACTGGACCGCAATCAAATTTTTAATATTGGGGAAGTAAAAACCGTTAACCGTAATTCAGATGGCGGAGTGACGCTTACACTGAGCGGTAATGAACTATTACCCAACAATAAACTATTTAATACGTTGGTCATTTCGTCTAGTTACCGCTTACAGGACGCCGATACGTGGGATGATGTGGACAGCGGGTTTGATTCCCGCAAAGAGCTGTGGATCCGCGGTTCGCTTAACGACGTGGGACGCTTTGGCTTCCGCCGTAGTATGACGCTGCGCGATACGTTTATGTCTACCCAGCGCTGGAGCCCGCTATCTAAATATAAGTTTTCAGGGGCACTGTCTCCGTTGCAAACCATTACAATTATTAACAATTTTTCTAAAACCATTCAAAATAACGAGCAAACTGGCACTAAATATGATTCCAATAGTATTACATTGCCTGATGTAACGGTATCCATTTCAGACCTGGAAAAATTTTTCTATGCAGGCAGTTGGTTAAGCAGCACTAACTTAAAATTGCGCTATAGCCTAGTTAAACAAACAAACATTGATATTGATGAACAGAAAAATAAACAATACGGCGCAGACTTGCGCTTTATGCTATTTCACTTTTTTGATACGGTGCTGACCTATACCCGCCACGAAACGGATAAGTGGGATATTCGTAGCCATTATAGTGCAGAACGTACCTTGGATGATGATTTTTCCGCGCAGACTTCTTTTTACATTGGCGCGATGCGCGTAACGCCTAAATTGCTGTATAACACGCATGATAAGTGGCTGGTGCAAGGCAGAATTAGCGAAAGCTATAAGCAGTGGATCCCCAGCCTTAACTTGCGGTGGGACTTTAACTTGCCGCGCGGCTGGAAATTGCCGTTTATTAACCGTGTGTATAATACTACTAACCGTGTGATTTGGAATACTACCTTTTCTTACACGGATAAAAAATCTTCCGTGGAAGTAAAAGACAATTACCATTTATTTGATGCTACTACCTCGCTAGATTATGAAATGTCTCAAAACTTACGCTTGACGCTTAGCGGCGGGCTATCGGTAATGGACCACGCCTATGTGGAAAGCGAAGATTACACTGCCTATCACGTGGCTGCCAATGTTACCATTCAATTTTAAAACTTGGATAAAAAATACCGGGAAATATGTGTTGCACGTGTTATTTCCGCGCACCTGTTTTGGGTGTGGCAAAGATATTGCGTGGAACCGGGAAACGCCATTGTGTGAAGCGTGTGAACAGGGGCTTGTGTTGCCGGGGCCGCTAATTTGCCAACGGTGTGGGGTGGTGCTTAAAAGCGGCGGGGCGCATTGTTTTCATTGCCGGGGTAGTAAGGCAGATACGTATAAGTGTAAAATCATTCGCTCTGCATGTAATTTTGATGTCTATTCCCGTGGCCTTGTGTATGCCCTAAAATACCAAGGGCTAGATTATGTAGCCCCGTACATGGGTAGCGTGATGGCCCAGCGTTTTAGGATGCTGTCCGAACTGGCAGGCGTAAATTTAGTCATCCCCGTGCCACTGTTTGCCAAACGTCAACGCAAGCGCGGCTACAACCAAAGTGAACTGTTAGCCCGCGCGTTTTGTAACAAAATGGGTTTTATGTTGGATGTTTCTTCCCTGGTGCGTGTGCGCGATACGGGTACCCAAACCAAATTGGGACGCGCGGCCCGCGTAAGCAATATGGCGGGTGCGTTTACCGTCAACAATCCGGCGGCTGTCAAAGGGAAAAGTGTACTACTTATAGATGATGTAGCTACCACCGGTTCTACGTTAGAAGCCTGTGCCCAAGCCTTGCGCTTGGCGGGTGCCAAGCGTGTGCTAGCCTACACGTTTGCGCGGGAGAACTAAAGATAATCATTAGTGCGCAGACTGTAGTGGGCACCGCCTTTACCAATAATGATGTGATCCTGTACGCGGATGCCAAACAGCGTGGCAGCCTTGACTACATCTTGTGTTAAAGTAATATCTTCTTTGGAGGGGGAAGCATCCCCGGAAGGATGATTGTGCACCAAAATGAGGCCAACAGCCTGTGCGTGCAGGGCACACTCAATAATTTTGCGGGGTGAAACAGTGACTTGGTCCAGCTGCCCGGTAGCCACAATTTGCGTGCCTAAAACAGTGTTGCGTACCGATAAGAAAATCAGCTCTAAACATTCTTCTTTTTTGTCCGCTAGGGAAGCTTTGCAATATTCTATCACATGCTGTGGGGAACGAATTGGCATTTTGGTTTGGACGTGATTTAACGTATACATTTTAAATACTGCACGTACCAATTTTAAAAATTGCGCACTATGCTGGCCAATGCCTTCAATGTCTTGCAGTTGTTCTTCGCTAGCGTCTAATACGCCGGCAAAGGAGCCAAATTTTTTAAGGAGTGCCCATGCAATCGGTTTAGTATCTTTACGCGCAATAGCGTAGGTAAGTAACAACTCTAAAATTTCGTGCGGCAAGAAAGCATCCAAGCCATGCTCGGTTAGTTTTTGGCGCAAGCGTTCGCGGTGTCCCACAAAAGAAGGTTTTGCTTGTTTCATCTATTTTCTATTATACCGTTTTTAATGGTACAATAGGTATAACTAAATTTGAGGAGTTTTTATGAGCAAAATTGTCGTAATTGGCGGCGGACCAGCGGGCTATCCAGCTGCCTTGCAAGCGGCGCAACTAGGCGCGCCGGTAACCCTTATTGAAAAAGATAAACTGGGCGGCGTGTGCCTGAATTGCGGATGTATTCCGTCTAAATCTTTACTAGATGCGGCCCATAAATTTGCTTTATTACCTACGCTAGCTGCGTGGAGCCATGACGGAGCAAGCGAACCGGCGGCCCAGCTTTTTGCCAAACGCGATTGGGCCAAAATTCAGGCCCGTCAACAAAAGGCCACTGCTAAACTGGTGCAAGGGATTCACTTTCTACTTAAAAAAGCTAATGTTACGGTGATAAACGGCACGGCTAGCTTTGTGGACGAGCATACAGTGTCTGTCAAAACGGCGGAAGGCACGCAACAATTGCAAGCCGACGGGATTATTTTGGCGACGGGCTCCCAGGCGTTTTTTCCGGCCCCGTTTGATAAAATTCAAGACAAAATTTACAACAATGCCAACCTGTTTAGTATGCCTGCCTTGCCGCAAAGTATGGCTATTGTGGGCGGGGGCGTCATTGGGTGTGAAATGGCCGATTTTTTAAGTGCGTTTGGCGTGGAAGTACATTTAATAGAAATGCAACCGCGGCTATTGCCTTTAGAAGATGAAGTAGCCGCGCGTACGCTTACGCAAGCCCTTATCAAACGTGGCGTACAAATCCATACGGGGGTATCCGCCTCGGATGCTACCGAGGAAAACGGCGGGTGGAAATTAACACTCTCTAACGGAACGACGGTGCAGGCCGATAAAATTTTAGCAGCTATTGGCCGGGCGGTAGATTTAACGGAGCTTCATTTGGAAAATATGGGTGTCACTTGGACGCGAAAAGGCGTACAAGTCAACCCGCAAACCTTGCAACTTAAAAATCATATTTATGCAGCGGGAGACGTAACGGGCCTTTGCCAATTAGCGCATGCGGCTACGCGCCAAGGGGAAGTGGCGGCGCGTAATTTGTGCGGGCAAGCCGCGGTGTACCACAATGAGGCGGTGCCGCGGGCCATTTATACTTCGCCCGAAATTGCCGCTGTGGGGCTCACCCGTGCGCAAGCAGAAGCCAAGGGAATTGCGGTCAAACTTCACAAATCTTTTATGCTGGCTAACGGCCGCGCCGTGGCGCAAGACCAAACCGACGGCTATGTGGAACTGTTAAGTGACGCGGCAAGCGGCAAGCTAATCGGTGCCACGCTGGTGTGCGCTAATGCCGCAGAGCTGGTACACGTGGTAAGCGTAGCGTTGCAAGCCAATATGACGGTGGCCCAGCTGCAAGAAGTGATTTTTGCCCATCCTACGTTGGCAGAAAGCATTGCCGAGGCGGCCCACAAATGAGTGAGTTTTGCGTGGTGCTCGTTCGCCCGCGGGATCCTAATAATATAGGGGCGTGTGCGCGGGCCATGGTGAATTTTGGTTTAAATGATTTACGCGTGGTGGAGCCCTTTGCCCCGGTATGGCGCGAGGCGACTAGTGCGGTGGGCGCGGGTGATTTGATGCATCAGGCGGCCCAACTAAGTAGCCTGGATGAGGCTTTGCAAGATTGCACCTTTTCCCTGGCGGCTACGGCGTTACGCAACCGCCGCGTAGAGCAAGAGGTGGTAACCTTGCCGCACCTCAATGAGCGGCTGGAGACGCTTCCCGCCCAAAAAGTGGCCTTGGTGTTTGGAAATGAAAAAACGGGCCTTTCTAACGAAGATATTGAACGGTGCGATGCTATTTTGAATATTCCAACGGTGGCCAAGCAGCCCTCTATCAATTTGGCGCAAGCCGTTATTTTGACGTGTTATGAGCTGTCGCGCCGGACGGATTTTGCGCCGCTACGCACCGTAAACGCCCCGGCTGACCAACCGACGGATGCCCAGCGGGAACTGTTTTTAAGTGAAGTGGAAACCTTGTGCGAAAAGGTGGAGCTGCGCAACGATTTATCCCGCCAGCAGCGCCAAGCCTTTTTGCGCCATGCGTTTTCCCGCTCGCCGCTTAGCACGGTGCAGCTGTTTTTCTTAAAAACTTTGGTAGCGCGGCTCAACCAGCGGTTGTAAGGGTTTTCTGCTAGCCTATATTTTGCTAAAATAAATGGGAAGGGAGGTTGTGTGGCGTATAATATTTTAGTCATTAACCCGGGGTCTATGTCGGACGATATCGGTTACTACCGCGGAAGTAAAGCCGTGTTTGAAGTAACGGTACGCTATTCTATGACCGATCTGGAACCCTACGAAGGGAAAAACGTTACCGAACAACTCCCCTTGCGCCGCAAGCTTATTGTAGATTACCTCTTAGACCATAAAGTTCCCTTAAAGGAAATTGACGCCGTTATCGGCCGCGGCGGGTTGTTACACGCGTTGGAAGGCGGTGTGTATGCCGTCAATGAACCCATGATTAAAGATTTAACGGCCGGTACGTATGGCAGCCATGCCAGTAATTTGGGCGGCATTTTAGCCAAAGATATTGCTAAATTTGCCGGTTGCCCCAGCTTTATTGCCAACCCCGTAATTGTGGATGAAATGCAGGACGTGGCCCGCCTTTCCGGCATGCCGGAAAATCCGCGGGTGTCTATCTTCCACGCGCTTAGCCAAAAGCGGGTGGCGCGCCTGATTGCCGGGAAAATCGGCAAACCGTATGAAAAGGTAAATTGTATCGTTTGCCACGCCGGGGGCGGGGTGTCTGTCGGGGCGCACAAACAGGGCAAAGTAATTGACGTAACCAACGGCTATGAAGGGGACGGCCCAATGACGCCGCAACGTAGCGGTATTACACCCAACGCCGAACTAGTAAAAATGTGCTTTTCCGGTAAATATACGGAACGGGAAATGCGCTTAAAGTTGCGCGGTAAAGGGGGGCTAGTGGCTTATACGGGGACGTCGGACGTTAAAGAATTGGAAGAATTTATTAATACGGGTAAAAAACGCCCGGGCAGTTTAATTTCTTGCTCGCGCGCGGAAGCCAAATTGGCGCGGGATGCCATGGTCTATCAAATATGTAAAGCCATTGGCGAAATGGCCGTGGTATTAGAAGGGAAAGTGGATTTTATCGCGCTTACAGGCGGGCTGATGCACAGCGCATTTATCCCGCAAGCCATTAGCCAGTATGTAGGCTGGATTGGCCCAGTGTATGTATTCCCGGGTAGCGAAGAAAAAGATGCCCTGCGCGATGCGGCCAAACGGGCGTTAGAAAACCCAAAAATTATTAAGCAGTATAACTGATTTTTAGATTATTACAAGGAGATGACAGTATGAAGTTTAGCAGTTTTGCAGATTTAATCAATCAAGTAAAAGGAAAATCCAACCGGGTCGTTGTGCCGGGTGCCAATAACAAAGAAGCACTAACCGCCATCAAAATGGCTGATGACAATGGGCTTATTTCCCACGGTATTTTGATTGGGCCGCTGGCTGCCGTAAAGGAAATGGTTAAAAACGTTGGTTTAAACGAAAGCAAATTTGAGTTTATTGACTGTGAAGATGTGCCCACCATGTGCAAACTAGCTGTAGACCAAATCTTGGCCGGCAAGGGTGACTTTTTAATTAAAGGCTTGGTAGATACCAAGTACTACATGAAAGCTATTTTAAATAAAGAAGCACACCTGGTGCCGGAAGGGTCGTTACTTTCCCACTTTGTGCTATTTAGCACCCCTAAATATAAAAAGCCGTTTGCGGTGACGGACTCTGCCGTGGTGATTGCGCCTACCTTGGAACAAAAAGTTAAAATCGTGCAAAATGCCGTAAATACCATGCACAAATTAGGGCTTGAAAACCCAAAAGTGGCCTGCGTGTGCCCGGTGGAAAAAGTAAATGAAAAAATCCCCAGCACGGTGGATGCGGCTGCGTTGGAACAAATGAATAAAGAAGGGAAAATTACCGGCTGTGTGGTGGAAGGCCCGTACGATTTCTATATTTCTATGAGCCCGGAACGTGCCGCTGAAAAAGGCATTAAAGATAAAGTAGTAGCCGGGGATGCCGATATTTTAATGCTACCGGATCTGGACGCTGCTAACCCGCTATACAAAGCACTGGCTTTCTTTGGCGCGGATATGGAAGCGGCTGCGGTACTTGTTGGGCCGAAGATTCCGGTCATCTTGCCCTCCCGTGCGGATGACCCGAAAGTGAAGCTCAATGCGATTGCGTTGTGCTCTTTCTTAAAAGATCAAAAATAAATACTCAGGGGCGGAGATTTCTCCGCCCCGATTTTAGCCTATGAAAGAGAAATTAGTAGCCTTTCTTCGACGTCACTATTTGCGTTACCACGATGTGGTGTTTTACCTGGCTGTGTTGGCGGTTATCGTGATTTGTACGTATGTCGCCGTGCGTGTTACGCGGGAATACCAAGCGCAAGAACAGGCATTACTGGAAAGCCAGCGGGAAATCCCGGTAGTGGAATATACCATTAAAGAAAAACCGATTTATAATGCGCTAGTAGAGTCGGGCTTATCGCGGCAGGATGTGGTCCAGATTGTGGCTAAGTTAAGTTCGGTGGTTAATACGCGTCATTTGAGACCACAGGACGAATATTCTCTTTCCGTAGAAAACGGACATCTCATTTTGCTTCTTTTAAAACAGGGTTTTAAGCGTTACTATGTGGCGAACGTGGAAGATTATTTGATTGCGGGTACCAGTGAGGTAGAATTGCAAACGCGCATCAAAACAGCCGCCGGTACGATCCGCAGTTCGCTTTTTCAAACCATGGTAGCTGATGGACTACAAGTGCCGCTTATTTTAGATTTTACAGATGCGTTCTCTTGGACGGTAGATTTTAATACCGATACCCGCAACGGCGACGAATATACGGCCTTGTGGGAAGAAAATTTTGCCCCGTCGGGGGAAGTGGTTAGCCAGGATTTATTGGCCGCTTCCTATAAGCATGTTAATGAAGAAAAGCCTACCTATGCTTTCTATTTTGAAGATGATTTTTACGACGAAACGGGCAAAATTAGCAAAAAAATGTTCCTAAAATCGCCCATTAGTTTCCGCGGATACCGTATCTCTTCGTACTTTAATCCGGCGCGCATGCACCCTATTTTAAAAATCCGCCGTCCGCACCTGGGTATTGATTATGCGGCCCCGTCCGGTACTCCCGTTCAGGCCGTGGCAGACGGTGTTGTGCGCTTTGCCGGTTGGAAAGGCGGGTTTGGTAACTTTGTGGAAATTCGTCATGCCAATAACTATACCACTATGTATGGCCATTTAAAAAGTTTTGGTAAAGGGGTAAAAGCAGGCGCCAAAATTAAACAAGGTGCAACGGTGGGGTATATTGGCAGTACGGGGCTTTCCACCGGGCCGCATTTGGATTTCCGCATTAAAGAAAAAGAGAAGTTTCTAGATTTTTTGAAAATGAAAAACCGCAACTCAGCCGTGCGGGATGTGCCCGCTGAGAAAAAAGCAGAATTTGAAGAACTAAAAGAATTATACTTAAAAGAATTAAATGCTGCCAAACAGGCGGACCAAACCTCATCTAAGGAGCCAACGCATGAAACACACTAAAAAGATTGCTTTGACCGGCGGACCCAACAGCGGTAAAACCACGGCTTTAACTATTTTAAAAGAAACCTTCGGCCCGCAGGTAGAAGTAGTGCGCGAAGCCGCTACTCTTATTTTTAGCGGGGGTTTCCCGCGCCAGGATCATTCTATTCCCCATATAGAAGCTGCGCAAAAAATTATTTTTGTAACGACGCGTGAAATGGAGGCTTTGGCGGAAGAATCCTCCCACGCGGACGTGATTGTGTGTGACCGCGGTACTGTAGATGCGGCTGTGTATTGGCCGAATGGAGTGGAAGATTTCTTTAAAACGATGGGTACTACGTTAGACGCGGAGCTTGCCCGCTATGATGCAGTATTGCATTTATCTCCGCCTACCAACCCGGCATTTTACCAATCTACGCATGTGCGTACGGAAAGTTTAGAAGAAGCTTTTAAAATTGATGATAAAATTATGCAGATTTGGAAAAATCACCCCAACCGCTTAATTGTGGAAGGCAAAGAGCATTTTTTTGAAAAAGCAGAAATTATTAAAAATTTTGTAGAAAAAATTATTAAAGGATAAGATATGAAAAAAATCGTTTTAACAGGTGGCCCCAGCGGCGGGAAAACAACTGCGCTGTCTATCTTAAAAGAAACTTTCGGCAAAAAAATTGCCTTGGTGCAAGAAGCTGCTACTCTGATTTACAGCGGCGGTTTCCCACGTACGGATAATAGCCCCATTCACATTGTGCACGCACAGAAAATTATTTTCTATACGGCGCGCCAACTAGAGGAACTGGCAGAGAAAACGTCTGACGCTAAAGTAATGGTGTGTGACCGCGGAACTATTGACGGGGCGGTTTATTGGCCGTATGGACCGGAAGATTTTTTTAAAAATATGGAGTCTAGCCTGGAGGCGGAACTGGCCCGCTATGATGCGGTTATTCACTTGTCTCCGCCTCCGGAGCGGGACTACTACCAGGCTACCAATGTGCGCACGGAAAATTTACAGCAAGCTTTTGAAATTGATGATAAAATTTTAAAGATTTGGGAAAAACATCCCAACCGGTTGGTCGTTCCGCGGGAAAAACATTATTTTGAAAAAGCGGAAATTATCAAAAATTTTGTAGAAAATTTATTGAAATAGGAGTTAAAAATGATTTGGAATCCATTTAAAAAGAAGGAGTCCGGCCCGCAAGAAACAGCCCCCCTGTCTATTGCGGATAAGCTGGAAAAAGAAATAGATGCGTTGCCGGATATGTTTAAGCAACAACTTAAAGACCCGGCCATTAAGGAAAAATTTATGAGTATCGCCCGGCGTATGGAAGCGGATGGCGTGAACTTTAAAAGCATCCGCCAAATGAAAAAATGGATGAAAGAGCACGAGGCGGAACTGCGCGCCGAAGGAAGCCCGGCTCAACACCACGTGGAAACCGTCGTGCACGAGGGCCCCAAAATTGGCCGAAACGACCCGTGCCCGTGCGGCAGTGGAAAGAAATACAAAAAGTGCTGCGGAATTAACAAGTAAATCGCGCTCTGACAGTTTTCAAATTTGAGCCCTTAGCCGCCGATTTGACCACCTCGCGTACTTGCGGGGCTGGCGCCCCGTCCGCAGGACGTACGCCACGGGTCAACATACGGCGGCTAATCATCTCAAATTTGAAAACAGGATATTCTTCGTTTCCTTTTTTATAATAAAAGTGGTGCCGGGAAATAGTAACTTTTTAAATTCTTTATAAACAAATTCTCCGGTCACAAATAGGAAAATTGTACGATATACCCCTCCGACTACGTCGGGGGTGTCTACATAAAGAAAGCCTCGGGGAAACCAAGGCTTTGCTATAATTTAGCACTTCAGTGAACTAGTACTTTTCTTAGGGGCGTCTACAGTAGTTCTCCTCTTTAATTGTAAACCCTAAATCTGCACAAGAAAAACCTCCAACTGGAGAAGAATTGCAATCTTGAAATGCTGCCAAACCACAATAAAATCCACTCGGTGTGGTGTTACTTGTAGGGGTGGATCCATACACATAAAGAAATAGTATTCCTGATGCAGGCATTCCGTTGTATAGACCGATAGCGAGAGCTTGTGAATCGGTAATAACGTACTCGCAACTATTTGCCGACTGAGTTATGAATCCACCTTTTGCTAATTTTTCGTTGAGTTTACACTCCGGCACCTTAATATCTAATTCGTCTATGGTGCAGGACTCGCCCTTTGATAACTTGCAAACTGCGGCGGCTTTCCCCAGGGCGGTTAAGTGGGTTTCATATTCTAGCACTTGAGCTTTGGCAACCGCTTTATTATATTGTGGTAAGGCAACGGCCGCCAAAATGCCAATAATCAGCACTACTACCAACAGCTCAATGAGTGTAAACCCGTGTAGGGCTATACCCGCATACCGACATTGCGGGATGACGGAGCGGGCAGTAAAGCCACGGAACGTTGCAAAATAAGCTGTCATCCCCGAGAGTCTCTGTCGGGGGATTCCCGATAACATTTCTCCACAATAACTTTCGTTTTTTGTAACTACATTTTTGTTTGATTTCATAAGTTTCCTCCTTTTTTACGTCAGGTAAAACCTGACCTACATTCCAATTTGTTCGTTATGAAACCAATAAAAACGGCTTATACTGCCATGGTGCTATGCCCGCTACCAAAAACAATACAGCCGTAGCTTACCGTTCTGCCGAAGCAGAAACGGTAAACATTGGGTACAACCCCGCAAGGTTTGCAATTCCCACAAAGTTGTACCTAATTATTCGGCTGTTTTTGGAGGGCATAGCCGGCTAATCACTTAGCCAAGCCCGTTTCTTAAACGGTTCCAAAAACAGAAGCAAATTGTTCTTTTATTCTACCAAATTTACCTGTAAGCATATAGTTTTTGCTACAATATACAAGATGAAATACATTCTTTACTTATTAACTATGGCGCTGCTATTTGTGGGGGGCATGATGGTGGGCAACCGCTATCTGCCGGACCATTCCACGGTGCGTGCTTCGTCGGTTTCTGTGCCGGAACTGAGAGCCGAAAACCCCATTTTTTCTCACACTAACCGCGAAAGCGTGGAGCGGGAAATTGGTTTTTTAAACCAGGCGTTGTCCTCGTGCCCGGTCGTGGTAGAAACGGAAAAAGACCGGCTTATAAATCATATTAAGTTATGGCTGGCACTAGAAGATTTTGAATATAAAAAGGCCGTTTTAGAGTTGGAAATGGCTAAAAATGTAGATACCAATCGGCCCACTTCTCAATTTATGCAGGCCGCGCAGGACTATAACACGGCGCGCGAAACAGTGGAAAAAATGGCGGATGAATTATTCCCCGTGCGGGAAGAACCCTCGGCAGAACAGCTATCTTCAGCGAAAAACCCGACAGTTCAGTAATATTTAACGAATAAAACCCCCGCTAGTAGCGGGGGTTTTGCTATTCTAAAATTACCTATAATTTGTAAACTGCAGTTCTACGCCAAAGTCGCGCCCTTTTAATAGCGCAATCACGGCTTGTAGTTCGTCCTTGGATTTGGACGATACGCGCAGTTGATCCCCTTGAATAGAGGCCGATACTTTTAATTTGGCGTCCTTAATAGCTTTGGTGATTTCTTTGGCTTTGTCAGCCGGGATGCCTTGCTGGATTTTTATAGCCTGTTTGGCGTTGCCGCCTAGGGCAGCTTCAATTTTTTGGGGAAGTAAATTTTTAAGCGCAATCCCGCGTTTGGCCATGCGGGTAAAAATAATGTCACGCAAGGTGTTTACCTTGTATTCATCCGCGGAAGCTAATTTGAGTTCGTTGTCTTTTTGGTTGAGCTCAATGGCGGAATTGGTGCCTTTAAAATCGTAGCGGTTGGTAATTTCTTTATTGGCGGCGGAAACACATTCGCTCACTAGGTTTAAATCTATTTTGGATACTACGTCAAAACTATAATCTGCCATGTAAATTCTCCTTGTATCAATTGTCATCCTGAATTTATTTCAGGATCTCCGCCACGTCTAAAAATGAAACAAGGAGGAGATGCTGAAACGAGTTCAGCATGACGAAAGCCCGGCGGCTTTCTTTTCCTCATTATACTTTTTTTGTACAATAACTTTAAGGCGGGCTACAAGCTCACCCAATTTAAAGGAGGAAGTACGTATTGTGCTGCCGGGTTTTCCCGGATACTTACTTATGAACATCAAAATTCGTTTGACCATTATGAACTTCCTGGAATTTGCCGTGTGGGGTGCCTATTTAACGTCTATGGGCATTTTTTTGGCGGGTGCCGGGTTTGCTGATAAAATTGGTTGGTTCTATGCGACACAAGGCTTTGTGTCTTTATTTATGCCTGCCGTCATCGGGATCGTAGCGGATCGCTGGGTGCCGGCGCAAAAGTTGCTGGGCTTGTGCCATTTGCTGGCGGCAGCCGGGATTGCCGGGGCTGCGTGGTTTGGCTCGCAAACTAGTATCTGCTTTGCCAGTTTATTTACCTGCTACACGATTAGTGTAGCTTTCTATATGCCGACGTTGGCGCTTTCTAACTCCGTCGCTTATACGGCTTTACGTCAGCAAAATTTAGATACGGTTAAATGCTTTCCGCCCATCCGTGTATTTGGTACGGTAGGCTTTATTATTGCCATGTGGACGACCAATTTTGCCCACTTTGCCGGCTCCTATGCGCAATGGTATTTTTCGGCGGTATTAGGGGTGATTTTAGGTGTGTATAGCTTTACGCTACCTAACTGCCCCGTCAGCACGGAAAAAGCCCGCACGCTGGGTGAGGCCCTGGGCTTAAAAGCATTTGCCCTGTTTAAAGAAAAAAAGATGGCGACGTTCTTTATTTTCTCTATGTTACTTGGCATGAGCTTGCAAATCACTAACGGGTTTGCCGGGCCGTTTATCACGGGGTTTAATGCGTTAGCCGGGTACACGGGCTCTTGGGGAGCCAATAACGCTACGGCGTTAATTTCTCTTTCGCAAATTTCGGAAACGCTGTGTATCCTCTTAATTCCGTTCTTCTTAAAACGCTACGGCATTAAAAAAGTGATGCTTATTAGTATGCTGGCTTGGGTGCTACGTTTTGGGCTCTTAGGCGTGGGAAATCCGTCCACTGCGCTCGGTATATTGATGCTTATTGCGTCTATGATTATTTACGGCGTGGCGTTTGACTTCTTTAATATTTCCGGATCTTTGTACGTGGACCAAGAAACGGACGCTTCTATTCGTTCTTCGGCGCAGGGTGTATTTATGCTGATGACCAACGGTTTTGGCGCGGCGATTGGATCGCTGGCGGCGCAAAAGGTGATTAACTGCCTAGTCAACGTGCACTTGGATCCGTCCCAAATGATTAACGGCGTGTATCCCGAAAGGCTCTCTAAACTCATTATGAATGGGTGGAGTGAAGCGTGGTTTGTATTTGCGGGCTTCTCGCTTGTGGTAGCGGTATTGTTTGCGTGGCTGTTTAAATACAAACATGTGGCGCAGAATTAAGAAGTGATTTAATTCATAAAAAGGACTGGTAAAGCCAGTCCTTTTTTGTGTAATGAAAACCCCCTGCTAGGCAGGGGGTTCAATCTTGGTTATACCGTTCCGCAAGACAACAAAAACTCCTTGTGATACAATTAAATTACCTGTGCTAGCAGGTAATTTAATCACAAGGAGGTCCTTAACATGGA
>JAZUNI010000062.1:0-1975 GCA_045604045.1 Elusimicrobiaceae bacterium | reverse complement strand
TGGAAAGCCGCCCCACGGGGGCATATGGGCGGTGGGCGGTTGTATAAGAATCGCATATATATAAATTAATTCATTAGTGTTTATTATAGTTGTTGCAAGGGTGTTTCCCATTCGTTACAATGGGTAGCGTAAGGGGAAACCCCCACGGGAACGCGTCCACGGACGCCCCCGCCGATGGAATCCCCGCCGCCGCCCTGGTCAAGCGATAGCGACCGCCACCACAACGCCCGCGCGGGGGCGTACCCCCCGCCCCGTTGGGTTCACGGACTGAACCCCCAACGGCTTGCCACCGTTAAAGGCGGCGCCTTGAAAATTTTAATGGTTTATGCGCCCGCCCCGAAAGAGGCGCATCAACGGCGGGGGGCACTCTCCCCGCGTGGATAAATGTACGAACGTGCCGTGGCACGCTATCGGCTACCCGTGGGGGGATGGAATTCGCCGCCGCCGTTGTTTTCTTTCTCTTTCTTAGGTATGCCCCGTTTGGGGCATTCCTTAAAGCCGCCGCCCGTGATCGTGGGGGCGGCTTTAATGGATGCGCTAAACCACTAAAAAAGGAAGGATAAAAGAAAATGAAAAAAAGCAAGTTTTGTTTGAATGTGTCCCCCGTTCACATTAGCGATAGCATGAGCGGCAAGATGGCGGGCGTTCCGTCCATTTCTACATCGTGCCTTGACAATCCTATTTGTAGGGCAAGGATGCAAATTAATGGGAGTGTATGTAAAAAATGTTTTGCGGCGGCTACTCTTAAGAGATACACCGCCGCCGGGCGGGCAATGTCTGCAAATTACGCCCTTTTAACGGGGCGGCTACTGGATGCGGACGAGATGCCGATTTTCGGCAACGTGGCAATCGTTCGCATTGAATCGTTTGGGGATGTCGCAAACGTAACGCAGGCACGCAACTATGTGCGAATCATTAAAGCAAATCCCGCAGTTACTTTTGCGTGGTGGACGAAAAACCCTGGAATCGTGGCGGCGGCTTTCAAGGTTGAAGGCGGCAAGCCGGACAACGTGGTAATGATTGAATCTTCCCCGTTTTTGAATGTTGTTAAGCCGCTTTCGGCGGGGATGGATAAAACGTTCACGGTCTACGACAAAATCGCCGCCGCAAACGTTGAAATCAACTGCGGCGCACGCAGTTGTGCGGGATGCCGCCGTTGCTACTCTAAAGCCACGGGGGCAACTGTTAGCGAACTGCTGAAATGAACCAGCCGGGCGGGCATTCCCCGCCCGGTTCCGTGTCCGGGTGTGATGTTCACCCGCTGAAGATGGCTTAACAAAGCCGAAACACGGAAAAAGGAAGGAAGGAAAAATGATAAACGAGTATGAAGTAATCTTCACTAACGAAAAGAAGCGGCATACCGTGAGAGTAAAGGCAACGGCTATTATTCCAGCCATTGAAACGGCGGTTGTTAAGCATTTCGGGCGATATACAAATGCGCTTCTTTTTGAAATCGTGGAAGCACGGCGCATTGATGGTTGATTGTTAGAGCGGTCTAGCAGACGGCTAAACCGCTTTATAGAGTCAATCACGGCTCTAGAAAGGAAGGAATAATAATGGAAATGACAAGAGCGAATGCGGGCGGCATGCCCGTGTGGGCGGTTGACGATGTGGCGGTTAGCGGAATCGGAAAAGACGGTTTCGCCTTCCCGCTGAAGGACAAGAGCGGCGCACGGCTTGCGGGTTTGACCGTGGCAAGCCTTGCGGAATTGGTAAAGGCGGGAGCAGTTGAGATGCCCCGCCCGTCACGCGGTATAGCGTTTAGGCGGTGATGGGATGGTGGTTGTGTTCAAGGTGTTAACGCTTGTGATGCGTGCGGCAAGCGTGGCGGGGGTGCTGATTTGCCCTTGGTTGATCGTGCGTGAGGTTTCCGAAATGCTCCGCACCCTGTGACGGGGGGCGGGGTATCTACGGGGCGGTGGCTCCCCCCGTGCTGACGATGGAAAGCCAACGGAAGAAAGGAAGGAAAAAGGAA
>JAZUNI010000061.1:0-3037 GCA_045604045.1 Elusimicrobiaceae bacterium | reverse complement strand
ATAATTCCTTCCATGATCCAAATGGTAGCCCTGTGATTAACAAAACCTTGTTTGTATGTACCATGTGCCAAAATAACCACTTTCGACTTTCCAAAATAAATAAAAGGTTTTGTTAATATTGCCACGTAATCCCATCCCCTTTTTATATAGTTTACTGAAGTACATTTTCATTTTATTTCAATAGTTGTCATAAGTCAATTACTTTTTTCATATCTTGGTAGATTAGTTAAAAAATTGAAGAAAGGGGCCTAAAAAAAGGCCCCTATTGGTCTATTCTTTTGGTAATATTGGATTTTTAACGGTGTTCCCGCTTAAAATATTATTTCTTTCATCGTCCGATAAATCAAACGGTAAATATTTCTCACTGTAGCTTATATATTCTTCCGCGGTTAATTCTGATATTTTCTTACCATTCCAATGGTATCTATCTTCTTCTTCCGGGGTTGTATCCTCTTTTTCAGGCGGCGGCTCGGTTTGTTGATCCGCTCCATGTTCATTATTTTCATTCGCCGCGGCTTCTTTTTCGTCCACTTTCCCTTTTAAATAGTTATACATGGCTTTATGATTAGCGCCTTTTTTAGCCTGTTTCGTATACCAATCCTCAAATCCATCAACATTTCCCGCTAACAAGGCCCATAATTACTTTATTTTTAATTTTTCTTGTTTCCCTAACTCTTCCCCTTGGTTTTGATTTCCGCCGCTATTTTGGCCGTTTTTATCGTTTCTAGGGGCATTATTTTTGTTTTGTGATTGATTATTGTAATTAGGGTCCTTTAAATGTGTATCCGCTTCCGGGTCCATTGGTTCTTCAGGGGCTACCATATCACCGGATGATATTAAGAAGGTCTTTGTAAGAAAATACTTTGTTGCCCCTGTATAAGCTTTATACAAACCTTTGTCCCCTTCGTCTTCCCCTTCACCCTTATAAGTTGATTCCAAACTTTCGCCGCTATCCGCGCAAAAAATTGTATATTTAACGGCGACTTTGGTAATAGTCTTTTTACCTCTTAAATTCCCTTTAGAGTAGAAGTCTACAACGTTCCTGCTTTCTTCTACTATGTCGGTCCATAATGCCAAGCCTAATTCTGATAGTATTGGCCTAATTCCGTCCAATATATCGCCTTCATTCGCATACTTGTATTTATGAAAATCATTCCACCCGCTCTTAGGAATCCTTTGCACTTCACCCATAGCCAAGGATATTTTTTTTAGTAGCATGACTTTCCCGCTTGTCCCACTATTCCTTAATTTCTCCAATTCCGCCAAGGCTTCTTCTCCGCTTCTAAAGCTTTCTCTAATGGCTTCCATGGTTTCTTCATGGACGGTAACGGGGATAAATTCCCCCGCTTGTACTTTTTCAGCTATTTCTTTATGTTGATCCGCTTCCTGAAGCATTTTTTCTTGCATTTGAATAATATCCAAAAGGTCGTCCCGTTCTTTTCTAAGATCCGCTAATTTTTCCGCCATTTCCTATTCCACCCCTTTAAAAATATCTTCTAATTTTTTACGGACAAAATACCCTTTTTCCAAGCGGCGAACAATAACCTTTTTATCCCTTGGTAAGTATCTTTCCTGGTTTTCCTTTGCTTCGTAATTAATCCTTTGGCGGCTTCTTGATATCGTCGCCGGTTGAGTAGCATTTACAAATGTTTCTAAAAAGCCTTCAAAACTACTAAAATCCACTTCGTCAATAAGCGCCCAATAATACGAAAATAAGATTCTATCGTTTTCCCGTGTTTCTGGAAATTTGGCCAATAGCTCCCTTACATTTTCCGTAATACTTAATCCGTTTTTAGCCTTTTTATTTTCCATTGTCCCCTACCCCTTTACCTTCTTAGATACTTGTCTTTCAAAGCATTCAATAGAGCACTAGTATTTTTTGTTTCCGCCACTGGCTCTGCTTCTTTTTCTTCCGCCGCTTCTACTTGATCCCCTAACAATAAAAGCGGGCTAATCCCCAATACTTCCCCTAAACTTACCGCCGTTTTATAGGTGGGTAGCTTAATTTTACCCGTTTCTATTGCGCTAATTGTCCTCTGGTTTACCCCTGATTCATCGGCCAATTCCGTTTGGGTATACCCTAAACCCGTTCTATAATCATGAAGGATTTCCCCAATGGTTTTATTTTTTTGTTCTGCCACGTCAAAACCGCCTTTCTAAGTTTACTATGATAACCTATTTCCATATTACTATTTGAATGGTAATAGTACAAGTACTTTCTATGAATTTATGACAAAATAAAACAAGCCTAATCGTTTAGGCTTGCATTGAAGGTGGTTTGGTCATTTTTAAAATGAATGGCTTTATTTGTTCGCCGCCGCTCCTAATTATGTTTATGGCATGATAGGAAGGCATTTTTAAAGCATCATCCAATGTGAAAGGTTGTATTTCTTCCGCCAAGCTTTGGAAGGTCCTTTTTCCTGAAGGGTACAAAAAATAGTTTAGTCCTGCATTGCTCATTATGCTCCTTAAATCCCGGTCTAATTGCGCCCAATCATGGAATAAGAAGTTATACCCTACCCGCCATTTACGCGATTCGACGCAAGCCGTTTTCCATACCCCTGAAGATCTTGTAAACTGGTGGGGTTCATCTATCAGAATAAAGAATGGGAATTGATTTTTTTCTTCCCGTAAGGTCATGGCCAAATTAATCTTTGTCATAATCAGGTTTCCGATTAAATTTACCCCTGTATCCCCTACTAGTTTTTGCGGTATATCTATAATCACCGCTTTTTTCTGGCTCATAATTTCTACCATGTCCAAGCCTTCTTCACTATCAAAACATTCCGCCAAATATTCGTCCCCCATAATATCGTCTAGGCGATTGTATAAAGGGTCTAATATTTGCCGCCGCCTTCCATCGGTATAAGTTGCCAAATTTTCTAAAGTTGTTTTATGGATTGATTCTTTCATCCCCTCTATACATGATTCTAAATAGGCGTTATCCTCAAAAATCCTTAATAACTTTTTAATATTCGTCGTTTTCATTCCAAATATGGACGCCCTTAGAAAACGCGTTGTTTGGCCCCCGGCTTCA